>JALIBN010000026.1:122764-180224 GCA_030576275.1 Pseudomonadota bacterium | reverse complement strand
ACGGTTTTATTCAATCAATATTGTCCGATGGCGATAATTGGACTTGCTTCTCTAAGTTTCGCAGGCTAGTTATTTCGCCGTAGAATTTATTGATATATTTACGAGAAAAACGACTTAATTTTACGGTTCTTTACGCATTTTCCATAAGCCCATCATAAATAATATTAAGGCAAACCAGATAATACAAAACGTCACCATTCTTTGTGATGGATAAGATTCATTAAGCACAAAGACAGCAATCAAGAACTGAATCGATGGGTTAATATACATAATAAAACCAACGATAGACAGGTCAACGCGACGTGCCGCCATAGCGAATAGAACTAAAGGCAAAGCAGTAAGAAAGCCTGAACTAATCAATAGCAAGGTTACCGTTTGGCTACTACCAAAAGCAAGGTCATTATGTTGATCAAAAAATTGCCATGCAATCCAGCCCATTCCTAGTGGTAATAACCAGAACATTTCTATCGTCAAACCGCTGATACCATCAACTTTACAATGTTTTCTCACCACACCATAAAAAGCAAAAGCAACCGCAAGCACAAGGCTTATCCAAGGTATTGTTCCTAGGCTGATAAACTCCCAAATAACGGCGACGACCGCAAAAAATCCAGCCCATGCCTGCAGTGGATGAAGACGTTCTTTAAAAAAAAGCCTAGCAAGTATTAAGCTGACAACAGGTGTCATGAAGTAGCCCAAACTCGATTCTAATACGCGATGATTGGCAACAGCCCAAATATAGGTCATCCAATTGATGCCGATTAGCAGCGCCGATAATCCCATCCAAGCGATAAGCTTTTTATCTGTTAATGCAGTGAATAATTTACCCCATCGTCTTAATAATAAGCCAATAAGTAGCATGGCGACTAACGACCAGATAATACGATGCGTAACAACTTCAATCGGAGCAATGTCACTCAGATAGCTGAAAAAAAGAGGGAAAATTCCCCAGATGGTATAGGCTGCAACAGCCAGTATGATTCCCTGCATTATTCCTCGCGGTTTCTACTAGACTCGGTTAATATTTTTTTGCTTAGAAAGCTTTAAGCAATGCCTGCTGACAAGCTGGACGTTGATACATTCGCTGAGCATAGTTTCTTAAATTATCCGGTACTGTAAATTGAGCACTTCCAGCCCAGTGTAATGTATGAGCAATTAGAATATCAGCCATCGTAAAACGGTTGTTTATAGCATAGTCTTTATTCTCTAAATAATGCTGTAATGCATCGATGGATCTTGCAAACTCATATTCGGTCGTTTTCTTTATTTCTGGCAACCTTAATTCTTTGGGTAAGACAAAACTATGTTTGCCATAAGTCCATAATGGTTGCTCTAAATCAGCGAGGACAAAAAAACTAATGTCGTCATAGCTTGCTCTCAACTTAACATCGTTTATTGGTATAAGCTTTTTATCCGGTGCTAGCATAGCAATGTAATTCAGTATTGCAGCACTTTCAGTAATAATAAGTTCGTCATCGACTAGTGTCGGAACTTTACCCTGGTGATTAATGGTCTTGTACTGGACTGTCTGGCTACCATTTTTGTCTTGGCTACCTATTTTTATTTTGGTATATTCATAAGAGAGTTCAGCTTCTTCTAAGGCCCATAATGTACGAAATGACCTAGACTGAGAGCTACCATAAAGTGTTATCATTTGTACCCCTTCTATACTAACTAAAACCTAACGTAGTTTGAAATTATCTATGACCGACCAACCTGAAGAAATAATTTGTGACTGCAGTGGCACCACAAAGGCAAAAATCCATCAGTTAATCAAGGATGGTAAAGACAGTTTTGAGAAAATTGCATCTGCAACGGGTGCTGCTACTGGCTGTGGCTCATGCGATGTTTTGATAATGGACATATTGGCTGAAAAAAACATCGTCACACCAACAGGGAAGTAAAATCCTTTAGTGTTGATGATTAACGTAGTTTTAAATCAGTCAATTACCGAATAAAGCACGCGATGTAATCAACTTATTTTTCTTGCTGGCGTTCTGCACGATGTTGACGTAGTTTAATTAATGTCAGCACAGGTCCTGATAAGGCGTATAACGCAAAGCTACCAAACAAGATAAGCGGTGGGTCAATAGCGACTAAAGCAAAGATTAATACTAGTACCAGCATAACCACGAAAGGTACTTTGCCATGTAAATCAAGCTCTTTGAAACTTGAATACCTTACCGTACTGACCATTAATATGCCCGCCACAAAAGTAAGTGGTAAAGCTATAGCTGTCATTAATGCAGGATCAATATCATTGCTGGTGCCCGCCCAGACCCACCCAGCTAAACATGCCGCAGCGGCAGGACTTGGTAAGCCTTGAAAGTAGCGTTTATCTTCAATACCCAGCTGAGTATTAAATCGGGCTAGGCGTAAAGCGCCACAAGCCGCATAAATAAATGCCACCATCCAGCCAAACTTGCCCATATCTAGTAATGACCATTGAAAGATAACTAAGGCAGGCGCTAAACCAAATGAAACCATATCAGCAAGGCTGTCATATTCAGCACCAAAATCACTTTGCGTATTTGTCATACGAGCAATTCGACCGTCAAGACCATCCATTATCATGGCAATGAAAATAGCAATGGCTGCTGATTCAAAGTCACCTCGAATAGCAGCAACAATCGCATAAAATCCAGCAAATAAGCCTGCAGTTGTAAATAGGTTCGGTAATAAATAAATACCCCGATTCTGTTGTTTTGCTTTTTCTACCATAACTTGATTTCCATAGGCGTTATTAAATAATTGCGTAATGATAGCAGACAAAGTCGTGGCAAATATTTCATCATCAGCCTTTTTGTAACATTTTGGCTTTCATCTAGTCTATTAGATTATACGAGCGTAAATTTTGCTTGATGTCTTTAATTGTTAGAGGTTAATAAAATGAAAAACGTACCCATAATCATACTTTCCACTTTTATGTTATCCAATGTTGCTTGGGGAAGTCCTGTTATTCAACCAACGACTAATTCGCTATCTAAGGCTGTTCTCGAAATAAATGCGATGAATGCTCAGCCCCAAGAGTACACGAAAGTGGCTTCAGTCTATACTCACGAAAGCGAAAAAAACAACTCACTCGCTCACGCCGTTCTCGCGATACAGGAAGCGAATATGAAAATTGACTCCGCCAATGCGGTTACTTACTCGCAAACCAGATCAGCATATGGACAGCAAAATTCATTTTACGGTGCGGTATTAGAAAAGCAATTTAGCCAATTTAACCGGAGTATCAAACAGTAAGCTTACTTTAAAAAAACGGGGGCTGATATTTACATATCAGCCCCCGTTGTTAAAGCAAATTATTGATGATTAGTTTTTATCTTTATCAACAATCTTTTGAATCCAAGGCATCAAAGCACGCAATTTGGCACCTGTTTTTTCAATTGGATGTTCTGCGTTAATGTGGCGCATTGAAGTCATTTCTGGATAGCCAGTTTGGCCTTCAAGGATAAATTGTTTTGCGTATTTACCTTCTTGAATATTTTTCAATGCTTCACGCATTGCCCAACGGCTTTCTTCATTGATGATTTTAGGGCCAGTAACATATTCGCCATATTCAGCATTGTTAGAAATTGAGTAGTTCATGTTAGCGATACCGCCTTCATACATTAGATCTACAATCAATTTTAATTCATGCAAACATTCGAAATATGCCATTTCAGGAGCATAACCTGCTTCTGTCAATGTTTCAAAACCAGCTTTTACTAATTCAACCGCACCACCACATAAAACAGCTTGTTCGCCGAATAAGTCAGTTTCAGTTTCATCCCGGAATGTTGTTTCGATGATACCTGTTCGGCCACCACCAATACCAGAAGCATAAGATAAAGCAATTGCTTTAGCGTTGCCTGAAGCATCTTGTTCAATAGCGATCAAATCAGGAATACCACCACCACGAACAAACTCACTACGTACTGTATGACCTGGCGCTTTAGGTGCGATCATAATAACGTCTAAATCAGCACGTGGAAGTACTTGTTTGTAGATAATCGCAAAACCGTGAGCAAAGGCTAAAACGGCACCTTTTTTCAAGTTAGGTTCGATTTCTTCTTTATATAATTGTGATTGGAACTCATCAGGCGTTAAGATCATGACCAAATCTGCGCTTGCAACAGCAGTCGGTGTATCAGTAACTTTTAAGCCATGAGCTTCCGCTTTTGCGATAGAAGATGAACCTGGACGCAGTGCAACAGTGACGTCTACACCAGAATCTTTCAAGTTGCAGGCATGTGCATGGCCTTGTGAACCATATCCAACAATCGTAACTTTCATCCCTTTGATGATAGACAAGTCACAATCTTTATCGTAATACATATTCAAACTCATTACTTAATTCCTTAAATACTTTAAAAATTTAATTGGGTGTGCAGATTATACCTGCAAACTTTTCTCGCCGCGTCCAATACCCGACACGCCGGACCGTACAGTTTCAATAATCTTATGTTCAGCCAATGCTTCAATAAAAGAATCTATTTTTTGACCCGATCCTGTCAGTTCAATCGTAAATGTCGTTGGCGTGACATCGATAATATTGCCGCGAAAAATATCGGACAGACGCTTAACATCTTCTCGTTGAGCCATTGTCGCTGCTTTAACTTTTATCAGCATCATTTCACGTTCGATATGGGGGCCTTCTGACAAATCCAATAACTTAACAACATCTATTAACTTGTTAAGTTGTTTGATGATTTGTTCCACAATACGATCGGTACCTTCAGTCACGATAGTCATCCGTGACAGAGTTGGGTCTTCTGTCGGCGCAACCGTTAATGATTCAATATTATAAGCGCGAGCTGAAAATAAACCCGCTACTCTTGATAATGCGCCTGCTTCGTTTTCAATTAAAATTGAAATGATATGACGCATTACGACAACTCCCTTTGTGGATCTTGTGGCAACTCACCACCATATGGTGATAAATGCATTTCGTTATGCGCTTTACCGGCTCGAATCATCGGATAAACATTTTCAGTTTGGTCGGTAACGATATCGAAAAATACTAAACGATCTTTCATTGCAAACCCTCTTTCAAGTTCTGCCTGCAAATCTTTAGGATCTTCAATTCGAATACCAACATGCCCATAACTTTCTGCCAATTTCACGAAATCAGGTAATGATTCCATGTAAGACGACGAATAACGATTTTCATAGAAAAATTCCTGCCACTGGCGAACCATGCCTAAGTAACGATTATTTAAAGCAATGATTTTAATCGGTAAGCCATATTGCAAACAGGTAGATAATTCCTGAATACACATTTGAATACTACCTTCACCCGTTACACAGGCAACGGTAGCCTCTGGATATGCCAATTGTACGCCCATAGCAGCGGGTAAACCAAAGCCCATAGTACCTAGGCCGCCAGAATTTATCCAACGATTAGGTTTTTCAAAACCATAATACTGGGCCGCCCACATTTGATGTTGTCCTACATCAGAGGTGATGTAAGCATCACCACCGGTGATCTCATGTACTATTTCAATTGCACGCTGTGGTTTTATATGTTCGCTACTGCGATCATAATTCATGCAGTTAGTAGCACGCCAAGCGTTAATCGTTTTCCACCATTCGGCTAGTGCTTTTTTCTTAGGTTCTTTTTTACCAGTTACCAAAAGATGATTCATTTCTTGTAAAACACCAGAAACCTCACCCACAATCGGAATATCAACCGTGATCGTTTTTGAGATTGAAGAAGGATCAATATCAATATGAATAATTTTTGCATCTGGGCAAAATTCAGCGATCTTGCCAGTTACACGGTCATCAAATCGAGCACCAATAGCAATCAATACGTCACAGTCATGCATTGCCATATTGGCTTCGTAGGTTCCGTGCATACCTAACATACCAAGACTTTGTGGATCACTTGCTGGATAAGAACCCAAACCCATTAATGTTTGGGTAATCGGATAGCCAAGATGACGTACAAAGGTACGTAATTCTTCCGAAGCATTACCAAGTACAACACCACCACCAGAATATATCATTGGTTTTTTGGCCGTTAATAATAAATCAACTGCACGTTTAATCTGGCCTGAATGACCTTTAATAGTCGGTTGGTATGAGCGCATCGTTACTTTATCAGGGTAGTGATAAGGTATTTTAATGGTTGGATCAGTCATATCTTTTGGCACGTCAATAACGACAGGTCCAGGACGTCCCGTCGTCGCAACATAAAACGCTTTTTTGATAGTTTCAGCTAATTTAGTAACATCTTTAACCAAAAAGTTATGTTTTACACATGGACGAGTAATCCCCACAGCATCGACTTCTTGAAAAGCATCACTACCAATCACTGCCGATGGAACTTGACCAGTGATAACAACCATAGGGATAGAATCCATATGAGCGGTGGCTATGCCCGTTACAGCATTAGTGACGCCTGGACCAGATGTAACCAAAACAACACCTGGTTTACCTGTTGCGCGCGCATAACCATCAGCAGCATGAGTTGCAGCTTGTTCGTGGCGTACTAGAATATGTTTGACGTCATCTTGTCGATAAAGTGCATCATAAATATGAAGCACTGAACCACCAGGATAACCAAACAAGAATTCAACACCTTCGTCTTTTAAACTACGAACAAGAATTTCGGCACCGCTTAATTCCACGTGTTCCCCTTTGAATCGCCGTAACGATAGATATGAACAAAAATATAAAACGTCTAAATGTACTTGGAATGCCACTTTAGGTCAAGAAGAACTGAGGGAAAAGCCATTTACTTAGCGGGGCTTTATAAGTAAAAATATCCGTTTATTATATAGCTATGGCATAATTCACGTCTATGACTAAATCACACATCACACAGTTAACTCTTACCCAACCAGACGATTGGCATCTTCACTTGCGCGATAATGCGGCATTAGAACGAACGGTTTCTGATACCGCACGTTATTTTAGTCGTGCTATCGTCATGCCAAATTTACGGCCGCCCATTACCACAACAGCATTAGCGATTGAATATCGTGGCCGCATTTTAGATGCCTGCCCTACTGGCAATAACTTCATGCCATTGATGACGTTATATCTAACTGACAATACTTCTGCAGATGAAGTTCAGCGAGCATATGATAGTGGCATCGTGCATGCATTTAAGCTCTACCCAGCAGGTGCTACGACCAATTCAGATGCCGGTGTAACCGATCTTAAGCTCTGTGCACAAGCACTTACGGCAATGCAACGTTTGCAATTGCCCCTACTTGTTCATGGCGAAGTGACCAGTCCAGAAATTGATATTTTTGATCGGGAAAAAGTCTTTATCAAACAGATTATGCGGCCACTACTACAAGAGTATCCAACATTAAAAGTTATCTTTGAGCATATAACTACAGTAGATGCTGTAGATTTTGTACTGGATAGTGATGCCCATGTTGCTGCCACAATCACACCCCACCATTTATTATTAAACAGGAATGACCTCCTAGTCGGTGGTGTACATCCGCATAATTATTGCCTGCCAGTGTTAAAACGTAATACCCATCAACAGGCCCTTATCAAAGCGGCAACCAGTGGTAATTCCAAATTTTTCCTTGGCACAGATAGCGCGCCTCATACACAACATCTAAAAGAAAATGCCTGTGGTTGTGCTGGTATTTACAGCAGTCATGCGGCAATAGAATTGTATGCCGAAGCATTTGAAGCGGCTGATGCGATGGATAAATTGGAAGGTTTCGCCAGTCATTTTGGTGCCGATTTTTATCAATTACCACGTAATACTGCAACGATTACCCTGCAAAAAGAATCATGGTTGGTACCAAAGACTTATCCATTCGGCGATCAACCACTCGTTCCTATGAGGGCAGGTGAACTAATTAAGTGGAAGGTTATTTCCTAAAGACAAAAAAATACCCGCAAACGCGGGTATTTTTTTGTCTTTGAATTTAGCTCAATTTACAAAGGAACGCCAATCCGGCGAGCCACTTCTTCATAAGCTTCGATTACACCACCCAAACCTTGGCGGAAACGATCTTTATCCAATTTCTCACGCGTTTCGGCATCCCACAGGCGACAACCATCGGGACTGAATTCATCACCTAAAATAACGTCACCTTTAAATAAACCAAATTCAAGTTTGTAATCGACTAATATCAAGCCAGCATCAGCAAATAACCTCTTCAATTCAGCATTAACTTTGAAGGTTAACGCTTTCATTTTAATGACAGAATCAGCCGAAGCCCAGCCAAAAGTTTCAATGTGAAACTCATTGACCATAGGATCATGTAAGGTGTCATTTTTTAGGAAAAACTCAAATATCGGCGGGCTTAATTCCATACCATCTTCGACACCTAAACGACGTACTAAACTACCAGAGGCAACATTCCGAACTACACACTCAACCGGAATCATATTCATATTTTTAACTAGTGATTCAGTGGGATTGAGAAGCTTTTCAAAGTGAGTTGGGATACCTGTTTTAGCAAGATATTCCATAATAAACGCATTAAACTTGTTATTAACTTCACCTTTACGGCTCAACTGTTCAATACGTTCACCATCAAAGGCAGAAGTGTCGTCACGAAAGCTTAAAATGACAAAGTCTTCATCATCCGTGGCAAATACACTTTTCGCTTTACCGGCATATAACTCTTGTTTTTTTTCCATAATTAACTCTCTAACTAATTAGTCGTTTCACGCCAGTCAAAACCCAACTCTTGATCAGCAATGCCAATCCAGCTTTGATCACAGCCTAATGCCTGTGAAAATAATGGGGTCACTATATTTGGCGAATTATTTTTTTCACTTAAGTGCATAGCAACAATATGTTGCAAACGCGAGGTATCAATTTTTTCTAATATTTTAGCTGATTGCACATTATTTAAATGCCCTAAACGTCCAGCGACACGGTTTTTCAAATGATCTGGATATTCACTATTATCTAACATATCCATATCATGATTGGCTTCTAACAATAAGGCGTCACATCCCGATAATGCTTGTTCAATAATTGGTGTTGTCATACCAACATCTGTCAATAATCCAACCCTATGTAGGCCATTTGTAAACACAAATTGACTCGGTTCGCGAGCATCATGCGGTACCGGAAAAGGTTCAACACCAATATCATTAATTTGAAAATGTTCGTGACAACTAAATTCAGTTACTAAATGAACCAAGTCAGCTGCCATACAGCCTGCCGTACCCGCCGTAGCATAGACAGGAATATTATATTTTCTAGCTAATACCCGTACACCGTTAATATGATCAGCATGTTCATGCGTAATAACAATACTGGTTATCTGTTCAGCGGTCATAGATAAACGCTGCAAACGTTTTTCAGTTTCACGCGCAGAAAAACCACAATCAACAAGCAATGTGGTTTTTCCATGCGAAATCAGTGTTGCGTTACCCTTACTTCCGCTACCTAGCGAAGCAAATCGCATTATTGTTGCAATTGTTCCTGCATTAACGTTAACAAACGTTGGGCTGTATCAGACGATGTTCTTACTTGTTCTGCATCTAAAATAACGATTTTAGTTTTTTCGGCGTCTGAGATAAGTTTGATGTAATAAAATTCACCAG
Source organism: Pseudomonadota bacterium (assembly GCA_030576275.1). Taxonomy (GTDB): domain Bacteria; phylum Pseudomonadota; class Gammaproteobacteria; order Nitrosococcales; family Methylophagaceae. Next base: position 170,699 of record JALIBN010000026.1, on the reverse strand, counting down.
GTGTTTTTTCAACATCATCCTTCCAGAAAGCCAACTTAGTTAATAAGCCTGGCTCGTCACCCTCGTCATTATTCAATGGATCAAGATAGCGAACAAAGTATGTGCCACGTGAACGGTCACGATCTTCTACAGCAAAACCTTTGCTATCTAAAACACGACCCACACGATTCCATACATCAGAAAAATCTTGGTCAACTAACAATGCTTTCTGAGCACCGACATCATCTATTAACTGGGTTTTAACAGTGGCTGTCTGAGGCTGACTTTGTTTTACCGCTTCAATTTGGGCTCGTTGTTCTTGGTACAACACACCTAAGAAATCAGCTAACTGACGTAACATCGCTTCATTTTTTGGTACATTATCTTCACCCGTAGCAGCACTTACGTATACAGAAGATGTTTTTGATGTATCGCCACGTTCCATTCTTACTCGGTAAGTATAGTCGTCCGGTGCTGTTTCAGTATCCATTAAGCCAATACGTAAGTCTTTACGAACAACCTCAATGTTTTTTTGTGCCCAAAAATCTAAGATTTGAGACCATATCTGCTCTCTATCACCAGGTACAATTAAATGACGTTTATCACCTTCACCTGACAAAGAAGGTTTAGTCTCTGGCGTAATATTATATTTAGAAGCAAGTGGATTATTCGCCGCTTCTTCAAATTCAGAGTAGGTGGCCGTGCTAGTTTGATTACCCGCGATATCATCATTGATGCGGCTAGTGCTTAAATCAGGAGGTACATCAAGTGGCGGCATGGTATCGGCTTTACGATATTTTTTGCTGTTGTCAGGTATAACTTCATCTAAGGATGAAAAGGCACTACAGCCACTGACTGTTGTAGCCAGAAGTACAGCCAAAGATATATATTTTAAACGGGTAGCTTTCATGTAGTTAAGTTCACTTAAAAAATTAGTTTAACAAACTGGCAGCCATTAGTGCTTCACGCACCGACTGATGATATTTTTCTGACAATACGGTCATAGGCAAACGAATGCCTTTTGGAATCAAACCCATTTCTGCTAATGCCCATTTGACGGGAATAGGATTAGATTCTACAAATAATGCTTTATTCAGCAAGGCCATTTTCTTGTTTATGTCTCTCGCACCTTGTTCATCACCAACAAGCGCCGCCGCGCACATAGCTTGTACTAATGCAGGTGCAACGTTAGCAGTAACAGAAATAACACCTTGACCACCGGCTAGTATAAAGTCGACGATATTGGCATCTTCACCGGTGTAAAGCTCAAGTTTGTCGCCACATAATGCTTTAATCTGTGTAACACGAGATAAGTCGCCCGTAGCTTCTTTTATAGCTATAATATTTTTAATATTAGCAAGCCGAGCGACAGTTTCTGGCAATAAATCACAGGCTGTTCGGCTAGGTACGTTATAAAGAATTTGAGGTATATCGACAGCTTCTGCGATGGCTTTATAATGTAAATATAAGCCTTCTTGCGTAGGCCTATTATAATATGGTGTAACCAACAACACCGCATCAACACCTAAGTCTTTAGCATATTGCGTTAACTCTATTGCTTCTCTCGTTGAATTGGCCCCTGTACCAGCAATAACTGAAATACGACCATTAACTTGCGAGACAACTTGGCTAATTACAGCGCAATGTTCTTTTACTGTCAGCGTAGCAGATTCACCCGTAGTACCAACGGCCACGATCGCCTTAGTACCATTGCTGATATGGAACTCAATCAAATTATTCAGGCAGTCACTATCCAACGAACCATCTTCTCGCATAGGTGTGACCAGTGCTACCATACTGCCGCTAAACATGATCTTAAGACTCCAAAAATAAACCGCCATGTTACTTTGCCAGCTACAAGATGACAAGAAGCGAATATCAGATGATATACCCTTGATACGTAACTAGGCACTTGTAATAAGCTATATTTTAACCATTGACCTCAGCCTAAATAGGAAAACTTCCATGACTAGCGTACAACTTGACCAAGCAGTGCCAGACTTTGAACTACCTAGCACTGGTGAAACTGTTTTTCGATTATCTGAACATAGAGGTAAAAATGTCATTATCTATTTTTATCCCAAAGATAATACGCCAGGTTGCACATTAGAAGGTCAAGAGTTTCGCGACCATATCGCCGAATTCTCAACACATGACACGCTGATTTTTGGTGTATCTCGAGACAGTGTTCGTGTGCATGAAAACTTTAAAACCAAACAAGAGTTTCCATTTGAACTATTGTCTGATGCTGAAGAAACTGCCTGCAAACTTTTCGACGTTTTACATTTGAAAAAGAATTACGGGCGCGAATATATGGGTATTGTGCGCAGCACCTTCTTGATAGACATTAATGGTGTATTGATTCACGAATGGCGAAATGTAAAAGTAAAAGAGCATATTGCCGACGTACTCAACACATTAAAGACATTATAAATCTTCGGCTATTTAAAATCGTAGCTTAGACATAACAAATATCTAACAACCTTATCAACATCGATATTTGTGTGCAAAGAAACAATAAACATCATTTCTTTGCCAATTTTTACAAGCAATCGAAGATCACCGGGTGTTAGGCAAGATTATTGGTTTGATTACTGAGATCACTAATCAAACCAACTTACTGGCACTTAATGCTTCGATTGAAGCGGAGCGTACAGGTAAACATGGGTGAGAATTCTCAGTTGTAGCCGATGAAATTCGCGGGCTTAGCCTCCCGTAGCTCAAGTTCTGCTAGCAAAATCCAGAAAATGATAGAAGGCATTCAGCAAGAAACACAAGACGCTGTAAGGTTTATGGCATCGGGCGTTCAAAATGTCGATCGCAGTCTGAAAATGACTGAAGAAGCATCTTCTGAAAACACCTATCTACATAATCTCGTTGAACAAATGTTATCTACAATCAAACAACTTGATCAAAATAGCCAACGTCATGGTGATACAGCCCGTCGTGTAGGTATCTCTGCCGAACAAATGAATGGGTCTATGGGTACCCTGCAAGATCGCTCGGTATCGGTAAAACATACGGCTCAAAGACTCAATCAATTAGTTGGTGTTTTCCAAGTTAATCCACGCTAAAGCTATAATCTACTACTCAAGATTGACTACAACTCAGTAAACTAAAACGACTGTACTAACTATCTTTTTTAAACCTGTTGTCAAATGAAAAAGTCGTCATTGGTAACAGGTTTTTTTGTAAGATATTACACGGAAGATAACTTACAATATGCTCAAAATTGCTTAGTCTTTCACATACTGAAAAAATATATTTATGGTGACTTTTTTTTGTATTTTTGGACAAAGCCCCATCCCAGCTAGGTCACAACGGAGTCTTAAAAAGTTATCCACATCTTACCCACAAAACGATACGTTTTTACCTCTTGTCTAAATTATTAAAACACACTATCTTGTGGTTTAAGTTTTATAAAACCACTACAGCTTGTGGTTTCAGATTTTTCAGATTTTTTCTACACTCAGCGCAGGAATCACTATTATGGTAGCCGAATCAGCATCAAAACTGTCCACTTCAAGTCAATATCAAGTTATCCGCCGAAATGGCCAAGTAACCGACTTTGATACTAGTAAAATTGCGATAGCAATCACTAAAGCATTTCTTGCCGTAGAAGGCGACTCCGCGAAAGATAGTCGTCGTATTCATGATATCGTAGCGAATATCACCAAACAAATCTCTCAAAATCTAACGCGCCGTTTAGATGATGGTGGCACTGTACATATTGAAGACATTCAAGACCAAGTTGAATTAGCATTGATGCGTGCTGACCAACACAAAGTTGCTCGTGCTTATGTACTTTACCGCGACCATCAATCTCAAAAACGTGCTGAAGAAGAAAAACAACATCCAACACCCATTTCTGCAAACATAATTCATGTAACAGCAATAGATGGTAGCAAAGCACCACTCGATCTTAAACGCCTGCAAAACTTAATTCTTGAAGCCTGTGCCGGCCTAAAAGAAGTCGACAGTGCGGCAATCTTGCGTGATACACAACGCAACATTTTTGATGGTGTTAACGAAGCTGACGTAGAAAAATCATTGGTAATGTCAGCACGTACCTTTATCGAAAAAGATCCTGACTACAGCACAGTAGCAGCTCGTTTATTGATGGATAGCATTCGTCGTGAAGCATTGACCTTTGTTTACAAGCAACCTCGTCAAGCTTCACAAGAAGAAATGACGGACGTCTATCCCGATTATTTTAAACGCTATATTCATTTGGCTATCAGCCATGAATTAGTGGCACCAGAATTAGCAGAATACGACCTTGAACGTATGGGTAAAGCACTGAAACCTGAAAATGATTTCAGCTTTACTTATCTTGGTCTACAAACCTTATATGATCGCTACTTTATTCATCAAAAGAACACCCGTTTTGAGCTACCACAAGCCTTCTACATGCGTGTTGCAATGGGCTTAGCAATTAATGAAAGCGACCGTGAGGGCCGCGCTATCGAATTCTACAACTTATTGTCTTCATTCGATTTTATGAGTAGTACCCCTACTCTGTTTAACGCTGGTACATTACGTCCACAATTATCATCATGTTACTTAACAACAGTACCTGATGATCTTGGCGGCATATACAGCGCCATGCGTGACAATGCATTGTTATCTAAATTTGCCGGTGGTCTAGGTAATGATTGGACTCAAGTTCGTGGTTTAGGTTCGCATATCAAAGGTACTAACGGTAATTCACAAGGTGTTGTGCCGTTCTTAAAAGTAGCCAATGACACTGCTGTTGCCGTTAACCAAGGTGGTAAACGTAAAGGTGCTGTTTGTGCGTACTTAGAAACATGGCACATCGATATCGAAGAGTTTTTAGATTTACGTAAAAACACCGGTGATGATCGCCGTCGTACCCATGATATGAACACCGCTAACTGGATTCCTGATTTATTCATGAAGCGTGTTGCTGAAAATGCTAGTTGGACATTGTTCTCACCAGAAGAAACACCTGACTTACATGATTTAGTCGGCTTGAAATTTGAAGCTGCATTCGAAGCCTATGAAGCTAAAGCAGCACGTGGTGAAATGCGTAATACCAAAACAATGCCAGCCAATGACTTATGGCGCAAAATGTTAGGTATGTTGTTTGAAACAGGTCATCCATGGATTACATTTAAAGATCCATGTAACTTGCGTAGCCCACAACAACACGTTGGCGTAGTTCATAGCTCAAACTTATGTACCGAAATCACACTGAATACATCAGCTGATGAAATCGCTGTATGTAACTTAGGTTCAGTCAACTTGCCACAACATGTTGGTGAAAATGGTCTCGATTTAGAAAAACTAAAACGCACCATCACTACTGCAATGCGTATGTTAGATAACGTAATTGAATATAACTATTACAGCGTGCCACAAGCGCGTCATTCAAATCTATTACACCGCCCAGTTGGCCTAGGTATTATGGGTTTCCAAGATGCACTTTATAAACTACGCCTACCATATAGCTCAGATAGCGCCGTAACGTTTGCCGATACATCAATGGAAGCTGTCAGCTACTACACCATTGAAGCATCATCTGATCTAGCTGCCGAACGTGGTAGTTATAAAACGTATGAAGGTAGTTTGTGGAGCAAAGGCATCTTGCCAATCGACTCTATCAAAATCCTTAAAGAAGCACGTGGTGAATATCTTCAACAAGATGATAGCCAAACGCTGGATTGGGCGACATTGCGTGACAAGATAAAACGTCAAGGTATGCGTAACTCAAACACGATGGCAATTGCCCCTACTGCGACTATTTCTAACATTTGTGGTGTAAGTCAATCGGTTGAACCCACCTACCAAAACTTATTCGTTAAATCGAATCTGTCAGGTGAATTCACCGTTATCAACCCATACATGGTTGATGATTTAAAAGATCTTGGCTTGTGGGATGACGTCATGATCAATGATCTCAAATACTTCGATGGTAGTGTACAAGCTATCGACCGAGTACCCGCTAAATTAAAAGAACTCTACGTGACCGCATTTGAAATGGATGCGCGCTGGTTGATTGAAGCAGCATCACGTCGTCAAAAATGGTTAGACCAAGCACAAAGCCTTAACTTATATATGGCTGAACCATCAGGTAAGAAGATGGACAACCTATACAAACTAGCTTGGGTACGTGGACTAAAAACCACTTACTACCTACGTTCAATGGGTGCAACAGCAGCAGAAAAAACCAGCAGCACACAAACTGTAGCGGCTGTTCCTGCTCCTGTTTCAAATGTAGATGACGAACTCGTATTAGGTGAAGGTATGGAAGCGCCTAAAGCGTGTTCAATTTTAGAACCAGATTGCGAGGCATGTCAGTAATGTTAGATTGGAATGATCCTTTTGCAGCTCCGGCTGACAAATTTGAAAGTTACGAAGCCATTACGGTAGCAACAGCTCCGCCAGTAGAAGCCAATGCACCGAAAATGTCATTGCCACTGGCGAATGTTGCACCTGTTAACCCTGACGACAAACGCGTCGTCAACGGCATGACAGATATCAACCAATTGGCACCGTTCAAATATCCTTGGGCATGGCAGTATTTTCTTAATGCCAACAAGAATCATTGGACACCGCTTGATATCAACATGGCACAAGACGTACACGACTATCGTCATAAACTGACTTTAGAAGAACGTCATGTATACGAAAATGTGTTGTCGTACTTAACGACATCTGACATTCTCGCCATGCGTAATATCGGTTTAGCCGTAATGGAAAAAATGTCTGCGCCTGAGTTACAAATCTATCAAGCGCGCCAAGTCTATGAAGAAGCATTACATACCTGGACTTACCAACATTGCATCGAAACCATTGGTCTTGATCAAAGCGAAATCTATAATCGCTACCGTGTGGTGCCAGAAATAAACCAAAAGATTCAGCTTGCTAATCGTCGTCTTAACTCGATTATGCGTAGTGATATTGACTTGCATGACCGCGACGAACTAGAAAACTTCGTCATGGCCTACGCCTTCTTTGCTGCTATATTTGAAGGTTGCTGGTTCTACAATGGTTTCAGCCCAATCTTTGCACTGCAACGTCGTGGTTTAATGAAAGGCACAGCCGAACAATTGCAATACATCATGCGTGATGAAGTAATGCATGCTTCTTTCGGTATTCGTGTTGTAAAACAAATCATTAAAGAAGAAAATGTTGTTTTAGATCCGGCTAAAATTCAAGCGATGTTTGAAGAAGCAGAAGAAGCAGAACGCATCTACGCCAGCTACATTTTGCGTGACCCTATTCTCGGTTACTCAAAAGAAGATCACGTAGCCCAGTTCCGCTTCATCGCTAATCGCCGTGCTAAACAACTAGGCTTTGCAGAACCCTTCCCCGGTGCCGAAGCCGCCCTTCCGTGGTTAGATGAACAATCTAATATGAAGAAAGAGAAAAATTTCTTCGAAACGAAAGTGACAGAGTACCAGACCGGTGGTGCACTTAACTGGGATTAAATAGAAAGCCAGAATGAGAAATTGTTCTGGCTTTTTTGTTTTGTTAGGATCAATGGTCTCAATACCAATTGATTAATCTATTTATACTTAGAGTGTAGTTAATGGGAATAAGTCAGCAAAAACTTATATCGATAAAAGTTACTAAACTCAAAAACCTTATTGATTTAGAAATCGATTTCAGCGGTTCACCTGTAACCGCCATATTAGGTCCAAATGGTAATGGTAAATCTACAGTTCTTCATGCTTTAGCATGCGCCTATCAACCAATATAAATTGGGGAAAACCACAAGTTTAGTAACTTTTTCACCAAGTACTGATGCGCTATGGAATGATTCCAACCTTGAAGTAATCCATACATTCCGAGATGGAGTGGACTTACATGAAAATATAAAGACCACGTATCAAAAAGAGTCTCGTTGGAAACCGATTTATGCTCGCAGACCTAAAAGGGAGCTATTTTACATTGGCATAGACAAGTGTGTACCAATGATAGAGTTAGAAAAAAAACAAGCTAAGATCAATTATGCAACAAATGAAGTTGATGAAGAACTTTTTACTCACATTTTGCAAAAAGCTCTGAAGTTCTCAACCGCGTATACCTAAAATACAATATACATACAGCCTCGGGTAAAGACTTTATTGGTGTAGAAATTGAAGGCTTAAAGTATTCAGCACTAAGTATGAGTGCCGGTGAGCAAAAAGTTTTCCACATACTAAAAAAGATCTACAGCGCACCCAAAAACTCGTTGATATTAATCGATGAGCTTGACTTGTTGTTACACGATAAAGCATTGATGATATTAATTAAAGTAATCCATGCGAGGGCTTTAAATAAATCTCTTCAGGTTATATTTACTACACACCGCGAGTCAGTGATAAATTTGTCTCCAATGATTAACATTAGACATTTGTTGAGCAATCCAACTAAAACGCTATGCTTTAATGACACAACACCCGACGCTATCAATCGACTTACCGGCCAACAACCCAAACCTTTAGAACTATTTGTGGAAGATGATTTATCCGCCGCTATTATTAACAAACTGGCATCTCAATTAAGTGGCCAACGTTTAATTTCGATACATCGTTTTGAAGCAGCAACAAATTGTTTTACTGCCGTTTCTGGCCTACTTTTTAGTAATCAAGAGATATCTAACTCACTCTTTGTACTAGATGGCGATGTTTATTCTACGCAAGAAGAAAAGATTAACTGCCTAAATAAAGTAATAACGGGTAGTGATGCTCTTTCTGAAGACTTCAAAACCAAAGCAATAGAAGTAATTAAACAATATCGTTTGCCTGAAGATGCCAAGCCAGAACCTTTTCTACATAGGATTATCAGAAATCTTACCGCTTCCCAAAATGCAGAGCACCAAGAAATTATAAATGTAGCTAAGGAAATTAATGTTGCGGATGAGAGTCACAAATATATAGATGACATTATTGAAAGACTTGGACTAGATAGAGGTGTTGGATTGAATAAGATTATTACTCTTGTTTCAGGAACGGAGGAATGGCAAGAGTACACAGCTGAAATTACTGATTGGTTAGAACAAAAAATAACACCACTCTTAGAAGAACAAGGGTAGCCGTAGCCAATTTGATATTTCAACTGTACAGGCAAAAACGTTAGGATATCAAGGCGCATCAAGGGGTCAGCCAGCTTGATTGTCGACGAAGGGCTAGTCATCTTATTGAATGGCCCGATTACCCAGAACGGCTGTTCCAAACCAACCTTTAATATTGGGGGTAAGAGAAACAACAAATGAAGCTGGGTGAACCCATGATTCCCTAGGTATAATGTAGGTATTTACTTAGGCATTTTAAGCGGACATTAATATGAACAATGAGATCAATTACAAGAACAACCCGTTACACGCTGTTGGGTTGAAAAATTTATTGGTTGAAATAGTTGATCATTACGGTTTTGAGATTCTCTTTGCCTATTTAAACATTAATTGTTTTAAGGTCAATCCGAGCATTGATTCTAGTGTGAAGTTTTTAAAAAAAACAGCTTGGGCGCGTGAAAAAGTTGAAGTTTTCTATTTATATGAGTTTAAAAACTTACCTAGTCCGTCTTCCGAACAGTTTTCATTGCCTCCTAGGGATAGAGTCATTCCAGAAGGTCAAGTCGTAGGGGAGCCAGCGGAGTTAAATTTAGAGGACGCTGAGCGATTGCGCGTAAAACGCGAAGCTAAAACGGCGGAATGGGCTCAGGAGACAAGACATAGCTCGGACAAGAAGGTCGATCCATGGGCAAGCTGGAAGTCCAATTAAAGACCAAACAACCAGCCCTAGCCCCGTAGTCGCGCGTAAGTAATGTTGCGAAACTGGCCCTACTTTCTCCAGTAAAACAAAGGCGGTTATTAACAATACCCACAGCATATTGATTACGCCGACGGCAAATAACACGACCATTAAAGCCCAGCAGCAGCCAATACTAAATAACGACCAAGCGACAAGATAACCACTGAGGAATATAAATGCCGGGCTATAAGGTAAGCCCTTCTTCTGCTCACCTTTATTGACGGCGGTATACATGAGTACCATGGGAATAACGGAAGGTGTCATCATCGAAACCATCATGACGGTCCACATGCCAAATAACATCCAAAAGTCATACGGTCCCCATGGGCGTGAGCCGGCCTGTGGAGGCATCCGCATATCAACTAGATGCATGTTTTCCATCACCCAGCTCACATTTGAAATGCAGTTCCACGCATATCGATTGGTAAATCTGGTCTGGGAATGCCTGCGCTAATATGCTGATCCAAAGCCTTGATCCAAGTATCAAGTTCTGGTGTGTTTTGTGCCGAAGACGCGCTAATTACAGCATTCGGAAACTCTTTTTTCAGCATGACAAGTAATGTTTGTTCATCCTCTCCAAATTGAACAAAACAAATACCCGTTTCAATTGCTGCCATGCCCATTAAACCCAGTGCAGTTTTACGACATGCATAAGAGATGGCCTCACCAAGTCCTCCTGAACGACATATGCTTGGCCTCATACGTATATTGCGTGTAGCCTCGCCATAAACACGACTAAGGAAACCAAATCCAGATGGATATATTGCATCGCTAACACCCTCACCTTCTTTTAAAGACTTTTTGAAGTACTACGCAACTCGCTACGCTCAAACACCGCAGTATTTGATCATTTAGTTATTCCAGTGCTCGGCTTCGCATTGAGGGCGGCCGTGAGGTTCATCTTAAGTTCAGGCTTTGTACTAAAGACATTACTTAATAGAATTTACCATTTTCAATATTGCATCTAATCGCTCTTGCGGGCGTCTCATTTCTAGCAAATTTTGTTTGATCTCTGAAGGCATGGCAATCAAAGCGTTTACCAAAAAACTAAACTCAATTGGAGACATATTTTGCCAATGTTCCTTAGCTAGTATTTTTTGAACTTCATCATTGCCAAAGCTAATGGTCATTAAGCGTTGCATGATCTTTTCATGACTTTGCTTTAATGACCCTACTAAGTTTTCATCCTCAAGCGGCTCATCTTCATATGGCTTACAAGCCCATATATTAAACGGTAGGGTCTGCCGCTCTTTTTGTAGCTTCAGTCGAGTTTCAAAGTTAACTAATATTACCATCCGGCCATCATCCATCTCTTCCAGAAGCTCTACCTTACCGGCAGAAAAAACAGCACATGGCTTGTAGGTAGATTGATTGCTGCTGAGTACTTCTTCCTGGGTTTGATCTCGCGTCTTGGCGTGTACCACTTTTTCGGTGTGGCAAACGCCCATCATCATGTTGTGATGGATGCAGTATTTCACCATTTTTCGATAACGGGGCTCAAAAACATGTAACGAAATTGGCACGCCAGGAAAATTAACTGAATTGGGTATGGGAAAAAGTGCAACTTCTATCATAAGGTTAAAAACTTTATTATAGGTGAATGAATAATCAACGGGGTCAGACTCGATTTATTTTAAACCTCTGCAATACAGCGAATTGTGTCTGACCCCATTTCAGATATTCTAACTACTAATATCTGATTATTTTGGTGAATAGCTTTCAAAACGCGAAATATATTCATCCATATTTTGCTCTAACATCTCTGTATAGCGTTGTATGAAGAATTTCATCGCTTCTTGTTTCTCTGCTTGCATGTTCTCAGCAGTCTCAAATGAACGGGCTACACTAAAGGCATTAAACCGCGCGGCAGCAAATAGAATTGATGTATTAACATCATCTACTGAACTAGTAGGCACTTGTTGGTTTGCAACAGCAATAAACTCATCAGCTCGTTGTTGAAATGTCTTGGTAGTAGTTGGATCTTCACTCATTATTATTCTCTCAATATTATTATTTAGTTTAAATTGTCTTTTTTTGAACTTTGTTGGAACAGGATGGATCATATCAGGTGTGAGCCATTTTGTTGCTTCGTGTTTTAATGATGGCGCTCATTTGTCTGGCGAGATACTTTATAGTTAATGCCAAAGATAATATCTTATTGAGAATAGTTGGAAAGTAAAACACCACCCAATGGAGAACAGCATGAAAAAATTATTATGGGCTATAGCATTCACGTTTTCGGTTTTAACAACAAGCTTTTCATCCTATGCGGATTATTATCAGATAGATACCGACGGTGCACATGCGTCTATTGATTTTAGAATTCAACATCTCGGGTTTAGCTGGATGAGCGGTCGTTTTAATACGTTTTCAGGTGATTTCAGTTATAACGAAAAGAATCCTTCGGCGGCAAAAGTGGAGGTAACAATCGACGTTGCCAGTATTGATACCAATCATGCCTTACGCGATAAACATCTGAGAGGCGATAAATACTTGGATGCCGCCAACTTTCCACAAGCTCATTTTATCTCAACTTCTTTTGAACAAAAAGATGATAAAACGGGCCTATTAACGGGCGATTTCACCTTGCATGGTGTGACTAAACCGTTAACCATCGAAGTTAGTTTTGTTGGCCACGGTAAAGACCCATGGCTTGGCTACCGTCGAGGTTTTGTTGGCACGACCAGCTTCAAACTAGTAGATTACGGTATAGATGCCAGTCTGTTGGGGCCATCGTCCGAAACGGTGTATTTAACATTGTCAGTTGAAGGTATTCGTCGCTCAATCAATGATGATGCTAAACAAACAGTACCGTGGTGACCTGACCACAATAACACCTTAAAATAACAAAAATCTGGTTTCTTAGCCAGTTGATTAGGTATTAGCGCATCAAATACTAGCTGAGGTATTCAGCCTTTATAACGGTAAATCAATACCTTTAAACCTTGTTCCTCTACTGCATTCTTAAATATAGTAGGTGGAAATATCTCACTTAGATAATGGCAATCGGCACATTCATCAGCCACCGTTTTTTTAAGAAATTCAGCATCTAAATCTGGTGAGTTCAAACATAACATCAATAAACTATTAGGATTCATAAACTCAGGGATCCGTCTAATTATCTTTTTATAATCACGTTTAATATCAACACTGCCTTTTTGAAAGGAAGGTGGATCGCAAATTAATAAATCATAAGGCCCGTTCTTTTTTATTCGACCGAATGATTTAAAAATATCCAGGGAATCAAACTTTACCTTTCCTGTGTCGTGGTCATTTAAGCGATGGTTATCTCGTCCAATTGCCAGTGATGGTCGGCTCATATCAATATTAAAGACGCTCGCCGCATCATTGGCGATGGCAGTAACAGAGAAAGCACAGGTATAGGAAAATAGATTTAATACTCGTGTGCCTTGTGCATTATCTTTAACCCACTGACGGCCATTAATCATATCCAGAAACAGGCCGGTATTTCGAGCTCGACCTAATGAGATTTGATATTTCAGGCCATTTTCTTCAACGGTGGTCTCTGTGCAGGCATCGCCCATTAATAACTCAATAGGCCCTGTTTGTTCATATCGGTATTGAACTTGAACTGATGTGCATTCACTGACGGCTGAAAACAGTTGTTCGGCCAACTGCTTTAACTCGCTAGCCGCAACGACTTTATACAGTGTGATGAGTAATACGGGTGACAACCAATCTATAGCAACGTGCTCATAGCCTTTATGGACATGACTTCGACCATGAAATAATCGCTGTGCTTGATGAGAGGTTGGGGGTTGAAATGGAACATCTAAAATTGATAGTTGCTGGCCATGTTGATCAGTATTCAAAACTGACTCATCTTAATTATTATCCTTATGCGTTATCGCTTTTAAATGATGTGGCGTAGTGGATTGATTTTACACTAGGCGTTAAAGGTAGCCAGTTTGATTTTTCTATATGTTGGGAAAAAATATTTCCAGCCGTATCAGAAAGCGTATTGCAACACTCGACCGCTCAGCTACTCGCATAAGCTGATAGAGTAGCTAAACATATTAATAAAGTAAGAGTTAATTTGTTATTTAAATCCATTTAACACTTATTTGTCTCGCATGACTCTCAATAATTCAAGTGTGTTATCCGACGTATCTAGAACAGCTAAAATAACTTGATTTACGTGGATTATTGCAATACCTAAAAGAAATGCTACACCGCCTTTTATTAGCTTATCTTGAATGCCATCACTCATTATAAATCCACTTAAAAGCCACACCATCCCACCTAAAAACAAGATCCAGCCTAAAAAACTTGACATTTTTAATAAGAAACGTGTCATTGAGTAAGATGTCGGTACATCGTCATCGTATCTCGATTCATTTGGTTCAGTGTTAACATCTTGGGAAGATGTATTATCGGTCGAAACTGCTACCATGGGAGATTCTAAATACCACTCACCATGCACTTGACGTCCAATATAAGTACCGTCTTTGATTTTAGTAATCACTTCTTCAACAGGTATGCCAAGCCTATTTGCGTACATTGTTGCTTCAAGTAGCCCTTGTGGTCTAGCCATTGATTTCATTCCTGAAAATTAAGTTCACTATAATTAATTCGCGGTAATTTATACCACTCATCAAGTTATGTCTACAAGAAAGAAAGACGTTGATTTAAAAGTTAAAAAATCCATTTTAGGAATCAAAATATTTCACAGAATCATATCGTTGGGCTTAGAATAGATTGATCTAATATCAAGGGCTCAGTCAGCTTGATCTTATAAGTGTCGTAAAGGGGGGAAAGATTTATTTAGCCATAGGCTATAAATAATGCCTATTTTACAGGTACCTACATGCCTTTAGCGTAATGATGCGGCATATTGCTGAAGGTCATTATAAGGTTCACTGTTTTGATCATATTCAACACATACGCCTAATAAATCATCAATTAAATAACTCAATGCCCGTTGTTCAATCTGTTTAATTTTAACTTGTTGTAGATCGCTTAACATGTGCTGCATCGTTGCGACACCAAAATCACCAAATATGATATTAGCTTGTTGATCAAATAAAATATTATGGGCATATAAATCGCCGTGGCTTACTTGGTTTTCATGTAAATGATTAAATACATCCTGCATTTGATTCACTATTTTTCCAATATGTGCAATTGGCAGCGTAAAACTTTCTGTGAAGGTATCACGCGTACAACTTTCAAAACTAGGCGGTAGACCAAGGTTTTTGTAGTGCTGCGGTATTAAGTCCATGATTAAGGCTAGATAACCCTCTTCATTCACTTGTGCCAATGGTTGAACTAAATTTGGATAATTACCCGCCTTTAAGCAGGCTTTTAATTCATCTTCAGGATAACCATCACTTGTGACTTCACCTTTAAATACTTTTACAGCAATGTCATTCGGAAACTGATGGTCAGTTGTATTCCAAGTAGCGGTTGAAATAACACCTGATGCACCCTGCCCGAGTCTTTTTTGTAATGTGATGAAGGTATTCGAGGAACGGTTTCAATATTAGCCTCTCCTTGGCTAAAGGGATTACCTGACATGGCTAACCAAGCAAGCTTTGGTAAATCGAGTAATTGTACTGGGCATGCTGTCAATTGGTTAGCTGAAACACGTACTGACTCAAGATTATAAGATTTAGAAAGTGTCTTAGGTAGTTTCGTTAACTTATTGCCTGCAATGACAAACTTATGTAATGAAGGTCGTTCACCTAAACTATCTGGTAGTTTTTCAATTTGATTGTCAGTCAATATTAACCAACGTAGTTTTATCGGTAATGATTGCCCTGACACGGTGTGTATTTTATTAGCTTTGAAACCTACCATCTCTAGGTTAGGGCAGCGGCCCTATACCTCAGGTAATATTTCAAATTCATTATTTGATGCAAATATGATTTTGAGCTTATGCAATTTTACCAACTCATCGGGTAATGAGCTAAGTTAGTTATTAGATAAATCGAGTATTTCTAGGCTATCAGCCAGCGAAAGAATTTCTAAGGGAAATGACGTTATATGTTCTGCTAATGATAAGCGTTTAATGCCCGATAATTCACCAGATTTTAACTCAGAAAGTGTATGCAAGAGTGATCCAGTCTAATGCCAAAATCCTGAGTATTCTATCGTAAATAACCTTATAGGGTCGAAGTCACTAAAATTTAAGACTGCCAATCAGCGGTCCATATTTTCCCTTGTTGAGGAGTTATTTTAGACAAGACCTTATCAAGCGGCTTCACTAGGCTTGCTCAATATGGTCCGCCACTCCCATTTCATTGCCACCAACAAACAATATATTTGATGGGAAATAATGTCATTAGGATCAATCAATGACTATTGGCAGTGTAAAATTGTGCGAAAATACCGAACTAGACCGTTAATAATTCAAGATATGTTCTCGGTACTCACAATGTCTATACACGGCTATTTTGAAACACAAAATAGTAATCTCCACCGATTTATGCAACCTTTATTGGTCAAGGATATTGATTTATGAAATTACTCTACACCAATGAAAATCGCTATTTAGTCCATAACATTCAAAACTTAGTTGAAAATTCAGGCATAGATATTATGCTGAAAAATGAATTTGCAGCAGGCGCTGCCGGTGATCTAGTACCCCATGAAACATGGCTTGAGTTATGGGTGGTAAACGATAATGAATATGACAAAGCAATCGATGTTATATCGTCTTCCTTTAGTCGTGATGCCGATGCTGAATGGATATGTAGCAACTGTCGAGAAAAGAATAATGCTTCTTTTGATTTTTGTTGGAACTGTCATCAAAGTTCGCCATCAATCTGATGATGACCTGTATATCTACTGGGTCAGTAGTCATTAATTAATCAAGCAGACAATTACTAATCTGGATAAGCAAGTAACTGATTTATTTAACGACTTATCTCCAAATAGTAGCTAGTGCTATAAAATATCGCCGCATTTTACTTTAAAACAAGAAAACTATATATGTCTCACTTTGACACAGAAATTGATACCTCAGGTTTAAACTGCCCCCTTCCATTACTAAAAGCCAAAAAAGCACTCTCTACAATGCAAGCTGGAGAACGGCTACGATTGATTGCTACTGATCGCGCCGCATTTATCGATATCCCAGTTTATTGTGAAATATCTGTACACCAATTGATTGAATCGTCGGAAACAGAAGATAAGTTAATCTTCACCATTGAAAAAGGTGAGAGTTAAGGTTAAAAACATAAGCCGTATTTAGCATGAAGAATACCATCGAATGGCTAGTCGTTTAGGAATATAACGATTTAAATGAAGCTCAGAAGACAAGTAGCTGATAAAAAGAAATAACAGTCTCAACGGAATCCATAAAATCAGGAATAGTTAGGCCTGTTACTAAGTTCCCAGCTCTTTTTAAGCGGCAAGGTATACAGTACAGAAATCGATACAATCACGGCATGCTTCAGCGCAGTCTTTACATTGAATGTGTTTGTCATGTTTTTTACATTCTTCTTCACATGTTTCACATACTTTTATTGTGGCTTCGAGAAAAGTCTTTAAATGGCGAGAGTTATTAGCTGTGAATCTTATTACCGCCGTGTTGGCTACTATCAATTCTTGAACGGCAATTGAACAATCGGCCAGTGCGGTATCGCCCATTTGAAACATGTGCATGTTATGTTGATTACAAATTTCGCCCATCTTGATACATTCTAGAAAGGTATCGATCAACTCTTCTAATTTCACATTAATCGGGACCTGGTGATTCATCTTGCTATGATCGACAGCAGTAGTGTTGGCATTGGCACTCAATGATAGTCCAGCAGCAAGGGCTACTGAAGCACTACCCAAGCCTTTTAATAAATCTCTGCGTGATGCATCTGTTGTTTCCACGGTCTTTTCCTCTTAGTATGTTTATTGTTTTTGGCCACTATCTTAAATAGTCGTATGTACAAGTATGAAGTTAGCTGTTGTTAATTTTAGTTAAAAAATAGACCATGCCATCAAGCCCTTATTACCAACTTAAATTTTAAGTTAAAAATCAGGTTCACAGCCCTTCCCTATCAGATTCTAGATTTGTCCGACCTATTCTAGCTTGGATTTAAGCTATCGAGCGATTTTGTGATTCTATATAATGGTGGCATTCTTGAAATTTTAATCTGGAACAACAAACTAATGAATAACGCCCCAACTCATAAAAAGCGTCCGATGATCGATCTTATGGTCAGCATCGTTATACCGTCAATTGTTTTAATGAAACTAAGCGGCGACGATGACTTAGGGGCTACTGGTGGTCTCATTGTTGCCCTTTCTTTACCTTTGATATGGGGACTATTCGAGTTAATCAAATACAGAAAGTTTAATTTTATCGCTTTGTTAGGTTTAGTGAGTGTGATGCTTACTGGTGGTATTGGTTTATTTGAGCTTGATACTAAATGGTTAGCGATTAAAGAGGCGGCAATTCCAGCATTAATTGGAACGGTTGTTTTAATCTCAGCTTTTACGCCATACCCGTTAATCAAAGCGTTACTTTTTAACCCTGAAGTGATGGACGTTGAAAAAATAAAAGAAAAATTGGCAGAAAATAACAGCACCGCCTCTTTTGATAAACGCTTACTCAATGCAACCTATCTTGTCGCTGCTTCGTTTGTTTTCTCCGCAATAATGAATTACATCTTAGCTAAATGGATTGTAACCAGCCCAGCAGGTACGCCTGAGTTTAATGAGCAACTTGGCCAGCTAACGCTTTACAGCTATCCAGTAATTGCCTTGCCATCAATGTTAATAATGGGTGGTATTTTTTATTATTTATGGCGAACGATTAATGATTCAACAGGACTCTCATTGGAGGAAGTGCTGGCGTCGAATAATTCAAAAAAATAAGACTCATAAACGGAACAGGCTTATATCTTAATAGACGTTATCCCTTGCAACATTCCATCATCCTCACCATGAAGAATTTAACGAGGTTAATCACTGCTATTATCCCAAGCTTAAGAATGACGGCTTTATTCGGGCCATAAGTCAAATGGATGACTTTATAGAGATCAGTGAGGAAGGTCTTATTGATCTCTATGAATTTTCTGTCGAGCGTGCTTTAAGTCAAAAAACTGTATCTAAAAAGTAAGCTAATATTAAGAGTAGCAAAATGTTGGAATATAGTCAGCTATGTGATCTCAAATAAGCAGTAATAAACAAAACTCAATATAATCTAGCAGTTAATATGTTGCTCGCCCGCAATGCTCAACCTTATCAGTCTGGAATTTATAATGGATAATCAAGAAATCGATACAATCATTAAAAGAGTAAAGAAATGAAAACTAACTTGAGAAAATTATTTTCGCCGATTTTAAATTATTTTGAATCAGGTGAGGACAAATATATCTATAAACCTTCTCACCGAAAAATTCTGTTGTTTATGGGTTGCTTATCTTTATTTCTGTCCATTATTTCACTTATAGCTGCCGTAGTAGCTAGCCAAATCGCTGGTTTTCTCCCTATTCTAGTATTCTTCATAGGCGGGTTAGTTTGTGTAATTGTCGGATTATTAGGTAACGAGCATGCCGTGGCTAAAATGTGGGGTAGCAAATAACCGTTGCTATTGAGTTTTTCGTCTTCGCCCCCCGAATTAGAGAGGTTACTATCCGTCTCGGAGCTACATTAATTAGCGATGAACCCATTACCTTATTTACGCATTTCACGTTTGAATGCTGTTAGACGGTCATTACTCTCTGGTATTAAAGATGATGAAACAATTCTAAGAGTTTTAGAGCAATGGGGATTTTGGCGTGCAGGACTATTTGCACATGACTCTACCCAGTTATTTGGTGAGAACCATTCACAAAGCCGCTTACGCACAAAATTTTCACCCTCACAATAGATCTAATTTATTAACACTTAGATCTATCTATCTTTTTTAAAAGTAGCTTGTATGAGAATTATAGCTCTTAAATTTACGAAATTTATTCTCGGTTATATTGTCTGTATATTTATATATTCAATATTATTGAAGGAATGACATATGCGGTTTAGTTTAATTATTGGGCTACTCATTTCACTTTTTGCAGGTACGGCCATGGCGATTGAAGAAGCTAAATACACATTAATAGAAAAGTCAGATGCGTTTGAGTTGCGTGCTTATAGCCCAAAGATATTGGCAGAAACATGGGTGTCAGGTACTTTGAATGAGGCATCTAGTGCTGGGTTTAGACTGATTGCAGATTATATATTTGGTAATAACACCTCTATAACAAGCGGAAATAAAAAAATCAGCATGACTGCACCCGTTACTATAACGCCTAAGTCAGCGAAAATCAGTATGACTGTGCCAGTAAGTATCGAACAATCAGGTGAGCAATGGCTTATGCACTTTGTCATGCCGAGTCAATATACTTTAGCGTCGTTACCTAAGCCTAATAATCCTGCTGTCACGTTGCGTGAGGTACCTGCAAGCAATTATGCCGTGATTTGTTTTTCTGGTTTTACAGGTGAAGATAAAATCGCTAGGAAAACGGCTGACTTACTCTCGTGGTTAAATAGCAAAGGCATCACACCTATTGGTAAACCAGAGCTTGCACGCTATAACCCACCTTGGACATTACCATTTTTACGTCGCAACGAGATTATGGTGTCATATTAAGCCTTTGTGGATCAATCATGACACGTAAAAACAGCTCTATTTCTGAGAGTCTTCTTAGCAAGCTTAGTTAACGCCTAGCCAAAAAAGACCAGAACTTAAAAGTCGCTTAAAGTTACTATAATTAATCGGCCACCTTAATTTAAATTTTTATACCATTGAAACAGTTACTAAAAAACAAACTTGAATTTCATAAGGATTGTAAATGACTACAGTAGCTAGGCTAGATAACATGTTAGATTTACTAATCAATGATGAATAACATGAATCGTTGTACAATGCCCCGTCTTATATCTTTATATAAAAACATTATTAAAAACCAATCTTGAGAGCTTATCATGAACGTACAAAGCCATTTCGCTGACCTAGACACACCAACGGGTGTGATGCGTACTTATATTCACCGTCCACTGAGCGAAGGTAGTTACCCTACTATTCTGTTTTATTCAGAGATTTTTCAACAAACTGGCCCTATTGAACGTGCGGCAAAACTTATGGCAAGCCATGGATATGCGGTAATGGTGCCAGAAGTATTCCATGAATTGAACCCTATTGGTACCGTATTGGGCTATGACGATGCCGGTCGTGAAAAAGGCAACGCAGATAAAGAAGCTAAAGATATTCAAGGTTATGACTCTGATAATGTCGCCTTAATTAACTTTGCTAAACTGCAAGACTGGTGCAACGGTAATATTGGTGCGATGGGCTATTGTATTGGTGGTCACTTGGCTTTTCGTGCGGCATTGCAACCTGAAGTTAAAGGTACTGCATGTTTTTATGCTACTGATTTACACATTCAAGTTATTCCAAATGCACCAGGCCAACATAGCATGGAACGCTTGGATGATATCAAGGGTGAGTTGTTAATGATTTGGGGCAAGCAAGATAATCACGTACCACCCGCAGGCCTTAGCAAGATTCATCAAACATTAAGTGAAACTGACATTAGCTTCACATGGCATGAGTTCAATGCTGGTCATGCTTTTATGCGTGATGAAGGTGATGGTGGTCGTTATGATGCTCAAACTGCTCAGTTAGGTTATCAGTTGGCATTGAATTTATTTAGCAGAAAATTACGCTAAAGAGAACGGCAAATAAGCCCTGTTAATAGGCCATGAAATAAAATGGGGCATATTTATTTTATGCTGCAGCCCCTTAACTAAATCGTTAGATTAATATCAAGGGAAACATGACATATTTATACTTAGCCATAGCAATTATTGCAGAAGTCACGGCAACAAGTGCATTAAAAGCATCAGAAGAATTTTCTAAGCTAGTACCAAGCGTCATTGTCGTTATTGGTTATGCTATTGCCTTCTACTTTATGACACTTGTTCTTCGAGTTATGCCAGTAGGGGTTACTTATGCCATTTGGTCAGGGCTTGGTATCGTTTTAGTCACTATTGTTGGCTTTATCTTATACGACCAAACACCTGATATTCCAGCGGTTTTAGGTATGGGCTTGATTATTTCAGGTGTGGTGGTTATGCATATTTTTTCAAAAACTATTTAAAAAAATGGGCTTCGGTCTTTATGCATTCAAGCTTCTCATTAAGGCATTAAATGAGGACAAGTATAAGCCCAATGTATCTTAAATCTTAATAACGACGACTTAGATCATTGATCATTTCTCTTTCTTCTTCAGTCAAAATTTGGCTTTGATAATGATTTTTCAAGGGCTGTTGCCGAAGTCCGTGACGACGGTATTTTCCAAATAGTGCTCCTCGCTCAACTATTCGACGCGTTACACTTCGGCGTTCTTGAAAGCGCCTATCTTCTTTTGGCCAGAACGCATAAGTGGACCGAACTACTTCTACCCATTTGTCACTACCAAAAGCATGTTTAAAAATACGGCGATAATATTGGCGGCGTTCTTCTCTTCGCCTATTCATATCTGTCAAAGAAACTAGAAGATTAATTCTATTCATAATGCTTGCTCTTGAATAACTTAATTACTCATATTGACCAGTTTATTATTAGTAAGTTCATTGACTTATCTGTTAAAGTTCAGAATGCATCTTAATGTCGAGTATTTTTATTATCTCAAATTTGTAGTAAATTTAGGGGTTTGTGAATAATTCAGTTCTGTTTCTGCCCATGTTTTTTGCATTATACATGGCTTGATCTACCATTTTAATGAATGTATCGGTATCTTTTACATTCTCATCAAATATCGCAATTCCAAAACTACAGGTGAACTGCACGATGTGTTCATCATATTTCACTTTAATATTACTAATATCAACCCGTATACGCTCAATAATACTCATGATATGAGTTCCTGATTGAGCAGGTAAAATAAGTGTGAATTCTTCGCCACCGACTCGTGATACTACGTCAGATGAACGACTGGTATTTATTAAATAATCAGCAATAGCCTTAATCACTTGATCTCCACAGGGGTGACCATATTGATCATTAATATTTTTAAAGTTATCAATGTCAAACATTATTAAAGAAAACGTCGTGTTATAGCGTCTTGACCGTTCAAATTCATCTTGGAGTGCATTTTCAAAATATCGTCTGTTGAATAGATCCGTAAGTACATCTTTATTAGATAAAAGTTCTAATTTATGATTTGCTGTTTCTAATTCTTCAGTTCTAAGTTTAACTTCACTTTGTATTCGTGACGTTCGCGCAGTGATATTGAGAATTAATATCAAAAATAAACTGGCTAAAACTAAGCTTGTCAACATTGCAATGGCAACAACTTGAGTAGTTGCTTGTTCTATAAATAACTCGGTCGGTGTAAAAATCAACTTCATATCTCTACCAGAAACACTAATATCAATCACGTTTTTGAAAGGTACGGAATCCTGAATATTGTTATCAAAATAATACTTTCCACTTTCCGTATCTTGCCATTCAAGCTTAAAATTTGCCGTTTCTGTAGAACCAGTAACAGTTGCTATAAAATCTTCAACTCTAACCTCAACACTAACAAAACCGAAAACTTCACCTTCACTGGGATCAAGTGTCTTAGTACCATCTAAGTTTGTATAAACGGGTTTATAAACAACAAAAGCACTTTTAAATCCACTGTTTTGTAAAGTCTTAACCGGCTCTCTTCCTTGGCTTACCCCCGATATTATTGTCTTTTTAATGAAGGCTTTACCAGAAGATGAAGTGCTCAGATCAAAACCTTTTGCTAACTCATTGTCCCATTCTGGCTCAAGGAAAGTAATCGGATAATAAACGTCTCGTTTTGTTGCAGGGATAATGACTCCTTCTGCCTTGAATTCGGTAATAGAAAAATCTTCACCATAGTATTCACTCTGGGACTTTTCATAATCTGAACGCTGTTCATCTTTTATTTTAGGCAGCCATTCAACAACTTGAATGTATTTACTATCCAGTGAAAGACCCGTCACAAATTGTTTGAACTCAGCTCTGGTCACTTCTTGTGATGAAACGAAAAATTGGGCAACACTTGCTTGTAACAACTCTTTTTCTTTTAGTGAAATATAGAATAATGATGCAGTTTGATTGTTAATAAGCTTGAACCTATCTAATAATCGGCTATTTTCATATTGTTTTATACTACCAGAGACTAGAAAAAATATTATCAAAGTAACAATAAAACTAGGAATTATAATATGCTTGCGACTTCGCCATAAATCGTTGTCATGTTCGATAAAACTGAACACAACAGGAATCACCAAGATGAGGCCAAGCACGTGACCAATCCATAGTTCTATCGACACTGAACTAAAGATATCTAGCGTGGATGAAGTTAACCATTGAGATGTAAGCAGACTCAATAAAGTATTGATGACGGCAATAACTGGTAGTACTTTCAAAAAGCGTAACAAGTCGTCATCATGACTTAGGCTGTTATCGACACTTACCCACTTTCTATAAATTTTTAGACCAATATAAGCCTGAATTGCAACGGTAAAAGCAGGAATAAGTGATTGCAATAAGACATCACTATTAACGACATCAAGTTCCGCTATATGGTAAAAACTGAAAGATAACGCACCTATTACAATACCGGTCACTGCTGGCAAGCAAGCTATCGACAACATTACTGCTATTGCAAATCCAGCGTGTAAAGATAATAATTGTGTGGCATTAGCAACAGATGAAATCTGAACACTCAATTCAGCTAAAAGAAAATAGACTAATGCGACACTAATGATCGATTTAAGTGTTTGGTAAACTCTATGACTATTTAAATAGTTACTCATAAAAACAACCCATTTTGTATAGAGGTATATTCAGTCGCTATGTAAGGGCGCTCAATTTACATCATAGCAGAGATAGGCTAAAAACCTATACAAGGTTATATAATATTCATAAGATACTGATTATAGTCATTTATTTTTTAAGGGTAGTGTTTATTCTCAAGGGTTTTACTTTAATATATGATTGAATATAGACATTCTCATCGAGTTAACTTTAATTGTTTAGTTGAATTTGAAACTACTGAGTGTTGCCATGTTTGTGAGCTTATCGACATATCACTTAAAGGTGCATTTATTACTGGATGTTCAGGTGCAACACCTGCAGCCGGCACGGGTTGCAAACTCACTCTCACTCTTGATGAGACAGGTGAAATACAAATCATCATGATCGGTACGACTACTCATAAAATAGAAAATCGTGTTGGCATCCATTGTGAATTTATTGATAGCGACAGCATGACTCATCTACAAAAACTAATTGAATACAACCTTGGTGATGTTGAATTAATGAATCGTGATTTCAACGCCCTGTTGCATACAGAACGGTGATCAATTAACCACTTCAACTAGCGTAATTTAAAACCAGATCAATCAATAATGACATATGAGTTGCTAAATTGTTACAACGATTAGGAGCTACGGTTTATCTGTTACCAATAGAAATGAAATGATTCCTAAGTAATATCGGATATTGAAAATAGACTTATCGGCAATATTAATACAACAATAACTGTTTTAATTTGTGCTCTGTTATTTTAGTTTTGTCACATTGATAAGTACTTTACTTAGTCAATTGCAAGCTTGTTAGTAGGAAATCTACTATTCCTATAATCAGGACGATTAAAATCATAAAGTGAGGCGTATCTAACTCGATTTTAGAATTAATAATTTACAAACAAAATGGAACTTCTTGATATTTTATAAGATCAATATATATACCGCGTTTACACCAGTATATTTTATAGATCTGCTATTAAGCAGAAATTAACAACATCGAGACAATAAATCATCCTCGACGTGGTTATCAACATGGCTATATCAAATGTTGTGAAATCTTATCTAGATCTAAAAGGCGTGCCATTCAATCTGAGCGCTCATCCAATTTACTAAAACCTGATTGGGAGTATCGGATGGTTGTTGTGCCCGCAGAAAGGAGGGTCAAACTTGATAGTATTGCGAAGGTGATGGGGCAACCATATGAAGTTACTCCCAAAACAAATGCTGAGGATTTACTTAAAGATTGTAAACTAGGGGATATTCCCCCTAGGTCATGCTTATGGTGTACAAACGCTAGTAGATAGCTCGCTAGATAATTTATCAGACATCTATTTCGAAGCCGGTGATCATGAACATTTAGTTCATGTCGACCGCGTAATTTTCAATATATGTTTAATAATTGTCAGCACGGAAATTAGATAAATGGGTATACATACGAGGCATATCGAGACTCCTAAGAGTTTGTTATTGATCGGCGTAGGCACTCCCAGCCAAGCAGAATTTTCAGCTCAAACGATCAACTACTATCATTTACGCTTTTTCTGCTTTTTTATTCCACAAAATGACTGCAATAATAATCAGACTTAGCTGCAGTAATAAACCTTGTAAATTTGGATAGATACCTAATAAATCTACACGAATAAAAGCGACTGGGTTGGATACAATCATCCCCGCCTCTTGAAGCGCGGCAATGCCTTTTCCAGCGAAAATAATAGCAAGTACAAACATCAAGCCGCCTGTAACTGCAAAAAATTGTCTTAATGGAAGGCGAACGCTATAACGCATAATGAGAAAGCCGATGACAACAAGGACGACTACAGCAGTAAGAAACCCACCCAAAGCCATACTATGGCCTGCTTCGCCTGTTTGTACCCATAAGGCTTGATAAAATAAAATAGTCTCAAATGCTTCGCGGTAAACGGCTATAAATGAAAGTCCTGTCAGGGTCCATAAAGTACCTGATGACATGGCTTTGTGCATACTATCATCGATAAACTTTTTCCATTTAGCAGCACTACTTTTATCATGCATCCAAAAACCAACATAAAATAAAATAACCATGGCAACGATGGCTGCTACTCCTTCGGTTACTTCTCGAGAGGCCCCCGAAATATCGAATAATGAAATAGAAGCCCACCAGGTCATCAGACCAAGTACTACAGCACCGATCCAACCAAAATGAATATAACGCGTGGCATCTTTTCGCTTGGTACGGACAAGAAAAGCCAGTAAGGCTGCAACTACAAGCAGTGCTTCCAAGCCTTCACGTAGCAAAATAAAGAAAGCACTGGTAAATGTTGCACTAGCAGACAAGGATTTAGTTCCTAATAATTCACTTGCAATGTCTAATTTAGCATTAATAAATGCTATTTCTTTTGTAATATTCTCAATAGATTCGCCGGCACGAATTTTATTACGTAAGCCTGTCATTGCAGATTCAATTTCAAGCCGTAAAGCACTATCAAGTGTATTTATGTTTTGCTCGATCAATTCAAAGCCATCAAGATACGCTGATACAGCATATTGATATGCCTGTTCAGGTTCATTATTTTGATAACTAGTGATAACGTCTGCCAGCTTTTTCTTCGCAAAATCAAGCTTATTGGAGCCTTTGTTATAAAACAATTCAGGATGAGAACGTAAAGCAGTCATCACTGACGCGCCTTTTTCTCCATACAAAATTTCTGCTTGATGAGGCGTTATTGTGGTTAATTTATTAATATTAGCCAATGGGTGATAGTTTATATCAAGGTCCTTATCTATATCAGCTGTTTTAATCGCCAAACTACCTACATAGAATGCCAAAGACCATCGTTCTTCATCACTCAATTGGCGATAAGCCATCATCCCTGTACCCTCAACACCTTGCGTCATTGTATTGTATAAGCCGTACAGTGTTCGTTGTTGGTAACGATCGTGATCAGTAAAACTAACAGGCGGCGGTACCATACCAAGAGATGCCGGACCATCACCAGCTCCACTAGCGCCGTGACATGATGCACACTGATTGGCATACAATGTAGCACCACGTTTTAGATCGGGTTGTGTTTGTGGAATGACAGTTACTTGATAGCTATTAATGACTTGATGACGCATATCAGCAATTAGCTGTCTGATCTTCACAACTGCTTCCTTGTTATCAATCAACAGCGTTAAAGTATTTCCTTGTTCGATTAATCCTGCTTTGATTTCATTATCAGGTAATGCGGCAAGTTGCAGAGTAATTCCAGCTGCAAAATCAAGCATCTCTTCATATTCGGCTTCACTAATAATTTGACTATTTTCTACAGCGCCTTCGTAATCCACAGCCACATAATCAATCAACTGTAATACCTGCTGTGGTTCTGCATTTATGGCTGGGGTCATTAGCAGTAAGATTACTGCAAATATCGAGCTAAGAATTTTCATCAATTATTCAGCATTAATTTTGTTATAAACAGATGCAAATAGTAACCATTATCATTTAGATTGTAAAGAAATCATCTGCCTGGATATATTCAGAACAGCGCTAGTACCAAGTTTAGGCCAAATCAAAAGTTTAGTCAGATTGACTTGGCGACAAACTAATGTCCTTAGTGAGCTCCGCAAACGAGTACTCCACTAAAAATTTATCTATTAAGAGCAATAGCTATGCATCTCGCTTTTGTTCTCTCGCATTCAAGCGAGCATATGCATCTGCTTCGTGTTGAATATCACTAATCAGTCCTCGATGATAGGCAACAGATATAGCGGCCTCATTGTGAAAACGTTCGCCCTTTTTAAATAGCAAGTCAAGTAATGTACGTGCTGGCATATCTAGATACCGAGACAGTTCCTCAGCTTCTTTTGATAACTTTCCTAAAATTTCAGGATGCACTGTTTTGATACTCAGCACAGCCAGATTATCTAAGATCACCAGTTCTTTAATCGTTTCTACACTGAGGTCATTATTTTGTACAAATCGCAAGCTAGTTAAACCAGTAAGTTGATGATAAATATTCTGGGCTAAGTTTAAGTCGGCTTGACGGCCAGCCAATGAAACTCTGAGTGCTTTCAGCCGAAGTCGAGCCAAAACAATCATACTTTTTTCAGTTGCTAAGTTCATAGAGTCCCCGTTTCATTAAGTAATGCTGCATCCATTTGTCATCATCCCTTATTGCTAAGCTTATAATATTTTTAGTGAAATAATAATAAAACATCACTTTCATTTACCCAATAGCCAGAAAGAAAATAAATGCCCTAAAACTAGCTTTATTTTATTTTTAGACATTATTACAATTAACAAAAATTTTAAGCTACGACTTTAGACCCTGTGTTATCTTTCATCTTGGTCACCCAATTCAAGGATAAAATGATGATTACTTGGTTAGAAGGCAAAATCGTTGAACGAAAACGCTGGTGTGACGATTTGTACTCGATAAAAATCAAAACAGAGCCATTGCCATTTATTGCTGGGCAATTTGTCATTGTCGGGCTCGACCATGATAACGAGAAAATCCAAAAACCCTATTCCTTAGTCAATGCGCCTGCTGATGAATTTGTGGAAATACATCTGAATACTGTTCAAGGCGGTAAGTTCAGCCCCCTACTCACTGAGCTCGACCAAGGTGATACCGTTTATATATCTAATCGGCCTAGTGGCTTATTAACATTAAATGAAGTGCCCGAGGAAGTGCATCATCTATGGTTTTTTGCAACAGGCACGGGGATTGGTCCTTTCATATCGATATTAAACACCGAAGAACCATGGCAACGTTTTGAGAAAATAATTGTTTGTTATTCAGTTAAAAAAGTTGAAGAAATGGCATATCGTGAGGATTTCGAGGCGCTGTTAAAGCGTTATCCTAATAAATTTCATTTTATGCCCTTTATTACACGCGAATCAACACCCGATGCCATTCAATCCCGTATCACTACATTTTTGGGGTCTGGTGAACTAGAGAAGCGCCTTAGTATTGCGTTAACACCTGAGTCAAGTCATGTCATGCTGTGTGGTAATTCCGCAATGATCGTAGAGGCTACAGCATTATTACAACAAAAAGGCTTACGACTCCACAACCGTCGAGAACCTGGCCATATTTCTACAGAGAAATATTTCTAAGGAGTTGTAGCGTTGAAGTTATTGCTCGTCAAACTCGTTCTCATAAGTTTATTATTACCACTTTAGTGTGGGCAAAATGTATCGATTATTCCGTGACTTTACAGGTATTGGGATCAAGTGGCCCTCAAATTGACGATCAACGTGCATCAAGCAGTTATTTAGTTTGGGCTGACAAAAAAGCAGTTGCTTTGATTGATATGGGCGGCGGTGCAAGTTGATATATACAATTGCTCAATTACCTTTTCGGGCGATATGAATAACGATTTTTATAGTTTAGCTAAGTAAGCAAAAAATACTGATATTTTAGTGGCCCATAATACCGTGCCAAAACAGGCAACGGGTGCGGCACCAAATCTACACATGCCCGCCTCTGAAATTGGCCTTATCGCTTACAAAGCGCCGTTAAAAAGTTAGTTATTTCACACCGGATAAAACGAACACTGGGCAGAGAAAATGAAACCGAGCACTATATCCGCACTGCCTATTCAGGTGAGATTATCTTTGCCAATGATCTTCAGCTGATTAAACCCTAACGAATACCCAGAAAAGTCCATAAGCTTGGATACATCAACAAGCCTAAGCATCTAACATATATAATATTTCTAAAACCACTCTCATCTAAACGGGGAAAACATTCACTTTACTAAGGCTATGTTATTTAGTCATTATCTGTGTATAAATACGGCCGACGGTGCGCCAAGATTGGCATGTTTTTCCGTACTTCTTTTAAGTAGCTTAAATCAATCGTGGCTGACACAATTTCAGGTCGCTCAGCAGCACAACAAACAATACTACCCCAAGGATCAATTATCACACTACTACCATGGGAAATCCGACCGACATAATGTTGCCCCCATTGATTCGGAGCCACAATGTAAACTTGATTTTCGATGGCACGCGCAACCAATAACTGAAGCCAGTGATGCTTACCTGTGTAGTGGACAAAAGCTGCTGGTACAAAGATAACTTCAGCTCCTTTCGAAGTCAAATGTCGATACAATTCGGGGAAGCGTAAGTCGTAACAAATACTCAGTCCGAGTCGACCTAATTCATGGTCAAACACGATGAGTTCACTACCGGCTTTAATCCCATCTGATTCACTGTAGCCAAGACTCGGGGCATCAAACAGATGTATTTTTCGATACACCGCGTCGATATTACCTTGGCGATTTATAAAAATTGAGGTGTTGTACAAGCGCTCAGTGTCATCGGCTATTTTTTCATAAATGCTACCCATTAGAATTGATATATTGTAGTGCTGGGCATAGCCCTGAAAGGTTTCAAAAATAGCACCATCTAATGCTTCAGCAATCCGATGTTTTTTTTGATTATCAGGCCCAATATAAAGAAACGTTTCTGGAAATGCTAACAAATCCATACCTTTATCGGCAGCATATTGAATTTGTGTGTGTGCATATTTCAAATTATCAGTTAACTGATCTGTCGATCGCATTTGAACAGCACCAATATGACTTTTCATAAACGCTTGAACTCTTTTTAGTTATCTACCCTTCGAATATATCAAATTATTGGATTAGTCACATATAAAATGAGGTTTATATCAGGTGAGCCAATTAAAACTAGAATACTCAATAAAATCGCACTCAACAAAAGATAAAACTAATAATTTACTTAGCCTTAAATACAATCCTATTTGCAAGGATGATTGTATTTAAATTGATTTGTTAAGCTGTGTGAGTTAAGTCACTTCTGTATAAACGATTTGAAAGGTTTGATGACTTATTCTGCAATCACATGCAAATATACCGTAAGATAATGAACAGTTATACCATTTTATCGGGTAGAAGTTAACGCGACACAAAATGCTATTTTAGGAAATTTATTATTGCCTCACGGTGGTCAAGCAAATAATAAGGATTGATGATGATATTCGAACAACTAGCAGCCGGTGGTTGCCAATCTTACATAGTCGGCTGTGAGGAGACCTCTGTAGCAGTGCTTATTGATCCTGAAATTAGTCTGATCGATCGTTACATCGCATTGGCTACGCGTGATGGTTTACGTATCCATTATCTAATTGACACTCACACTCATGCTGACCATTTTTCGGCAACATTACAGCTCGCGAAGAAGCTGAAAGTAACGGTAGTGATGTATCGAACCAGCCCTGCGCCATTCGTTGATTTACGCTTAGATGATGGTGAATCACTGGTTGTCGGAAAACTCCGCCTGCAAATCCTCTACACGCCAGGTCATACTGGAGATTCAATGTGTATACAGGTTGAGGATCGCGTATTTACCGGTGACACATTGCTAATTGGAGCTACGGGGCGAACCGACTTGCCAGGAGGCGATCCAGATGCGCTCTATGACAGTCTGTTTAATCGTTTGCTGAAACTTGATCCTTCACTTTTGATTTATCCAGCCCATGATTACAATGGACATAGCCACTCGACAATTAAAGACGAACTGGCTTCAAATCCACGCTTACAAATTAACGACCGTTCAGAATTTGTGACGATGATGCGTAATCTAGATCTGAGTATGCCTACCCACATCACCGAAGCGCTTCGTACCAATATGAGTGGAGGTAAAACAGTTGCTCAGATGCTTGCTGAAGCTGCAGAAGCCGTTCCATTTATGTCATTGACAGAACTGATGGCTCGTAACAAAACAAATGCTAACGAATTATTTATTCTCGACGTACGCGAGCGGGATGCCTACGAACAAGGTCATATACCTAATGCTAAATCTCTGCCACGCGGCCAACTCGAATTACGCGTCAATCAAGAATTAGTTGATCCCACACAACGCATTCTGGTCTATTGCGAGTTTGGTCGAATATCAACATTGGCAACAGCTACACTTCGCGAAATGGGATTTCAACGTGCTGTGGCACTTGATGGCGGTATGAAAGCATGGCGAGAAGCGGGTTATCCAATTAATTCAGGACCGAAAAAATGATAGGGATGTGGGCTAACTTTAGCTACGGCCGATTAAACACGTCATATCTGTCTACTTGTTATAAAAAGAATTTAATAACATTTTAAAGTCAAAAAATATCACTCAATATCAAATCAAGTTGTGCTTGTGTTTTTTCAGCTTGAGGATTATCAAAACCACTCAAACTTAAGCCTACTAACCTCACTGGTTTCTGTCCAGCTTCAGTTCGGGTTAATAATAAAGGTATTAGGTGTTTTAAACTTGCCAGATCCAGACAGTGTTCTACAGTATGCGCTCTGGTAATTTGTTGAAAATTAGCATACTTTATTTTTACGGTCAGGGTTCTTGCTTGCATATTTTGTTTAGCCAGACTGTTTAACACTTGTTCGGCTAAGGCATCTAACTTGCTGGTTAATTCTGCAATGGATACAACATCTTGTGCAAAGGTAGTTTCTTTACCGAGTGATTTTCGTTCGCGCTGACTTCGCACTGGCCGTTCGTCTATCGCTCGGGCAATATTAAAATAATACTGGCCAGATTTCCCAAAGTTATCGACTAATTCCGTCAGCGATTTTTGCCGTAAATCTTTGCCAGTTGCAATGCCAAATTTTTTCATCTTGCCTTCAGTGGCTGGGCCAATACCATGAAATTTGCCAATCGCTAAGTCGGCAACAAAGGCTTCACCTTGTTCAGGTTTAATGACATACAAGCCATTAGGTTTATTTATATCTGAGGCAATCTTAGCGAGGAATTTATTAAAAGAAACACCTGCTGAGGCAGTAAGATCTGTTTCTGCCAGTATGTCGCGTTTGATGGCTTGGGCAATTAAAGTCGCAGAACCCTCAAAGTCACCGGTATAGGACACATCTAAATACGCCTCGTCGAGTGACAACGGCTCTACCTCTGATGCATATTGCCAAAATATCGCTCTGATCTGATTTGATACCTCACGATAAGCTTCAAATCGTGGGGGTACGAAGATAGCATCAGGACAAAGTCGATAGGCACGAGAACTTGGCATGGCCGAATGTATGCCAAATTTTCTCGCTTCATAACTACAGGCGGCAACAACTCCTCTGCTATTAGGTTGACCACCGACAATCAATGGTTTTCCTTTATAGTCTGGTTGATCCCGTTGTTCAACTGATGCAAAAAAGGCATCCATATCAACATGAATAATTTTCCGTTGTCTTATCATTATTCTATTGACTGAGCCCTTACTTTTGGCATTTATTCGTTACGCATCGAAATGTAATGGATCTTAAAGAGTTCCATGGTCAAACCAAAATGATCAGGCTGATTTATCTTTACCCTGTATATGTTTAACACAACGGTTGAAAGTATGCTCATACATCGCATCGGGCAAACTTTTTAATGGTTCCAAGTAAACTATTTTACCTATTGCAAGCAAATCAATACGACCTTGTGTATCTTTATAAATCTTCTTAATTTTCTGCTCAAATTGTAACCAATCATCACCTTCAACTTGACGAATATTTTGAATTTCTCGGGCAGTGCCTGCCTGATAAGCACAGCTTGTAATAGTGGAATGCTCTAGTTCTTCATCACCGCTTGCGGTACTAGATACTAAAGCTAAAAAAAGTAAACTTATGTATTTCATGATGATGCCCTCATCTATGTAAAAATTATGAGCAACATTAATTCTACCTCATCTTGATAATTTAGTGGCATATTTAACAGACTTAACCGAGATAAAAAATATGGATTGTCTAGATGTTTACGACCTTATTTATTAAGCTAAATCAATTACTATTTCTGGTTTAGAGTTCATAAATAGGTTTTCATTTAAGCTGTTCACAACCATTGCATTGAGTGTAACCTCTTCATACAACCAATAATAAAATCCACCTTCATCTACGCCATATCGCCAATTATACTTACATTGGAGCCAAGTGTTATCTAAAGAACCCAGTGCTCTAGTGGCTATGTGAGAATCTGGCTGTGCAACATATTCAAGCATCTTACTGCTTAGGTTAATTTGAAATCGATCTAGCTGTATCGTGTCGCTGTCTGGCTGCAAGTAGTTTAGTCGATTTCCTAGCAGATCATCGCCATGCTGATCGATCACACATTGATCATCAAATACATGAATAGCAGGTGGGAACTTGAGTGAATAGTGATTTGGTATTTGGGCTCGTTGCTCAACATGCTGAGGACTTCGTTGGCTTTTATCCCATTGCTTGATAATTATTTGTAATACTAAGATGCTCATCTTGCTCATATCTATGGAAAGTCGTAATAGTCGCTATGGTAACATTGGTGAGTCACAATTTAAGTGGTGAGCTGTCGGCATAAACACTCTTACTAGCTAACGCGCTATTTATAATGCATTTTTTCCGCATCATTGTTTACATTATATATCGCACCATTAACCCATTTTTGAGCAATATCAATGATTAAATTACTACCGCATGTTGAAGTTGAAACCCAATCAAATCCCGATGCCTCAATCATATGGCTACATGGCCTCGGTGCCGATGGTCATGATTTTGAACCGATTGTCGGCCAGCTCGATTTACCTAGTAATGTCGCCATTCGCTTTATCTTTCCTCACGCCCCTTCTTTACCTGTCACCATCAATAACGGGATGGTAATGCCCGCCTGGTACGACATTTTAGAGATGAGCATTGAACGAAAAGTGGACCTAGTCCAGTTAAAAAAATCGGTCGATGCCATTATCGATTTTATTAACCATGAAATAGAACGTGGTATCAGTAGCGATCGTATTATCATTGTTGGTTTTTCTCAAGGTGGTGCTATTGCTTTTGAAACGGCATTAGCGTTTCCACAAAAACTCGCTGGACTCCTTGCCTTATCAACGTACTTTGCTACTAAGGACACAATCACCTATCACCCAGCTAATCAGAACTTACCGATTGCGATTCATCATGGTGAATATGATCCGATAGTGCCATTTCGTTTAGCGACTGACAGCTCTGAGTTACTCGTTTCAAAGGGCTATCCGGTAGAACTAAAAAGCTACCCGATGGAACATTCAGTGTGTCGCCAGCAAATAGCTGATATTCAGCAATGGTTTATCGAAGTGCTTAATATCAAATAATGATGACTATAGCTTAGACAGGCACTAGCATGAGAAAGGCATAAGTGGATGGGACATCAATATTCTGAGATATCCGACCAACTAAAACAATTTATCAAAGATCAAAAAATATTCTTTGTAGGTAGCGCCAAAACCAATAGTCGAGTAAACATATCTCCAAAGGGGGATGGATTCATTAAAAGTCATCGATAATAATAGAGTCATTTGGCTTAATGTGACTGGCAGTGGCAATGAAACATCAGCTCATATCCAACAAAATAATCGAATGACCATCATGTTTATGGCTTTTGAGGGTAAACCGCTGATTCTGCGTCTTTATGGCAAAGCAAAGGTTATACATATTAATGATCCACAATGGCAGGCACTATTTACTTTATTTCAGCCTACCACTCGAGCGCGACAAATTTTCGATCTTAGCGTCGTTCTTGTCCAAACATCTTGTGGCATGGCAGTGCCATTTTTTGATTATGTAAAAGAAAGAGAACAACTAAAAGACTGGGCAATAAAAAAAGGCGATAAAGGCTTAAAAGAATACTGGCTAACAAAGAATCAACAAAGTATTGATGGTATACCGTCAAACAATATCAGTAAAAACTTATAACGAGGCATCCTATCACTGGCCTACTTAGCCGTGTGAAAGTATCAAAGCTTACTCACAATTCTTGTGGACAAGGCTGTGGATAAGTTAATTGTAAAGTTGTAAGTGATTCTTCCATAGACATCTTTAGCATTTGGTTGTTTTTTAACCAATCGCACTGGTATAGGAGCTATAGCAGAACTTTGGCTCTTATACACAAAATGAATTTGATTAAGCTTTATGCTCCTTGCTGTCCGTGCTGTTTTAATTATCAGCTTTGATTTGTGATTTAACTTGATACATAACCTCATCAGCGCGTTGAATCGGCTGTGAACTTAATGGTCTAAATTGGTTATCTAATGCGTTTTTAATATTAGTGCACTATGGGCTACCTATTTGAAATAGTTCATTAATCAATTAATGTTTTATAACGGATATTGAGACCCTATTGACTTATTGAATGACAATCATTATCATTTGCATTCGTGTATTTAATTAGAGACGATTATTCTATGATTGTGTGTATTTGTAATAATGTTAATTCTGAAACGATAAGCTCTGCTGTCGATATGGGTGCAATTACGGTTCAAGCTGTGCGTGAAGCAACAGGAGCGGCTTCGTGTTGTGGCAAATGTCAGTTTAAAGTCCATAGTCTTATTCAAAGTCATGTCGTTGATTCGAGTCAACTATTGAAACAGGTAGCCACACAAGCTTAATCGAATCAAGAAATTCTAGGCACATGTCTATTTTGCCGTAAAAGTAGCTATCAAACACTCATCTGCTTTTGTTTGAATCTTCAAGTATTTAAGATATGGTTAGCATCTACCTCTTCACTAAGCTCTAGAAAGTACACCTATAGTCACCCCGTATTTTGCCGTATCATTAGAACTGCGATATCTACAAAATAAATCATACTATTTTGTACAAGATCATTACATTTAACATGTATTTGTTAAGAATAAACCGATGAATTAACCCGCAAAGGAAAAAATAATGAAAGGCGATAAACAAGTAATTGTATTACTCAACAAGGCATTAGGCAATGAACTGATTGCTATTAACCAATATTTTTTACATGCAAAAATGTATAAAGATTGGGGCATGACTAATTTGGCTGAATACGAATATCACGAATCTATCGATGAAATGAAACATGCTGATCTCTTAGTCGATCGCATTTTATTTCTTGAAGGTTTGCCAAACCTGCAAGATCTAGGTGCCCTTCGTATTGGTGAAAACACCAAGGAAATGCTCGAATGCGACCTCGCGTTAGAATATGATGCTTTGCCTGATTTACGTGAGGGTATTGTTCACGCTGAAAAAGTGAGTGATTACGTTTCACGTGACTTATTTAAAAACATTTTAGAATCAGAAGAAGAACATATAGATTGGCTTGAAGCTCAATTGGGTCTAATTGATAAAATGGGTATCCAAAATTATATTCAAGCACAAATAGTCAAAAAAGCAGACTAATTAATTATAGTTTCACGTTTAAGCTGATACTTGGCTAATCATAATGCCAGAATGCTAAATAATTCTGGCATTTTTACGGGTAAATGTTCATTTTTTTCTATACATATATTCAACATGAGTTAGTTGCTGAAGGTATTGAACAACAATGTGATTTAGACCTATGTTCCACATTAGCTATTGATAAACTTCAAGGTTATTATTTCGACAAACCATTAACAGCAAGCCAGCTACAAGAAAAATACCTATCCTGATTAACATTCAGGGAAAATATACAAAGCGACCATCCCACGATAATATGGTAGTTTTTTATTGAGTAACATTATGTCGTCACCCACAAATAAAACGGTCTCACTGGTACTCGGTAGCGGTGGCGCCCGCGGTTTAGCTCATATTGGTGTTATTCATTGGCTTGAAGAACATGATTTTAAAATTGAATCTATTTCTGGCTCCTCAATGGGCTCATTAATTGGTGGTGTTTACGCAGCAGGTAAACTCGATGAATTTGAACAATGGGTCTGTGCAATAACAAAAATTGATATGGTCAGCCTAATGGATCTGGCTTGGAGTAAAAACGGCCTGATTAAAGGCGACAAGATAATCAACTCACTGGTCGATTTAGTGGGTGAGCAGTTAATAGAAGACTTGCCCTTACGTTTTACATCAGTGGCATCAGATATAGTCAATGAGAAAGAAGTGTGGATTCAATCTGGTAAATTGTTCGATGCGATTAGGGCTTCAATCTCATTGCCATTATTTTTTACGCCTTTCAACATTAATGGTGTGGATCTAATAGATGGTGGCATATTAAATCCTGTGCCTATTGCTCCTACATTTGGTGATAACACTGATTTAACTATCGCAGTGAATTTAGGTGGTCCGCCGAAAATAAAAAAAACAAAAGAAATTGCACCGACTTCTCCTTCCTTTTTATCAGAAGAACTACATGACAAAATAAGCAACTTTATTAGCAGTTTTCAAGAAACCTTAACGCCTAATAGTCATGATTGGAGTGCATACGATGTCACGAATCAGGCTTTCGAAGCCATGCAAAGTACTATTGCACGACAAAAGTTGGCTGCCTACCCACCCGATATCACCATTGAAGTGCCTAGAAATATCTGTGGCATCATAGAATTTAATCGTGCGTCAGAAATGATTGAATTAGGCTATGATATGGCCCAAAAACGATTAAGTCATTTGATTAAAGATGCCTAAAAACATAACTAGATTTATCGTTAACTAATGTTCTAATTTAAATACGAGGAGACAATCGTCAATGGCAAAAGCATCTGCACGTCATATTTTAGTTAAAACTAAAGAAGAGGCGGAAACTATAAAGAAGCAATTAGCGGACGGCAAAGACTTTGCCCTCCTTGCTAAAAAGTATTCATTATGTAAGTCTTCCGCTAAAAAAGGCGGTGACCTTGGGGAGTTTGGTCCTGGTAAGATGGTTAAGGCTTTCGATAATGTCGTATTTAAAAAACCCGTGTTGAAAGTTCATGGACCAGTTAAAACTCAATTTGGCTTTCATTTGATTGAAACTATTTATCGTAGCTAATGGTATAAAAGCAGTCCATTTATCAGCCTAACTGAAACTTCAATGCATCATAATTAATTAAAATCAGGCTACAAAATGCAAACACATAACATTGAACAGTGGCAACAAAACCATGATTTTTCTGTTCATAATAAACAAGGTGAGCGGCGTACATACTATGTATTAATACTCACTGCCATCACGATGATCGTAGAAATTATCGCCGGTAGCATCTATGGCTCAATGGCCTTACTTGCCGATGGTTGGCACATGGGTACTCATGTTGCTGCATTTATGATTGCCATTTTTGCCTATCGCTATGCACGTAAGCATGCGAATAACCCTGAGTTTTCATTTGGTACAGGTAAGGTAAACGCACTTGGTGGTTTTGCCAGTGCCATTGCCTTGGCCATAGTTGCTTTAGTGATGTTAGTAGAGTCTTTGCAAAGAATATTCGAACCTCATACCATCCAATTTAACGAAGCTATTATTGTTGCTAGCATTGGCTTATTAGTCAATATAATCAGTGCTTGGTTATTGAAAGATGATCATAGCCACTCACATCACCATGCTGATGATGACCATGACGATCATCATGAACATCACGATCATAATTTACGCGCGGCTTATGCCCATGTATTAGCAGATGCAATAACTTCGGTGCTGGCTATCACTGCATTAGTAGCTGGTAAATATTTAGGATGGAACTGGCTTGATCCCATTATGGGCATTGTAGGCGCGATTATTATCACGCGCTGGGCATATGGTCTAATGAAAGAAACCAGTCCATTATTACTCGATGCCAGCATAGCTGAGGACTACAAATTTTCTATAACACAAGCGATTGAGAATGATGCAGATAATGAAATTTCTGACATTCATGTATGGAAAATTGGTGCGAATGATTATGCTGCTATTATTTCCATCGTCACACATGCACCCAATACCCCAGACTATTACAAGGCACTTTTAAAAGATTTCGATAAATTATCTCATATCACCATTGAGATCAATCAATGTACTGATGAGCGATGTGATCTTGAAAATTAACATATCAGTGACTAAATAACGCTAATAACCATAAAAGGGCCAATAAATATCTGTAGATTTTATATGCCTTCCTCGCAGCATTTACCGCGGCATTAGTGGCTATCTTTGCAAAACTAGGCTTGCAAAACGTTGCTCCTACTTTAGCAACAACATTGCGTTCACTGATCATGGCCCTGTTCTTAATGTTACTGTCAATTTTACTTAGCAAATTTAATGGCTTTGCCATTTCTACCAGCCTCAGCGGCAAAGAATGGACTCTACTAACGCTGGCAGGTATTGCTGGCGCCCCTTTCTTGGCTGTTTTATTTTTTCGCCTTAAAACAGGGCTCAGCTTCTGCGGTAGTGCCGATTGATCGACTTAGTCTGGTCTTTGTTATTGTTATTGCTGCAATTTTTCTACAAGAAACACTCACATGGCGTACATTAACAGGCGTTTTACTCATGGTTACTGGCGCTCTATTCATATCCTTAAAAGACAATGACTTTTCACAAATCGGATCTTATTTGATACGACTATTCAAATAAATATCAGGATTAAATGTATGAATAAAATAACTGAACAAGCCATAAGTAAAGTGCCACAGGTGACCTTACTGTTTTGGCTCATCAAGATCACCGAGACGACATTAGGCGATGCCGTTTCAATGTCTATGAATTTAGGTTATCTGTATAGGTACAGTAATTTTGCCGTGATCTTTATGATTGCTGTGACCGGACAAATCATAGCAAAAGACTTCATCCATTACTCTATTGAACAACAGTTATTGCCACAATGACTGTTGTTACAACATTAGCTGATTATGCAGATCGTTCTTTAGGTATTGGTTATGCGGGAGGCACTTTTCTATTATCCATGTAACTCATTGCTTCATTATTTACTTGGTATCCTTCGCTAGGTGCTATCTCTGTTGATAGTGTAAGTTAGCCCAAGACAGAAAGGTTCTATTGGATTTCCATTATGTTTTCACAAACACCTGGCACCGCCTTGGGTATTGGACAGCAGATACTGCGAATCTTGGCCAAACTGCTGCTAGCGGCTCACTTTTGGACACAGATATCTAAAACCACGATCTTTTGGCTGCATTCATTTTGACACATCCACTTGGTGCGTTGTTGGCGATTTTCTCGACAAATCAATTAGTGCAAGTGGTCTAGCCTTAGATCGTTATTCAGCATCTCTGCACTGCTAGTATTTATAATTATGTGTATTTAGCTGTTTAATCAAAAACCAGCAAAAG
This sequence comes from Pseudomonadota bacterium, assembly GCA_030576275.1. Classification (GTDB taxonomy): domain Bacteria; phylum Pseudomonadota; class Gammaproteobacteria; order Nitrosococcales; family Methylophagaceae. Next base: position 129,243 of record JALIBN010000026.1, on the reverse strand, counting down.
GATGTTGTGGATAATCAAAGACCCTTATTCCCTGAAAACTAACTCGCCATATAAAAATATAAATTTCTAAGATTTTATGTTTAAAATCTATGTAACCATTACTAAAAATAAATAACGGTGCTTTATTTATACTGGCATTATCAATATAGTGCATCATAAGCTTTTAAGTTATGTAAAATTTAGCATATTCAATGTATGCGACTAGACCAGAATAAACTATGTTTATGGCATTTATAAATGTGTAGCTGATGGGGAATAATCAATGAATCCAGAAAAAGTCATATTTGGTTTTTTTATCGTCTTAGCGTTAACGCTAAACTTTGGTTTTTTTGTCGGTGATATCGAAAACCCCAGCCACCATCATGTTTATGAACTATTTGCTGTGGTCTTGGTAAACGTAATCGCGACAATATTGAAATTTGGTGACCGCACCCAAATGGGGGCGGTGTTGCTAGCGACAAGTTTAGTTGCTGTTTTGCAATTGATTGCGGCAACTATCGTATGGACATTTGCTGTTCATATCTTCGATATCGGATTAACACCAACTGTCATGGCCAGTATCGTGTCTTTATCAGGTGGGGCATTATTAGCAAACGTAATTTCCGTTGTGCTATTAGTCATTGAAACCGTGATGTTACGACGCTAATTTAAGCCTAGAGCTTAGCCATGAATAACATCATTTTCATCTTTTTCCGCCGCATGCGACTGCCTTTACTGTCGTTAGTGACTGTATTTTCAATTACGGCCTTAGGTTTAACGCTCATTCCTGGACAAGATGCTGATGGCAATGTCTGGTATATGAGTTACTTCCATGCCTTTTATTTTGTTGGTTATATGTCCACAACGATTGGTTTTGGAGAGATCCCCTATCCGTTTACAGATGCTCAACGTTTATGGGTAATGTTTTCTATCTATTCCACCGTTATTGTATGGCTTTATGCCATTGGTACCTTACTCACCCTTATCCAAGATAAATCCTTTCAAGAAGCATTAAAAGAACTTCGATTTTCTCGCAAAATAAAACGCTTAAGAGAACCTTTTTATATTGTGTGTGGTTACGGTGAAACCGGATCAGCCTTAGTGGTTGTGCTTACTGAACGTAATCAGAATGTCGTGGTGATTGATATTAATCCTGATGTTATCAACCTATTAAAGCTAGAAAACCTACGACAATTTGTACCTGGCTTACATGGTGATGCCGCACGGCCAGTTCATTTAATTGAAGCGGGATTAGAGCATTCCTTATGTCAGGGTGTCATCGCAGTGACAGATGACAATGATGTCAATTTAAAAATTGCAGTTACCTCCAAACTGCTTAGCCCCAATCTTAAAGTAATTTGCCGTGCTGATTCACACGAGATTGAGGACAATATGTCGTCCTTTGGTACTGATTACATTATCGATCCCTTTGATACCTTTGCCATACATTTAGCCACAGCAATTCAATCGCCAGCGTTAAATCTATTAAATACATGGTTAACCGGAGCCCGATACCAAGCTTTAGATCGCCCCATCTATCCACCACAACAAGGACGCTGGATTATTTGTGGCTATGGTCGTTTTGGCAAAACGGTCTATCAACAACTCAAAGTCAATGCCATTCACCCCATCATCATCGAAGCGTCACCTGAAATAACGGGCTTACCAGAATCAGGAATTTCAACTGATGACTGGATAAAGGGCAGGGGTACTGAAGCAATCACACTAGACAAGGCCGGTATCATGGACGCGGTCGGTATTATTGCTGGAACCGACAATGATGCCAATAACCTGTCTATTATTATGACTGCTAAAGCAATGAATCCAGATTTATTTGTGGTCGCGCGTAATAATCTGGAAGAAAATAAACGATTATTTGATGCCATTAAAGCCGATATCGTGATGCACCCTAGTTCGATAATCGCCAATAAAATTGGTGGTTTATTATCCACACCATTACTTTACGCATTTATGGGCTTGGCCAGTCAACAAACTCGCGCATGGGCAAGTGAAATGGTTAAACGCGTCTGCTTAATCGTCAAAGAGCAAGTACCCGAACTCTGGGAGCTAGTGATTAATAATGAAGAAGCACTTGCCGTTTTCAACAAATTGGCAACCAATGAGTTAGTTACTATTGGTCACATATTAGGTAATCCTAAAAACCGTGATGAACAATTGTTTGCCATGCCATTATTATTACAACGTAATGGCATACTTACACTGCTCCCTAATGATGCCATGCCATTATTATTACAACGTAATGGCATACTTACACTGCTCCCTAATGATGCCATGCCATTACAGATAAACGATAGATTACTGCTCTGCGGACGCTTTACTTCTCGTTATAAAATGGAGTGGACCCTATTAAACAAGTACGCCCTAGACTATATTTTGTATGGAGAAAAAACGACACACGACTGGTTTTCACAGTTAATGTCGCGTTCGAAGTTCTGGCTATAACTAATTGAGACTAATTACTAGTGACGATATCTCAGTGCATGTTCGATAGTAAGCTCTTCTTTGCTTGCCACTCGAACACCCATAATTTTTCCGCTATAGATTAGGCGCTCACCCGCTGCCGGATGATTACCATCAAGCACTACTTTGCCATCAGCAATATCGGTGACGGTATATAAAATTATATCGCCGGTTGGATCTTCACCTTCAAACTGTACGCCAACTTTTAGTGCATCTGCGGGGAAAACACTAGCGGGTTCAATTTGAAGTAATGCTTCGTCATAATCACCAAAAGCATCTTCTGGTTGCAAATCAACACTTACTAAATCACCTTTATTTTTACCCATTAAAGCCTGTTCGACTTTTGGAAAAATATTATCGTAGCCACCCAATAAGTAATTTACTGGTTCGGCACTTGAATCAAGTACCTGGCCGTCAATATTTTTTAACTCGTAGCTTAAGCTGACGACGGAGTTTTTATCAATTTTCATCGGGTATTCCTAATACGTAGCGTGTATAAAATATGGTCAATCCATTTAATGTACATATTTTAATCTATTTTGATGCTGTATTTCTAAAACTCAGCTTCAACTTGAAAATGCATTAATTGTCTAGTGACTGGATGATTCAGCTCTAAGGTCTCGGCGTGTAGGTGTAATCTAGATGTTTTATTACCATAAAGATCGTCACCGACAATCGGCGTATTTAAACCATTTATATGAGCAGAATGCACGCGTAGTTGGTGTGTACGGCCTGTTATCGGGTAAAGATAAACCTTAGTTTGTTTATTGTTTCGTTCTATCACCTGCCATTTAGTTCTGGCAGCTTTACCATATTGATAGCAAACTAATTGCCTTGGTCTATCATCGAGATCAACGCGAAGTGGCAAATCTATTATGCCCTCTTGTTGTGCTATCTCACCGTCTAATAAGGCAACATAACGTTTGCTGACCGTGCGATTTATAAATTGTTTTTGCAGAACTTTATGTACCGCTTTGGATAAAGCAATTACCATCAAGCCTGAAGTAGACATATCGAGCCGATGAACGATTAATGGCCCAGATGCTTGCGGATAACGATGTTTCATACGAAGATAAACAGAATCTTCGATACTTTTTCCTGGCACAGATAAAAACTCACTAGGCTTATTAATCACCACCATGTGTTTATCTTCATAAACGATTTTAATCGTTTTTCCTTCAGCAGGATTGGTCAATAAAGGATTTTCATCAATGCTCATGCCTTCTAACATATGGGCTAAAATAGGCTGACACTTACCTTGACATGCCGCGTAGAAATTAAGATGTTGCCTGATTTCTGATTTAGGTGATGCTCCCCACCAGAACTCGGCGATGGCCAGTGGTTTCATCTCGTGAAGAAACGCATAGTGCAATAATTTAGGTGCGGCACATTCACCTGCTCCGGCTGGCGGTAAAGACTGGGGCGTTTCCTTAAAGAGATCACATAGGTTTTTATAAACACCTTTATCATTCAAGAAACGATAATTTTCAAACAATTGTTGTTGCAAATTGGCAGATAAGGCTTTGCGTTGATGTTTTAATATGTTGAGTTTCTCAGTAAAGTGATCAAGTTGTCTTTCTGCGTTGTGAGTTCGAGCCTCCCAATAAACATTTAAATCTCGTAGCTGATTTTTGTCTTGAATACTTTCTTTACTTAATTGTTCTTTGCATTGTAAAAAATCTTCTGGACTCAGTGTTTGTTGTGCGCCTAGTCTTAGAGATTTTCTAGTTTTACGGCCTTCTATCATTAATTTTCTATGTGTTTGAATTTGTAACAAAGCTATATTTTTCTCGGATTTTAATGCCAATTCAAGCACGGATATTTGCGGGTTGTCTTCTAGATTTTTTATCTGCTCATTAAGTAGATTAATTTCAGCTTGTCCTGCTAGAAAAAAACCTTCTTCGGCCAACATATCAAATACTGGAGGAACAAAGTTTGGCAGGTGATTTTTATCGGCCAACTTGCCAGAAAAAGCCGCCAAATAACCGAGCTCACCCTGTTTATTTTGTACCAACAACACGCCAAACATTTTGCCAATAGCAGTATCCGTGTCGCCGGTTAGTCCAAAGTTATGCTGCCACTGCGTTTGTGTCTCTAGATGTGCTTGCAACTCCTCAGCGGCCAATAAACACAAGGGATGTGCTTGGTAATAAAAAGGAAACGTAAATCGCTCAGGTAGTGCGTACGCAGCTATCGATTGTTGAAATGGGGTAAAATGATTTTCTTGCAAGGACAACCTCAATAGTCAAAAAAATATGCTGGCGCAGAGTCTTAGAATCAAATTGGACGTAATTAAATGAAAAAAGTATTAGTAATCGGTTATGTCTGGCCCGAGCCTAACTCATCAGCTGCCGGTAGCCATATGATGTCCATTTTACGCCAATATACACAACAAAACTGGCAAGTTGAATTTGCTACCCCTTCACAACCAACTGAGCACATGATTGATCTAGCAAGTGAAGGTATTTCTAGTCAAAAAATAGCTTTGAATTGCGACAGTTTTGACCAGTATATTTTAGAATACAAACCTGATATCGTGATGTTTGACCGTTTCATGATGGAAGAACAATTTGGCTGGCGAGTAGAAAAAAACTGTCCCAAAGCACTTAAAGTATTAGATACCGAAGATCTACAATGTTTACGCCATGCAAGGCAACAAGCTAGTAAAGCTGGACGAGAGATGACACAAGCTGATTTATTCAGCGATCTTGCCAAACGTGAAATAGCGGCAGTCTTACGCTGCGATATTTCCTTAATTATCTCTAGTTTTGAAATGGATTTATTAATCAATACCTTTAGAGTTGATCAGCGTGTACTTCATCATCTGCCGTTTATGGTTGATCTTACACAATGTCCACTTACAACTCGATCTTATTCTGAACGCCAACACTTTATGACCATTGGTAACTTTCGTCATGCCCCCAACTGGGACGTAGTGTTACATCTACAGCAAATTTGGCCGTTGATAAAAAAACAAATTCCTAATGTTGAGTTACATATTTATGGTTCTTATCCGCCCCCTAAAGCCACGGCATTAAATAATCCCAAAACTGGTTTTTTAATCAAAGGTTGGGCAGAAGATGCATTCGACGTAATGGAACAAGCCCGTATTTGTTTGGCTCCGATAAGATTTGGTGCAGGGATTAAAGGAAAATTATTAGATGCTATGATCATGCAAACCCCCAGTGTGACAACATCTATAGGGAGTGAAGGCATGCGTCAGGAGGAACCTTGGCCTGGTGTAGTAACTGATGACATTAATGAATTTGTAACTGCGGCTGTAAACTTATATAACGATGAACAGGCGTGGCTTAATGCACAACAATATGCATTTTCTTTATTAAAATCAAATTATGACAAAAAAGCATTAGGCCCTAAGTTAATCACCAAAATAATTGAAATAACCGAAAATTTAGATGCACATCGCCTAGCTAATTTTACAGGTAGCATGCTTAAACATCACTCGATGATGAGCACCAAATACATGTCACAATGGATTGCAGCAAAAAATGCAATCTAGGCTGAAGTATATGCATTAATAATGCTTTAAACATTCTCATCATTAACCGATTGATAACTATTACAAATAGCCTTTAGTCACTGAGCTGTAAAACAAATAGCACTTATGTTAGCCAACCTGATATTCTGTAAATTCATCAGTTAATTGGAGAACAACATAATGACTCAATCTATTCTTCATATACGAGGAATTGGTCCTGCAATGCAAGTTACACTAGCAAAAAATGGCTTTAAAACCATAGAAGATCTTGCTAACACTACTGTCGAACTACTCATTGTTACCCCGGGATTTAGTGAGCTTAAAGCCAGTCAAGTGATTAATGATGCACGTAATCTACTAGAATCCGTTATCCCCAATGAAAAACTCACCAAAGTAAAAGCTAAAGATAAAAAGAAATCTAAAAAAGCCAAACATAAAAACAAAAAAGATAAAGATAAAAAGAAGAAAAAAGCTAAGGACGAAACAAAAGATACCAAAAAGTCTAAAAAGTCTAAAAAGT
>JALIBN010000026.1:21439-122664 GCA_030576275.1 Pseudomonadota bacterium | reverse complement strand
AAAAAGTCTAAAAAGTCTAAAAAGTAAATATTCATACTACAAAGTATGTAAACAATTGCTATATCGCGACCAGCATATTTGAATTATCGAGCATTATTTTTATCCGCTTGCTGTACTCTCGTCGGCATCATGTCCCAAACAAAACTTAAGAGTATTCATGGAAAAAGTTATCTTACTGGTTGATGTCCAAAATATTTACTACACTACACAACATATCCATCATTGTAATTTTGACTACAACGAATTTTGGTCACAAGCGACTGCAAATCGAAACGTTGTAAAAGCCTTTGCCTATGCCATAGATCGAGGCGATGAAAAACAAAGACAATTTCAAAATATACTTAAAGCAATTGGTTTTGAAGTGAAATTAAAGCCCTTCATTCAAAGAGCAGACGGCTCAGCAAAAGGTGATTGGGATGTAGGAATAACCATTGATGCCATGGAGTATGCAAAGCAAGCAGATGTAGTGGTATTGGCATCTGGCGATGGTGATTTTGATCTATTGGTAAAAAAAATACGCTCCGATCATGGTGCCTCTGTCGAGGTTTATGGTGTTCAGCAACTCACTGCGGCGTCTTTAGTTGAGGCTGCTTCAAAATATATTCCAATAGAAAGCAAGTTACTATTAAAGCAATCGAGATAGTAGAATAGCTATCGTTATCATAAACTTAGTTCCACAACTTATTTATATTGTTAGTAAAGCATAAAAAAACAACCAATATATCTATTCTTTGTTTGGATATATTATCGTTATTTAACTGTCTTTGTTGCTAACCATTCACCGAAACAGGCTTGATCTATCTTCAGCTTTGTATTTTAGAGAACATACAATGAAAAAATTATTTGTCTTCGCTTTTTTAGTTTTGAATTTCATTACATACAGCCATGCAGACGTTTTCCCTGACTCGGTGCTTTCACCTGAGGTCGTTAATATCAAATTAAAGTCATTTAATGCTGAAGAAAATCGTGCGGTTCTTGATGTTACCTTATATAACCCGAATGACATCAAGCTACCAGTAAGAGAGATGTATGGCGATATTTACCTTAATGAAAATGCTATCGCAAATATTGAAGCGCTCGGTAAGAAAAGCTTAGGTGCTCATGAGACCCAAATATTTACTGTTCCCGTTACGGTAAAGCCTGATGAGCTGACTAACGCTAGTAGCAATGTGATGATGAGTGGTGTAGCCAATTATCGTTTTAAAGGCTATATGATGTCTCCAGTAGGCGAAATACCTGTTGAACATCAAGGTCAATTAACAAGAGAACAAATGCTCGCTTTTTTCCAAGCGGTTATTGCCATACGTCAGTCATATTAATTGGATACCATCACACAAACCTTTTCGCTATGACCGAGTGAAATCAGCAAAAAATAATAGCGCTTAGCCGACAGCATGTGTAAGGTGCACAAGTTCCGTTAAGTACCCTCAAACTAGTTTGGTAGCGAATTTTTAATCCGGATGCGTAGTTAAATGCTTATCAACGTCAATAAATAAAAATCAATAAATCACTGTTAAAACTAAATAATATTCGCCCTTTCTGGTATTATTTACCTGTCGCACACAGCGTGACAGAATCTCGCTTATATATAAGTAGTAAGCTCAAACTAAATATCGGATTTATGCTTATTGGCAACAACCGATTTTTAACAAAATTATAGTCAGGATATTTATGCCAAAAATCATTATTGAAAAAAACCCAAGTGAAGCACGTTTAAAAGAATTAGGCGTATCAGCATGGGAAACATGGGATTGCCCAGTTACAGAATTCAGACTTGACTTCGACGAAACAGAAAAAGCTTACATTCTTGAAGGCGAAATCGTTGTAACGCCAGATGGCGAACCATCGGTCACTATCGTTCCTGGCGATTATGCTATATTCCCAGTAGGTTTGAAAAGCATGTGGAAAGTGACTAAACAACTTCGTAAACATTACAGCTACGATTAGTCAAAACTAAGGCATCTTCGGATGCCTTTTTTTATATGACACAGATTAACTCGCCTTGCGTGCGAAATTGTTGCCTTAATGAACATGATATTTGCCTTGGCTGCTTCCGCAGTCTAGATGAAATTAAGTTATGGGGGCGTAGTGAGACTTCTATCCAACAAAAAACTCAAATCCTAGCGAATAGCGCCACCCGTCAACAAGAACGTAAAAACAAATACTAAGCGTATTTTTGTAAATTTCTTAAAACGCTATTTCACTAAAAGAATTTTACGACGGCATGCCCTTCCATTTAGCACTTGGCATCGTGTTACCTCTAAAATCCCACTCATTGCCACTCGCACCAATAAAGAAAAAGTCCGGATACGATTGCTCTCGACACTATTTTTACATCAAAAATCATTTACTGGTGTCCATGGTCTAGAAGTCACACTCGAGATGGGCATCACTATCGCTAGTCAGGCCTGTCTTGAAATTCTCTATTTAGGTTTGAATGCCTTTGATGGTTGGATTGAAATTATTCTTTATCCCTCCGCTTTTATAGTCAATCGCGATATCACCGATGAAAATGGTGTTGTTCACCGACAAGCTAACGGACTGAGTGGCGAATCTTGGGGTCGAGGTCCGGTCATCTTATCTTGGCAAGATGTTGAGCAAGATAGTTACACTTTGCATAGAGGGCATAATGTCATCATTCATGAGTTTGCCCATAAATTAGATATGCTATCTGGGCGTGCTGATGGCCAACCGCCTCTGACTCGTGATATGTCTCTCCAAGAATGGTCTGACACCTTACGCGAAGGCCACGCCAAATTAGTCAGCCAAATCGAACATCATCAGCATAGTTATATTAATAACTATGCTGCTACAAACCCTGCTGAATTTTTTGCAGTGAGTTGCGAGTATTTTTTCACCGCACCACAGCTTCTCGAAAAGCAGTGTCCTGCTGTGTTTGAGCAATTAAAATCTTATTTCAAACAAGATCTACTAGTGAATAAAATAATAGATTAAAAAATAAAATTAATAGACTTGTCAACCAATACTGCTTAGACCCGTTGTCATAACACTAGACCCTTCTACACAACGGAGAATCAGAAATGAAAATTAAATTACTACTTTTATCAGCAATTATCGCTTTAGCCACAACAACAGCGGCATCAGCTGATTCAGATCACCGATATAAAGACCAACGTAATCAAACTTTTGGCCACGTAAAACACCATGATCATAGAGCGGTCGATAGACATAATAATAGACTATTTTCATTTAGCTTGATTGTTCCGGGTCCTTCTTATTATATGCCTCATCGTTATGACAACCATCACGATTATCGTAGAGACTATAGATATCGTAATGATTACAAACATCATAATAACAAGCACCATAATCGTCACAGTAAACATCGTGATCGGGACCATGTTCAAGGCTTTAGAAGGTAGTAGATAACATCATTATCAAAAAGCGTAGTATCGTATTTATATAAGCTCGGTGATATTCGCTCATAGTTACAGTTTACTATGCGCTTTAAGGATAAATTCTTAATGTCTGATCTGCTCAATAAATTTTTAGCCGACAATCAAAATAAGGCATTTCGAATGGCGCAATTCGCTACTGGCAACCGTGATGATGCCCTAGATATTGTACAAGAGGCGATGTTTAAATTAGTCAAGAAATACCGACAGCTACCAGAACAAGAGTGGCCGGCATTATTTCATCGTATCTTACAGAGGCAAATCACGGACTGGTATCGTAGCAAAAGTATTCGTCAGAAAATTTTTGGATGGTTACCGGTCACTAGTGATGAAGAAGCTGACAACGTACTGGAATACGTCGAAGATATATCAGCAAGAACACCTGAAATCCATTTATTAAACGAACAGGCTGTTGAAGTGTTACGAGTAGAATTACAACTGTTGCCACTTAGGCAGAGGCAAGCCTTTCTATTACGTTGCTGGCAAGGTTTGGATACGGCACAAACAGCAGAAGCAATGGGATGTTCAACAGGGAGCGTTAAAACACATTACCATCGTGCGTTAACGGTTTTACGCAACAAATTGGGGGAGACATGGCCATGAACAATAACTTTGAAAAAAATGTAAAACAACAGCTAGATTTGAGTTTGACTACACTTGATGCCATGACCCAATCACAGCTTACCCAAGCGCGTTATAAAGCCTTAGCACACGCTGAAACAAAGCGATTAAACCTTGGCCGGTGTTTTACTGGCTTAGCATCAGCGGCTGTAATGGCATTATTAGTCATCACGGTAATGCCAACCACGAAAATACCAGATATTCAGCAACAGGCTAATCTACAACTGTCGAGCGACCCTGAATGGGTCTTAGTCTCTGATATGGATGACATCGAGTTATACCAAGATCTTGAGTTTTATCAATGGCTTGATAATAACGCTGGTTCTAATAGTTAAAGGACTACCAATGAAAATACGCACCCAATTAAAATTGCTCAGCATGATGCTGTTTGCAGTGATGATTAATCCTGCATTTGCTGACGATAGTGCTGAGAGCAAGCAACAGCAAAGATCTGAACATTTGCAGGATATGACACCAGAGCAACAAGCGAGGGCCAAAGAACGTTATGAAAAATTTAAAAGTCTTCCTCCTGAACAACAACAGAAGATTCGTGAACGCCATGAACGTTTTAAACAACTACCACCAGAAGAACAACAGCGTCTAAGAGAGCGTCGTCAAAAATTCAAAAATATGCCTGAAGAACAGCGTCAGCAGATGCGTGAAAAATGGCGCAATATAACGCCTGAACAACAGCAAAAGATACGTGACAAACGTAAAAACATGTCACCTTAAGAACATAAACAAACAGCTGAATAACCGTTGAATATTAAAAGCAAAAAGCCCCCGTCATATTGAATGATGGGGGCTTTATATTTGGATAGTAACTTTTATCAAGCCTCGTTAGATAGGCATCAGTTTAAAGTGGCAATTGACTTGTTACTAAACCAATCAAGCCGCCAAACACCCCACCCCAGACAACTAACCAGCCCAAATGCTGGCGAATCATCGCTTGTATAATCTCTTTAACCATCTTCGGTGTGAGTTCTTCTAAACGTGATTTCACGACATGTTCAATTTGCAAATGAATATCTTGGCTGACCGATGAGCTGGTCAATTTTTCTCTAACGCTACTCTGAAATGAATCACTATGTGCCATATCATTAAGTGACTGTTTCATCTTAACGATAAAAGGTTCTTTCAGTGGTGTTAGCGCCTCAACGCCACCAAACATACCTAACATACTACCAAATGATGACTCCATAATGGTCGAGACTAAACCGTCATATGTGCCGCTTAAATCAGTTTGATCAATCACTTCATTAAAGTCGAGCTTATGATTATCGTTTTCGCTGACCATTTCATTGAAAAAACGATCTAGATTTTCTTTGCTGAAAAACTGGTCCATGACCAGCGTATTAATGCCCACTTTAAAATCTTCAAAGCGAGCACTAATAACTCCAGAACCATATAAGCCTGGTACTTTTTCAAATAACATATGAATAGCTAGCCAGTTTGTCACGCCACCAGCTAAAGCAAATAGCCCAGTGGCTAATACAGGTTCGCGGAATGGCGTATCTAATACCAGTCCTGCAGCAACAAGACCTGCAGCAATTACATTGGTTATAAGGCTTTTATTCATTTTTAGTCTTCAATCCACTTGCTTAAAGCTTCAATTATTTTGGTCGCTTGATCTTTACTTGAGATATTAAATTTCGAACGTTGGCTATATTCACCATTACGTTTTTGATAACGACGGATAGTATATTTATCGGGTCCAAACTCACCTGTTTTACGATCAAGATCTTGATAACGATACATCAAGGTAGCCCAAGCACCTTTCGTTAATACAACCTTGTCTAATTCTTTGACGGTAATATCGTCACCTTCCATATATTCGACCGTTAATTCATCTACTGTCTCAGCCATAATGCTGTTCCTTTATTAAAGTTATCTAAAAAATTGAGTTAAAGCTTTATCTAGCATGAAGGCATCTTGGCTACCCGCGAGTTCACGAATAGAGTGCATGCCAAAAGTAGGTACGCCTATATCTAATGTTTTTACGCCTAGGGCCGCAGCGGTAAGTGGGCCAATTGTACTGCCACATGCCATATCGCTCCGCACAACAAAGTCTTGTACTGGCACGTCAACCTGATCACACAATTGACGAAAAAATGCACTAGTTTCGCTATTGGTCGCATAACGTTGATTGGCATTAGATTTAATCACTGGCCCATGATTAAGTTTAGGGCCATGTTCGGCATCATGTTTGTCGGCAAAATTCGGATGAATCGCATGAGCATTATCCACTGAGATCATAATGGAACGTTGAATCATTCGATGATGAGATTCGATATCTGTACATAATCGCATTAGTACTGATTCCAATAACGAACCCTGTGCGCCCGAAGTAGACATACTGCCGACTTCTTCATGATCCGTGCATATCAGTAAGCTAGGCGTATTGCCATCAGCCTTGAGTAAAGCATTCAAGCCAACATGACAGCTCAGTAGATTATCAAGTCTGGCACTACTGATAAAATCATCCTTCAAACCTATAACGGCGGCAACTTGAGTATCGTACAGACTGATTTCATAATCTAAGACTTTAGTTATATCGCAAGCTGGTTGCTGCTGCTTAACCTGTTCTAGTAGTAAATCACGAAAATCTTTAGTTTGGCCTTTATCAAGCTGCATCACAATCGGTGGCAAATGCATCTGCGGATTTATACTTCGGCTCTGGTTAACGTCCCGATCAAGATGTATAGCCAAACTAGGAATCGTCGCAATCGCTTTTTTAAAATCAATTAGTGTGTGTTGAATCAGCTGATTTGAATCAAGGAAACTTACTCGTCCTGCCATTGATAAATCACGATCAAACCAAGGATTAAGCAAAGCGCCGCCATAAACCTCAACGCCTAATTGCCATAATGTGTGACTTACTTTTTCTGGCCTCGGCTTGACTTGTAAACATGGGCTATCAGTATGTGTACCGATCATATGAAAACCAATAGTAGCCAAATCCACATCAGGCAGGGTAAATGCGAGGATGGATGAATCGTTACGTGTTACATAATATCGGCCCGCGACTAATTTACCCCAAGCTTCTTTTTCATCTAAAAATCTAAAGCCTTTTTCATCAAGCCGAGTTCGCATGGTTTCTACTGCATGAAATGGCGTCGGTGATGCGTCTAAAAATTCTAATAAATTTTGATTAAACTCATTTAAAGCGGTGCGGTCGGTCATCTTTTATTTAAACTCTTAAAAGGAAAATGTTAATTACTATTGTTGCTATCGATATGATTTATGTTTTGTCATCTTCGACTTTTTTCTTGCGTATTCGTCTCGACGAACCGCCATGCATACGGCAACGATCAGCTAAACACCCTTGATCCCAACCTTCAGGCTGTCTAATAACCACCGAAAGTTTACATCGGCGACCATTGGCAAGCTTAGCACCACATTCAGGGCGGTAGCGCTTTACTTTTTCCCAACCTTCTAGTGTTTGTGTTGCTTTACGAATCGTTTTTGCCTGTTTAAGCGTCAAATCACGATCAGCTATCGCTTTTTTTTCCTGATCGGTGTTTCGCCACCAGAAACGCACAACCGGTATCGGTAATCCGAAGCGGCGGGCTAAATCATCTGGCTTTCGATAAATATCTAAGCTTAATAAGAGAAGTGCTGCTTTTTCTAAGCGCGCGGTTAACTCTTTACTCTCTTCAGGCGTCATCCTGACTCGCTATTCCAGCTTCTAGTAAAGAAATAACTTCATCTGATAGATTTTCAACCTCACTGAGCGGTTTCGCAAAATCACGAACAGAAATCCCCGCCTTAATTACGCTAGTAGGATCGCCGGTAATTAACGGATGCCATTCAGGTAAAGGTTCACCTTCAGCTAAAAGACGGTAGGCACAGGTTTCGGGCAACCAATCAAAATATTCAGCATGATCAACACTTAATTGTATGCAGTCAGGCATTAATGTTTCGCGGTTGCCATAATCTTTGCAGCGGCAACTGGACACATCCAATAAGGTACAAGCGGCGCGCGTGTAATAAATCTGCCCATCATCTTCATCTTCTAGTTTATGTAAACAACAACGCCCACAACCATCACACAAGCTTTCCCACTCGTCATGACTCATTTGGCTTAAACGCTTTTCTTTCCAGAATTCTTTAGATGTTTTATCCTGTTCAGTCATGAGCACTTCTTTAGATTTAGCAACGATACTTTCGCCTTTGATTAAGCAATGTCAGCACCAGTCACTATTGCTTGCGGGTGATATTGCGATTAATTCCTGTAAAGAGTGGCACGATACCAGCCCCCACATATTGAAAACACCGTTTAGTATACAACAGCTGGTTGATTTACCGACAATAGACTTAGCCATTATCAGCGATATCACAGAGACATTGCCAAAGTCGCCAGCAATGCAATGGCTAGGCTTGATGCGAAATGCGCATGCACAACATATTATTGTTATATCTGAAATAACGCTATCAACACAACAAGGCTGGCAATTAGCGGACTATCTTGCACTCGGAATGAAACACATTGCAGTGGTTGATAATTATCAACTATATAGTTATGCCATCGAAACGTATCAGCCTAAACGCGATTGGCTTAATAGTCGATTCTGGGCTAATCCAGAGAATTTTGATAAATATCGTTGGTAAAAGAACATCGCACAAGCGATATTCTCTTCGCGCAACAGTAAAATTTACAAACATTATTTTAATAATTTTATAAGTCGCTAGCCAGTGTCCAACAATCTATTTACTCGCGTGCCCCTTGCTGTAACACTATCTTCTCGTGTAACAAAATTATCATAATTAAAACTTACACTATTAAGTTGGTTAAATTACTTATAGTGGTGAAGCGTGAAATTATCTGATGTATCTAAAATACTAATCACCATAATTGTTAGTTTTATCATTAGTGCCGTTGTCATCGGTATATGGGGCTGGAACGAGCTAGATAAGCCTTACAAAATATCGCAAACCTTTAAAAATATAAATTCGCCTTTGACACTGATGCACGTATTCTTTTAGAGCGCTATTTAGTCACTGGTCATGCCGACACTTTACAGCAAGCAGAAGCCATACTTGATGGCTTACTGCTTACCGAGATTACTTGGTTAAATGAGCAGGATAATCTTGATATTCAACACTCAATAAAACAACTTCAGGACAATGTCCGATTGTTAAGATCAGCGGGTAAACTCGCTGGTAATCCACAAGCTTTACTTATTAATAATGAACGTGAACGTGCAAACGAACTTAACCAACTGCGACAATATGTAAATGATGCTGAGACCTATGATTACCTTAGCAAAATCAAGTTTTATGATCAGTTGCTTCAACTCAATCAGTCATTAGAAAAAATCACTTTGTATCGGCAACAATATTTTGATAATCCATCAGATAATTCTAAACAGGTATTGATTAATGAAAATAGTTCTTTTTCTGACACACTAGATAACACGATCGATTTGTCCCGCTTTGGCAAATACACTGAAGTTGATGAAAATGCTTTAATGCCAGAAAAACCTGAAGAAAAGGGTCAATTAAGTCTCAACTCAACCTCATCGCTTACAAACCGCTATAGCAAAGAATTGGATAATACGACAGAGCTCGCAATTCGCTCTAAAGAAAGTCAAACAAAGCTCAATGGCTCAATGGATCATTACTTAATAGCTATCAGAGTCAAATAGATGATATTAAAAAAGTTGTAACATGGCGTGTGAAATGGGTAATGCTTTTTTCTATTGCCGTCATAGTCATTGCTGTCACTTTATTGTTTATCTTACAAAACAGAGTGATTGTTCATTTGATACAACTTGAAGTGTTTCTTAGGAAGTTATTAAAAGGTAATTATACTCAGACCTTACACGCAAATATGAATTATCAAGAAGTAATCTCTGTAGAGAAATCAGGTCTCCAACTTCAAGCCCATTTAGCGACGCTTATTGATCAGTTCGGTATTGAATCACAACAAATTATTAGCGCCAGTAATGATATGCGAACAGTCGCAGTGAAAGCCCTATCATTAACGCGTGAGCAAAACACTTCGACTGAACAAGTCGCGACAGCAGTAACACAATTATCCTATTCGTTTAAAGGCGTGGCTGATAATGCGGCTAATGCATCAACATCTGCGACCTTAGCTAATCAGGCGACTGCTGATGCCATCGAACAACTCAGCTAAACGGCATTATCGGTACGGACTTTAGCTACTAATCTGATTTCCATTGAGCAAATAATGATCCGACTAGAAGAAAACGGTAAAAATATCGGTGCCGTTTTAGAAGTAATACAAAACGTTGCTGAGCAGACTAATCTCTTAGCCTTAAATGCAGCCATTGAAGCGGCAAGAGCCGGTGAACATGGTCGTGGTTTTGCCGTTGTTGCTGATGAAGTTAGGCAGTTAGCCTCTAGAACAACGTCATCTACCGATGAAATCCTTACCATTATTCAACAATTAGTCGCCTCCAGTGTCGAAGCTTCTGAAACGGTCAATATTCAAAGTAAGGCCGCACAAAAGTGCGTCAGTCAAATGAGTAATACTCAAAGCGCGATAGAACCTGTTATCAAGGCCGTTGAAAACATAACCCAGTTGGATGCCAGCATCGCTGAATCAACTCAAGAACAAGCCTTAACTGTTGATGAAATAGCACAAAATAGTACCATAATCAAACAACATTCAGACCTAGTAACCGCCAGTATTAATGACTTAATGACATCAGGGGATAGCTTAGATTTAGTTAATGTAGCTTTGGATAAGCTAATAAAGCGACTTAAAAATTAGACATAACAACAATTACTTAAGGTAACTAAATTACAGATTTGTGAATAGTTCGTCTCTAGTCATATCTTAGAAGCCAAAATATCAAGGCCTCAGTAGAATTTTCTACTGAGGCCTTGATATTACTTGAAGAAAGTATAAGTTAAACTATTTCTATCAGCGTTTCTCCTGGCGTAACACGATCGCCTTTACTGACATAAACGGCTTTAATAGAGCCTGAAATATTAGCCAGCAGTTCGGTTTCCATCTTCATTGCTTCCATAACTAGCAGGGCTTGACCAGCTTCGACCTTATCACCTTCCTTAACAAAGATTTCAAAGACGTTGCCAGGTAATGGCGCAGATACGTGTCCAGGTTCAGTGGCTTTTTTCCGATCGTTGCCGCCGCTCGCGCTGACATATTCATTAAGCGCTTCAAAGGTAACTTCTTCTGGCATACCATCAAGAGAAAGGTAAAACTTGCGTTTACCACCACCCACATCGCCAACACCGGTAATGGCAACATCGTAGCTTTCACCATGTACATCGATTTTGAACTCGGTCGCCATAGCTTCACTACCCTGCCTGACTCCATTCGCAGGTAATAATACCTCAGGCTTTAATGTTCCGTCTTGGCGTTGTTGTAAAAACTCACGACCTAGTTCCGGAAACATGGCATAGGTCAGGACGTCGTCTTCGGATAAAGCCAGTGCTCCGATTTCAGCCCTTAACTTGTTCATTTCAGGTGACAAACCATCGGCGGGACGAGAATCAATAACCTGCTCATTACCAATGGCTTTTTTCTGTAACTGATAATTAACGGGTGCAGGTGCTTGACCATAACCGCCTTGCAAATAACGTTTTACCTCGTTGGTAATGGTTTTGTAACGCTCGCCAGCAAGTACATTATAGACCGCCTGAGTACCAACAATTTGCGATGTCGGTGTCACCAATGGTGGATAGCCTAGATCAGCTCTAACCCTCGGAATTTCTTCAAATACCTCTTGAATACGATCAATTGCATTTTGTTCTTTGAGTTGGTTAGCCAGATTCGACATCATGCCACCAGGAACCTGGTTAATTTGAACTGATACATCTTCGCGAGTAAATTCACTTTCAAATTGATGATATTTTTGGCGAATGTCGCGGAAATAGCTGGCAATTTCACCTAAAAGCTCAAGATCTAGTCCGGTATCCCATTCAGTATTGCGTAAGGCCGCAACTTGCGATTCTGTTGCTGGATGACTAGTGCCCCAAGCAAAGGCTGATATGGCAGTATCAATTCCGTCAGCGCCAGCTTCAATTGCTTTCAGCTGGCATTGTGCAGCTAAACCCGCTGTCGAATGACTGTGAAGAACCAAAGGCAAATCAACCTCAGCCTTAATTGCCTTGACCAAATCATAGGTCGGATAAGGTGCTAGTAGCCCGGCCATGTCCTTAATAACAATAGAATCGGCGCCCATGTCACGTAAAGCCTTGGCTTGGGAGACGAATAA
Source organism: Pseudomonadota bacterium (assembly GCA_030576275.1). GTDB lineage: Bacteria > Pseudomonadota > Gammaproteobacteria > Nitrosococcales > Methylophagaceae. The sequence goes on along the minus strand of JALIBN010000026.1, from coordinate 110,414 downwards.
TTCAGGGGTATGAACTGGACTAGTGGTATAAGCAATAGTGCCCTGTGCATGTTTACCTGCTTTTTTCACTGCCGTCATCGCAGTTTCTAAATTGCGTAAATCATTGAGCGCATCAAACACTCTGAATACATCGATACCATTTTCTGCCGCACGAGCAACAAAAGCGCTAACCACATCATCAGCATAATGCCGATACCCTAGCAAATTCTGACCACGTAGCAACATCTGTAAACGAGTATTAGGCAGCGCCTTTTTGAGTAAGCGTAGTCTTTCCCAAGGGTCTTCTTTAAGAAAACGTACGCAGGCATCAAAGGTAGCACCACCCCAAACTTCTAGTGACCAGTAGCCCACCCTATCTAGCTTGTCACAAATTGGTAGCATGTCATCGGTGCGCATGCGAGTGGCAATCAGAGACTGATGTGCATCACGTAAAATAACGTCGGTAACTCTTATTGGTTTCATTAATTTCTCCAGCGGTACTTAGGCTTACCAGCCTGTATGGGCTGCTATAGCAGCGGCCAATGCCAGCGCAACCGCGCTCGGATGTTGTTTATCGGAATAGTTTAGTAGTTCGGGATGATCAGGTACAAAACTGGTATTGAATTCACCTGAACGAAAGTCGGGATGGTTAAGGATCTGTTTGTAATAATTGGCTGTGGTTTTAATACCATGTAAGCGCATATCATCAAGTGCTCGCTGGCCTCGGTTGAGCACATCTTCCCAGTCCAAAGCCCATACCACCAGTTTCAAACACATTGAGTCAAAATAGGGCGGGATTTCATAACCAGTGTATATCGCAGTATCAACTCGTACACCCGGGCCACCTGGTGCGTAATAATGGGTAATACGGCCGAAGCTGGGCAGAAAATCATTTTTTGGATCTTCAGCATTAATACGAAATTGCAGGGCAAAACCTCGATACTGGATATCCTGCTGACGATAACTGAGCGTGAGACCAGCAGCAATTCGAAGTTGTTCACGCACAATATCAACGCCCGTAATCTGCTCAGTAATCGTGTGCTCTACCTGAATTCGGGTATTCATTTCCATGAAATAAACTTCATTACCGGTAAGCAGAAACTCAACTGTACCGGCATTTTCGTAGCCGACGGCCTTTGCCGCCCTTACAGCCAAGTTACCCATATAGTCGCGTTGTTCTGGCGTAAGTTGTGGACTAGGAGCAATTTCAATCAACTTTTGGTTGCGTCGTTGAATAGAACAATCACGTTCATACAAGTGAATCACATTGCCATGTTTATCCGCTAAAATTTGCACTTCGATATGACGGGGATTAACAATACATTTTTCTAAAAAAACCTCTGCAGAACCAAAAGCTTTGGTTGCTTCTGAGATTACACGCGGATATTGCTGGCGCAGTTCAACTGCATTATCACAACGTCTAATTCCTCGGCCACCACCGCCAGATGTCGCCTTGATCATAATTGGATAGCCAAACTCATCTGCCAATGCTAAAGCTTCATTCAAGTCTGCTAGATTGCCTTCTGAACCTGGCGTTATAGGGACGCCAGCTTTTCTCATGCTGTCACGAGCGGCCGTCTTATCGCCCATGCCAGCGATCACACTCGATTTTGGGCCAATAAAAGTGATGTTGTTTTTTTCGCAAAGACGAGCAAACTCAGCATTTTCCGACAGAAAACCATAACCCGGATGAATCGCATCACAGCCAGTTTCTACAGCAAGCTTCACAATTCGTAAAGGATCGAGATAACCAGCTAAGGGATCTTCACCAAGCAGAAATGATTGGTCTGCCCTTTTGACGTGAAGGCCGTAACGGTCAGGTTCGGTATAAATGGCCACTGAACGTATACCCATCTCAGCACAGGCTCGGATAATGCGTACGGCTATTTCACCCCGATTAGCGATCAGAACTTTTTTTAGCATCGCGATACTCTCAAGTTTTAATTTCTAGCAAGCTTAGAGTAAACACTACATAAAGAATAATTGATATAATTTTTGTCAGTGATAAGCTAAACCTTATATATAATTCTAAAGGGATGTAATGCAACAAACTTTCCAGCAATTACTCAGTCGTCTTTCCTTTCGCCAACTACAGGTTTTCCGGGCGGTTTATGAGCAACAAGGTTACCGAAAAGCGGCAGATTTGCTCGGTTTAACTCAGCCAGCTGTAAGCTCACAAATTCGCAAGCTTGAAGAGGCGCTAGGGCAACCATTATTCGAGTATGTTGGCCGCAAAGTTTATTGCACACGTGCTGGCGAACATGTCGCACAACGCGTGGAGAAAATGTTTGATCAAGTGGGTTATTTGCAGAGTGATTTGCATAGTCTTGATGGCAGACTATCTGGAGAATTAAGTCTTGGTGCTGTGACAACAGTACAATCAATAGTGCCTTATTTGTTAAAAGGTTTCATGGATTTACACCCAGGTGTCAACGTTAAGCTTAGGATAGTCAATCGCGGTCAAGCATTGACTTTACTAGATAACAACACTGATGATCTGTTAATCATGGGTATGGTGCCAAGTGATCGTGCATTGTATTCATTACCTTTTCTTGATAATGAATTAATACCCGTTATTTCAGCGGCACATTCATTAAAGCGAAGAAATAAACTAACGCCACAGCAATTTCTAGATGCCAATCTATTGCTACGCGAAGCAGGGTCAGGTACTCGTCTAGCTCTAGAACAACATTGTCAGCAACATCGCCTTACTATCAATCCTTTCATGGAAATGGGCTCAAATGAAGCGATTAAACATGGTGTAATCGCTGGTATGGGAGTTGCAGTATTGCCAAAACTTAGCGTATTAGCTGAGCTGAAAATTGGCAGTATTAAAACGGTAGCTATAAAAGGATTTCCACTAAGACGAAGCTGGTGCTTAGTTTATCCTTCAGGCAAACATCCAACGACGGTAGCTCAAGCATTCCTTAATTATATTCAACATAATCTTAAGGATATAAACCAACATTTCAAAACACTTGGTGAACAGTAAATGCAGCGATAAGTAAAATAATTAAACAGTTGCTTACTTCTGAGGTATAAAATTACGATAGTAAAGATGTGTTTTTTATATTTTATTCGAGCATTAGCGAGAAAGGTTAACCACCATGGCCTTAGAAATTGAAAGAAAATTCCTCGTAAAAGCTAACAGTCATTCTTGGATGAAAGACGCCTCAGCATCCAATATACGACAGGGCTATCTATGTGATGATATCAGGCGTTCGGTACGGGTTCGAATCAACGAACAATCTGCATTCTTGACAATAAAAGGCCAGACTGTGGGAATGAGCCGCCATGAATATGAATATACTATACCCGTTGATGATGCAGAAAAGTTACTCGCAATGTGTGTGCATTCGATAATTGTTAAAACACGTCACACCCTAAATATTGATGGCCTAATATGGGAAGTTGATGAATTTCATCATGATAATAAAGGGCTAATAATTGCTGAGGTAGAACTAGAGCACGAAGATCAACACGTTTCATTGCCTGAATGGGTAGCCTCAGAAGTGACAGATGATCCTCGCTTTTATAACCTTGCTTTATGTCAGCATCCCTACAATATTTGGGTAAAATGAACTGACTGTATGAAATATAATAGTAAAAAACTAAAATCAACTACAACTATAGAGCACACTTTCCGTCAGCTCTTATCTCGAGAACTGAAGTCGATCAATAAATGGCGAAAAATTGCTATCAATGCTGAAGATCCTGAAGGTGTTCATCAAATTCGTATCAGCCTGCGTAAAATCAGAACGGCATTGCTCATATTCAAGCCAGTTATCAATAGCAAATTAAGTCAAACACTAGCAAAAAAATTCAAGCAATATGCTAGCGTTCTAGATGACGCACGTGATCTAGATGTTTATATACTGACCAATTTCACTGACGATTCTGACTCTACACTTAAATCAGCTACTATTGCAAAACGAAATAAAGCGTATCTACACGTAAAGAAATTACTTAAAAGTAAACCGTTCAACAAACAAATACGTAGTGCAAAAACATGGCTGAAAACGGGCCAATGGCAGAAAAAGATTATCAAAGATAAAAAGCTAAATCATTCTTTGAAAGCATTTGCATTTGATACCTTAGACACATTGATCAAAGTCATTATTGTTAAGGCTGAAAACCCTCAAAAACTGAATAATAAGGCTCTACATAAATTGCGAATCGATTGCAAAAAATTACGCTATACCACTGAATTTTTCATCTCACTTTATGACCAAAAAACAACTAGCACTTTTGTTGAAAAACTAAAACAGCTACAAGATTCTTTGGGTGATATTCACGATACCTTTATCCAAAAAAAGCTCCATCAAAGACTATTGCAAAACGACCAAAAAATACATGTCACTCCGTCATCACAGAAAGTACTAGTTCAAATTGATCGCACAGCCGTCATCAAAAAATCGCGGCTCATTGACGAACTCACAGCATTTTGCCACACTGAATATCCTTGGCGTACATAACAAGTAGAATAAACAATGCTTCTGTTCGACTACTTTGACATTTTATTCTTCTTCTGTAAGTTGTTCGCGGATTGACTGTAATTCTTGCTGACGTTTATCATCCGTTTGGGGATACTGCATTTTAAGTGATTTAAACGTATCAACAATCACTTGTGAAACTATTAACCGTGCATTTTTTTTATCATCGGCAGGCACCACATACCAAGGCGCACGTTTAGTACTGGTTGCACTCAGGCATTGTTCGTATGCATCCATATATTTATCCCAAGATTTGCGTTCTTCAACGTCTCCAGCACTAAATTTCCAGTTTTTTTCCGGCGTGTCGATGCGATCCAAAAAACGATCTCGCTGCTCTTCTTTAGATAGATGAAGAAAAAATTTAATGATTCGTGTGCCATTTCTAAACAGATGATTCTCTAAGTCTACAATAGAATCATAGCGTTCATTCCAGATTGTTTTTTCATCAACTAAGCCATCAGGCACGCCTTGACTATGAAGAATCTCAGGATGAACGCGAACAATCAATACTTCTTCATAATAGGACCGGTTAAAAATGCCAATCCGACCACGTTCAGGCAAACATTGGTTGGTTCGCCATAAAAAGTCATGATCTAGTTCCGTAGCACTAGGATGTTTGAAACTAAATACCTGGCAGCCCTGCGGATTGATACCTGACATAACATGTCGAATCGCGCCATCTTTGCCAGCGGCATCCATTGCCTGAAAGATCAGTAACACTGAATAGTCATTAGAGGCATATTGAAGCTGTTGCAGTTCACTTAGTTCATCGACTTGTTGTTTAAGATGTTTGTGATATTTCTTCTTTGAACTATATACAGGCTCAACCCGTGTCGGCCACTTATTGAGTTTGACTTTATCGCCTTCCTGGACTTGGAAATTTTTGATGTTGATTTTCATTTTGTTATCCTTGGTAATGTGGCTACTACTAAGCATAAACTTAATTTAGAGTTAAATGTTTCAGGGCAGAAATTTACCATGGCAAATTGATACCAATTGAGCACAATGCGATGTTAGTTGAGACCAATCACTATTCATTTCAAGATGAACAAGTGTTGCAGGTAACAAGTGGTCATTATTCATTACCTCGCGTGTAATCGACTTTGACAGTAAATGGTCAACCAAATACTCTAAAGAAGGATTGTGACCTACCAGTAATACTTTACGATACTGGGATGGGCAGTTTGCTAACATCATAAGCAAAGTAGCAAGATCCGCTTCATAAATCTGGCTAGCTATATGAATTTTTTGCGGTTCAATATTTAACTTTCCTGTAACAATTTCAGTTGTCATTATGGCGCGAGTTGCCGGTGAAGTCAGTACAAAGTCAGGTTTAAGATCATGGCTACTCATCCATTCTCCTATCTTTTCAGCTTGCCTTATTCCTTTATCTATTAATGAGCGCTCAAAATCTCGGCCAAGTATTTCATCTGAAGCTTTGCCATGCCTAAGAATGAACAACTGATAACGGTTATCTTTAATTTTTTTCATCACGACACCTCATTGTCAGCAAGCAATATTCCTATCAAGTCTAAACAACAATATGATGCTTTATGTTAGATAATAATGTTGCGTTAATTTTATTTTTGACGTTCAAGTGTCGCACAGCCAACAGTGGCTTGTTCCCATGTTTCAACATAGCACGCACCAATTTTATTGTTACCTAAGATACGACCATGGTTAAATCCATGGCTATTACTAGAAACCCATGTAAAAGATTTATTATCTGGGTAAATCACCCCAAAGAAATTTTTTGTGCCATCAGGGTAACTAAATGTGCCACGAAAACGACGATCTTGTTGTTCGGTAATAGTGACAACTTTATTGTCCCAAGTTTTGTAGCCTTTAAGATCTGAAACCGTGAGATTTTGACCTTTCCATGATCCTATCAGATTGGGGATTTCATTTGCTTTTACGTAATTTACATAATAGTAACAGCCTAAACCCGCGGTATTGACCAGCAACAATAACCATAAAATTAGTTGTGCAACGGCGAGCCCTTTTTGTTTTTTAATTAGCATTGTTTCTTCCTTTAATACGTTTTCATAGCATTAACTTTATAGTCATCGTATCAACAAAACAAAATAATAACCTTTCTTATTTAAGGTTTTAAGTTTCATTTAAGCCTTACTCGTTATGCTATCTACAAACATAACGGGAGAACAGCTATGACGACAACACAACAAATTAAAGTATGGGACTTACCACTCAGAATTTTCCATTGGTCATTAGTCAGCTGCTTTTTTATTGCCTATTTTACTGAAGATAATTTTATGACCCTGCATACTTACGCAGGTTACACCATCATCGGCCTGATCATATTTCGATTGATATGGGGTGTTATTGGCAATCATCACGCACGATTCAATAACTTTGTATGCCGTCCAAGAACAGTAAGGTCGTACCTTAAAGATATTTTATACAATCAAGCTAAGCGATATTTGGGGCACAATCCGGCTGGGGCGGCGATGATCCTAGCTTTGATTTTAAGCTTAATCACCACCACCATATCTGGCCTGGCTATCTATGCAACAGAAGAAATGGCTGGCCCTTTTGTTGGCTTGATGATGAATGCACCAGATTTTATTTACGACGGTGCCGAAGATATCCATGAATTCTTTGCCAACTTCACACTAACCCTAGTTGGTTTGCATATTGTGGGGGTTTTACTAGCCAGTATAAGTCACAAAGAAAACCTTATTCGAGCGATGTGGACAGGAAACAAAGCAGTTAAAAATAATGATAGTTAGAGAACAAAGGATACCCCATGATAAGAAATATAATGCTCTTCACAGTACTATTCAGTGAAGAACCACCCAATTTAATCAAAGTTTTGCAACGAATTTACCAGGGAAAAATACTGATCTTTGATTGCAAAATTGACCAAGGTGCTTTGGGTAATACCGATCGAGATGATATGTTGCAACTGCTAGGAAACTTATTAGATAACAGTTGTAAGTGGCCCAAATCAACCATTCGATGTACTATCGTAACCGGCCCTATACTTGCTATTACAATTGAAGATGATGGTCCAGGTTGTTCCTCAGATCAAATAGAACTTATTACCCAACGAGGAATACGCATTGACGAAGAGATACAAGGCTACGGTTTAGGTCTGGCTATCGTCAAAGAAATAGCACAAAGCTACCATTTTCAGTTGCACTTAGACAAGTCAGCTACTTTGGTTGGCTTGCGTGTTAGATTAACTAGCACTTCTGGGGAAACACGTCATGACATCCAAGCACTTACAAGCACTTGAATTTATAAGCCAAGGAAATTGGCTGGAGGCCCACGAGTTGGTACAACATGAACACGACGAATTAGCGTTCCAGATTCATGGCTATTTACATCTTGAAGAAGGCGACGTTAGTAATGCGAATTATTGGTATAATCGAGCAGGAAAACTACAGACTAACAATACGCCAGAACAAGAACTGGCGCGTTTATACCAACTAGCAAAATCGAATAATACTTAAAGTTGTACAGTAATTAAATTACTGCACAACTTTAATTGCGAGCTTGAGATTTTAACCCAACATCAATCTCAACGCTAAAGCTTCATGTTGAAAGCCTAACGGCGACGCTGTTTAGCTTTACCTGATGTCGATTTATTGCCCACAGCCTTCGCGCGTACGTGTTGAGTACGGAATGAGATATTTTTCTGGTCACTTGGCGAACCTTGAGATTTTCCAGCTTTACGTTTACCTTCGCCCTGCTCACCGGTACCTGCTGGTTGCCAAGCAGGAATCAGATGTTTTTTACCGTTACCAATCAAATCAGCTCGACCCATTTTTTGTAAGGCTTCACGCAACATCGGCCAGTTTTCAGCATCGTGATATCGTAAAAATGCCTTATGCAAACGACGTACTTTAATGCCTTTTGGTACCGTGATATCACCACCGTTGCGTCGTACTTTATGCAAGGTATTTTTACCTGAATGATACATTGCGGTAGCTGCGGCCATTGGAGATGGTAAATAGGCTTGTACTTGATCAGCTCGGAAGCCATTGTTTTTTAACCATAAGGCTAAATTCAACATGTCCTTATCAGTCGTGCCAGGATGAGCGGCAATAAAATAAGGAATCAAATATTGTTCTTTACCGGCTGCCTTTGAATATTTATCAAACATGGCTTTGAACTTGTCGTAAGTCCCAATGCCCGGTTTCATCATCTGCTCAAGCGGCCCTTCTTCAGTATGTTCAGGGGCAATTTTTAAATAACCACCAACATGATGTGTCACCAGTTCTTTAACATATTCAGGTGACAAAACAGCAAGATCGTAACGTAAACCAGAAGCGATTAGGATCTTCTTGATTCCAGGCAATGCTCGAGCGCGACGGTAAAGCTTAATCAGCGGTGTATGATCTGTATTCAGGTTTTTACATATCCCTGGGAACACGCAGGATAAACGTCGGCAACTAGCTTCAATCTCTTCACTCTTACAAGCCAGACGATACATATTAGCCGTAGGACCGCCTAAATCTGAGATCACACCGGTAAAACCTGGCGTTGTATCTCGAATAGCTTCCACTTCTTTAATAATCGAATCTTCAGAACGACTTTGAATAATACGTCCTTCATGCTCGGTAATTGAACAGAAAGTACAACCACCAAAACAGCCACGCATGATATTGACAGAGAAACGAATCATTTCATAAGCGGGAATATTTCTATCACCGTAAGACTTATGAGCAACACGACTATACGGTAAGTCAAATACACCATCCATTTCTTCAGTTTTCAAAGGAATCGGTGGTGGATTTAGCCAAACATCTCGTTCGCCATGTTGTTGAACTAATGCCAAGGCATTACCAGGGTTGGTTTCTAAATGGAGAATACGTGAAGTGTGTGCATACAGAATAGGATCGTTTCGAACTTCATTATAAGCGGGTAAGCGAATAACGCTCATTGATGAATCTTTGGGCATTATTTTATGAAAACGAATGACATTAGTCTTAGTTGTCGTACTTTCTGCTACTGTACCTTCTGGTTTTACGTTTTCAGGTTTAGCCTTTTCATCTGCACAGCTCGCTTCTGTTTGCATAGCATAGGGATCAATCGGTGGATTAACTTTGCCTGGCGTATCAACACTAGTTGAATCTTTCTCCCACCATCCATCACGTTGGCCATGTTTAGTGATAAATGCCGTACCACGAATATCTGTAAGCTGACTAACGGGTTCATTTTCAGCTAAACGATGTGCTATTTCTACTACTTGACGCTCACCGTTACCATAAACCAAGATATCTGCTTTAGCATCCATAATAACGCTACGACGAACTTTCTCTGACCAATAATCAAAGTGAGCAATACGACGCAGACTGGCTTCGATACCACCAATAATGATCGGCACGCCTTTATAGGCTTCACGGCAACGCTGACTATAGGCGACTACACAGCGATCAGGACGTTTGCCGCCTTCACCATCAGCTGTATAGGCATCATTACTTCGCATGCGACGATCAGAGGTATAACGATTCACCATCGAATCCATATTACCGCCAGTAACACCGAAGAATAGATTTGGTTTACCTAATTGTTTAAAATCATCAGCACTTAACCAGTCAGGCTGGGAAATAATACCTACCCGAAAGCCTTGATTTTCTAATAAACGACCAATTAATGCCATTCCAAAGCTAGGGTGATCGATATAAGCATCACCAGTAACAAGAATGATGTCACATGAATCCCAGCCAAGCTCATCCATCTCTTCACGAGACATAGGTAATTGTGGCGCAACACCAAGGCGGTGAGCCCAAAATTTACGATGAGAAAAAAGATCTGGAGCAGCGTGCATGTATGGGCACCTTTTGGCAAGATTAGACGATATTTAATCAACTATTCTAGCAAATTATGTTAATAACCGACAAAAACAATCGGGAATTAATCAGTAATGATCACTTTTGTACCTGGACCAATATAACGTCGAAGGGTATCAACTTCGTCATTACGCATAGCGATACAGCCCTTAGTCCAATCTACAAATTGATGAATTTCTATTTTATCCTTGGTTTCAACACCGATTCCATGGATGCCAATTGCGCCGCCCAATGCTGTATTTTGCGGAGGCAAACGTCCTTCAATCTGTGCGAGTAAAATAGCTCGATATTGCGCACGACTAATCAAATTATCTTTCAATGCGCGTTTTGCATCGGTCATATTTGGATAATTTAGTAACATAAACAAGTGAAAATTCTCGCTATCACTAATTTTATTAATTAGATAAGCACCTTTAGGTGTCGTGTGATCTCCTTCTTTCAGCTTAGCCTTCTTGCCGCCACTACCAAAAGCAACCTTGAACGTACTTAAGGTAACATCGCCCTGTTTAACACTAAGGGTATGTTTAGATCGTGAAATTAATAATTCTATGTTATCGCTGGCTTTGACCGATAAGCTCAGTGAGGAAATCACCAATAAAGTGATGCTTACAGCTTTTATTGCGAAAGATGTTTTTAACATTATGAAAATATCCGACTAATCATAGACCCGTGTTGTCGTGTCAGCACTTGTAATGATTTTGGTAAGCTGATGTTCAAATGTAACTCCTGTAATTCAACAGATGCTTGACGTTTTTTTAAGGCAGCATTATTGACTGGCCGCATTGTCGCTAAACCGATAACATTGCCTTTATTCTTCACCGGTAATATCATCGTTCGTCCTTCAAAACTATGATTTATTCGCGCCATTGTTTGATTAAACAAGGCATGTTCACTGCCCCATAGGTTGATACTCATCACACCATCTGCAGATAATACTCCTGCACAAGCATCAAAAAAAGCTTGTATCCCCACACTTGCCGCCATGCCGACATGGTCGTAGGCATCCACTAACAACATATCATAATTATTTTCTGCTTGGTAATACCGCTCTTGCACAAACAAATAACCATCGCCGTGGTGAATTGTCAATCGGGGATCATCATTTGGTACGCCAAAATAACGTTGAGCTACATCGATTACATCTTGGCGATATTCGATGACGTCTATCTCACAATTTGGAAAATGGTGTAACAAAAACTTAACTAAGGAGCCACCACCTAAGCCTACGACCAATATTTTTTCAGGGTTAGAATTTAAGATCAAACATGCCATCATGGCTTCGGTATAACTAAGTTCGAGCGTATGTGGTGTTCGCAAAGACATGCTACTTTGGCGCGGAAAAGTGCCAAAATGTAACGAGCGTGTATCACCGAGATCAACAACTTCAATTATGCCATCATCTGACTGAGCTTGATGCACAACTAAACCATCATAATAAAGCCGCATTATTCACTTTTTTCCTGTTTAACAAAGGTAGCGTGCAACCAGCCACGCACGGTAGAAATCAGCATGGGTTCTAAACCATAAAAAACATGATTTGCACCAATAATTTCACGGGAAGTATACTGAATATTGTCACTACGTTTCATAACTACTTTTCTATCCTTAATGGCCGCTACTACACCTTCCAAATCTTGGTCGCCATAAATATCTAATATGGGCTGCTCAAATGTTTTGAATTCATCATTATTTGCAAGACTCGGTGTACCAACTAATATCAAAGCCGAGATAGGTGTAGCTATCGCAGCTAATGAATCTATCGCTTCAATTCCTCCCGTCCCGTGGCCTATAAATATTATCCGTTTTATATCCTTAGCTTTTAAAAATTCTACAGCGGCTTCGATACGTTGTTTATTGGTAATAGGTGGTAATACTGGCGGCTCGTCTTTTTTGACTTCATCTGTTATTGCTAAGTTAGTATTGGTGGATGACGCTGTTTCCGTTGATGCAGCTTCGTCTTTACTTGTTGCTGGCGCTGATCCGCTTGCTGTAGAGGGAGCGACTTCTGGCTCAATAGCTAAGAGAATACTAGGTGTAAAAGGATAATCTAAGGTTACACTTAATGTCGACCAGCCATATTGCAACATTTCATGACGTAATGGCGTTACTATGCCTCGACTTTCAAGATCTTCACCTTGATCATGAAACAATACGATAGCGCCATGCGGCTCGCCGAGAGTTTCTTCAAGAAAAGTGGCATTAATCTCCTGTCCCGCAACAGTCAGAATGTGAAAACCGGTGATTGGCTGAATCTGACGTATCATAATATTGTCGTTTTCTTGAGTGTCTAGCCCCGCCTCTATCAGCGCGGCGTCATTGTCCGCTTTATCTAGCGCTATTGCCGAAAAAGGCATCAAAATTAACGCTAATAGACTTAGTAATATGGTTTGAAATCGTTGCACATTCACACTCCTAAAACTAATAGTTACTAAATAAACAACTAGTATACATTTACAAAAGCTGAAAAAAGCCATCACATGCGGTAAAGTATCTGGTTTTAACCCGTAAGCACACCATTAACTTAAACTAACAGGTAATATTATGGCTATTTTTAAAATTGCTCCATCTATCCTTTCTGCTGACTTTGCCCGCTTGGGAGAAGAAGTTGATAACGTATTAGCATCAGGCGCTGATATTGTTCATTTCGATGTTATGGACAATCATTACGTCCCAAACCTGACAATTGGTCCTCTAGTATGTGATGCATTACGTAAACATGGCGTAACCCATGAAATTGACGTTCATTTAATGGTTAAACCTGTTGACCGGATCATTCCTGATTTTGCTAAAGCGGGCGCAACATTTATTACTTTCCACCCTGAAGCATCAGATCATATTGATCGCACTTTGCAATTGATTAAAGCTGAAGGCTGTAAAGCGGGCTTGGTATTTAATCCTGCAACACCATTATCTCTAGCAGCACATGTCTTAGATAAGGTTGACCGTATTTTATTAATGTCTGTAAACCCTGGTTTTGGCGGTCAATCATTTATTCCTCACACATTAGATAAATTACGTGAAGCACGTAAAATGATCGATGACAGCGGTTACGATATTGATCTTGAAATCGATGGTGGTGTTAATGTGAAAAACATTCGTGAAATTGCTGAAGCAGGCGCGCGTACCTTTGTTGCTGGTTCTGCATTATTTGGTGCTGCCAACATGAGTGATCCACATCACTACGAAACTGTCGTTGCAGCTATGCGTGCTGAATTAGCGTTAGCAAAAATCTAAATGGCATTGTCTAAGCCAGAGATGGTATTAATTGACCTTGATGGCACGCTCGTTGATAGCGTGCCTGATCTCGCTTGGTGTGTCGATGAAATGATGAAATCTCTCGATATGCCTGTTCGTGGTGAAGACAAAGTTCGTCTATGGGTGGGTAATGGAGTACCTCGCCTTATTGAGCGCGCACTCATAGACCAGTTAGATGGTATGCCTGATGAATCCCTTTATGCAAAAGCTCACCCTGTTTTTATGGCGCTTTATGCTGATAATTCAAGTAAACGTAGTCAGCTTTACCCTGCCGTTAAAGAAGGCCTGATTTGGCTTAAAAGTCAGGGTATCAAACTCGGCTGCGTGACTAATAAAGATCAACAATTCACCTTGCCTATTTTGAAAGATCTCGGTCTATCTGAGTTCTTTGATATCGTCATCAGTGGCGACACCTTACCCTTGAAGAAACCAGATCCAGCACCTCTATTACATGGTGCAAAATTCTTTGGTATTGCTCCTGAAAATGCGATGATGATTGGTGATTCAATCAGTGATGTTAAAGCATCTCGGGCAGCTGGATTTTCGATAGTCTGCCTAAGTTATGGCTACAATCACGGTGTTGATATTCGTACTGCAAATCCGGATGCTGTTATAGATACCTTTGCAGAACTTGCAGACTTATTTTAGGTTTAAAACCAAGCAATGAAACTGGCAGAATTTAAACAACTAGCCGAACAAGGCTATAACCGTATCCCTCTGGTACGAGAAGTATTAGCAGACTTAGATACACCATTAAGTACCTATCTAAAATTAGCTGATGCCCCTTATTCCTATTTATTGGAATCAGTACACGGTGGAGAAAAATGGGGTCGCTACTCCATTATTGGTTTGCCTAGTGAAACAGTTGTGCGAATTACGGGTCAAGATATTGAAGTTAAACATCATGGCAAAGTAATTGAACAAACTACTTCATCCGATCCCCTGTCTTGGATAGAAACGTTTAAACAGCAATATAACGTGCCAGATTTAAATGATTTACCTCGTTTTAATGGTGGCTTAGTCGGCTATTTTGGTTATGATACTGTACGTTATGTTGAACCACGCTTAGGGGCTTGCCCTAATCCTGATCCGCTAGGTTGCCCTGATATTTTATTAATGGTATCGAATGACTTAATCGTATTTGATAACTTAAGCAATCGACTTTTCATTATTGTCCATGCGGATCCCAGTATTGATAATGCTTATCAAAAAGCACAACAGGAACTCGATAACTTAACAGTTCACTTACGCACAGCCACCCCAAAATACAGCTCATCACATGCCGGAAAAACTGTCGATGAAAATGACTTTATCTCAGGTTTTACGCATGATGGGTTTATAGATGCGATAGAAAAAGCCAAACAATACATAACTGATGGTGACATCATGCAAGTTGTATTGTCACAACGCTTATCGATCCCGTTCTCGGCACAACCTATGGATTTATATCGTGCTTTACGCACATTAAATCCATCACCATATATGTATTACCTCAATCTTGAAGATTTCCATATTGTAGGATCTTCTCCTGAGATTTTGGTGCGAATGGAAAATAATGAAGTCACTGTTCGCCCGATTGCTGGCACTCGTCCGCGCGGTAAAACACCTGAGGAAGATAAAGCGTTCGAATTGGATTTGCTATCCGATCCTAAAGAACTAGCTGAGCATCTAATGCTGATTGATTTAGGCAGAAATGATGCTGGACGCGTAAGTCAAATCGGTAGCGTTAAACTTACTGACAAAATGATTGTTGAACGTTATTCGCACGTCATGCATATTGTTTCTAACGTAACAGGTCAAGTCGTACCCAATATGACCTGTATCGATGCCTTACGTGCGACTTTTCCTGCCGGTACTGTAAGTGGTGCAGCGAAAGTTCGAGCGATGGAAATTATTGATGAACTAGAGCCGGTTAAACGCGGTGTTTATGCTGGTGCTGTTGGATATTTATCGTGGTCAGGTAATATGGATACCGCTATAGCAATACGTACAGCCGTTATTAAAGATAACACACTCCACGTCCAAGCCGGTGCCGGCATTGTTTATGATTCTGTACCCGAAATGGAATGGCAAGAAACCATGAATAAAGCACGCGCGATATTTCGAGCAGTAGCAATGGCTGAATCAGGGCTAGAAACGCCTAAACATAAACACCGATAATAATATCGACGATAGGCGGTTATGATTGAAAGCGCTTGACGTTGTTTTGAGCGCTTTTAATTTACTCTTTAAAGAAAGATATTAAATCCAAATCCATCGCCATCAGAATGGCATCTTCACGCCCTTCTTTGGCGGGATAATAGCTCTTCCGGACGGACATTTCATTAAAGCCGATATTTAAATACAGCTGTTGTGCACGTTCATTACTACGACGAACTTCAAGTAAAATAATGACTGCTGAGATGCTATTAGCATAATCAATCACGTGCTGGACGATCGCTTTTCCTAAACCTCGTCCTTGCGCTGTAGGCTTGACACAAATATTGAGTAAGTGTGCTTCATCAAGCACCCGTTGTACAATGGCAAAACCAATTATGTCATCGGCTTGTTCATAAAATACCCATGCTTCATGACCTGTTTTAAGGCTATCTTCAAAACTTTTTTTATCCCAAGGAAATTGATTGGCACTTTGCTCAATGGCCAGCACATTAACAATATCCTGAGCTTGCATATTGCGTACATTCATTAAGTCATATCTAGAGGCTGGTAAGCCGCTTTAAGCAACTGTAGATCTTGCCATGCTAATGCTTTTTTGGCAGGCGAGTTCAGCAAAGTAGTGAGCGATAAGCTGATAATGATTTTAAGAGCTGAATCAGATGTGGAATAAATGTGTCCACGGTCTGTTGCTTGTGAATTTAAAGCCTGTGGCAAAAGTTGCTCACCAAATGCGAGTAATACTTTATGCTGATGAGGGGTGGCTAGTAATTGACTAAGCTGCTGGGGTGAAACAATGGCACTATTATGTGGTGTTAAGCCTATCGAAAAGAACATCGCATGTAATAATCGTTTTGCTTCTTCACTATCATCTTGCTCTGCTACAACCATCAAACAATCGACCGCCGGCAATGGCTCATAAAACTCAGCATTTACAGGCGTAGTATTAGCTGAGCTAGTAGCCGGTGAACGAAGTTCCCAGACAGGAATCCCCATCTCTGTAAGTGTAGATAACTGTCCAGGTTCTAACATGATTATACTTGTGGGTGTGCGCGATCGATTGGTACTAAGATCTTATTTAAAGCATTGATATAAGCTTTAGCAGAGGCAATAACGATATCAGTATCAGCACCCTGTCCACTCACAATCCGGCCGCCTTTTTCAAGACGCACATTAACTTCACCTTGCGAATCGGTACCGCTAGTGATGTTATTGACAGAATATAGTTGTAATTCAGTATGACTTTTTACGATGGCTTCAATCGCACAATAACAGGCATCAACAGGACCACTGCCCGCCATTTCGACCTGACTTTCTTTATCATCAACCGACAAAGTGATCGATGCAACTGGCGTTTCGCCCGTTTCACTGCATACTTTTAAGGAGATCAAACGTACACGTTCATTGTCTAGTGCAATAGTATCACTGACTAAAGCTTGTAAATCTTCATCAAAGATTTCGTGTTTTTTATCAGCCAACTCTTTAAAACGTCTAAATGCAGCATTCAAATCTGTTTCAGACTCAAACTCGATATTTAATTCTTCTAAACGGGTACGGAAAGCATTACGCCCAGAATGTTTACCTAGCACCATGCGGTTGGTATTCCAACCCACATCCTCAGCACGCATAATTTCGTATGTCTCACGACTTTTTAACACTCCATCCTGATGAATTCCTGACTCATGAGCAAAGGCATTCGCGCCTACAATGGCTTTATTAGGCTGAACCGCAAAACCAGTAATACCGGATACTAAACGCGATGCCGCTAGGATTTGCGTGGTATCGATGGTTGTATCGCAACTAAACATATCTTGACGAGTGCGCACGGCCATAACCACTTCTTCAAGAGCCGCATTACCCGCACGTTCACCCAAGCCATTAATTGTACATTCAACCTGACGTGCACCGTTTAATACTGCTGACAATGAGTTAGCAACAGCTAAACCCAAGTCATTATGACAATGAACTGAGAAAATCGCTTTGTCAGCATTGGGAATTCGCTGGCGTAAGTCATAAATTAGCTGACCAAACTGGTGTGGCAAGTTATAGCCAACTGTATCGGGAATATTTAAAGTCGTCGCCCCTGCATCAATGACGGCTTCCAAAATACGACATAAAAAATCAGGATCACTCCGACCAGCATCTTCAGGTGAAAATTCGACATCATCCGTGTAACGGCGAGCACGTAACACGGCTTTCACGGCATTTTCAATAACTTGTTCCGGCTCCATACGAAGCTTCATCTTCATGTGAATAGGAGAAGTGGCGATGAAGGTATGAATGCGCGATGCATTAGCACCTTTTAACGCTTCACCAGCACGATCGATATCAGCATCAAGTGCTCGTGCTAATCCACAAACTCGGCTCTCAGTTACGGCATTAGCTACCGCTTGAACGGCTTCAAAATCGCCAACACTGGCAATGGGGAATCCAGCCTCGATGATATCAACACGCATACGCTCTAATGACTTGGCGATACGGACTTTCTCATCCTTGGTCATAGATGCGCCAGGGCTCTGTTCGCCATCTCTCAAGGTGGTATCAAAAATTATTAATTTGTCACTCATTTTTCTTGCTCCATTTACGCAGACACTAACTGATTATATAGGTAAGTTTTTTATCAGTATCTAAACTGATTTTTGGATTGCTAAATCATAGTTGCCTTAAGGCTGTGGTAACAGGAGTAATGAACTAAAATCGAGCACAACAAAGAACGGCGTTCTGAAAGTAGTCGTTAAGAAGGTGAAATTTTGCTGTTGTATATTCATCATTATAATTTTATGCTGAAATGACACTATTGCCAAGTATAACTAGCCAAACAAACTGAAGAGTTAATGTCAAATCCCAACCATTAAGTCATTTTTTTGAGCATAAACCTTGAAATCTTATTTTAGGAATGTAAATTTGGATAGCAGAATTACACCTTCGTTATTGGCCTTAAATACTACAAGGTTAATCATCTTTTACAAAATTGATGTACCCTATTTATCTAGGACTACTTTTTTATTCAGGAAGGTAAATAAATGTCACTATCGCCGAACGCACTCTCCAATATTAATGCTTACTGGCGTGCTTGCAATTATCTCGCTGCTGGTATGATCTATCTACAAGATAACCCCTTACTCAAACAGCCTTTAAAGCCCGAGCACATCAAAAATCGCTTACTGGGTCATTGGGGTTCAAGCCCAGGTTTAAGTTTTACTTATATCCATATGAACCGCTTGATCAATGAATATGACTTAAATGCCATTTTTCTAGCAGGCCCTGGTCATGGCGCGCCTGGGGTCTTAGCGCCCGTCTATCTTGAAGGTGCCTATTCGGAAACCTATCCAAATAAAAGCGAAGATATGCGGGGCATGCAACATTTCTTCAAAGAATTTTCATTTCCAGGTGGGATTGGTAGCCATTGCACGCCTGAAACACCGGGTTCAATTCATGAAGGCGGTGAGCTGGGTTATAGCATTTCGCATGCTTTTGGTGCTGCATTTGATAATCCTGATTTAGTTGTAACCGTTGTAGTGGGAGATGGCGAAGCTGAAACGGGACCATTAGCCACCTCTTGGCATTCTAATAAATTTTTAAACCCTATTCGCGATGGTGCTGTGTTGCCTGTGCTTCATTTGAATGGTTATAAAATAAATAACCCTACATTGTTATCTCGTATCTCTCACGAAGAGTTAGAAAACTTATTTAAAGGCTATGGTTGGAAACCTTATTTCGTTGAAGGCGCTGATCCATTACAAATGCATGAGCAGATGGCAGATGTGATGGAGCAATGTGTCCTTGAAATTCGTAAAATACAACAAAATGCTAGAAGCAATAATGACCCAACCAGACCTCGATGGCCGATGATTGTATTGCGTAGCCCTAAAGGTTGGACAGGGCCACAAATGGTTGATGGCCATAAAGTTGAAGGGTTTTGGCGCTCTCACCAAGTACCATTAGGGGGGGTAAAAGAAAATCCTCAACATTTACAGCAACTAGAAGACTGGTTACGCAGTTATAAACCCGAAGAGTTATTTGATGACCAAGGAAGTTTAATACCAGAATTGAAAGCCTTGGCGCCTAAAGGTGACCGACGTATGGGCGCTAATCCTCATGCCAATGGCGGCTTATTACGTAAATCATTACGAATGCCTGACTTTAGAGATTATGCCATTGAGGTTGCTCATCCAGGACATCAGGAAGTCGAAAACACGCGACCTTTAGGTAAACTTTTACGCGATATTATGAAACTAAACTCACATAATTTCCGCGTATTTGGCCCAGATGAAAATACCTCTAATAAACTTGATGCTATCTACGAAGTCAGCAAGAAATTATGGTTAGCTGACTACCTGCCTGAAGATGCGGATGGCGGCGAGTTATCCACGGATGGTCGGGTTATGGAAATGTTATCTGAACACACCTTGGAAGGTTGGTTGGAAGGTTATTTATTAACAGGGCGACATGGTTTCTTTTCGACTTATGAAGCCTTTGTCCATGTCATTGATTCAATGTTTAATCAACATGCTAAGTGGCTAGATATTAGTGAAGATATTCCTTGGCGGGCAGCTATTTCATCGCTTAATCTATTAATAACTTCAACCGTTTGGCGCCAAGACCACAATGGTTTTACTCATCAAGATCCTGGTTTTCTCGATGTTGTAGTCAATAAAAGCCCTACCGTGTGCCGTATTTATTTACCACCAGATATCAATAGCTTGTTGTCGGTGGCAGATCATTGTTTGCGAAGTACCGATAATATTAATGTCATCGTTGCAGATAAACAAAAGCATTTTCAATTTTTAGATATGGATGCAGCGATCAAACATTGTACAAAAGGTATTGGTATTTGGGACTGGGCGAGTAGCGATGAAGGACTGGAACCCGATGTTGTTATGGTCGGCTGTGGCGATGTACCAACGCAAGAATCACTTGCCGCCATTTGTTTATTACATGAGCAATTCTCGGATCTGAAAGTACGATTTATCAACGTTGTTGACTTATATAAACTCAGTCCAGACACCGAACATCCTCACGGTTTATCTGATTATGATTTTGATAGTCTATTTACCAAAGATAAGCCTATTATTTTCAATTTCCATGGTTATCCATGGTTAATTCATCGCTTAGCTTATCGTCGTACCAATCATAAAAACCTGCATGTGCGGGGCTACAAAGAAAAAGGCAGTATCAACACCCCATTAGAACTGGCTATTCATAATGAAATTGACCGTTTTAGTCTAGCCATTGACGTCATCAATCGTGTGCCTCGTTTGCAAGAAATAGGTGCACACGCTAAAGATAAATTACGTGATATGCAAATCGAATGTAGCCAATATGCTTACAAACACGGTACGGATAAACCCGAAGTATCGAACTGGACTTGGCCAATAGCTGAATAATGGCTAACTTTGACAAATCTCTACATGCGAACACTGTAATTGCTGACATAATTCTAGTCATCAATTGCGGTAGTTCGACGTTAAAATACAAACTTCTCGATATTACTGCCAACCAAATACTACTAAAAGGCGTATTTGAAGGTATCGAACAACAGCTCGTTCAACATAATTATGAATGGCTTGATGATAAAAAACAGTCACACCCAACTTATAACGCCGTCTTCAATGCAGATTACGCAACCTGTTTTAATACCATTGCCGAAGTCATTAAAACCATAAAATGTCATAGCCCGACTGCAGTAGGACATCGAGTTGTTCATGGTGGTGAAGAGTTTATAAAACCGACCCTGATTAACGCTAATGTTATCGCAAAAATAGAACGGTTATCGGCCTTGGCCCCCTTACATAACCCCATAAATTTACAAGGCATTGGTCTTTGTTTAGATTTGTTTCCAAACGTACCGCATATCGCTGTTTTCGATACCGCATTTCACCAAACTATGCCTGACTATGCTTACCGTTATCCTATCGCAGAGTCTTGGTACTCGAATCATAATATTCGCAAATATGGCTTTCACGGCACATCTCATCAGTACGTTGCCCAACAAGCAGCTAACTACTTACAAAAACCATTGGCAACACTTAATTTAATTAGTTTACATTTAGGAAATGGTGACAGTGTTACGGCAATCCAACAAGGACAATGTATTGATACCTCGATGGGCTTCACACCGCTAGCCGGCTTGATGATGGGGACACGTTGCGGTGATATAGATCCAGCTATCCCATTGTATATGCAACAAACTGGAAATATGAGTCCGTCACAAGTCAGTGACGAACTTAATCACCAGTCAGGTTTATTAGCCGTGGCGGGCAATCAAGATATGCGTGAAATTTTACAACAAAGCAATAATGGTGATCCTACTAGCCAGTTGGCCATTGATATGTATTGTTATCGAATTAAAAAATATCTTGGTGCCTATTTGGCCTTACTAGGTCATGTAGATGCCATTATTTTTACGGCAGGTGTAGGTGAAAATTCAGCGGAAATTAGATCGCGATGTTGCCAGCAACTTGAATCATTTGGCATTAATTTCGATGCTAATTTAAATGAGCAAGCAATGACCGATATTTCTACTATCAACACCAGTAAAAGTCCGATTAAATTATTCGTCATTAAAACAAATGAAGAACGACAAATAGCGAATGAAGTTAGTACTTTCATCAAAGAGCTTAATAATTAACCTGAACTCAGGTTAATGGATAAACAGTACAAACATAAAAAATATCGTCATTCCGGACAATCTTGAAAATAACTTCATTCCGGTGATTGTTTTAGCCTTGCTTTAGCTTGTAAAACCAGCAATCAGATCAAATAATTCAGTATCAATATTTTCTTGGCGTAGCTGATGATAAGTCTGTGTCAGTTCATCCAACATATCACCGATATTTTTCTCAGCACGTTGCATAGTCGCCAAACGACTACCATTTTCACTGGCTAGTGACTCAGCACATGCACGGAATAACGACACAAATAAATATTCACGAATCAAGGCTTGTAATGTTTGTTGCGGGTTACCTAATGTTTCCGGTAAATTATTAGTTTGCCAAGGTGTAGAACGCAGTTTATGTTGCCATAATTCATCAAACGGCAATAAGCGACGGCTTAGCGTCTGATAGCCTCCTATTTTGGCACTTGCCCCATTATGAAATATGTACAACTGATTGATATCACCCTCAAAGCAAGCTGATTCACTAGCGATTAATAACTGTTCAACCAATGCTGTAATGCCGTGAATCGAATTAGGTACATTGAATGTCTCTGACAGTGATAAGCCAGCCTCTTCAAGTTGATCGGCCATGCGTTCACCAACTGCCCAAATATGAATGTTGCTCAACTCATCTTTTAGCGATTCCTGAACAAATTCAGCCAGTAGATCGTTAAACTGTCCGACTAAACCTTGATCAGAACCAAAGACAATGACGCCTGTGACTTGTTTGTGTTTCTGTTGCCGTGCCGCCATCGTGATTTGCAGGTCTGGTTGATGCAAACATGCAATCAGACCTAATTCAACGGTTTGGTCATAAGCTGCTAATGCAGTTACAGCTTTTTCATATTGACCAATATTACCTGCTGATAAGGCTTTCATGGTGCGCACGACCGTTTGCAGATCGACGGCGCCATCAATCCGATGTTGTAATGTATCAACGCCATCACTCATGGCGATTGTTTAAATCCGGCTGTGGTATAAAGTGCTTGTTCAGCTTTACGCATGTCATCTAAAGCCACGTCATCAAACTTACCAGCGATCAATGCTTGTAACAGAGTAATTTGAGCAGGTGCAGGCACTAATTCATGTTCAGGCTGCTCTAAACAGGCGCGTATACGTTGACCGTGCGCTAATATTTTTCGCGTATTGTCATCCAATCGGGTACCAAAACGGGCAAAACCTTCTAATTCTTCAAACTGGGCATAAGCTAATTTCAAACTGCCAGCAACCTTACTATAAGCCGGTAATTGGGCTTTACTCCCCACTCGCGACACTGACCGCCCGACATCCACGGCAGGTAATACCCCCAGCTCAAATAACTTAGGGGAAAGATAAATCTGACCATCAGTGATCGATATTAAATTAGTCGGAATATAGGCGGCCATATTCTGTGCCTCGGTCTCAATGATAGGCAAAGCAGTCAACGAGCCGCCTCCTAAGGTAGGCGATAAATGTGTCGCTCGTTCTAATAGGCGTGAATGGATATAGAAAATATCACCAGGGAAAGCTTCTCGTCCCGGTGGACGGCGTAAAAGTAACGATAGCTCACGATAGGCACGAGCATGATTAGTGAGATCATCATAGACAATGAGCACATCTCTGCCCTGTTGCATAAAGTATTCAGCAATACTGGT
This sequence comes from Pseudomonadota bacterium, assembly GCA_030576275.1. Taxonomy (GTDB): domain Bacteria; phylum Pseudomonadota; class Gammaproteobacteria; order Nitrosococcales; family Methylophagaceae. The sequence continues at coordinate 86,422 of JALIBN010000026.1, read as the reverse complement.
CGCGGCATAAGGTGCAATATAACTAAGCCCCGGTGGATTATTACCCTCAGTAACCACCACGCATGTATACGTCATGGCCCCATGACTTTGCAGTTGATCAACTACTTTGGCCACGGCTGAAGCACGTTGACCAATAGCACAATAGACACACAACACATTTTGATCATGTTGATTGAGAATGGTGTCGACAGCAATCGTGGTTTTGCCCGTTTGTCGATCACCCAAAATCAATTCACGCTGACCTCGCCCGATTGGCACTAAGGCATCAATCACTTTTATGCCTGTTTGCAGGGGCGCATTAACGGCAGCACGATCCATAATCGCCGCCGCTTGGCGTTCTATTGGCAATCTTTTGTTGTAGCTTAATGGCCCTTTATCATCAAGAGCTTCGCCTAGCGGGCTGATAACCCGTCCAATCAAGGCATTGCCAACCGGAACATCCATTACCCTTCCGGTACGTTCAACAACATCGCCCGCTTGAAGATGCCAGTAGTTACCGAGTAATACTACACCGATTTCCGCTTGTTCTAAGTCGAAAACCATACCAAAAAGGCCACCAGGAAAAGTCACTAACTCTTCAAAACCAACACCCGGCAATCCCGTGACCTTAGCAACGCCGGCACTGACACTTCTGACTCGACCCACTTCACTGACAACCATAGTAGGTTTGAATATTTTGTTAGCTTCACTGACATCCAGAAATGCTTGTTTTAGTGCCGCATGCAAACTAGCTTCTGGCATTCTACTGTGCCTCGTTTTCAGGTTGTTTGCCATTGAGTAAACTACTAATGCTAGTTTCGAGTGCTGATAAATAATCAGCTATATTCCACGCTATTTTGTGACCAGAACTAATGAGTTCAATACCGCTTATTAATTCAGGTTCAATTTCAAACTGAACAGCACTATTCATCGCTAATGTCGTTTTTACTTGTTGCGTAAGCGTAGTACGTTCTGCTTCAGGTAATTCAAATGCACTACGAATAATAATCGGACAAGTAGCATCTTCAACTTGTGTGCAAAGTTGTGCTTTTTCAGCATCGTCTAATGATTGCAATTGCTTAATAAATATCGCCACCATTCGTATTTCTAAATTGTGATCTGCAAGCTCAGTCAATAACTTACGACTGACATCCAAGACTTCTTGTCGCACGCGAGTAGCGATACCCTCAGTTAAGTTATGTTGCTCTTTACTTAATGCTTCTTGCCACTGCGTACGTAAGGTTAACGCCTCATTTCGCGCATCGGCTAATAATTGTTGTCGAGTTGCTTGTGCTTCTGCCCTAGCTTTTTCCAATAGAATTTCATGTTGTTGCTCAAAGTTTTTATTCTTATCTTCAAATTCTAGCCGTTGATTGGTTGCCGTAGTTTGCGTTTTTTTTGCTAAGGCCAATTGATCATGAATACGTTTTTCACGCGCATCAATTGCATTTAAAACAGGTCGATACAGAAAATGTTTAAGTAACCACATTAATACCAAAAAGTTTATTATTTGGGCCGCAACGGTAAACCAATCGATCAGCATAATTTAAACGCCAGCCGCTATAGCCACTGCTTGGCTCCAAAATGGATTGGCAAAAATTAAAATCATCGACACCACGAAACAGTAAATGGCAATGGACTCAATCATAGCCAGCCCAACAAATAAAGTACGGGTAATTGTCGACGCTGAATCAGGCTGTTGGGCTAAAGAGCTTAATGCGGATGCAACGGCCCGTCCTTCACCCAATGCTGGGCCTATGCCGCCAATGGCCATGGTTAAACCAGCAGTGATAATCGAGGCAATAGCTATTAGGGTCATGTTATCCATAAAGAGTCCTTATCATAAAAATTATCACCGTTTCATACACCTTCACCACGAGTGGCTGCAGCAATGTATACGGTTGCGAGAATACTAAAAATATAAGCTTGTACGACGCCGGTTAATAAATGGAGTACATCAAGCAATAAAGGGAAAATAAGCGGTGTAATGGTTAATAAAATAGCAATAATCATTCCGCCACTCATCACATTACCAAACAAACGAATAGCCAATGCTAACGTACGGGAGATCTCACTAATAATATTAAAGGGCAACATGATTATTGTTGGTTGCATATAAGATTTAAGGTAACCAGTGACGCCCTGCTCTCTAATACCAAATACCGGCACCGCAATAAATACACACAAAGCTAAAGCTGTCGTAGTTGATAGTGATCCTGTTGGTGGCTCATATCCTGGAAAGATAACCAACAAATTGGATACTAAAATGAACAAAAATAGCGTGCCAATAAAAGCTATATATTTTCGGGATTGCAACACACTTAATCCTACTTCTTCTATTTGTGACTTAATGCCTAATGTAATCACCTCCAACACATGTTGCCAGCGTGAAATATGCAGATCATCATTCAATTTTCTAGTGACAAGCCATGCACCTATTGTCATTAACAGCATCAATCCCCACGTCGTGACAATCGTGAGATTGAGCTTGGCAAAGCCATATTGCCAAAAAATAAGCTCATCGGAACTAAGGTGCATGACTATTTTCCTGCGGTGAGGGGCTAAAACGAGTAACCAATATACGGGCAATGATAAAACCGACTAGGGCAATACATAATCGACGCCAATCGCCCGCCATGACAAGATAAAAACCACTGATAACGAATGCCATACGCAACATTACACTGCCAAAAAACCATAATGCTGGGTTAGAAGAATTTATGGCTTTACGAACCGTCCACCATAAACCACCAAAGAAAAACAGGCCGAGTGCCATTCCGACAATTATCGATAATATTAATCCAGCCATTACTTATGTTCATCCTCATCACTATTCATTTCTGTATATTCTTTTGACACCCAGTGCCAGGCTATAAAGCAACCGATTATCATACCCAATAACAATAAATTTAATGTCCAAGCATAAGCCCCGGGATAGGCATTATCCATCCATAGTCCAAGTGTTAATCCTAGCAAGGTAGGCACTGCTACAGACCAACCAACAATGCCCATCATGCCTAGACCTTGCCAGACATGTTTATGAGCTTGCCGCTGTGCCTTAAGCTTGCGATCGGCTGTTTGATTAACCTTATGCATGAAATGAGTATCTTCATCACTCGATTTCATCATGGAATTCTCATTATCGTTGCAGACCCGTCATACGACGAACAAAGCCGCTTTCTAACTTTGCTAAGGAAGAACGGATTTCACGCTCATGTTCATCCTTATTCCAGAAGTCTTCTTTAACTGCATAATATAATTGATTAAGTCCCAAGTCACCTTTTGCTTGTCTTACCGACACACTGACATCTGAACCTACTTTCACCAAGATGCCAGCATCAATGGCTACGTAAATAATCTCATCATTAGCCGTCGTGTAACTAATGATTCCAGCTTCCAAAGCAGCTACACAATCGAGTCGCTGCGGTAATAAACCAAATGATCCACTTATCGTATCGACAACAATATTTTTTATACCTGTTTTATCGGCAAATATTTCAAACGGCAACAGAATTTGCAAGTGCATAGACGTTTCAGCCATCAGCCATTTTATCGTATTCTGAAGCAGGTAATTTGGCCTCATCAATTGAACCAATCATATACAAAGTACTTTCTGGATAATCTTTGAATTCATCATTTAAAATACGTTCACAACCTGACAATGAATCCTCTAGGCTGACCGTTTTACCCTCCATACCACTAAACTGACCCGTAGTAAAAAACGGCTGAGTTAAAAATCGTTCTAATCGTCTTGCTCGAAAGACAACTTGCCGATCTTGTTGTGATAACTGTTCTAGGCCTAACATTGCAATAATATCTTTAAGATCAGCATATTGAGCCAATGTACGTCGTACAGATTGGGCGAGAGTATAATGACGTTCACCGACAATATTGGGTGTGAGCATTTTGGAGCTAGATTGCAAAGGATCAACAGCAGGAAATAAACCTTCACTCGCACGCTTACGAGATAAGACAATAGATGCCGATAAATGTGAAAAGGTATGAACTGCCGCTGGATCAGTAAAATCATCTGCAGGCACATACACTGCTTGGATAGACGTAATGGCACCTGCTTTAGTATTGGCGATACGTTCTTCAAGTTGTGCTAATTCAGTTCCCATCGTTGGCTGATATCCAAGTCGTGACGGTATCTGGCCCATTAATCCCGAAATTTCGGATCCCGCCTGAATAAAGCGAAAGATATTATCAATCAACAGCAAAACGTCACGATGTTCGTCATCACGAAAATATTCAGCCATGGTGAGTGCGGCATGTCCAATTCGAAAACGGCTAGCAGGAAATTCATTCATCTGGCCAAATAACATCACCATATTCGGTAATACACCAGCAGCTTCCATTTCACGGTAAAGCTCTTCACCTTCTCGGCAACGCTCACCAATACCACAAAAAAGACTGACACCATTATGATGGCCAACCATATTGTGAATCATCTCGGTCAATAATACGGTCTTACCTACTCCTGCACCACCAAATAAACCTGCCTTACCACCTCGTTCTAATGGCAATAAAACATCAATCACCTTAATGCCGGTAGTGAAAACTTCCGAATGTGTCGAACGACTGGCCAGTGGCGGTGGATTATTATGAACTGAACGCCACTCAACCTCTTCCGGTGCAGGCTTCTGATCAATGGGTTCACCAAAGACATTAAACATACGTGACAGTATCTGTTTGCCAACAGGCACTTTCAATGGTTGACCCGTATTGCTGACTTCGGTACCTCGCGATAGGCCCTCAGTTGGTGTTAAAGCGATGCACCGTACCGTTTGAGCATCAAGATGTGTATGGACTTCTAAAACAATGTCCTGCTTAATGTCATTACTAATATGAAGCACCGAATATATAAGCGGCAAATTATCCGTAAAATGCACGTCCACTACGCTACCTTTTACCGCCGTGACCAAGCCGATATGGACATTGTGTAAACTATCAGCAGAGCTCATCTTAATAATCCTTTTAGAACATCATTAAACAAAACATTACAGTGTATATACTTCATGTAAGTCAGGAATGACGACCGTTGTGTCATGCAGTTTGTCAGAAAAAATCTGCATGGTATCTTCTTCACCATGTACCAAAAATGTTCGTTGTGGTTTACCGGTTTTGCTATGCCATGCTAACAATTCAGCCTGGTCGGCATGGGCTGAAAAGCCACCAATAGTATGGATACTAGCTCGAACTTGTATTTCTTCGCCATATAAACGAATGTGCTTGGCACCATCAACGATTTGTCTTGCCAACGTGCCTTGTGCAGCAAAACCGACAAACACAATACTATTTTTCTTGTTCCAGAGATTGTGCTTCAAATGATGTCTTACTCGCCCACCAGTACACATACCAGATCCAGCAAGAATAATTGCACCACCATCAATCTGATTAATGGCCATCGAATCAGCTGTTTCTCGGGTGAAATGCAAGTTTGGTAAGCGGAAAGGATCACCATCATTAGATACCTTAAGGGTATCGGAATCAAAACACTCAGGATGCCGTTCAAAAATCTCCGTAGCTGAAATCGCCATCGGTGAATCCAAAAATACATTTACATTTCGCTCAATCTCCTTACTTGCAACACCTTCACGCAGGTAATACAAAATTTCCTGAGCACGTTCCAAGGCAAACGTTGGAATGATTACGTTACCACCACGATTCATCGTCGTGTTGATAACCTCATATAACTCTTCTATAGAAGGCAGTAGTTGTTTATGCAGGCGATCACCATAGGTTGTTTCCATAACCACGGTATCTACTTCTGGCGGCGGTGAAGGATCACGTAAAATTGCTCGCCCACTGTAACCAAGATCGCCAGAAAATAAGATCCGATGTTGCTGACCATGCTCTTCAAGTTCTAATAAGATACTTGATGAACCCAAAATATGGCCGGCATCAATAAAGGTGGCGCTGATTCCTGGGGTTATTAATAACGGTTTATCATATTGTGCCTTGCGCCCAAAGAACTCCAAACTATTCAACGCATCTAAGATTGTATAGAGCGGTTCAGTATTATGTTTTTTTCTATCGCTACGACGTTTCGCTTTTTTTGCTTGATAACGCGCTTCTTCTTCTTGTAATCCTGCTGAATCAAGCATAACTAAACGTGCTAATTCGACCGATGCCGCTGTCGTGATAATTTCACCGGTAAAACCACGTTTAGCGAGCAATGGAATACGACCACAATGGTCAAGATGAGCATGGGTCAGTAAGACAAAATCTATATCCGCAGGTTCAAAACCAAATGATTGGTAATTTTCATCAGTAAGTTCATGCCTTCCCTGATAAATCCCACAATCTATCAAAATTCGCTTACCAGCACAATCTATCAGATGACAAGAGCCTGTGACATTTTTATCTGCGCCATGAAATGAAATTTTCATACCCTTGACCTTTATATGGTTATCTAATTCATATTAAGAACTTATTATATGGGAAATGCAAGACGGTTTGATAATGGTAATGATGTTTAAGTGTGTTGGCATGTTAGGATTATGCTCCGAAAATTAAATATATCAGGTTGTTCGATGACAAAAAATAGTCAGAAAATTCGTTTTTTCCGAGAACGCATTCCTACTTTTTCGTGTAAAACTGGTTGTCATGACTGTTGCGGACCCGTCACAGCTTCATCTGAAGAAGTATCAAGATTACCGGTGAAAAGTGATCAAGAACATGACGAGGCGTTAGCTGAATTAAACTGCCCATATCTTGGCGAAAATGGCTGTGAAGTCTACGATGAACGGCCTTTAATTTGCCGTCTTTTTGGCACTACGCCCAATATGCCCTGTCCTGAAGAACGAAGACCTGAAGAAATGATTGACCACAGAATTGAACTCAAGATTCATGATTTTCTAGTAGAAACACGACAAATATTATTGTAAAAGATTGTTATCGCTCCCTTACCCATCTCTCAGATATCAGACTTAATTTAATCAATTGATTCGGGGGATAATAACTAACAATGATGAACCTAAAGGAGCTAATAAACATCACACATCAAAATAATAGGCTAGAATGTTAAAATGATAATGTCTCTATAATTTAGCGTCCACAACAAAACAATTTATCAGAAGTAACGTCAGGCTCTAGTTATCTGCAAGCTGAATTGATAATGAAACCTAGTTTACAAGCGTCATCATATTTAACCATCGCTGTAGCCTTATTCGTTTCAACTTGGCTCGTTGTATCAGCATTTTTCCTAGTCGGATATTCTAGATCTACTTGTTGATTTAATTTCTGATTCACTCTGACCGCACTTTCCCCTGCAACACGATCAAGTTCGGCGAAATTTGCTGGTGAAGTAAATCCCATGCGTTCGCTTTCAGTTCGAATAATATGCGGAGTAATAATAACCACTGTTTCAGTATTGGTTCGGCCATCGATATCATTCGAGAAAAGGCGGCCCAGCAACGGTATATCACTTAAAATTGGAATACCCGCTGTCGACTCAGAAACTAATACTTTAATTAAGCCGCCAATAAACACTGGCTGGCCATCTTCCGCTAATAGCTGTGTCTTCACAGAGGTAGTCGTTAACTGAGGAATACCATCAGTTAAAGTACCATCACTCACCTCAGGTTGAATATCTAATAAAATTCGCCCTGAATTATCAATTGAAGGCGTCACGGTCAAAATAATACCCGAATCAATAAATTCAACTGTTTCAGTGGTGATTTGGTTAGTTGTTGTTGTTGTTTTAAATCCTAATTTTTTACCAATAATAACCGAAGCTTTGTGGTTCTCCAAAGCCAGCAGTTTAGGTGTTGATAGTGTTCTAGTACGACCCTTTTTACTCAAGGCACTTAATTTTAAATCGATATTATTATTAAGTAAGGTAAAAAAGCCACCTGATGATGGACCTGTAGCACCTGTAATACCAAAGGTGCGATCGCTCGATGTTTGAGTCCAATCAATGCCATATTCATCGTCATCAGTCAGTGTTATATCGAGAATTTTAGCTTCAATTAAAATCTGAAGAGGTGCACGATCTATTTCTTTCAAAATCATCTCTATCTGATCAAGAAATTCTGGCTGATCTTCGACGATCAGCATTTTACGATCACGCATACTAGTGAGTGAACCATAGCGTGATAAATGTGTTTGTAGTATTTTTTCTACATCTGTAACATCACTGTATTGCACTTTGAATGATCTTACCTCAGTCAGCCCACTTTTTTCTGACTTACCAACATTATCTTGCAGTGTGATGATGTAGCTAGATTTTCGTTGTTGTACCGCGAATCCTCCCGCAGAAGCGATGATATGAATGGCATCATCCAAAGTTACATCATATAAATTAAGCGACACTTGACCTGCAACACCTGAAGCCAATAAAATATTGACTTTATTTTGCCTTGATAAGGCTTCATATATTTCTGATATATCCGCGTCCCGATATGACAACGACATTAATTCATCAGCCTCAGCTTCTTTTATGCTTGTCTCGGCATTTGCCGAGCTAAACACCATCAATAAACACAGACCAATAAAGCTATAACGCATCATTTTCACTCTTATAAATACCATTTTCAAAATCATCATCCAACGACAAAACTACCGTTTCAGCTTGTTTCGTAAAGGTTGCAGTCCTATCAGACACCGCGATTAAAAGAAAACCCTCAATCGTATCCCACAATTTAATTACTTGTCCATCCACATTAGCAAAATAACCAGAAGCACTACGTAACGTACCCCTTAAACGAGGGTGCCATGACACAGGAGGCGTATCTAAATAAGCAGACTCATTAATAATTGGCGTTTGTATTGCTAATTTATTTAAATCAGGTCGTTGAAATGGGTCACGCTGTAACGCTCCAGCTAAGCTCATAAATGAAGTTGTTAGCATTACAGTTATAATAGTCAGTTTAGCAAATAACGTCATAACTCACCCTTCTCAGATAGATAAGAAACTATCACGGCATTCATACGCCTATTAGTGGTCTCACCATCAGCAATCAAACTAAATGACTTGATTACTATTGGGGCGAGTTCAACGTCTACATCTTTCAAAAAATTATATAAATCAAAATAACTACCCTTCATTTCAATATTAAAAGGAAGCTCTTCAAACATAAATATCTTAGTAGCCATACCAGGCATCACGCTTGTCAGCTGCACCTTATGTTGAACAGCAATCAGGTCAAGTTGCCCAATCACATAAGCAATCATTTGATTCTGAGGCAACTGTTGACCACTCGCATTAACAAGCCGTTTGATCTTATATGCTTGTTGCTCTAGATCTTCAATCTGTTTGCCCAAAGGTATTTCGCGCTCGACTTCGGCACTTAACAACTTTAATGTTTGCTGATTACTTTTTAGTGATTTAATAGGATTTTTAAATACATATAAATAAGATGCTAGGAGTGTCATTATCAAAATTGACGCTAGTAAAATTGCAATTATTCTTGGTTCAGTATTTCGTATAAAACTATCCATCATTGCTCCACACGCAATTGGTTATTAATTATAATATCTAGTGAAAAATCGATCACACTTGCCGAGCTGTATTGTTTTAAGTTTGTTTTTTGAACCTTCACATCCTCAATTTCAGGCTGAAGTAATAAGGCCTGTACAAATTCAGCAAGACTAGAATAGTCCATCGCCTCTCCATTTAATGCCATGTGGGTGTTCCAGCGCCAGGCTTGATTCTCTTGCGAACCATTGCCCTCCTGCACAACAATCGTATAGCCCATATCTACACTTCCTGGTATCGCCTTAGTCGACTCACCTTCTCGTGAATAGTCCCATGAGTCAACCCAAACATCCTTACCGATTACTCGTTCTAACATCTCGAAAATAGCAATTGCGGATGGACCACCACGTAAGGCGTTTAAAGTTTCAAGTCGACGCTGCAAAGTAGTAATAGTGCTATGCAAGTCATTGTAACGTTGCTGATCTTGCAAAAACAACTGCTTCCCCTCTTGATGTTTTTTCACTAAGATCTCGACAGATTGAACCTTTTTATCGAGCATGACATTAGCAAAATAAATAACTAGAACAAGCAATACATAAACAAATACCATTAATTTCAAGCGGGCTTTTAATTTGGTTTTTTTTCGATATTCGCTGGGGACTAAATCGAATTCAGACATTGGTGATTAGCCCTCGCAAAGCCATGCCTGTGGCCACAGCAATACCACTAAGGTCATCATTTTTAATATCAGGGCCATGTAAGTCATTACCCAACTCAAATCCATACAAAGAATCAATCACTTTCACGGGCACAGATAAGGTTTTTTGCAAAAGAGCATCAGAACCTTGCCAACGTCTAATAGCGCCTAATAGATAGATAGAATCAATCCCGCCACCACGTGTCTCAGATGCAGCATATAACAGCACATCTCGAATGCTCATTGATAATATCGTAATAATAGGAATCTCAATATCATGTAAAACCTGAGCCATGTTTTGCTGATCCGCAGTTAAGTTTGCTGGTTGCTCAAAACCATATTTGTCTAATAAGGTGTTAGCAACCGCTTTAGAAATATCGAGTTCCTTCACAACCGCATCCACTATGGTGTTAGTGCCAAAGGCGACCTTCCTATCCAATAAAATACGTCTTCCCCAAATCAGAGTGAGATACGTACTATCCTGACCAACATTGATGGTCAATATTTTTGACTGTTTTTCATTTGGATTCATCGCTACAATTAATCGTCTGATTGCGATCGGCCCAACTTCTATAGCATCAACATCAATACCACAACGATCAAGTAAGCCTAAATAGTGTTCAACATCACTTCGGTCTGCAATCGCGACAATAGCCTGACGTGATAATTGCTTTTCATATTCTGCTCGTATCGGAATAATATCAATCACCGACGACTCAAGTTTCTCTCCTAATAGCTCACGAAGAAAGGACAATATAGCCTCATTATTATCCTGGTTTTTCTGCTGAGTATAATTAATATGCTTAAGCTTTACATGATTAGTGGGTAAAGTGCTTACACAGCGCTTCCCGACAAAGTGATAGTTTTTTAGCGTGTCTGCAATTATTTTTTTAAACTGTGACGGTGATGCTAACAATTCTTCAACGGAGCAAGGTAAAGGCAAAGAAATAGCCACATGAATCGTAGTTTTACGAGACTCACTATCCCAGGAAACTTGCACCATATTCAAACTATGCGAGCGGATATCAAGTCCTATGGGCCCAAACTGCTTGCTTTTAGGAAAGAGACCATTTTTTGTGAACAAATTAGACCAGACACTCAAGTTTCCAGCCTCCAGTTACTCCCTTGACCTAGGGGATAATCAACGTTGTCAATGGATTTATTTTCGCCGATTTCATTGTCTTGATTATAACGTTTACGTTTAATATGATACAAAATATCATCAGCGTCTTTATAGAGCCGCTCCAAGTTTACAGGGCCATCTAATGATGTTTCTACACGCCCAAACGACACTCCAAAACCGCTATTTTTGATCTTGTCTTCTTTGTTTAATTGATGACGAATATCGATATTGACCTGCTCGAGAAGTGTTTCTAGCTCTTCTGACACGATCAACAAGACAAACTCATCACCACCAAAACGAATCAAAAAACCATTGTCTGCTAAATGGGAGCCGAAACAATTAGAAATTAACAGTAAAATTTTATCGCCGTAATCGTGACCATGAGAATCATTAAGTATTTTAAATGCATCAAGATCAAAAATCATAAAATGTAATCGCCCGGTAGCAAAACGTTCTCTAAGCAACGTCAATGCAATCGGTAAAAATCGACGATTCCAGATACCGGTTAAGGGGTCAATGTTTGACAAACGATACATCCGGTCGTGTGCTTTTTCCAAATCAAACCGGGTTTTCATATCGTCTCGACGCACACTGACGTTAAATGCCACCAATGCAATACTAATTAATCCCGTTCCCAGCATAAAAAACTGCAAATTCCAAACAGTATCAGCATCAAAATCATTTGCACGCCAACCGATTGACAACGTAATCATAAGATAAATCAGTAAGACAACAATGGATGCCTCACGCAAACCCCATGGAATAAGTGGGACAAGCATAAACAACAGCACCACATTAGAAAATAACAGAGGCGTAAACTCACCCGTCTGATGGGCAATAGACACAAACGCTGTGGCGCTTAACACCAACAACGTAATACCCAACATATTGAGCGTTTTTAAATCACTCATACTACGAGCTGAGAAAAAGATATGGCCTGAAAGTACTACGACCAACAAGTAAGTATTAAAGTAGGCCGAACCAAGGTCCAGCTCAATATTAACACCCATTGCCGCGAGCACTAGCACCATCAACAACATGCTCATACTCATCAAAGCAGCGCGTGTTTCATTAATCAAATGATTCTCGGCGTAGCTAGTAATATCAGCCAAGTCAAAATCAGTGGTAGTCCATAATTGTTTAAATGATTGCAAGCTATTTTTCATTATTTTTATACGCTGTAAGTTTACTTGTTAATATTATCTATGCGCTGTAAACCCGAGCTTATAATGCATATATAGCCTGTATAATCTCTGTACTCAATCTAACCTGTCATTATGTACCCATTCAGAAACTAAGGTGGAACTAATAAAACTAGGTCTGAGGAGCTAACTTCATTAATTACACATCTCTTGAAATAATGGGTCGTGACAGGCAGAATACTACAAATGTCAACTTGAGTAAAACCATCGAAAAACCTCGCGGTACGTATGCCTTAGCTAAACTTCTGGAGTCGACCCGAAATTTATGTCAGCACAGGCATCGATAATGTATGTGCCGTTGATAGGATAAATTTTCATAGCACCCGGCCCGACGTATCTAGGATGGCAAAGTAATACAAATTTGCCCACATTCACAAGCATAGATAATAGTCAGCCGTGGTCGTTCTGGAACATTAGACTCTTTACCGTAAAACGTGGAGTACATGGTACCATTACCTTTGAGCAGCAATCCCTGGTTGGGATAAGCGCCATTGACCCACCCACTGACTAGGGTTTCTATTGACCAAGATCCCCATAGTTCTGATGGCGCTATCACGCTACTAGCTACTGGAATTATATCGTAGGCACCGCCGGGTATCCATTGGCCAGTATCATCCACCCATTTCACCTTATCATCTGCATTATTCCAAGTAGCACCACCGCTAAAGTAACCACCCTCATAGGCCCTCGCGGCCCAATCTTGTTGAACTCGATGGACGGAAATACTAGCCAGTGGGCTGTATATTTTGTTAACAAACAACTCTAACTGAGCGGAAATAATTTTCACGCCAGAGGGAATGCCGGACAGATCAAAATACAGCATACCATTTCTTATCGGGCCCGATAATGATGCATAAACAGAAATAGATTCTCGTTGATCAGTGCGCCAGGGGTCCCCCGCGTCTAGTGAGAGACTTTTATCGGCCACATTATCCCCCATGACCAGTTTGGTACTGGTTGAAGATTGATATAGCTTTACCTGATCTCGATTAATTTTGTAATTGGCGCCGTTAGATTGTGTACCAACAACTTTAATACTGACAGTAGAGATGCTAGTTGCGGTAATGCTGGCGCTGTAGCTGTTGTTACCTAAAAGAACATCGGTCAAATTACTAGATGCACTACATTTAGCTTGTTTTACCTGCCAGAGCAGATGACTCAATCCGGCTTCGGCCGTGTAATGCGCAGCATCGGTTTGATGTTCACGCACAACAGCACCGGCATTCATCGCACTTTGACGACTGAGCATAAAGGCGATTGCGGCTAATAAGCTTAACGTTAAGATCACCGGAATTAAGACAAAACCACCGTGAGAACAATAGCGACATAAAAGTCTCATAGACGAGCGCCTACTCGCACGCGTGTATTGAACAGCATTGCTTCGATAGTTGATGGGCTGATTTGCAGTGTAATATCCACCAACACCGTCACACCATCATTGCCCAGTAAACGTTCGATTTGTAATTGTGTGACATTTTCGGCAATCGGATATTCAGAATAATCAGCACCATCAGCCGGATCAATATTGGGAATACGTTGCATCAGCGTCGTGCCATTGAGGTAAAATACGATAGGATCTAGCCAGTCTTCATCTCTGGCACTATCTTCATCATCATCTGCTCGCCTCCATGATCCTCCCTCGTCGATTAATCCATCTAAATCATCATCGACACCTAAGTTACCTGGCATCCTATCATTAGATAAATCATTAGAGGCATCCTCATCAATACTGCCATCACCATCATTATCAATACCGTCTTGTGGATCCTCATTTTGCTGGTCATCTTCATCGTCATCGTTGGATGAACCCTCGTCAATAAGGCCATCACCATCATCATCAATATTAATAATCCCAGGTCTGCCATCATTAGTATTGTCATCATCTAGGTCTTCATTTATCCGCTCAGGTTCTCCTACATCACGAGCGCCATTATTATTAATATCCAGATAATCCTTATCATTATTGGCATCTGCCCAACCATCTTGGTTACGATCTATTTGAGGACCTAAGGTCACAGCCAAAACATCACGCACTGATTCACTCCAAGGTGTCGAGGGATTTTCAGCTAAGGGGATCAATAATCTCTGCGTCCCCGACACCGCGACAACCATTGTTTGCATCGCAAAACGAGCTTGTTGCAGACTATCGTTACGTTCACTCATATCGGCTTCAATCTTGAGTGTAGTTCCGATAAGAGATTGCATACCAGCCATCAATATAACTGAAATAACGACCACAATTAATAATTCGACCATGGTAACGCCTTGTTGACATTTTGACATTGATAGCTGATTCAACGGTATTTCAAACTTTCGACGGCAACGGCTGTATTTTCAATTTCAACTCGAAGCCACAGTAGATCTGATGTATCACCAGTATAGATATCATTATCCGCATCATTGTTAGGATCAGAAATAGTAAATGGAAAGGCATCAGCATCATATAAAGCTAACAAAACCACCACCCGTTCAGCTCCACCGGCACTATCTGAAAAACTGGTGGGAGTAGAGGCATCAGTCGCCACCTTAGCTCCGGCGAGTAACGAACTATACGATTCTGCCAACATCGTTTCCATTCGGGCGTTAACGGTATAATGTTGCACTATAAGTGATTCTTGAACGCCTGCACCTTGAATAGACGTTTGCAGCGCTTCCATTGCCGGTACAATTGCAACGGCTAAGATAAATATGGCAATCAATACTTCAATATAAGAAAAGCCGTAGTACCGAGAATGCCAAGTGCGGAGAATCATTGCACCACCACCCTGCCCGTCATCGGCGCAATACTTACCATACTTGACTGACCTGCGTATACAAGCACGATAGACGCGTTATCGAGCATTTGATAAGTCTCTCCATTAGAATAATTTGGTACGCCATGGTCATCAAATGAAATGTATTCTCTATTAATAGCTGAACCACCATAATTCAGGGTAACGACACCAATTTTTACGGGGGCTTGGTTACCATTATTTGAATAATCTAGGCTATAGAGTTTTTTATCAACAGGATGGCGCACATCATAAGTAGGGATGGCAGCCCCTCCCACATAAACAAGCCGGTAAACAGAGAGTTTGGTGGGAAAAGGGAAATACCAAACACCGTGTGGTGTTCCGGTACGTATTGCTTCGGCACGGGCAAAGCGAATTGCATCGGCAAGTTCTGTTGAAGCTACATCCAGTTTTTGACTATTACCTAAAAACATATTGGGCATTGCTACAGCTGCAACAATGCCCAAAATACTTATTACAATGATCAACTCTATTAGCGAAAAACCATGCTTACGATGATCAAAATTCACCTTAGAATCTAGCGGAGCGTTTAACTATTATCAATGATCGGCGTACGTACGAACACCACCTGAATCAGTGTTAGCATCATTAGCTATAAGTACGCCGCTAAGCACATCATATTTCCAACCAGCACCTACGTCAGATGTAGTCAGCGATAATGAACCAAGGCTTGTAAAGACTATATCTCTGCTAGATGTAATCGGGTTTGCTGGGAAATCAGTGACTTTAAAGTAAGGACCATATCTATATGTGCCATCCTTTGTAGTAGAAGTAATACCTGTAGCATCAGTATATTGCGTTAGCTGAGCTTTCAGGGCTGCAAGCCTATCAACATCAGTAGAAGTTGCAGCACCTGATGTTTGATTAATAGCTCCCGGATACTGGTTATTGTGCTGTTGATAATATAAGTCCAATACACTGCGTATATTTGACAATGTTGTATCTAGTGACGCCTCTTTAGCGTCGATTGTTGTATTTGCAAACTGTGGTACTACGATGGCAGCTAAAATTGCCAAGATAATAACAACGATTAACAATTCAACTAGTGTGAACCCTTTTTGAATATTTCTGATCATCATATATTTCCCATTTAACGAATAAAATTAATTTGAATCTAAATTATATATCTAAATTATATATCTAAATTATATATCTAAATTATATATCTAAATTATATTTAGATACTTTGTCACTATTGATTTTACTAAAACACCTACTTCACCTTGCTATAAAATCCTACTCAACCTTCTTGATTTTACTAAAACACCTACTTCACCTTGCTATAAAATCCCACTCAACCTTTCTTTAAATCACATTAATGAACCGCGCGCGATAATTTGAAGATCGGCAGAATCAACGAACTCACCAACACCCCAACCACCACCCCCATAACAATCAACATAATGGGCTCAATGGCTTTAGATAAGGTATTTAACTTATTGGCTAAGTCTTTTTGATATTGCTGTGCCACACGATTCATTACTAATGGCAAGTTGCCAGTTGATTCCCCCGTAGCAATCATTTGTTTAAGCATGGGGGGAATAAAATCAACATCGATGAATCCACTGGAGAACGTGCGTCCTTCAATCACGTTTTCTCTTAAATTGTCTAAAAACTCAGTAAAGATACGATTATTAACCACGCCTTTGGCGGATTCGATGGCATCAATGAGTTGCATACCATTTTGAAGTGACAGGCCAAGAATACGTAGGCACTGGATCAAATAGGCTTGTTGAAACACATCACGTATCAACGGAAATGTTAACTTAAAGTGATCAAGTAATAACGTACCATGTTCGCTACGAAGCCAGAACACAATACTTGATAATATCGCGATACAAATAGGAATAATCGCCCACCAATAAGTGAGCATCATATCGCTAGACCACATCAGAACCTTGGTCGTGGCAGGCAATTGGTCTGCTATATTGACAAACATTTCTTTGAATTTAGGAAACACTACCAGCAGAACAAACACCACAACCGAAAACGAGAAAAAAAGTAAAAATGCCGGATAGGTGAAGGCGGACTTTAGTGTATTAAGTAGCTCTTGTTGTTGCTTGTCCATTTCATAGATATGTTCCAATACTCGATGCAAATAACCGCCCGCTTCACTGGCGCGTACTAAGCTCACATAAGTTAAGGGAAATACCTTGGGGTGTTCAGCCAAACTTTGCGCAAAAGTATTGCCTTCTTGGATTGAGTTAGCAATAGAAAGTACTACCGTTTTCATAGCAATATTTTCATTTTGCTCCGCTAAAGCGAGCAAACTACTGTTCAGGTCATTACCTGTTTCAAGCATTAACGAAAGTTGCTCAGTGAACAGCATTACATCTAGCTTACCAACACCTTTCGGGCCAAACAATGAATAAGCTTTTGGCGTGGCAGCTAATTTGTCAGTATTTTTTGGTGTGGAAAATTCAATCGCCATAACGCTAACCTATTCAGCCAACAACACACGAGATACTTCATCCAGTGTCGTTTTGCCAGCTAACACACGCTCTAAACCATCATCAAACAATGATCTTACTTTTGCTTCCTTCATGTAGTCAGCAAGTTGATCACGACTTGGATTAGTGGTCATTAATCGCTGTAATTCGGCATTACATATTAGAATTTCATGAACCGCCATACGGCCTTTATAGCCCGAGTCATAACAATTAGAACAGCCACGACCGTAGCTTAAACGAACTGGCGCTTTATCTTGCCAACCAAACTGTTCAATTATTGCTGATGGGGCTGTATAGCTGGTTTTACAATCAGGACAAATTGTACGAATCAAGCGCTGCGCCACTACACCAATAAGTGCCGATGACAACAGATACGGTTCAATGCCCATTTCCACCAAACGGGTGATAGCGCCGACACTTTCATTTGTATGCAGGGTTGATAAGACCAAATGGCCCGTTAACGCAGCTTGAACGGCAATCTCAGCCGTTTGTCTGTCACGTATTTCACCAACCATGATTATGTCGGGATCTTGTCGCAGCACATGCCGCAACACGGTGGGAAAACTTAGTCCTATTTTATCATTAACTTGATTTTGATTAATGATGTCGAGCTGATATTCAACAGGATCCTCGATGGTAACAATACTTTTTTCAATACTATTGAGATGATTAAGTGCCGCGTATAAAGTGGTTGTTTTACCACTACCTGTTGGCCCTGTAGCTAAAATCAAACCATGATTATTACTTAGTAATTTTTTCAGAGACGCAAGGTTATTAGCATCTAAGTCAAGTTTATCAAGATTGAGCATGTTTTGATTTTTATCCAATACACGCATAACGACTTTTTCGCCAAATATACCTGGCAAAGAACTAAAACGTAAATCAATCGAACGCCCTTGGGTATTGACTTGCACCCGGCCATCTTGTGGTAATCGCCTTTCAGCAATATCGAGATTCGCCATCACTTTTAGACGTGACACAATGGCAGGATGCATTTCTGCCGGTTGACTCATAAATTCGTATAATATGCCGTCAATGCGAAAACGAACCCGACTTTTTGTCCTTGAGGGTTCGATATGAACATCACTGACACCATCTCGAATGGCACGCTGAATAATCGCATTAACAAGATTGATAATGGGGCTGCCCGATGCCATTTCATCAACGAGATTAAAATCATCATTGACATAGGTCTCAACCACTTCCAGATCACTATTCATATCCGTTAAGTAAGATGTGAGATCGTAATCATCTTGATGATTTGCTTGCAGATGCGCTAAAATTTCCAGAGAACTAGCTAAAACTGGCGTAACATTTAAACCTGTACGGTCATAGATTTCATCAAGAATCGGTATGGCCAGCGGTTCACTAGTCGCAATAAAAAGTTGCCCTTGCAATTTGAATAACGGTACTATTTTTAGCCGCTGCAATATAGAAAGCGGAATAATTTTTTGAATCCCAAGATCAAACATGCCAGTCCGCAACTGAACAAAATGAATACCCAGCTGCAGACTGATAAGCTGATTCAGATCATTTTCAGATACCCAGCCCTTTTCAACAACCAATGCACCCAAACGCTTGCCGGTTGTTAACTGCATAGTCATCACATTTTCAAGCTGACTCTTAGTTAATAAGCCTTCAGCAATTAACATATCACCTAGACGTTGGCGGGGTTGACCTAGATGCGGTTTAGGAGTGTGTTTGTCATTGCCCACAACATCAATGTAATGGTTTAAACCCGTCATAAATAACACTTCATTAACCAATGCATTGGTATTAATCAAGTGCAGCCGACCACCAGAAGATTTTATTTTGTTATAACATGACAACAAGATCTCGAGCGAGCCACTATTAACAGAGGGTACTTCAGCGAAATCAATATAGAGTTCTATTTCGTGAATGGCAATACACTCATCAACTCTCTGCAGCAATAACTGTTGCATGGTCTCGTCAGACAGCGAGGACAACGGCGCAAGATAACTTGCTGTACCTAGCTGAGTATAAACAATCCTCTGTTTATCAATTATTTCTGGATTGTCAAGCATAATACCCTTCGTACCAGTATGGAATAGCGTTAATTAAGGGCGCTCTCATTGTTATGTAATTTACTTTCATAACTCAAAAGGCTCCGGCCTACCCAATGCGTATCCTTGCGCATAGTCGATGCCAATTAATCTCAAATGTTCGATCATTTCATCATCTTCGACAAACTCGGCTATCGTTTGCAAGCCCATTACATGACCTATATGATGAATGGATTCAACCATAGCTCTATCTACAGGGTCTGACATCATGCCCTTAACAAATTGACCATCAATTTTCAAATAATCTACTGGAAGACTTTTTAAGTAACCAAAAGAACTCATTCCACTACCGAAATCATCTAAGGAGAAGCTACAACCAATCGCTTTCACTTTTGCCATGAATTTCTGTGCATGAGATAAATTGATAATGGCCGCAGTTTCAGTCACTTCAAAACACAGTGATTCCGGCTGGATTTCATATTTATTGATGCTATTAATTATAAACTCAGCAAATCCATCTTCACATAAAGATTGGCCGGACAAATTAATCGAGAGATGAAGCACAACGGCATCTTCTTTCTTATTATGAAAAGATAAGGTTTCAAGTGTTTTTAGTATCACCCACCGATCTAATTTTGTCATTTGCTCATATCGCTCTGCAGCAGGAATAAAAGTAAAGGGTGAAAGTACAGACCCCTTTTCATCGATCATCCTTAGCAAGATTTCGTAATGTGAAAGCTCGACAGTATCATTTTGGATGGAAATGATTCGCTGACGGTAAAGTTTAAATCTATTGTCTTCGATAGCATTATGAATTCTGCCCACCCATAAGACGTCATCATGACGTTTGGTCATAATCACATCCGTTTTTTCATAAAGCCGCACTTGATTTCGCCCTAATTCCTTAGCTGTAAAACAGGCCGATTCTGCTGCACCAATAATATCATCAGTATTTTTGTCATCATCGCCAAAAACAACTAGACCTATACTCACGGTAATATTAAATACCTTATCCAGAAAAACAAAACGGAACGACTTAATCTGTTCAATTATTTTTTCTGCTATGGCAAGGCCATTACTGACTGGACAGTCGTTTAATATAATTACAAAATCATCACCGCCAATCCGTGCCAGTGAGTCAGTAGCTCTTATGTTATATGGTAATAATGAGGCTAACTGAGTTAATAAAATATCACCAGCATTGTGTCCAGAAACTTCATTTACACTCTTGAACTGATCAATGTCTATATAGAGTAGCATTCCGCGCTTTGATTTTTCATAATTTTGCGCAATGGCTTGGCGCAACTGTTGTTCTAATCCGACTCGATTAAGCAAGCCAGTTAAAGGATCATGACGTAATTGGATAAACTTGGATATTTCTGCTCCCAGTACTTCGCACAATTTTCTGTCACTATTGGTGAAATTATTTTGCGTTTCATGATTCGCAATTACCAGCATGCCCGCCATGCTTTTTATCGATTTAAATAACGGCACCGCGATATATTTATAGTCAATCCCGAGCCTAGGATTTGTCCAATCTACAATTTCGTCTTTGTTAACTACGTATGTTTCTGGATCTTCCGCAATAAGCGAATAGAGTGAGCCTTGAAATTTATTCAGTACAGTACTCAAATCGCCGGCTGAAATATCAGGGTTATTTTTCACCACCAACACGTCTTCATCTGGCAGGTATAAACAGACTATATCAACCCCCAAATAGACGATACAGTCCTCAATGATCTTGTAATACATTTCGGAGATGCTATCACTGCCTGAAAAATCGAAGTCGACATCAATACCATATAATAAATTGAGCTCTTCATAGCGCGTAGCTAATTCATCGGCCATGCCTCTGGCGAGTATGGTGGCGTCAGAATCATGTTGTATAAATATAGCGACGTCTTTTATGGTTTGAAGTAATATTTCATCTTTCAAAATAACCTCAGTATGATCAGGCGATGAAATCAATGAACAAAGCCAATAGCGAGGCTCTTCAACACCGATAGTGAGCGGTGTAAGATTTAACATTCTATCTGGGGAGATTGCGTAGTTTCCCTGTACGGTTTCTTTGCTGGTCCAACCGATATTGGGTTGCTCAATATACTTTATAAAATCAACAAACTGTTGTTGAATATTATCATCTTGAGCAATAATTTTGCCGCTACCTACATCTAGAATAGCTAAGTAGACATGGTAATCCGACACGCGGTTAACTAGCGAATAGTATTTTAAACAACTAAGTTTCATCTCCAGCATAACTTATACCGCCAAGACAAAAAATTCGTCAAGTTTTGATACTAAGCGTCTCATGCTCAGGGGTTTTTCTATAAAATCAATCATGGGGTAGCTCTTGGCCCAAGACCGTAGTGCGATATCTGTGCGCGATGTCACCACGATTAGTTTAGCAGTGTCATGCGTATAGTCGTGTAATAATTGCTCACACAGCGCTTGCCCACTCATAATAGGCATCTGTATATCCGTGATTACGACATGAGGTTGAGACTTTTTATAAACATCTAGAGCCTGTTGACCGTTGTGCGCCGAGAAAACAGAAAAGCCCTTGCGTTCAAGAAAAGTTTTCAGTACGTGAATGACATGGGGTTCATCATCAACTATCAATATTCTTTGAGTCATTATCCCATCTCATTTATAAAGACTGCTTGCTTAGGCAGCATAATACGGAAAGTAGTACCTTGTCCTAGTATACTTTCTACCAGAATTCTCCCCTGATGCATCTCAATGATATTTTTAGATAATGATAAACCTAAACCATGACCATTTCGTTGTCTGACTTTATCTGAATCGGCACGATAAAACTTATCAAAAACATGCAAGAGGTCTTTTTCAGCTATACCGATGCCATCATCGATAACACTTAGAACATACTTATCACTATCGTCATCAACTTGAAGGGTGACATTTCCACCGATATCAGAGTATTTGAGCGCATTAGTCAATAAATTTCTTAACGCAATTCGGACCAAGTCCTTATCTATTGATACAGCACCTATAGTACTAGGCAATCCAAGTTTGAAATTAACTTGATTTATTTCGGCTGTACTAACCATATCTTCAAAGGTGTCTTTAATAAGATCGCCGAGTCTCACCCGCTGTTTATTAAGCGTCAGATGTCCTGATTCAATTTTTGAAATATTGAGTAGGGTCGAGACCAACATGTTCAATCGTTCAGCTTCATCCATAATCATGTTAAGTGATTGAGTTCGCTCAACTTTATCGTCATCATTATTATCCAATAACGTTTCAGCACACATTTGAATAACATTAAGCGGTGACTTCATCTCATGAGAAACATGATTGATAAAGTCTTCATGCTTGCTAGTTAATAATACTTTTTTAGTAATATCATGAAACAACACTAAGGTTCCCAAAACAGTATTTAATCCCGTAGGGGAAAATAATGGATAAGCACTAACGGATATGGTTTTATTTGGAATGGCTTCAGGTGTAAACTCCAGCACTTCCACTCGCTTTGAGGAAGTGATGTTGCTATGGTAGCTAGAGAGTAAATTGATTACTTGCTCATCAGTACACCACTCATTAGGCATTAAACCTATAATACCTTCAGGCTGAAGACCCATAACTGCTTGAAGTCTTCCATTCTCGTAGGTAATAGCACCATTCTCATCCATGACCACAACCGCATCTGGAAATGACTGTAATACGGATTCGATGCGTTTCTTTTGATAGCCTAGTATCAATGTTGATTCTTGTGCTTGGGCTTGCTCATTCTTAAGAGCATCCATCTGCTTACCCACTGTCAGCACAAATTGACGCAAGTTAGCGATAATATCCTTATTATCACTATCGGTGTCGAGTTTAACGCTCTGCACATCCATAAAAGACAGTATTTGAGAACTCACCTGCCTTAAGGAACGGGTTTCTCGCCGGAACATAAGGTAAAAAACAGGTACCAATAAAAATACCGGTAGCGCCATTTTTGCATAGAAAGATACATCTGAAAATTGGAGTTCGATTTTAGGCTTATCGTACCCAACCCGCTCATACCCCACTAACTCTTTGCCTGACATTATCGGTGCACGATATTCGATGTATTTGTTTGATCCTTGTTCAGCTACGTACTTGGACACCCCCTGTTTCGGCCAAGAACCAATGACCATATCAGGGATGATGATATTTTTTACTGTAACTGAAGCTAAGGATTCGCCAGACAAGTTAACTTTGGCTACGTAGGCTAAATCGGCATTATGTTCATTACGAGATAAGAGCTCTAATACGCTATTACTATAAACATCGTTTTTTATAAACCGCTCCATAGGCATATTGGTCAGCAACCTAACAATCGTTCTAGCGGACTTATCGATCGTACTTGCTCGCGAGTTGTAGTTATCAAGCGTATCAAAGGTGACGACCATGAAAATAGCAAGCAAGGCTGCAACTATCATTATTAAGCCAACGAAATCATCAGTAAGTTTATTTCCCAAATCATCTCTCCACTGCATGTAATTGTATTTCTATCCATAGAAGTAACTTAGTATTTCTGGCGCTTCCGTTATTTCTGCTATTTCTGCTATTTCTGCTATTTCTGAATATTAACCATGATATCACCAAGGTAACAATATGTAACTAATTATTATTCAAAATCAGATTGTAATTTAAGAAGATGCTAGGCTTAGTGAGCTTGACGATTGTTCTTGTATTCGGCTCTAACAAGGCGTTTGGCTCGGTAGCCAATGTTACTCTGCTAATGATGCGGAGCAGAATCGTGGTTCGTTAATAACTTTATTACAACATGGGTCAAAGTATTAGAAAGCCCGCTCAATAGATTCCGAACTTTAGTTTATTTGAGTACCAAGATTGTTAATAAAAGGACTATGAGATCTTACCGAATAGGATTGATGCAACGCCCTTTTGCGATCATCAATGATTTAGCCATTAACAAAATGGTCAAAGAAACTTCTTTTCCCCTATTGATCAGCACTCAGTAGAAAACCCGAGTTTCACAGATTCAAGTCTATAAATATTGTGGTGGTGATGATTTTTAGCTAATGAGACTATATCTGACGGCTTTAAATCGCCACAAAAAAGCCGCTTTTCTTTGCTTACAACAATCTTGTTGAACAGCTTCCGTCAATGAGTACGGCTTAAATGTCTGTGAGAGTTTCTGTCGTCATAGACGATTAAGAATGGAATCACCATCAATATTTTCATAGATTAATCTGTCATGAAGTCGACTTTCCTTACCCTGCCAGAATTCTATGCCTTTAAGCACCATGAAATAGCCACCTCAAAAATCTGGTGGCGGAACTTCGCCATCTTTAAACTTGTTTTTCTTAGCTTCAATCTGACTGAATATCTGACTGAGTAATAGTTTTCGGGAAGACACATGACTAGATTGCTGTGATCCCACATCATCCAATAGTGATGCTTTAGCTCTACTCTCAAAGTATTTAAGCAACTCAAGTGTTGATACTTCCTCTGCCCTTCCTGTTTTTTTATCTGTCTTTCTAACGTCACCCAGAAAGAATACCGATAAATTGCAACCTTGAATTTATATAGACGCAAATCAGGTTATGAAATACGCTTTAGACCGCGGCCAAAAACTCAAGTTAATCCGATTGAGTTGTCAAGCATAATTAAGGAATAAGCAAGAACTCGCTATGTCACTTATGAAGAATATATTGCGACCCTTTACATTCAGCAATCAAGGGCATTGCATTAGTTATGCAGGATTTAGACGTGTCGGAATCATAAATGCTAAGAGCTTGAAAAGACTAAACGAGGGTCTCGATACCAACAGATCTAATGGTCGGGATACGATAACGCGAGGGTCAGACCGATTAACCGCAGCAGTAAAAGCCAATGATATTATTGCCAGTTTATAATTAGTTCAGTATGAAGCCGATCAGCAGATAACATAATCAGCGTTCAAATCGTCGTTGAATAGACTTAAAAAGAAGACGGTTAAAGCGCTTATTGATTTGTTTAATTTTCACGATATAAAAGCACAAGGAATCAGTAATACGCAAGGTGAAAAATTGGATGCCTTAGGACATCAAGGCCCTAAAATGCTGCAAATTTATGACCGGAAAAAGGCGGTCGTTAACGCTACAGAATAGCTTTGTTTTCGCAGATTGGCGTTTGATGCTTGCTAAGAATTATAATCATGCTTGGATCTGTAGCCAGTTAGGTCATAGCGATCTCACTATGTTGAGTAAGCATCACGGTCGCTGGATTGAGACAGCAGTAAACAGCTCTGGAAGTAAAGCAGAGCAGTTATTCGGGACATCTTACCAAAACGACGGGACGATTTGAGCGTCATCCAAGACAGCTTACCACTACATTCTGTGGTTTTAAATCTAAGCGACCACTATATGTAGTGTTTATGGTGGACCCTCCGGGACTCGAACCCGGAACAAACTGATTAAGAGTCAGCTACTCTACCAATTGAGTTAAGAGTCCGTAAACTAAATAGCGCCTTTAAATCAGGGCTTTATCAATAACGCTACTACTGTAATTTTAACATATTCATTCTCATAGTCGCGTTTGTTGTCGCTTTGTACTTAGTCTTAACTTAGCGACAAGATGCAATTCTACATTATTTGAATTATACAATATCAATCTTAAAGTATTTAATTGCACTCGTGTCTGTTTGAGTAACCATTAATATTATTTGTCTAGCACTCTTAATCCTTACTCAATTATCCAATCTGGATTTATTGTGGCTGGTAAGATAGTTAAAACTACCTAAATAAATTTCAGAACACGAAAAGATTCAGGGTGCGTTTTCTTTGAGAAAATTTCCTGTCAGATTGGCTCCCTCCACACCCTACATGAGATCATCTAGGTGGCACATCAACATCTACAGCTTTATTCACACGCGATTAGTACACATGTCATACTCCATGAGTATTCAGCTGTTTGAGAAGCCGCCTTCACCACTACTGAGAAGTGATAAAAATAAAATGCTGATTTGTTTCATGATGTTTTATCCTTAAAGTATCTGAAAACGAACATATCAATGTATTAAATGAGCAAGCAAGATATTTGATTGTAAGGGATTTTCATAGGCTTTCTCATCAGCAAAAGTCATACGCCAATAGATAACCATGACGGCTAAATCACCATGGCTAACAGTCAACTTGTAGTGGTAACCGTCAGAATCTAGTCCAAAGTGAATTATTCACAAATTACATTCCAGTGTAACTTGGCCCGCTTCCACCTTGTGGTAGTATCCCAACTATGTTCCGGGTTGGTTATTAAATATCACAGGCTATGCAATGGATGCAATTCTGAGCATTGCTCTGCAAATAAGTTGATTCCTGCCCCTTCACAACTTCATACACCCCTGCTGGACAATAGAGCTTTTTTATATGTGCTCATTTATATAGGCCTTCAAGCATAGTGTTGCCACCCTTCAAATGTAGTAGTTTCAAACAGCTCCATTGGTTTTAATAGGATTGTGAAAATTGGTTCTGACAGGTCTTATTTTTGTATGCTAGTCACATGATATAATCATTTTTTATTAATAGTGAATTTTTAAGCCGAGATAAAATGTCTGAACAAACTGCCAAATTAGATTTGATAGATGCGTTAAAAGCCATCGTTGGCGCCCCTCATACCTTGACGGGTGACGCTAAGACACAGCCTTACAGCAAGGGTTATCGTTTCGGCTCTGGCGATGCTATGGCTGTGGTGCGGCCTGGTACTTTAATCGAGATATGGCGGGTATTGCAAGTCTGTACGAAAGCGAATGTTGCGATTATTATGCAAGCAGCTAACACTGGCTTAACGGGCGGTTCAACACCCGATGGCAATGATTATGATCGCCCAATTGTGATTGTCAATACCATGCGTATTAATCAAATTCAATTGATTGGCGATGCTAAACAGATTATCGGCTTGCCAGGTAGTACCCTGTTTGGACTTGAAGAAACTTTAGCGGCTTATGGTCGTGAACCACACTCAGTCATTGGATCATCATGTATAGGAGCCTCAATTGTGGGCGGAATATGTAATAATTCTGGCGGTGCACTAGTGCAACGCGGTCCTGCGTATACTGAGTTGGCCCTTTATGCACAGATTAATGTCAATGGTGAAGTGGAACTAGTGAATAATCTAGGTATTGACCTTGGTTCTTCGCCAGAAGAAATCCTTAATAATTTAGAGCAACAGCACTATAGGCCGCAAGACATACAGCATTCAGGCAAGCTTGCATCCGATAACGTCTATCATCAGCGTGTAAGAGAAATTGATGCAGATACACCAGCACGCTTTAATAATGATGGTCGACGTTTACATGAGGCGTCAGGTTGTGCTGGAAAGTTAGCTGTATTTGCAGTGCGTTTAGACACCTACCCAACTGAAAAGAAGCAAGTTTTTTACATCGGTACAAATGATGACCAGGTATTTGAAGTCATACGGCGCGATATTCTATCGACATTCAAAACCTTACCCGTCTCAGGTGAGTACTTGCATCGCGATTGTTATGCGGTGAGTAAAAAATACGGTAAAGATACCTTTTTAGTGATCGATAAATTAGGATCTAAGTACATTCCTAAAATGTTCGACTTAAAACGAAAAGTTGATCGTATTGCTGATAAGTTTGCATTTTTACCAGCCAAAATGTCTGATCGTGTCATGCAAACCATGAGTTATTTGTGGCCTAACCATTTGCCGAAGCGGATGGATGACTATCATCAGAAATATCAACATCACTGGATTTTAGAAATGAGTAGTGATGGCATTGATGAAGCCCGCGTTTATCTTCAATCGTTTTTTAAAACGCATGAAGGTAACTATTTTGAGTGCACACCTCAAGAGGGGGAAAAGGCGATATTACATCGATTTGTTGCTGGTGGAGCAATTGGCCGTTATCATGCGATGAAGCGTAAGACAGTGGGCGCAATGATGACGGTTGATATTGCATTACGACGTAATGAGTGGCAATGGTTTGAGCAACTACCAGCAGAAATTGATGACTTGATTGCTGCTAAATTCTATTACGGTCATTTGTTTTGTCACGTGATGCATCAGAATTATGTATTAAAAAAAGGCGTAGATGCCAAGCAGTTAAAAGAAAAGATTCTTACTTCCTTTGATGCGCGTGGTGCCGAGTATCCAGCAGAGCATAATGTGGGTCATGAATATGTGGCTAAAGCAGCATTAAAGACTTTCTATCGTAAGCTGGATCCAAGCAATACCTTTAACCCGGGTATTGGTAAAACCAGTAAGCTGAAGCATTGGGCGGAGGTTAAAAAGTAAGTATTAATGCACAATTAAAAAGCCTTGCGAGTAGTAGCAAGGCTTTTTAAATACGGGTAGGCAGTGTTGGGTCGATTAGTAGAGCAATCTCAATCTAATCGTGCCATCAACCGTATCCAACTGTTCAAAGGCTGATTGTGAATCAATACCAGCGACATCCATGACCAAATAACCTATTTCATCTCGTGTAATCATGCTTTGTGCCAAGATGTTGATGTTTTTTTTAGCAAATAGTGAGTTGATGTTTGATAAAACGCCAGGCTGGTTATGATGGATATGCAATAAGCGATGTGTTTCTGGGCGCTGTGGCATACTAATTTCAGGGAAGTTAACAGCAGAAACTGTCGTGCCGTTATTGGCATATTGTACAAACTTTTGGGCAACTTCTAAGCCAATGTTCGCTTGTGCTTCAGCTGTTGAGCCGCCAATGTGCGGCGTTAAAATCACATTATCAAAACCACGCAGTACAGATTCTAATGACTCTTCATTTGATTTTGGCTCTTTAGGGAACACGTCAATCGCTGCACCTCTTAGTTTTCCGTTTTCAATCACTTCTGCTAAGTCTTCCAGCACAACACAAGTGCCGCGAGCAGCATTGATAAAGATTGAACTTGCTTTCATTTCAGCAAACTCCTTCTTTGTGATCATGTTTTTAGTAGAAGGTACTTCAGGGACATGTAACGTCACTACGTCTGCTTGGTTTAATAGTTCTTTTAATGAGCCAACTTGGCTCGCATTACCAAGCGGTAACTTAGTGACTACATCGTAATAAATCACGTTCATGCCTAAGCTCTCAGCAAGTACGGATAACTGAGAACCAATATTACCATAACCAACAATTCCTAATGTTTTACCTCGGGCCTCGTTAGAATTTTTAGTCGTTTTAGGCCAGCGGCCTTCATGTACTTGTTTGCTCTTAGCTGGTATATCACGTAGTAATAAAATTAATTGGCCAATCACTAACTCGGCGACCGAGCGTGTATTTGAGTATGGCGCATTGAACACTGGAATCCCTTTTACTCTCGCAGCGTCTAAATCAACTTGGTTTGTACCAATACAAAAGCAACCAATCGCAGCAAGTCTTTCAGCAGCGTCTAAGACTTGTTTTGTTAACTGTGTTCTAGAGCGAATACCAATAAAACGCGCATCTTTAATTTTTTCAATTAAAGCGTCTTCATCTAAAGCATGTGATATATATTCAATATTGTCATAGCCTGCTTTTTTAAGTGTATCTTCTACATTTTGATGTAAGCCCTCTAATAGGAGAAAGCGGGCGTCAGCTTTTTTATTTGCCTGTAATTTCATGAAAGATGTTCTACCTGATAAGTTAATTTATTTTAATGATTAGCTCATATAAGCTATCTGATTTGTTGCGTATTTATATGGTAATGGCTTAACGTATTGCTATAACTAGTCGCAAAAATTTTGCATTACCGGCCCATATGATTATGGTTATTCTCTCGATGTTCATCAATCGCTGTAATGCGGTGATACAGCACCATCTATTAAGGCTTCGGTATATATAATTTTCTAGTAAATCATATGTGCAAAAAAGAATTACGCCTAAGCACCCATGAATCACCTAACAGACCAAACAACATGCTCACCGAGCGTTGGGATTCATTTTCATCACGCAATTCATTTGAATTTTCCAAAATTTCATCACCAAGAAACCGAATGACCATTTGGCGGTCAAAAAATGAGGTGTAGTCATAAGATATTTTGCTCAAGCGCATAGCTGAGAAAGTTTCTTCTTGTAGGGTCATGCTAGGTAAAGCGGCATTCATTTATTTTCCCAATAAATTTTTATTAAAATCTTAGCTATTTAAAAATTGATGATAAAAACTTGCAAATATGCATAATAATCACATGCAGATTAACCGTCATTTGAGATTACAATTACTCAATTTTTTCTAGTTAACAATGAACATTAATTATTTAGTCCTGCTCGATGTGCCTGCTGATCGGCATAGTATGAGCTACGTACCATTGGTCCAGACGCTGCATTTACAAAACCCATTTTGTAAGCTTCCTTCTCATACATCTTGAAAGTGTCAGGGTGTGGATAACGCATAACCGGCATGTGACCGCCGGATGGTTGTAAGTACTGGCCAATAGTCAACATGTTGACATTGTGATCACGCAGGTCACGCATGACTTGCAAAATTTCGTCATCGGTTTCACCTAGTCCTACCATCAGACCGGATTTGGTCAATATCTTAGGATGCATTTTCTTAAAATTATTCAACAGATTGAGTGAGTTTTGAAAATCAGCACCAGGACGAGCTTCTTTGTATAAACGTGGCACAGTTTCAATATTATGGTTCAACACGTCTGGAGGCGCACTGCTGAGAATTTTCAGCGCCAAATCCAGACGCCCAGCAAAGTCTGGGGTAAGAATTTCGATGCGTGTGTTAGGTGCTTGCGTCCGAATCTGACGGATGCACGCGACGAAATGGCTGGCACCGCCATCTCGCAAATCATCGCGGTCAACTGAGGTAATCACCACGTAATTTAGATTCATCAATGCAATCGTTCGGGCGAGCCGTTCTGGTTCATTGCTATCCAACGAGTCAGGTCGGCCGGTGCTGACGTTGCAGAATCTACAGCGACGGGTGCATTTATCGCCCATAATCATAAAGGTTGCAGCGCCTTTATTCCAACATTCACTGATGTTAGGACAGGATGCTTCTTCACATACTGTCACCAACTGGTTGGTTCGCACGATATCTTTGATCTCACTGAAGCGACTTGATGTTAAAGGTACCTTTACGCGAATCCAGCTTGGTTTTGGTAACTTTGCCGTTGGATGATGGTTGCGTTTAGTCTTGAGGGAGCCTCTTTGTTGGTCCTGCCGTTGATCCGATGCCGGGGAATGTAACAGTGGATATACCCTTTTTTTAAGGCTAGTGCCTTCAGTTGTCATGTTGCGGAGATCCTCATTTATTTTGCTTGTGCATATTCCGATTACCGTTCTTGCGCCAACGTAAGAAACTCGGTACGCAAGGCCAGGTTAGATGAGAGATCACCCAGCATGGTTGACGTTATGGTTTCCTCTCCCTGCGTACGAATGCCGCGGCTCTCCATGCAGAGATGACGGCAGTTAATAATCACACCAACTGCTTTCGGCTCTAGATGGGTCATGAGAGCGTTGGCAATTTGGACGGTAAGACGTTCCTGCCCCTGTAACCTCTTGGCGAAGCAGTCAACTAAGCGAGTAAGCTTTGATAAGCCCACTACTTTTCCGTCGGGAACATAGCCGATCGTGGCTTTACCAAAGAAAGGCGCCAGATGGTGCTCACAATGACTATAGACAGGAATACCACGTATGATGACCAGTTCGTCGTAACCTTCCGCACCATCTTCGAATACCTTTAGTAGTTCCGCTGGGTCTTTCGTATAGCCAGAAGTCCAGTGTTTCCAAGCTTTTGCAACACGGGATGGTGTTTCCACTAGGCCAGGTCTATCTGGATCCTCCCCCAAACTGATGAGTAAACGACGCCAATCCTGCTCGGTAAAGGGCTCTTCTGACTTATTCATTTCTCCTGTTGAAATTTTATTGTGATATTCAAATTCACCCATCTTTAGTATCTCCAAAGCTAACTATGTATGTTTTTTATTATTTGCTAAGCAAGGCCTAAACCAATCTCAACGGTTCCTTTCGAACATTTTCCGCACGTGTAAGTTATAGCGTGAAATATGCGCACCCAACACGAGACCCCACGCCTTACAGTTTACTATAGAGAGTGCTTTAATAGCTTCTAGTTGTCTTTTGGGTTCCGTCAGTGAGCGATGACTTCCAACAGAATTTCGGTAACGATGTTGGTAAAATAGGTTTTTTAATTGCGGATGTAGTTCTGACAGCACGACATGCTCCTGAATCACTGCTCGGTGTTGCCAAATTTTGCACCACTACACTCAATATGATTCTCTCAATTTCACAGTTCAAGAATATGTTTAAATCTTTTTGAAAACCAAAAATTCAAGTAAATATAGTCATTTTCACGTATTAAAAAGCAACACTCTTGCCGAATGTCAATATTTTCCATTAATGCAGTGGCAATGACTTCTCTCTTGTATGGATATCATAGTTAGCTAATTTAGTAGCTTTTAACTTTAATATACCCTACTAAATTAGTCAACTATTATTGTGGCTCTTTCTTGCTTAAATCTAATACTCTAAATGTCTGCTGTGGGTCGAGATGGGACTTTTAACAATCCGCCGCTATGGTGTCAAAAGTAGTTGTTCGTTGAAGCTCCCACTGTAGTCCGGAAGTTGGAGGCTTTATAGATTTATTTTCTTTATACATCACTACTGCTTTATTAGCTCTGCATTCAAAGTTTAGTGACATGGCTAATTTTAGTATTTTTTCTCAGTAATGTAAGTACTGTAATCATTAAACTGGGCAGAAAGAATAAGGTAACGAGCGTGGAAAAGAAAAGCCCGCTTAATACAACAATACCCACTCCACGATAAAGCTCAGTTCCTGCCCCTGGTATAAAAACTAGTGGCGCTAAGCCACAAATAGTCGTTGCTGTCGACATTAAA
Source organism: Pseudomonadota bacterium (assembly GCA_030576275.1). Taxonomy (GTDB): domain Bacteria; phylum Pseudomonadota; class Gammaproteobacteria; order Nitrosococcales; family Methylophagaceae. The sequence goes on along the minus strand of JALIBN010000026.1, from coordinate 52,942 downwards.
ATAGGACGAAGTCGAGTTGCCACAGCTTGATTTACTGCATCTCTGATCGTATTAGCGTCATTCGCTAAATTTCTACGAGCTTGTTCTACTATCAGTATGGGGTTATTGACCACGGTGCCTAGCAAGATGATAAAGCCAAGCATCGTTATCATATCAAAAGGTTGAACGATAGGATTGAAACCTATACTGGCGATTAATACTGCTGAGGCATTAACCCCGACTAGACCTAAAATCCCACCGGCGATGCCTAATGGGATAGTCGCTAGAATTAAAAATGGATAGAACCAGTGCTTAAAAATGGCGACTAATAATAGGTAGATAAGAATCAGGGCAATGAGGAAGTTGCTTGATAATGAATCACGGGTTGCATCAAGTTGGTCAGCAGCACCAGAAATACTAATCGATACACCTTTACCAACTTCACCGTCGGCCCGCATAGCCGGAATCATCTCGTCACGTACCATTTGAACAGCGGTTTCCAGTGCGATACCGCGTGGAGGAATAATAGATAACGTGACTGTTCGGCGGCCGTCAATGCGCCTTAATTCATCACTATCGACAGTTTCAATAATATCAGCTAAGGCATTGAGCGGTAACACTGTACCAATTGGCGTGGAGACTGGTTGTGTAGCGAGTTGCGATAAGGTTTGGTTTTGCCCTGCATTACTAAATAGGAAGATATCAACCTTGTCATCATCTAAAAAGAACTCATCAACATAAGCACCGTCACTCAATGCAGCAACCGTGTATCCAAATTCATCGGCATCGATACCTAGTTCAGCTAAACGTTCCCATCGCGGATGAACTTCAATTAAAGGCTGATCAAGCGACAATGTATTGGGATCTGAGGTAATTTGAGCTTCACTGAACATTTGCTGAGCTTTGAGTAAGACATGTTGTGTTGTCTGATATAACTCAGCTTGATTAGCACCTGCTATATCAAGGTTAACAGCGCGTGAACCACCATCATTGCTAGAAATAATAGAGCCACGCGATGAGAATGCACGCATACCAGGATAGCTTCTAAATAGGTGAGTAAAAGCTTGCATCATTGGCTCTATATCTTGTGGGCGAGTTGGCTCTGCCATCACCCAAACATAGCCCGGCCCGATGCGTTGGAAATAGTATTTTAATGAAGGTATTTGAATGTTGCCTTGATCAAACTCGACAGGATCGGCATGTAAGGCTTTGACTAATTTACCTGTTATTTCATCGCCTATTTTTTTCATTTCATCAAAATTATAGCCCGGCGGTGCAATCATTCTACTAAATGCTTTTGGCTCTTCACCTTCGGGTAGATATTCAGCCGCTGGCAAATAGTGCCATGCAATACCCAGCGTTAAGATAGGTATTAATGCGATCGACGCTAATCGAGTTATTGATGAGGCGTTTAAATAATGAATGATATTCAATAAGAAGAGGGAAGATTTCGAGGATTTAGTATTTTGTTGTGTGTTTAAGCCAAAATGAGCTGATGCAGCAGGCACAACGGCAACGGCAAACAACATCGATGCAATAATAGCGGTAGACACGGCAATGGCAATATCTGAATATAATTGACCGGCTTCTTCAGTAACAAATAACACTGGCGCAAACACCAAGACGGTGGTTAAGCTGGATGCGAGCACCGCTGTCCAGACATCTTTTATTCCAGATATCGCCGCTTCAAATCGTTGTAATCCTCGTCTACGAGCTTGTTCAATACTTTCTAATACGACAATCGTATTGTCGACGGTCATACCAATAGCAAAAGCAATTCCCGCCATCGATATCACGTTAATCGTACGATCAAAAGCCAATAGACCGATGAAGGCAGCAATGGTACAGATTGGCATACCAATTAAGCCAATTAAGGTGGCACGACCGGAGCGTAAAAATAAAAATAAAATGAGTGTGGCTAATAGACCACCGAGTATGAGGTTACGCGTGACATTATCAATAGAAGCCTGCACATAACGTACATCATCACCTATTAAGTTAATGGTAAGTCCATTGGGTTCTAGTTCATTACGTCGAATCTCATCGACCACCTGAGTCATGGCTTTTTTAATATTGATCACATTCGAACCTGACTCACGTCTCACCGCCAAGCTAAGAGCGCGTTCATTGTTGACGACTGAAATACCCCATATTTCGTAGTGATCCAGCTTGACTTCAGCTACATCTTCTAAGCGGATATAAGTATCATTTTGATGGATGAGAATAAGTCGTTTTAAGCCGTCAAGATCTTTAAACCTGCCTGTAGTTCTGATCAGATAGCGTCGCTTTCCTTCGTTTAAATCGCCGGCAGAAGTATCATGGTTACGAGCACGAATGGCATTTCTCACATCGCTTAGAGATAAACCGCGATAGGCCAATTTTTCAGGGTCAATATGAATTTGAATTTGTCGTTCAGCACCACCGCGTAAATCAACATTTGAAACACCGGGTACACGCTCCATCAACGGACGCACTTCATCATCAATGAAATCTGTCACCATTTGCATATCAAGATTAAATGGGTTGCCTGAAAGAGGCGTGACCGCATAGTACATAAATGCATTTTCGGAAAAAGAGCTACTTATTATTCGTGGTTGATTTACATTTTCTGGGTAGTTCGAGACTTGACTTAATGCATTGGTCACTTCAATTAAGGTTTCATTGATATCAATGCCGGAGGAGAACTCTAGCTCAACTCTTGCTTGAGAACTTTCTGCCACAGACTTCATTCTTGCTAAATTCGGCACACTACTCAAATAGCGCTCTTGTTCGAGCAGAATTTCTTTTTCAATGTCCTGAGGTGTAGCACCCGGCCAACCAGTTACGACACTGATGGTTCTCACATCGAGATCTGGAATCATTTGTACGGGGATACGAGAGGCTGCAACGATCCCCAATACAATAATAATGAGAACAATAACGGTTAATAATTTCCCGTGGTAGATTGGACGTGTAATCATAACCGTCTAATCTCTTGCTTGATTGATTGATACGAGCTGCTCATGATGAAGTACTTCATTACCACGAATGACAACCCAATCATCGACACTCAAGCCATGCGTAATATTAACGCCATCGGCCGTTGTGCGGCCCAGTTCCACTTTACGGCGTAAAGCCTTGTCATCTTCAATAATAAAAACGCTGTGACTGCTATCAGGGTTAATGAGCAAGGCATCTCTCGGAATGACCAGCGGAACATCATTCATCAGCTGTATATTAAACTCCGCTGTCGCTGAAGTGCCAGGAAGAAGAGATAATGATTTATTATCAAGCGTTACTCTGACTAAAAAAGCCCTTGCTAGGCTATTACTGACTGGCACCACCGATTGAATCTGCCCTTTCAAACGTTGTTCAGGGTAAGTATCAGAGATCACAGTGACGCTTGCGGCTCTACTTATATCAGCAAAATGTTCTTGCGGAACATTAATATCCAACCAGATTTCATCAAGGTTAACCAATTCAAGAACAGGATCACCACGACTAACCCACTCACCCATTTCTGTCATTTTATTACTGATTACGCCAGAAAAAGGGGCAATAAGTTCATGTCGGCGGATTGTTTCTTCTATTATGGATTGGGATGCACTCACTGATAATAGTTCTGCTTTTTTTAACGCTAAATTTGCCTTACGTATAGCCAGCTCATTTTGAGGAAGCGTTTTACGAGTGACTAAACCTTCAGCCTCTTTAACCATTCTATCGGCCTCATTACGATCAGCGATGACCTTTCCTACATTAGCTTTTACTTGTTTAAGCTCATATTCACTCATCGTGGGATCAAGGTTGAGTAATACATCGCCTTTTTTAACATGACTACCTGCGTCGACATTAACCTTAGCAATTAGGCCATCGACTCTAGGCGACAGCATACTGTGTTTTTCGGCTGTTAATGATCCTGACAGTCTCAAAATCTGACTATTAGAAGATATAATGGGTTTAATGACATCTACGACCATTTTTTCTTGAGCTTGGCTAATAGAAGATAGTGTTAATAAGGCAACTAAACTAAAAACATAAAAAAGTCGTGGCAGGTTATAGCGACTGAACATAGCGGTAGTTCTATCCTTGTCATGAAGCATGTCCAAAGTAAGTGTATTTGTTAAACTTCAGGCTAAATACAAATGAGAATCATCATCATACTAAATTAATCAGCCAATGAGTGATCTTTTTATGGATAAATCGGTAAAAAAGACACATATGGTCATGTGCAAAGTTAAGCGTTGAGTGTTTTTAAATGAAAGACTTCGTGATTTTTGGGTAAAACTTAGTGCGTTGCTGTTATATCTCTATTCTTTCACTTGCAGACAATCTACCTAAACGTGAAAGATTGATAGCGTTATGGTGACTTAGTGGCGTAGACCTTCAATTTACAACCAAAGCTGAATCTCTTCAGCAACAGGGCCTAATTTGGCTGCTTCTTCTATTGTATGAGCTTTGAACGGGCACAAATTTTATTGTCTTTCTAAAACTTTACGAATAATCACGACGAGCAGCTATAGTAAGACACGCCTGCAGTCCCAAAAAACTCAAACGGCTTTAGCCTATAGTATTTGTCCTCCACATCCTTCGATTGCTCAGCGTATGGCTGCGTCATGACGTCTTGTAGCTCTCGAACCAAATTGTAGTTCCCCGCCCGCGCTTGCTGATAAGCAGGTACAACGAACCACTCTCGCAAGGTGAATTTTGGGTTGACGAGCTTCATCTGTCTAGTGATCTCCTCACGGGAGTGAGACGAAAGAGCATTCTCGTCGGTCCTGCTGGCGATACCGATAATCGATTTCCATTTTGTGAGCCACGCTGACCAGCGATTGTCCATCTCTGCTGGGTCTTTGTCATAAGTCGCATTCTTGTAAAAGCTGTTTTTGAGCGAGCTAATATCACCCGGTATCATCGATAGCTCTCGGAAGAAGATGGTGTAATCAACAGCAGTTTGTAGCATGAGTGTTTCGAGTTCACTAAACAACGTCTTGTGAAAAGTGTCCAGCCCAAGTTTGGCTGCCCACATCTTTTCCATTTGCGTTTGCATCACTGTTGAAAAGCCACTCCTAATCTCATCGAGCTGTAGTAGAGCATCCGGATGCGACTTAAGCAAAGGTTGTAATGCTGTGCAAAACATGTGGAAATTGCGTTCCGCAGCCTCTGGCTGGTTCAAAAATGCAAAGTGTCGACCCCCACCCGTCCATGGCTGATAGTGCGGATCAAACACATCGCAGAATCCGAAAGGACCATAGTCAAGTGTGAAGCCACCAATCGCGCAGTTGTCACTATTAAAGTTTCCTTGACAATAACCGACGCGGACCCAGTTCGCCACAAGCGAAGCTAGGCGGCTGCGAAACTCACGTGCGAACGACACCACTTTTTCGGCGGTGGTTGATTTATTGTCGATGACATCGCCATACTCACGATCGATAGCGTGTAGCACTATTTTTTCGAGTTCATCCATTGCTTTCGGGTGTTCATTATTGCGCGCACGGCGACCAAAAAGCTCGAGCTGGCCGACCCGAATGAATGACGGTGCGACCCGCGTCGAGATGGCAACAGCCTCCGATGCAAGTATGTCTGGATCCGTCGAGCGCGAGCCCTCCGAGTACCATGGCCGTTTGACTTTTTCTGTTTTTGAAACGTATAAGCTCAGAGATCGTGACGTAGGTACGCCAAGTGCGTGCATATGCTCTTGTGCCAGAAACTCTCGAATACTCGATCGCAGAACAGCACGGCCATCGGCTCCACGACAGTATGGCGTTCGGCCCCCACCTTTCAGTTGCATTTCCCAACGTTGACCGTTGATGACGGCCTCAAGTACGGACACTGCGCGACCGTCGCCGTATCCATTGCCGGTTTGGAACGGGCACTGTTGGTTGTATTCGGTACCATAGATGGACAGTGCATAGCCAGATGCCCAGCCCACCTTACGTATCGGATAAGGTACGAGAGAAATATCCCCAGAGAACATCCCGATGAAGTCGGCCGACTTAGCCATGCTGTCGGCAAAACCAAGTTCGTGAAAAAAAGTTTTGCTGTGCGCGACGTACTCGGGCTCTTTGATTGGCGTGGGATTGACGGGGACATAGTGGCCCGTGAATACTTGACGCGGCGAGTGGTCAACGCCATTTTCTTTCGCGTCAGGATCGCAATTAAGCCTATCCGTGAACGAGTAGTTTACCAACTTTGCGAGTTCATCAAGCGTCTCAATAGTTGGTGCTGTTTCTTTAAATAGTCGATGTATCATTTGGGCTCCTCATGCCTTGTAGAAGGGCTGAATCCCCACTGCGTGGTACTTATGTTTTCAACTCAATTTTTCAGTTGCAATTAAATAATGAACTAAAATCTCTGCGATTTACATTTCTAGCCACATTAATTACATATCTTCTAAACAGTCCGCACCTAGCCACATTAATTACATATCTTCTAAACAGTCCGCACATTGTGACATTCGCATCGCTTCATGCTCTTCTTTTTAAGGCGGATATATTAGGAATATTGTATCTCTAGGAAATAAGTGGGGTAACTATTGTAAGAGTCAGCTACTTTATCAATTGAGTTAAGAGTCTGTAAATTGTAGCACCACGTCTATGTTTGGCAAGTATTGAAATGCTAAATATAAAGCCAAAATTCTAATCACCGTAAAATAAAACTTTATTTATGTGCTTACTCATCCTTCTCCGGCATCAATTTATTGTTGTTTCCATAACTGCTTTTCCAAACTTCAACTCGCTGTAGGTTCATAGAATTTTTTGTTCCGTAAATATGCATAAACCCCATGCCTGTCTTGAGGGTAATATCTATCCGTAATGGCACTGCCCGTGCTGGATTCCGAGCTTAATTTATCTAGTTTCAAAATTAAGTCTTCGACTACTTTTTTATTGGCAAAATACACCTTAGATCCATCTTTTGATTGGTTGAAGTCTCCAGCATTATACAAGGTCTCTGGAGATCGCCTTTTGATGATGCCCCCCAATCTCTTACTTAATTTAATATTTAATTGTAGTGCACTTCGGCAAACTTTAATGTTCCGGAATGATCCTTTTCTGAAACATATGTGATTATCTTCCCATAGCTGATAACAATTTTATTGTTGCTAGTGTTATTTCACAACATTCGACGGTTTCTTGCTCATGAGGTTGTACCCTAGGTTTTTTAAGAGCAGGATGGGATGAAATTCATCGATTCTCCGAAAACGGTTTCCCATTGAAGGAGTAAAAATGATTAAGTCTTGGCAAGACATTCTGGAATCAGCGATTGCAAGTCGCCACTGGCTTCATCAGCACCCGGAGTTAACCTGGGAAGAGGCACAAACGGCTGATTATATTCGTACGAAGTTGACTGAGCTGGGCATCACTTGGCGAGCCTGCGCCCAATATGGAACGGTTGCAACGTTGGCATCACTGGCGGATGGGCCACATATTGCTTTTCGTGCCGATATGGATGCTTTGCCAATTACCGAAACTTCTGGCGTCGATTATTGCTCCATTGAATCAGGTAAAATGCATGCTTGTGGACATGATGGACACACCGCCACGTTACTAGCGACTGCTGCATGGTTCAGACAAAACGAATCTTTATTGCCCCACCCTATTTCTTTACTCTTTCAGCCAGCCGAAGAAGGCGGACACGGCGCTAAAAAAATGATTGAAGATGGTGCTTTAAAGGGCATTGATTGCATTTATGGTTGGCATAACTGGCCCGCACTTGCTTATGGTGAGGCGCTTTGTCCAGATGGACCGGTGATGTCGGGTAATGGCACATTTCACATCACCTTGAAAGGTAAAGGCGGGCACGCATCTCAGCCTGAGATGACGCATGATCCTATTTTAGCGGCTGCCGCAGTTACATTGAATTTGCAACAAATTGTGAGTCGTCGTTTACCGCCCCAAACCAATGCAGTAGTGAGTGTAACCTCGATAGACGCCATCAGTAATGTCACCGTTATTCCAGACAAGGTGAAACTTGAGGGCAGTATCCGCCTGTCTCAACCGCAATGGCGAGCGCCCATCAATCAACTGATTGAAGAAATTACCACTGCGACAGCAAAAAGTTATGGTGTTGAGGCCGATATTGAAATTAGATCGCGTTATGAGGCCACCATTAATCATCCTGAACCGGCCGGACATTATCGAGTAGCTTTACAGGAAGAAGGCAGTGATTACACCACAAGATCTAAATTATTAATGCCGTTAATGGCGTCGGAAGATTTCAGTTATTACTTAAATGAGATTCCTGGTGCTTTTGCGTTGGTAGGGATGGCAGAGGATTCTGAAGAAGGTCAAAAGTTTTCAGCGCCTTGCCATAGTCCAAGGTATGTTTTTAATGATGATGTGATCGAAAAAGTCGTTAAAGTTTTTAGTCGTTTGGCAGGTGCAGCTGTTCCAGAGTAAGTTCACTCAGGAAGTTAAAGTGTTGCATCACTTAGGAGAGAGTTGATGAATTGGTTTGAAAGTTACGAATCTGAAATCCGTGTGTATGCACGATCTTATCCAGCTGTTTTTGTTAAAGGGCAAAATGCCATACAAACGGACGAGAATGGTAAAGAATATATCGATTTTTATGCCGGCGCGGGGGTACTTAATTTTGGGCACAATCATCCCAAACTAAAAGCGGCCATTATGGATTATATTCAAAATGATGGCGTGTTACATAGCCTAGATATGATGACAGCCGCCAAACGTGAGTTTATCAAGGGCTTTGTGGAAACAATTCTACAGCCTCGAAAAATGGACTATAAGTTGCAATTTATGGGGCCAACAGGTTCCAACGCGGTTGAGGCAGCGCTCAAGCTGGCTCGCCGTGTCACTGGTCGCAGTAATGTGGTCGCGTTCAGTCAAGGTTTTCACGGTATGACCTTGGGTGCTCTAGCCTGTACCGCCAATGAAGTGTTTCGTAACGCCGCTGGCGTGCCTTTAACAATGGTGTCCCACTGGCCCTTTGAAAGCAATCAGGGCGGCGGCCTAGAAAGCCTCGATACTTTAAGAGCTTTGTATGAAAACACATCCAGTGGCGTGGAAAAACCAGCGGCTTTTATTGTTGAAGTCATTCAGGCAGAAGGCGGTGTTAACGTTGCCTCGGCAGAATGGTTGCAAGCGTTGCAGACACTGGCACGCGATCTAGGTGCATTGCTCATTGTAGATGATATTCAGGCGGGCTGTGGGCGAACAGGTCAGTATTTTAGTTTTGAAAACATGGGTATTGATCCCGATATTGTCACTTTAGCAAAAGGCATTGGTGGCCTAGGAACACCGATGGCGATGAACCTAGTTAAAGCCGAACATGATCAGCACTGGAAACCTGGTGAGCATACGGGGACTTTCCGTGGGCAGAATATTTCATTTGTCGCTGGACGCGAAGCATTACGCTTTTTTGAAGATGATGATTTAATGTCGCAGACCCGTGCCAAAGGCAAAATCATGCAACACCACCTACAAAGGATAGCCGATCTCTATTCAGCTAAAGGTTTTTGTGTGCGAGGTAAAGGCATGATGCAAGCCTTGGATGTTAATGATGGTGCTCTAGCAAAAGCGGTCGCACGGGACTGTTTTGATAACGGCATGTTATTTGGTCCCTGTGGCGTCGGCGGACAGGTGATTAAATTAATTCCTCCCTTAACGATTCCTGAAGATCAATTACAGGCAGGTCTAGTTATTTTAGAGCAGGCGATACAGCGTCAACTGGGAGCTGGGTCATGATAAATCGTGATGATATGACTTTTCCGTTTTCGGAGTATGAACGCCGAATTTATGAACTCAGACAGCGGATGGAAAAACGGTTATTGGATGCAGTGATTATTTCCGATCCAGAAAACTTGATGTATCTCACCGATTATCAAACAACGGGCTATTCGTTCTTTCAAGCACTTGTGGTGCCGTTAGACAGTGAACCCTTTATGGTGACCCGTAAGCTGGAAGAATCGAATGTCATAGCGCGCACCTGGGTAGAAATTACCCGGCCTTATCCTGATACTGGTGATGCGATTCAAATGCTGGTTTCTACTTTGGTGGAGTTTGGTCTGGTGGATAAGTCCGTCGGTTATGAACGTAACTCCTATTTCTTCCCCGCTTATCACCAAGATACCTTTCATACAATCTTTACCAAAAGCCGTTTAATGGATTGTTTCGGGATTGTCGAACAAGGCCGAGTTTGTAAATCTAGTTATGAGATTGAAGCGATGAGAAAGGCAGCTATCGCAACTAAGGCCGGCATGAAAGCAGGTATTGAAGCGTGTATTCCCGGCGTAACTGAAAATGAAATTGGCGGAGCCATCAGCCAGGCGATGTTTGCAGCTGGCGGAGAAATTCCAGCGGTGATGCCATATGTGACTTCTGGCCCAAGAACCATGATTGGGCATGCCTCTTGGGAGGGCCGTGAAGTGCAAGCCGGCGAACATGTTTTTATGGAAGTGGCTGGCTGTTATCGCCGCTATCACACCGCGATGATGCGTACCGTGATTTGTGGGGAACTATCAAACAGCATGTATAAAGCGCAAGAAATTATGAAAATGGCGTTGGCGCGTACACGTGAGATTATGCGTCCGGGGATGACTGTTTCAGATATGGACAATATGATCCGAAATATCATCTCAGATAATGACATGGGCGCCAAACTGATTACCCGCTCGGGCTATTCCATCGGGATTGCTTTTCCGCCAAGTTGGGATGAAGGCTATATTTTGAGTTTATATCAAGGCAACAGCTCGGTATTAGAACCAGGAATGACGTTTCATGTGATTCCCTGGATGTGGGGCATTGATGGCGATAAAACCTGCGGCATTTCTGATACTTTTTATATTACCGAAACCGGCTGTGGTTCCTTTTTTGAAGATGTCGAACAAAACTTTACGATTAAACCTACGCAACTAGCTTCTAATGAAGCAATCATTAAAGCAATATCTCAGAGCCCAAAAACCCAAAAATATTAGACACGTCTATAAGGAATCATGATGTTTACAGCAATCAATCCCGCAACGGGAGAAGTAATACACCAATATAAAACCCTGCAACTACAAGAGCTGGATCTAGCCATTGAAGACTCCTTAACAAGCTTCAAAAGTTGGCGAAAAACCAGCTTTGAAGAACGCGCTACAGTATTAAATCAAGTCGCGGATTTAATGATTGAAGATCAAGAAGCCTTGGCTCGGCTAATGACGCTTGAAATGGGAAAACCCATTAAAGAAGCACGAGCTGAGATCCAAAAAGCAGCGTTGTGCGCTCGGCATTATGCTGAGCATGGCGCGACCTATCTAGCGCCAAAAACCCTGGAGTCGGACGCGTCAATAAGTTATGTGCAACACCTGCCTTTGGGGCCGGTTTTAGGAATATTGCCCTGGAATGCACCGTTCTGGTTGGCATTTCGTTTTTGTGCGCCAGCATTGATGGCAGGCAATACTTGTTTGATGAAACATGATGCTCATGTGCCCGCTTGCGCTGAGGCCATTGCCAAATTATTCGAAAAAGCGGGACATCCCAGCGTGATGCAAAACTTGCGCATTCACAATGAACAAGTTGCTCATGTGTTAGAGCATGAGGCAGTGTGTGCAGTGTCTTTAACTGGGTCCAGCTGGGCTGGTAGTCAGGTTGCTTCATTGGCTGCAAAACATATCAAACCAGCTGTTATGGAATTGGGTGGGTCTGACCCCAGCCTAGTGTTAGCCGACGCCGATATTGAAAAAGCAGCCTCAACGCTTGCCTTGTCACGCATCATTAATGCCGGACAGTCGTGCATAGCAGCAAAACGGATCATTGTTGACTCATCGGTTTATGATGATTTTATAGCAGCATTTAAACCGCATTTGGCGAACTTAACAATGGGGGATCCAGCAGCAGAAGAAACTCAGATTGGTCCCATTGCACGAGCCGATTTACGGGAAACGCTGGATCGACAAGTGACAATGACCATTGCCCAAGGTGCACGTTGTTTACTGGGAGGGGAAATACCGGAAGGCAAAGGCTTTTTTTATCCACCAACCCTGCTGGTCGATGTCACACCTTCGATGCAAGCAGCTTGTGAAGAAACTTTTGGTCCGATTGCAGTGGTGATGAAAGCCTCATCTGAAGAGGAAGCATTATCGATCGCGAATGATACCCCTTATGGTTTAGCGGCCTCAATTTGGACGGCAGATACTCAAAAAGCACGTCGAATGGCCAGTGAAATTGAAGCCGGACAAATTGCTATTAACGGAATTGTGAAAAGCGACCCACGGTTGCCCAGTGGCGGCATTAAAAAGTCGGGTTATGGCCGTGAACTAGGTCCGCATGGCATCATGGAATTTGTGAATTTTCAGCAAGTTTGGGTAGGGCCTGCCGAGTCTTAGATAGCATTCATGCAGGCTTCAAAATCGATAATTTCTAATGTTGCTTGTCAATAGTGGTTGAGAAAACTAAGTACTTAAATCGGATGTAATTTATCTCGCCAGCTAACTTATTTGCTAGTGAAGCAATAATGTTAGCTGGCGAATGAAAGGTCTGCAGCTCAGTTTGATAAATATAAGGCCCCAGCTTATGAACGATTCACAGCTCGCTTTTCTAAAGCCTCTATTCTTGCCTCTATAGGTGGATGCGATGAAAATAAAGCCATAATTGCACTTTTGTCATTAATGCCAAAAGCGGCCATTTGCTCTGGCAATGCTGCTGGCTCTACCTGCCCAAGGCGTTTGAGTGCATTTATCATATTTTGATGCCCAGCCAAATCAGCGCCACCGGTGTCTGCAATAAATTCACGTTTTCTTGAAAAATACATCACAATAGTCGATGCGAGTATGGATAAAACAATCTGACTCACGATTACAGTAACAAAATAGCCTATGCCGTGGCCTTGATTGTTTTTTAAAATCACGCGGTCAACTACGTGTCCAACGACGCGCGATAAAAAGACTACAAAGGTATTAACAACACCCTGAATAAGCGCTAAGGTCACCATATCGCCATTGGCAATATGACTCATTTCGTGCCCGACTACTGCTTCAATTTCCCCTTGCGTCATTGTATCTAATAACCCCTGGGACACCGCCATTAGCGCCTTGTTTTTAGTGGCACCAGTTGCAAAAGCATTCATTTGGGGTGAAGGGAAAATTGCAACTTCTGGCATTTTTATGCCGACAATTTTTGCCTGTTTTTCAACCGTGCTCAGTAACCATTTTTCAATATTGTTCGATGGATTAGTAATGACTACCGCACCAGTCATACGTTTAGCCATCCATTTTGAAATAAGTAATGAAATAAAGGAACCACCGAAACCGATGACACCGGAAAGTATAACCAATGCTTGAATATTAAGGTCTGAGCCATTTTCAGCTAATATACTGTCAACGCCCAACAATCTCAAAGTAATGCTCAACACCACCATAATGGCGATATTGGTCAAAATAAATAACATTATTCGTTTCATTCTTTTTACCTATTATTATGTTTAATAACTATGAGCTAAGTATATTCATTAACTTATGCACCGAAGACGGACTTATATGGTGGGCATAATACATTACATCTAAAAATTCTTCGACAGTTAGCTACCCGTTGTGATTAGTACCTCTGAAATCAGAATCGGGCGACACTATCGGAACGAAAGCTGTCTATTAAGTCTGAGCCACTAACAATAAAACCTCTTCTTAAGCGCTAATTTATCAATGAACTATTTTAAGAGTATATAGACCAGATATTAGTTCCTTATTCACAAACCCCATCCAAATTAACTAAGATTTTTTTGTGCTAATAATTTAACTAATTGATAAATGATTTCATGTGCTTGTTTCGGCGTGAGTTCATCAGGATTTATTCCCGCTAAATGCTCTGCTATCATCGATGGAGCCGCTAAATGCTCTGCTATCATCGATGGAGCCGCTATAGGCTGACTAATTAAATCGGTTTGTTGTTGCTCGTCAGTGGTCTTATTCGTTTTTATTTCCAGTTGTTGTAATATTTCGAGCTGCTGTAACTTATCTTTAGCCGCCTTGATTACATCACTTGGTACACCCGCTAACTTAGCAACTTGCAGACCATAACTCTTACTGGCGGCACCCTTTTTTAATTGATGCATAAATACTATTTCATCGCCATGCTCAATCGCGTCTAAATGAACATTAATGGCTTTTTCGTGCAATAGAGGGATTTCAGTCAATTCAAAATAATGGGTTGCAAATAAGGTATATGATCCGAGGTCACGGACTAGTTTTTCAGCACACGCCCATGCTAACGACAAACCATCAAAGGTGCTAGTACCCCGCCCTATTTCATCCATCAACACCAGACTATGTTCAGTGCCGTTATTCAAAATATTGGCCGCTTCACTCATTTCAACCATAAAGGTTGAACGACCTGACGCTAAATCATCAGAGGCACCTATTCGGGTAAAAATCTGATCCACAGGACCGATAACAGCTTTTGTAGCCGGTACAAAACTTCCCATGTGTGCCATCAACACGATTAATGCCGCTTGTCGCATATAGGTAGATTTACCCCCCATATTCGGACCAGTGATCAATAACAATCTTTGTTGATGGCTAAAATCCAGGTCATTCGGGCAAAAAGTCTGCTCAGTGACACCTTCCACAACGGGATGACGTCCCTGCACTATCTTTATAACAGTCTGCTTGGCAAATTCAGGAGCCACATAATTTAATGACTCGGCTCGCTCAGCCAAGTTGGCCAATACATCGAGTTCTGCCAAGGCATGTGCCGAAACTTCTAAGGCGGCCAAATCAGGTGAGAGTTTGTCAAATAACGCTTCATATAATGCTTTTTCTAACGCTAAAGCACGTTCATTGGCACTCAGAACTTGATCTTCGAAACCTTTTAATTCAGGCGTGATATACCGCTCGGCATTTTTCAACGTCTGTCTGCGTACATATTCGGTCGGCACATCAATATGGTGAGAACGACTGATTTCAATGAAATAACCGTGTACACGGTTGTAACCTACTTTTAAGGTCGAAACACCGGTACGCTGGCGTTCACGTTGCTCTAGGTCACTTAAGAACTGGCTCGCTCGATCTCGAATAGTACGTAAGTGATCCAACTCGGTATTATAGCCCTCTGCAATCACTCCACCATCACGAATTAATACCGGCGGTTCATCGATTAATGCCGATTGCAATAAACTGAGTACTTCGGGGAACGTTCCTAATTCACGATCAAGCTGGATTAGTCGTTTTGATGTTGAATCCGCTAAAACTTGATGTAAATCTGGTAAGGAAAATAAGGTATTTCGCAGATGCATAAAATCACGAGGTCTTGCTGACTTCAAACCAATACGAGCCACTATGCGCTCAATATCGCCCAATTTGCTTAGCATGTCTTGCAATACATCTGTCGATTGCAGATCAAGAAATTGTTGAATCGCTTGCTGACGTTGCTTTAAAACTTCATGGTCGCGTAAGGGTCTTAATAACCAACGGCGTAATAATCTTGCACCCATCGGCGTTACCGTTTTATCTAGGATAGCTAATAAGGTGTGCTCGCGACCACCAGAGAGATTGGTTTCCAATTCCAGATTACGTCGTGATTGTGGATCCAATCGAATACTATCGCTGGTTCTTTCAAGTTTTAGACCACGAATATGCGGCAATGCCGTACGATGAGTTTGTTGCGCATAATTGAGCAAACAGCCTGCTGCGGTGATGGCTAATGGCAGCTCGTCACAGCCAAAGCCTTTTAAGTCTTGAATTTTAAAATGTTCACATAAACGACGTCGAGCAGTTTCTGACTCAAAATGCCACGGTGGTAGACGACGAATTTGTTTGTCAAATGTCGACAAGGCTTGAGCTAAGGACTCATCTAGTAGAATTTCAGCCGCTTGTAAACGCGCTAATTCAGCTTTAAGCTCAGACAGTGAGTTCAATTCACTGACAGTAAATCGCCCGCTACTTAACTCCGCTGTAGCTAAACCATAGCGTCCTTTATGTTCGGAGATTGCTACTAATAAATTTTCATTACGGCTATCGAGTAAGGCTTCTTCAGTCAAGGTGCCTGGTGTTAATATACGCACAACTTGTCTATCGACGGGGCCTTTACTGGTAGCCGGATCACCAATTTGCTCACAAATAGCGACCGAAACGCCAAGATTAATCAATCTAGATAAATAGGCGTCAGCGGCATGGTAAGGAATACCAGCCATCGAGATAGGCTCACCATTACTATTCCCGCGAGCTGTTAAGGTAATATCTAATAATTCGGCGGCCTTATGGGCATCATCATAAAACATCTCATAAAAATCACCCATCCTATAAAATAACAGATGCCCTGGATTTTCAGCTTTGATGCGTAAATACTGCATCATCATTGGTGTGTGTTTTATAGCTGTTAACTCCATTATTACTACCTTTATATCGCCTCAAAAGCGCACTAATAATAGATATACGCATTTCTTAATATTATAAAAAATATTTGATATCATAACATTTCACAAATTAAGTTCACATATCTGAACAGTGTTCATGCCAGTCAAGCCCTCAAATAACACAGAGAATTCTTATTCTGAGTAGCTCTGACTAAAGTAATCATGCGCTATGAAATATATTACTAAGACATCGATTGCTATAATGCTCAACACACTATGACAAATTCAACTACACAATACATTGTTATTCAGCCAATAACGGTAGAATATGAGATTAAAAAATCACGTTTTATTGGCATGATATTGCCTTCTATCAACGCAGCTGAAGCTATACGGCATTTACAAAAATTAGCGGCGCAGCATCCTCACGCCAATCATCTTGCTTTTGCCTGGAGAATTAGACAAGCCGATGGTTTTATCAATGAACGTTGTCACGATGCTGGTGAACCATCTGGTACCGCCGGACGGCCCATCCTAGCGCCGCTAGAAGGCAAATCCATAATTAATGCAGTTGTCGGTGTTATTCGCTACTTCGGAGGGGTAAAGCTAGGTACAGGTGGTTTAACACGCGCTTACGGAACAACTGCTAAGCTAGCTATTGATGGAGCAACATTAAACCCATGGGTTGAAATGGCACGATTGCAACTTGATATTGAATATTCCCAACTACAAACATTGGAATATCAACTTAGTAAATGTCACGGCGAAATTATTGATCAGCAATTCACTGACAGGGTGCAGGTTACTATTAAGCTTCCCGCAGATAAAAAACCTGATATTCAGCAACAATTTACTGGTTTTTAATTAAGTGAAGTACATACCCTGATAAAAAATAAGTTTCTTCGTTGAGCTGAATGACTACATATGGTCAAATATGAACGAAATCAATCTAGTATAAACTCAATAGCAAAACCAACATGCTGTTCAATTCGTCTAATTTTAGATGGCACTATGGGAGCATCGTCAATTTCTAGCGTTTGAACTTGCACATCATCACCTAAATGAAAGTGGTTAGTATCAGCACACAGCAAAAATAAACCACTGCCAGAAAAGTCTCTCATGTCTAAAATCTTTTCAATATTGGGAGACGCAAAAATCCTAACTTTTGCTAAGTGTTTTAATCGCTGTTCACGACGATTATTAATAGTAGTCATATTATTTTATAATGCCTCCCGCACTAAAAATAAGTTTATGGATTCGTTCTGCAAGCACTTTATAGCCCATAGAATTAGGATGAATAGTATCCGACTTCATAGCTGAAGTCCGTTCGAGTTCAGGAAGAATAGTTAATTCAATCGGAAGTTGATACGCCGTGGCGAGTTCTGTATATAAATCTGGTAAGGCTAAAGTAATACTAAATCGCGGTACGGCTATAAGCAATACTTCGGCACCAGATTTTTGTATCAAACGGATCATCTTCTCAAGGTTATCTTTAAGCTGTTCATTACCCAATTGTCGAATCAGGTCATTGCCACCGTGGCACAACACAACCAAATCTGGCTTAGTTTGTTCAAGTATCATTGGTAATCGCAATAAGCCTTGTTGACTTATTTCACCAGGAATACCTGCATTAATCACTGTACGCCCAATAAGTTGCTGTAATACTGCAGGATAGCTTTCAGTTTGACTATTTGCACCGATACCAAAAGTCAAACTATCTCCAAATGCTAGAATAACCGCATTAGTAGCTAAGGGCCTAAGGCTTGGTAGACTATCCGAACAACTGATCAGGCAAAAACAACACCAAAGTAAAATAGCCCAACTTATTGGTTGCCTTTGTTTCATCTTAAGACTTAAGCGGCGCTTGGAAATAAGCGATTGAAATTAGCCGTGGTTTGTTTAGCTATATTTTCAACGGTATCACCACGGAGTCGAGCCACAAATTCTGCTACATGTACCACATAGGCGGGTTTATTGGTTTTCCCCCGATGCGGCATAGGCGCAAGATAAGGCGCATCCGTTTCAATTAAAATCCTATCCAGCGGTAATTTTTTAGCGACTTCTTGTAGTTCACGGGCACTTTTAAAGGTCACGATACCTGACAGCGAAATATAAAAACCTATATCTAAGGCTCGTTGCGCTGTTTCCCAATTTTCTGTAAAACAATGAATAATACCGCCTGCGTGTTGAGCATCTTCTTGTTCTAAGATGGTCATGGTGTCTTCACGTGCTTCGCGAGTATGAATAATCAAGGGTTTTTTGAGTTGTTTTGCCGCTTCTATATGTACCCGAAAGCGATCGCGTTGCCATTCTAAGTCACCTTCACTTCGAAAATAATCTAAACCCGTTTCACCGATGGCAATAACCTTATCATGCCGGGCAAGTGTAACAAGTTCTTCAACAGTGAAGTTTTCATCTTTGTCTACATTGGGATGAATTCCTACACTTGCGGTGATATTTGGGTACTTATCTGCAATATCAAGTACTTGCTGGCAACTATCTTTATCAATAGAAATGCACAGTATATGTTCGATTTGAGCATCGCGAGCTTGAGCTATGACGGCATCTAGCCCGCCCTCTTCTTGTGCCAACAAATTAAGATGGCAGTGTGAATCTATAAACATCAGTGAGCTTCTTTTATTACATCGTATGAGTGGCTTTGTCAGCCTTTTTATCAACCAGATAATTTTCGATTTTACCTCTCAAAATTAGTCCTGAGCCATCTAAATCACTAAAATGCACGCCAATCCCTGCCGCTTGATTACCTTGTGCGCCTTTAGGAGTGATCCATGCAATAGTACCAGCGACGGGAATTTTATCGGGTTCAGTCATTAAATTAAGGACGATAAAAACCTCTTCACCTAAGTTATACACTTTGTTAGTGGGGATAAATAAGCCACCATTTTTTAGAAAAGGCATAAAGGCGTGATAGAGCATGTTTTGATCCGTTATTTTTAATGCCAGAATGCCTTTACTAGGAGCCATTGCCATAATCTTGACCTATTTTTATTAGTTAGTCGTTTTGCTGTTCACGATACGCATAACAGATACGATAAAATCTTCTATTAACAGAGTGTTGTTAATGTTAGTTTGAGACGATACTAGCTTTATTACCCCCACTATGCAATCAGATATTTGCCAGTACAAACTAATTTTAGCTTGGCCTGCTGGGATTTTCGGCAAATTTTCAAATGATTTTATCATATGGTCTCTAATCATATACTGTAGCTGATTCAGAACCATTACTAAATCGTACTTTAACCACGTTGCCGTTAACGCTATCGGATTTGCCGAATTTTGTAAGATTGATTTAAAATCTTCTTCCACTTGTAGATATTGCTCTGCCATGTTGCAATTCAACATGTCGACGACAGCAAGGGGGGCTCCCTTAGCAAGCTGTAGTAACTTTGCCAATGTTTCAGTATCGACCTTATTTTCAGCATATTTTTCTAACCAATCGGATGCTTGCTCAGACGGAGGGCTCGCTAAATGATAATTTTGACAGCGACTTTTAACGGTTATCGGTAGCTTTTGAGGACGGCTAGTTATCAAGATCAAAACCGTATTATGCTGAGGTTCTTCTAATAATTTGAGTAAGCTATTACTTGAGCTGACATTCAGATTATCTGCCGGTGAGATAATAATTGTTTTCCATTTCGACACACTTGGCGTCAGTTGTTGTTTGTCTCGCAAGTTTCTAATCTGATCGATCTTTATTTGCTTGCCTATTTCTTCAGGTCTTATTTCAATATGATCGGGATGACTGCCTGCGTTAAGTAACTTGCAACTATGGCAATGACCACAAGAAGATTGATCGTCACAGCGATTAAGACACAATACACTTGCCACTATATGCTGGGCGAAACTATTTTTTGCGAGTCCTTTAACACCGGAAACTAGTAGGGCATGCGGTAAACGATTGGTCTGTAGTTGTTGGCAGAGTTGCTGCCACAAGCTAGTCTGCCAAGGATAAAGTACCGTTAACATGTTAATTAGTCTGCAATTTGTCTAATAGTACAGTGAGCTGTAATTCAATCTCGACGATAGATTTACTGGCATCAATCACTTTTATTCGATTAGGTTCTTGCTGGGCTCGTTTCAAATAACGTTCTCTAATCCGTTGGAAGAAATCTACTTTTTCCTGTTCAAAACGATCAATACCTTGATTTCGACTTAGTACACGTTGTTGCCCAATTTCTACAGGCAAATCAAATAAGAATGTCACGTCCGTTTTTAGACCTTTTAATGTCCAATCAGATAAGGTTGATATGCGTTGAAGATCAATTCCCCTGCCGCCGCCCTGATAAGCGAATGTGGCGTCGACAAAACGATCGGATAACACCCAATCACCGCGTTTAAGTGCTGGCTTAATGATTTGTTCAACATGTTCAGCGCGAGCAGCAAACATTAACAGCAACTCGGTATCACTGGCCATTCCCGAGGTGGTTGGCGTCAATAATAGTGTCCGAATTTGTTCGCCTAACTCAGTGCCACCAGGTTCACGAGTCACTACAAGTTGTTTACCTTGCTCGGTTAGGTAACGTTGAATGAAGGCTAATTGCGTTGACTTACCTGCACCTTCAATGCCTTCAATGCTGATAAACTTACCTGTCATTATTGTTTCAACTGATATTGTCTAACAGCCTTATTATGGTCTGCTAAGTTGGCGGAAAAGATATGTCGGCCTTCATGTCCAGTAGCAACAAAAAATAAACTTTCACCCGTTTTTGGATGCAATGCTGCTTCTATTGATTCCTTGCTAGGCAATGCAATAGGTGTTGGCGGTAGACCATTTCGAGTATACGTATTGTAAATGGTGTCGGTTGTTAAATCTTTGCGGCGTATATTACCATCAAAGTTGGCACCTAAGCCGTAAATTACCGTGGGATCTGTCTGCAGTCGCATCCCCATTTTTAAGCGCCTAACAAAAACGCCTGCAATTTGTGCTCTTTCTTCAGCAATGCCGGTTTCTTTTTCGATAATAGAAGCCATAATTAACGCTTCATAAGGTGTCTTATAAGGTAAATTTTCAGCTTTATTTTTCCACGCCTCTTCAAGGGTACTTGTCATTAGACTATGCGCCCTACTTAATATTTGCCTATCTGAGGTGCCAGATGTGAAATGATAAGTTTCTGGAGCAAACTCACCCTCCCCATGATTGGATGGCAGTTCTAAAGCCGCCATCACTGCCGGTAACGAAGTATCAGTTAACGTTTTATTAAAACGTTCATCAGTAGCAACCATATTAATTAACTGTTGTGCCGTAATGCCCTCGACTATGGTGAAAGCATATTGAATAACCTCACCAGCAATCAACAGATCAAGTAATTGAGGCAACGTTGTTTGAGGTTCGATACGGTATTCACCAGCCTTAATTAAGTGGGCTTTGTTGGTAAGACGACCATAAATGTGCAAATATTCTGCAGGTAGACTGGTAAGTTTGGCATCGTGTAAGTCACGACTTATTTGTTGTAAATTACTACCACTAGTTACGGTGTATACATAACCCTGCTCAGGAATTTTTAATGGCATAGTTATAAATTTTTGGTATTGATCCCAAGTAATCGCTGAGGCAATCACCAAGACTACAATAAGACTTAAAACTAGTTTCATAAATAAACGCATCTTATTTTTTTGCCTGCTGTAAAACATCTTGAAGATTCTGTGTCACTGGACCAACAACATATACCGTATTATCAATTTCATAGACAGGCCAGAGTCCTATGACACTATTTGTGATAAAAATCTCATCTGCAGCCATAAAATCTTCAAGATGAACATTAGTTTCAAACACAGAAATATTTAATTCAGCGGCAAGTGATATAATTTGAGCACGCATAACACCAGCAACACCAGACTTGTCGAGCATAGGTGTAAACAGTTTACCTGCTTTAACTATAAATACATTGCTCATAGTGCCTTCAATAACATTCCCAGCACAATCGAGCATAATACCTTCAGCAATATCAGAATCATGCCATTCGCTGCGAGCGATAACTTGATCTAGTCGATTAAGATGTTTAATGCCAGCTAGGGCAACATTTTCAGACAAGGTGTGCGTGCACAGTCTAACTTTAATACCGGTTTGACTATAATGGTCGGGATAGGTGGGTAGTGGATAGGTTGAAATAATACGAGTCGGTTCTACGCCACTAGTAGCTAAATAACCGCGACCACCGCGACCACGGGTAATGATAACTTTAATTATAGCGTCATTATCGGTCAAGCTTTGACAGACTATACTGAGTTCACTGCTTAATTTTTCAGCTTCTGCGAACTCAATATTAAGCCGTCTACAACCGTCAATTAATCGTGCAAAATGTGCATCAATGAATTCAATCGTTCCGTCTCGATACACCATGGTTTCAAATAAACCGTCACCATACTGTAGGCCACGGTCTGAGATGGCTATTTTGTCATCGGGCAGACCGTTAATAAGAACCATATTAAATCCGAATTTAACTTAACTTTTTGAAGATAACAGTGCCGTTTGTACCACCAAAACCAAACGAGTTGGACATGGTGACTTCAATAGGCATTTGCCTTGCAGTATGAGGCACATAATCTAAGTCACATTCTGAGTCTGGGTTGTCTAGATTAATCGTTGGCGGCGCGACTTGATCACGGATAGCTAAAATACTAAAGATAGCTTCAACACCACCTGCTGCACCCAATAAATGACCAATCATTGATTTTGTTGAACTTACTGCAATATTATGAGCCGCACTACCAAATGCAGACTTAATTGCTTGTGTCTCTCCCGCATCTCCCGCTGGTGTCGAGGTACCATGAGCATTAACATAATCAATCTGCTCTGCTGATAAGCCTGCATCAGCCATCGCATTCTTCATGCAACGGGCCGCACCTTCGCCGCCTATGGAGGGTAAAGTCATGTGGTAGGCATCAGAACTCATCCCTGAACCGACCAACTCAGCATATATTTTAGCGCCGCGTTTTACTGCATGCTCGTATTCTTCTAAAACTATTATGCCAGCACCATCACCCAAGACAAAACCATCACGGTCTTTATCCCATGGTCGACTTGCAGCTTGTGGATCATCATTTCGCGTTGATAAGGCTCTTGCGGCTGCAAAACCACCTAAACCTGTTTTACATGTCGACATCTCAGCGCCACCGGCAATCATTACATCCGCATCGCCGTATTGAATCATTCGGCCTGCCGATGAAATATTGTGGGTACCACTGGAACATGCTGTTGCTATCGCAACATTCGGACCTTTTAAGCCATACATGATCGACAGGTTACCAGCAACCATATTGATAATATTACTTGGTACAAAAAACGGAGACATTTTTCGGGGTCCGCCTTTCAAATAGGCATCATATCCTACCTCAATTCCTGGCAGGCCACCGATACCGGCACCGATCGCTACGCCAATTCGTTCCGCATTCTCTTCAGTAACAACAAGCCCTGAATCTTCAATAGCTTCTTTACCCGCCGCAATACCATAATGAATAAAAGTATCCATTTTTTTGGCTTCTTTGCGCGGAATAATAGTGGTGATATCAAAGTCTTTGACGCTACCACCAAATCTTACGGGAAATTCAGACACATCAAACAAAGTAAGCGGAGCGATACCACTTTTACCTGCAAGTATATTTTCCCAACTTTCTTTGACGGATAATCCAACGGGTGTCACTGCACCAAGGCCGGTTATCACAACTCGTCGTTTAGACATGAGGCATCCTCTTCGAATTGACTACTATTAAACACAAACTAGCCGCCTAGAGTTCAAGCACAACTAGGCGGCTAGTGTTAAAACAATTAGTAATATTAAGACTGGACAGAATTAATATAATCAATCGCTTTTTGAACAGTAGTGATAGTCTCAGCTTTATCATCTGGGATTTCACACTCGAATGCTTCTTCAAGTGCCATTACTAATTCTACTGTATCTAAAGAATCAGCACCTAAGTCATCAATAAATGATGCTTCAGCTGTTACTTCTTCAGCATTTACGCCCAATTGTTCAACAACAATGTCTCTTACTCTAGCTTCGATATCACTCATTTTTTATCTTTCCTTTGGTGGTTTGTTACTCAAAATCTGCTCGCATTTTATAGTGCAAGCACCTTATAAACAAGCCATATTGATTTTACGGGGTTAAGTAGAACACTACAATACTTAAATACATTAAAATTTAAGTATTTAATTCATATACATACCGCCATTAACGTGAATAGTTTCACCTGTGACATAAGCAGCATCAAGGCTCGCTAAATAGCTAACTGCCGCAGCAATTTCTTCTGGCTGACCTAATCGTTTAACAGGAACTTGTTCCAATAAAGCAACCTTATGTGCTTCCGCTAAAGTATTCGTCATATCAGTATCAATAAAACCAGGGGCAACAGTGTTTACTGTAATACCACGAGCACCGACTTCGCGCGCTAATGATTTACTGAAACCAATCACTCCGGCTTTAGCAGCCGCATAATTTGTTTGGCCAGCATTACCCATTACACCCACTACAGATGTGATAGTAATAATTCGCCCCCAACGTGCCTTGGTCATGGCACGTAAGCAGCGTTTACTCAATTTAAATATAGGCGTCAAGTTGGTTTCAATGATGTCATTCCATTCATCATCTTTCATACGCATCAATAAATTATCACGCGTAATTCCTGCGTTATTGACCAAAATACTGGGCGCACCAAATGTCGTTTCAATTTCACTTACAACGACTTCAATGGAGCTAGCATCTGTCACATTGAGTAACATTCCTGTGCCTGAAATATTTGCTCCTTTGAGGAAATCAGTAATGACTTGAGCACCAGCTTCAGAAGTGGCAGTGCCTACAACAGTAGCACCTTGTTGACCTAAACGTAATGCTATCGCTCTTCCAATACCTCTAGTGGCACCTGTTACTAATGCAATTTTACCTTCAAGACTCATTATACTTCTCCTAATGTTTGAATAGCTTTATCTAGTGATGTTTGATCAAACACTGCTAAGCCAACTAAAGATTTATCAATACGTTTAGTTAAGCCTGCTAATACTTTTCCCGGCCCACATTCAATAAGTGTATCGACACCTTGAGTTGCAAATGATTGTACTGTTTCAACCCAACGAACTGGACTATATAATTGTTCAGTTAATAAGCGTTTAATATCTTCGCTATTATTTTCGTTAGTGACACTCACGTTATGAATAACAGGAATAGTCGGTACTTGAATAGTGATATCAGCAAGAACAAACTCTAATTGTTTTGCGGCAGGTTTCATCAAGGCACAATGTGAAGGCACACTAACTGGCAACAATAAAGCACGTTTTGCACCCTGTTCTTTTGCTAGTATTATCGCAACATTAACAGCTTCGGCTTGACCGGCTATAACAACCTGACCTGGAGAGTTAAAGTTAACCGCATCTACAATGCCGTTGGCCGAAGCTTGCGAGCAAATAGCTCTAACAATATCGTCATCTAAGCCTAATATGGCGGCCATTGCACCGGTACCTACTGGTACTGCTTGCTGCATGAATAGTCCGCGCTGTTCAACCAATTTAATAGCATCTGCAAATGCCATGGCACCAGCAGCAACTAAGGCAGTATATTCTCCGAGACTATGCCCCGCTAAAAAGCTAGGTGTAATATCAGTTACTGATTGCCAGCTGCGCCAAACAGCAATGCCGGCAGCCAACATCGCAGGTTGGGTACGATCAGTTTGATTAAGTGA
This sequence comes from Pseudomonadota bacterium, assembly GCA_030576275.1. Lineage (GTDB taxonomy): Bacteria > Pseudomonadota > Gammaproteobacteria > Nitrosococcales > Methylophagaceae. Next base: position 27,010 of record JALIBN010000026.1, on the reverse strand, counting down.
TTCTACTGGGCCTTCAGAAACCAAGCGCCAGAGATCATAGCCGAGGACTTCAGATGCTTCGGAGAAGGTGTCTTGAACGTGTGGGAATTGTGTTGCTAACTGTGACAACATGCCTACAGATTGCGAGCCCTGACCAGGGAATACAAAAGCTAGACTCATGCTTTAAACCTCAAGAAGATAATAATTAATACTGAATATAAATGACGCTGAGAATAAACTCATTCGCATTAATGTATTTCTAAAATTTTAAAAGTGTTGAGCCCCAAGTGAATCCACCACCGAAAGCTTCTAAAAGTAATGTATCGCCACGCTTAATTCGACCATCGCGTACTGCGACATCTAATGCTAATGGTATTGATGCCGCCGAGGTATTACCATGTTCATGAACAGTTACTACAACTTGATCCATAGACATGTTAAGTTTTTTAGCTGTTGCTGCAATAATACGTATATTTGCTTGATGAGGAATTAACCAATCGACATCCTGTTTACTAAAATCATTAGCAGCTAAAGTTTCATCAACAATATTACTTAAAGTACGAACAGCGACTTTGAATACATCATTACCTTGCATTTCAATATACGGTAATATTTCATCATTTATGGCTGAACCTGGACCTTTAGGTACCGTTAGCAAGGCATTATATTGACCATCACAATGAATATGAGTGGACAAAATCCCAGTTTCTTCCGATGCCTGAAGTATTACGGCACCAGAACCGTCACCGAATAAAACACAAGTATCGCGATCTGTCCAATCAACAATACGTGACATAGATTCAGCGCCGATAATTAATGCATTTTTTACCGACCCAGATTTAATAAATTTATCAGCAACGGTCAGCGCATAGATAAAACCTGTGCAGACGGCTTGTAAATCGAAGGCAGGACAGCCACTAATGTTTAATTTTTCTTGTACTAAGGATGCTGTACTAGGAAAAATTCGTGTTGGCGTTGTTGTGGCGACAATGATTAAATCAATATCGTCGTTACTAATACCCGCCGCTTCAATTGCCTTTTGTGCAGCAAAAAAAGCCAAGTCAGTAGTTGTTTCATCTTCAGCAACAATATGACGTTTTTTAATACCAGTTCGATCTTGGATCCATTGATCTGACGTTTCAACCATTTTTTCCAGATCATGATTAGATAGCACTTTTTCAGGCAAATAACTTCCAGTTCCTACTATTCTTGAATAGATCAAGCCGTATGCCCTTCTAGTAACATTTCTAAATGCCTGCTGATATGTTTAGGGATATCTTGTTCAGCTTCGATAATGGCAATTTTGATCGCATTAGCAAAACCAATTTCATCAGTACCACCATGGCTTTTAATCACAATACCCTGTAAACCGATTAGGTTAGCGCCATTATAAGCTCTAGGGTCTAACTCTTCACGGAAGTGTTTTAGTACTGGCGAGGCAATTAACCCTGCTATTTTAGTGAAAATATTTCGGCCAAATGATTGGCGTAAAAAATGTCTAATCATATGAATGACACCTTCACTGGCTTTCAATGCGACATTACCTACAAAACCATCACAAACGACGACATCTACATCACCACGATACAAACCATCACCTTCCACGAAACCATAATAATTCAAATCTGTGTCCATTAATAAGCGAGCAGCTTCTTTAACTCGTTCATTACCTTTAATCTCTTCCGAGCCGATGTTGAGCAGACCAATGGTAGGATTTTTTTTGCCATCTACCAACTCAGCTAAAACTGAGCCCATAACAGCAAACTGAACTAAGTGTTCAGCACTCGAATCCACATTCGCCCCGAGATCAAGAACATAGGTATGTCCTTTCATCGTAGGAAGTGCTGATACAATAGCTGGACGTTCGATACCTGGAATCGTCTTCAACACAAAGCGAGCAGTTGCCATTAAGGCTCCCGTGTTACCAGCGCTGACACAAGCGGCCGCAGAGCCATCTTTGACAAGATTCAATGCAACACGCATGGAAGAGTCTTTTTTAGTCCGCAATGCTACTGCGGCTGATTCGCCCATTGTGACTTGTTGCGAAGCATGATGAATAGTCAAGCGCTCATCATCTTGTGCATTGTGTTCATTTAAAGATGAATTAATTACATCTTTATCACCCACTAATATAAAGTGAGTTTTAGGATATAACTTTAATGCCCGAACTACAGCGGGGATCACGACACTTGGACCGTGATCCCCGCCCATGACATCAATAGATAATGTAAGACTCAATAGAATTCAGCCTTACTCACCTGTAGCAGTAATCACTTTACGGCCACGGTAAAAACCGTCAGCGGTAATATGATGACGGCGATGTAATTCACCTGATGTTGAATCAACAGATAATGTTGCTTCAGTTAATGCATCGTGTGAACGGCGCATACCACGTCGTGATGGACTCTTTTTACTTTTTTGAACTGCCATTTTATAAACTCCTAACTTCTAATAAATACTATACTTGACCTGCTGATTCTTACAATTAGAATCAAAACAAACGCTTACTTTTTTAATTTTAGTGATGCCAGAACTTCAAATGGTGACACTTTCTTTTCTTTTTCACCTTCATCTATATCGTCCCCTCGATACCACGCTTCTTTAGGCAAACAGGCATGTTCATGTCTGGGTACCAAGGGTAAACCTAAAATCAATTCATCTTCTACTACTGAACTCAATAAGATAGGATCATTGTTTTCAACAATCCATGGGTCATAAAGCTCAGCCAACCCTTCAACTTTTCTTTCATTCTTAAGAATCGCAAGATGACATTCCACATCAACATCTACCGACATCGGTGTCATGCATCGCTCACAAATCATTGATAATTTAGAACTGAATTTGCCATACATATATGGCAGACCCGTTTCATCGACATCAAAGTTCATCTTTACGGCCACTTCACCCTCAGAATCTGAGAGCGAGCCACCAAGACGCTTCATAGTTGAAACAGGAAGTGTTCCCTCCAACCTCAAGCCATTTTGAGCCAATCTAAATGGGTCTATATCTTTTGGTAATTTCTGATGCATATCCGCCGGAATTATATAAGAAAACTAACTGTACCGCAAAACCTAACTACATAAGTGTCGATGAGCTTGTTCAGTCAATGCTCATTATTGTAGTAAGATTAGTGATGACCTTTTAAAAAAAACTATCTAGAATTAACATTAATCGTCATTATGTAACTCCATAAAAGCACTGCTATTTTCTGATTCAGTTTTAGAGGAATCATTACGGAGTGCGTCGATATAATAAAGATAAGAAGCATCGATATCACCGGTGATATACTCGCCATTAAAACATGAAGTATCGAAGCGATCTATATCAGATCTTTTATTAACTGCCGCAATAAGATCATCTAAATCTTGATATACCAGCCAATCTACACCCAGTTCTGCGCCAATCTGCTCCACGTTACGCTCGTGAGCAACGAACTCATGGGGAGATGGCATATCAATGCCGTATACGTTCGGATATCTAACAGGGGGAGCTGCTGAAGCAAAATACACTTTACGAGCACCAGCATCTCGAGCCATTTGTACAATTTGTTGTGATGTTGTGCCCCGGACTATCGAATCATCCACTAACAGAACATTTTTACCTTCAAACTCTAAACCAATCGGGTTTAATTTTTGACGAACTGATTTTTTACGTTCTGATTGTCCAGGCATAATAAATGTGCGGCCAATATAGCGATTTTTAATAAAACCTTCACGATATACGACTCCTAAATCATAAGCTAATTGTAATGCAGCTGTTCGGCTTGTATCAGGAATAGGAATGACCACATCAATATCGTGATCAGCAAATTCACGCTTGATCTTTTCTGCTAGTTTGGTGCCCATTCGCATCCGACTTTTATGCACAGAAATACCATCAATCATGGAATCTGGTCTTGCAAAATAAACATACTCAAAAATGCACGGTATTTTAACTGGATTTTCAGCACATTGCTGCGAGTGAAAGTTACCTGCTGTATCTATAAAGATGCATTCACCGGGTTCAACATCACGCTCTAATTTAAAACCTAATGAATCAATAGCTACACTCTCTGAAGCGACCATATATTCGTCACCCAGCGCTGTTGTTCTCTTGCCAATAACAACTGGGCGAATGGCGTAAGGATCGCGGAAAGCTAAAATGCCGACACCTGCAATCAAAGCAACAACAGCATAAGCACCACGGCAGCGTTTGTGTACTTGCGAGACGGCTTCAAAAATATCTTCTGGACCTGGGGTTAATTTACTTGTTTTTTGTAATTCGTGGGCTAGAACGTTCAATAATACTTCAGAATCTGAATTAGTATTTAGGTGACGACGATCACTTTGAAATAACTCATCTTTTAAGACTTTTGTATTAGTTAAATTGCCATTATGAGCTAAGGAAATACCAAAAGGAGAGTTAACATAAAATGGTTGAGCTTCAGCAGATGTAGAGCAACCAGCTGTAGGATAGCGAACATGCCCAATCCCCATATTTCCTTTTAATCGAAGCATGTGACGGGTATGGAATACGTCTTTAACCAAACCATTATCTTTTCGTAAAAATAGTTGGCTATTACCATCACATGTAACAATACCTGCGGCATCTTGGCCACGATGTTGTAAAACAGTCAAACCGTCATATAAAGACTGATTAACTTCTGACTGACTAACAATACCAATGATTCCGCACATAACAAGCCCTATAATTTAGCTAAAGTGAATATATTCTGCAATATCTGCCGGCAATAAGGTTTGCAACCAAATTGCCATTTTTTCAAAATGTTCGAGTAATAATGATGACTGCCACCAACTGTCTTCAGGCATTGGTGTTGCTCCGGCAATTAGAACCAGCAAAGTGACAATTGCGACACCTCGAACAAGACCAAAAATAATACCCAGAGAGCGATCTGTACCGGTTAAGCCCGTTTTTTCAACCAGTGAAGAAATCATGTGGTTCACTAAGGCGCTTAGAATTAATGTAACGATGAATAAGCTAAAAAAAGCAGTGAACAGACGAATGGAAGGTGTGGCAATATAATCAATAAGTAAGTTCGATAATTGTGGATGGAATGTCAGAGCAACCCAAAAAGACAGAGACCAACTGACTAGAGATAACACCTCTTTGATAAACCCTCGAACGATACTGATTCCAGAAGAAACTAGAATTATTCCGATAATCAGATAGTCAACCCAAACCATATACGCCCCTGAATTGGTGCTTTGCTACTAAACCAAGAATTTTAGCAGATTGACAGGCATCAACCCAGAATTATTGTTTAGATATGTTCAAGTCTATTCCTGTAATACCTGTGTAGACAGCTTCAATTTTTTATTGAGTTCACTTGCGACAGCCTGTGCTATTAGTTTATCCGCGATAGGTTTAAGGCGAACTCTGTAAATCTTGCCATTGGAGCCCTCACTAGTTTCAATAACTGATTTATAGCCCATTTGTTTAGCTTGTAAACTTAGTGCTTCTGCATTAGCTTTAACTGAAAAGCTCGCAAGCTGTATAACCCAAGTTGCTGTTGGTTGAGCCTGAGTCTCTTTTGGAGCTGGAGCTGGAGCTGGAGCTGGAGCTGGAGCTGGAGCTGGAGCTGGAGCTGGAGCT
>JALIBN010000026.1:0-21339 GCA_030576275.1 Pseudomonadota bacterium | reverse complement strand
TGGAGCTGGAGCTGGAGCTGGAGCTGGAGCTGGAGCTGGAGCTGGAGCTGGAGCTGGAGCAGTGTCAGGTTCTATTACAGTTTGTGCAAGAGTTAAATCATCTGAATTCTGAGCGGAATCCTCCAAATTTATTCTGGCTTCCGACACATAGGGTTTAGTAATTTCAGCACTGTCTGGTTTGAAACCAAGACTCGAAATTTGTTCTGTATTGTCTATCGCCACACCATCATCAGCACTGCGAATTAATATCATCGCAATGCCGATAATCACGCTAAATAACAAAACGACACCGATGATTCGCTGATGTTGTATCGTTGTCATGGTTTCTACCTCTGGCTATTTAATGACGATTTTCAATCTTGTCCTCATGATAATTTTTATTATCAGTACTAAGAACTGCTTCAGCGTTGCTTGCATCACCCGGCATTGATTGTAAAGCCACTGCCAACACTTCAGTTATCCAACGAACAGGTATAATAGTTAAACTATCTTTAATATTATTTGGGATCTCTTTAAGATCTTTAACATTATCATGCGGTATTATAACTGTATTAATTCCACCACGATGCGCTGCTAATAACTTTTCTTTTAAACCACCTATTGCCAGCACTTCACCGCGTAAAGTAATTTCCCCCGTCATCGCCACATTCGCTTTAACTGGAATACCTGTAATGGCAGAAACAATAGCCGTGCACATTCCAACACCTGCACTAGGACCATCCTTAGGTGTTGCGCCCTCAGGTACATGAATATGAATATCGTGGGTCTGCATAAAGTCAGTAGCAATATTCCAATCAGCAGAGCGCGAGCGTACAACGGTGGTTGCAGCCTGAATCGACTCTTGCATCACATCGCCCAATTTACCGGTATAAGCTGCTTTACCCTTACCTGGCATAACAGCCGTTTCGATGGTCAGTAACTCGCCGCCTACTTCCGTCCACGCTAAACCTGTGACCTGACCGACTTGGTCTGCCTCTTCTGCAGTACCATATTGATAGTGATAAACACCTAAGTAGTCTTCAAGATTATCTTGCGTAACCATAATTTTTTCTGACGGTTTATCTTGTAAGATTTTCTTGACTAATTTTCGGCAAATTTTAGAAATTTCACGTTGCAAACTACGCACACCAGCTTCACGAGTATAACGACGAATAATTTCCAAGATTGCACCTGGTGTTATTTCAGCTTCATCTAGCTTCAAACCATTATCTTTCATTGCTTTTGATAATAGATATTGGGTTGCAATATTAAGCTTTTCGTCCTCGGTGTAACCATCAAGTCGAATAATCTCCATACGGTCGCGTAATGCCTCAGGAATATTCAAGGTATTAGCCGTACAAACAAACATAACATCAGACAAGTCATACTCAACTTCTAAGTAATGATCTGAAAATGTTGAATTTTGTTCAGGGTCTAACACCTCAAGTAAAGCAGATGCTGGATCGCCTCGAAAATCTTGAGCCATTTTATCTACTTCATCAAACAAAAACAGTGGATTTTTTACGCCAACCTTAGTGATATTAGTAATTACTTTACCAGGCATAGATCCAATATATGTGCGACGATGACCACGGATCTCCGCTTCATCCCGCATGCCACCTAAGGCCATACGCGTATATTTCCGATTAGTAGCACGAGCAATAGATTGGGCTACTGATGTTTTACCTACACCAGGAGGACCTACTAGGCACAAGATAGGACCTTTTAATTTTTTTACACGTGCTTGCACAGCAAGATATTCTAAAATGCGTTCTTTGACTTTTTCTAGCCCGAAATGATCTTCATCTAACACTTTTTGTGCACGATCGAGATCTAATGCTATACGCGAGCGTTTTTTCCAAGGCACATCAACTAAATATTCAATGTAATTTCTCACGACAGTCGCTTCAGATGACATTGGAGACATCATTTTTAGTTTTTTAAGCTCTGACTCTGCTTTATCTTTAGCCTCAGGAGTCATAGTAGCCGTTGTAATCTTGGCTGCTAATTCATCTAATTCATTAGATGTCTCATCGATTTCACCTAATTCTTTTTGAACAGCTTTCATTTGTTCATTTAGGTAATATTCGCGTTGGCTTTTTTCCATTTGTTTTTTGACACGACTGCGGATTCGTTTTTCAATCTGCTGGATATCAATTTCAGACTCAAGGAAAGCCATCAACTTTTCCATTCTTGCGCCTACATCTCTCTGCTCTAATAATTGTTGCTTATCCTCAAGCTTAAGAGTCATGTGTGCTGCAACCGTATCAGCCATTCTAGCAGCATCTTCAATGCCTGCTAGAGAAGCGATAACCTCAGGAGGTATTTTTTTGTTTAATTTAATATATTGTTCAAACTGACTCAATAATGTACGCATTAATACATCACGTTCGCGTTCATCTGACTCTTCACTGGTAAACGTAATAATTTCAGCTTTTATATAATCTTCAGTAGCATCATATTTTAATACTTTTGCTCTACTCATTCCTTCAACTAACACCTTAACGGTACCATCGGGAAGTTTTAAGAGTTGAAGAATATTGGCGAGCGTTCCTGTTTCATAGAGAGAATCCGCAGTCGGTACATCTTCTCCAGAGTCTTTTTGTGCAACAAGAAAAATAGCCGTATTTTCTTCGGTGGCGGCTTCTAATGCCTGAATCGATTTATCACGCCCAACAAACAAAGGGATAACCATATGCGGGTAAACAACTACGTCTCGAAGAGGTAATACAGGTACAACCTCTGATGTATTGTCTATTACTTGAGTTGTTATTTCATTTTCCATCTAGTCAAACCTCTTTCAAATAACGGTAAAAACACGCCATCGAACTATTGAATTAATCTTGAATAAGAATATGGGGGGGGGGAAACATAAATTCAAGCACCAGAATGAAATTCTGATGCTTGATATTGAATTGGTAATATGAATACCCTAGCTTTTAGCGTTTGAAGAGTGTTATTTACTCTCGGCTGACGTAAGTTCAGATAGTTTTTCTTCATAGACTAAAATAGGATCATTTTCGCCATTAATGACATTTTCATCAACAATTACTTTACTGACGTTATCAGTAGATGGTAAATCAAACATTGTATCTAATAATACATTTTCAATAATAGATCTCAAGCCACGAGCACCCGTTTTACGATCCATTGCTTTTTTGGCAATCGCATGTAGTGCATCATCCCTAAATTCTATCTTCACCCCTTCCATATCAAATAATTTTTGATATTGTTTAGTTAGTGAATTTTTTGGATCAGTTAAAATTTGAACCAAAGCTTGTTCATCAAGTTCATTTAATGTTGCAACAACCGGGAGTCGGCCGACAAACTCAGGTATCAAACCAAATTGAATTAAGTCTTCAGGTTCAACTGTTTTTAAAACGTCACTGACAGCGCGATTGTCATCTGTACTTTGAACTTCAGCAGAAAATCCAATACCACCCTTATGCGAGCGATTACGAATAACCTTATCAAGTCCCGCAAACGCACCACCACAAATAAACAAGATTTTGCTGGTATCGACTTGCAAGAATTCTTGTTGTGGATGCTTTCTGCCACCTTGCGGTGGAACTGAAGCCGTCGTGCCTTCAATCAGTTTCAATAAGGCTTGTTGAACACCCTCACCCGATACGTCTCGAGTAATTGAAGGATTGTCTGATTTTCGTGAGATCTTATCAATTTCATCAATGTAAACGATGCCTGTTTCTGCTTTTTCAACATCATAGTCACATTTTTGCAATAATTTTTGAATGATATTTTCAACATCCTCACCCACATAACCAGCTTCAGTGAGTGTTGTCGCATCAGCAATAGTGAATGGTACATTCAACTGTCGAGCCAAAGTTTCAGCTAATAATGTTTTACCGCTACCTGTTGGTCCTATGAGTAGAATGTTACTCTTAGATAGCTCAATATCATCATCTTTATTTGCACCGAAATTTAAGCGTTTGTAATGATTATATACGGCAACTGATAAAACTCGTTTGGCTCTTTCTTGACCAATAACATAACTATCAAGCGCTTCTTTAATTTCACGAGGTGTTGGAAGTTTAGTTTCTGATTCCACAGTCTTGGCATCTTGCAATTCTTCACGGATGATGTCATTACACAGATCAACACATTCATCACAAACAAACACAGAAGGTCCTGCAATCAGTTTTTTAACTTCATGCTGACTTTTGCCACAAAATGAACAATAAAGTAATTTATCGTCGTCGTTTTTATTTTTATCATCACTCATAATTAAACATTCCTACCCTAGATCTTATGTTAACGCGTTATGCTTTTTGCTCTGGACGGCGTTCTAACACAGAATCAATTAAACCATATGCTTGTGCATCTTCGCCATTCATAAAGTTATCACGGTCAGTATCCTGTTGAATTTTCTCAATAGTTTGACCAGTATGTTTAGCTAAAATACCATTTAAACGCTCACGAATTGACAGGATCTCGCGTGCATGAATGTCAAAATCTGATGCCTGACCTTGGAAACCACCTAATGGCTGATGTACCATAATACGTGAATTAGGCAGACAATGTCGCTTACCTTCAGCACCAGCAGTAAGTAAAACGGCCCCCATGCTAGCAGCTTGGCCAATACATAATGTACTTACATTAGGTCTTATAAACTGCATCGTATCATATATAGCCATTCCTGCTGTAACAGAACCACCAGGTGAATTGATATAAAGATGAATGTCTTTATCTGGATTTTCTGACTCTAAAAACAGCATCTGAGCCACAACTAAATTAGCCATATGGTCTTCTACTTGACCGACTAAAAAAATGACGCGTTCTTTTAATAAGCGAGAATAGATGTCATATGATCTTTCGCCTCGTGAGGTTTGTTCAACCACCATTGGAACTAGGGCATTACTGATAACACTAGCATTATTATCAAAAATATTAGAAATCATATTGGCCTCAAACTGTTTTTAGAAATAAAAAAATAGCCCGTGCCCAAACTAATGAGAACGAGCTATCATTACGATTCAGAACTGATTACGCTGAAGCAGCGTTCATCACCTCAGAAAATGTTGCTGATTTCTCTTCTACTTTAACATTATCATAAATCCATTCAACAACGGTATCTTCAACAACCATCATTTGTACTTCAGATAACTTTTGTTGATCGTTCATGTAGAATTTTACAACATCTTCAGGATCTTCATAACTTGCAGCGATACCATCAATCACGGCTTTAACACGTGCTTCGTCAGGTTTAATATTGTTATCGTTGATGATTTTACCGATCAACAAGCTTAATGAAACGCGTTTTTTTGCAGAATCTTTAAAGTTTTCAATATTGAAAGGGATACCCTCAATATCAACGCCTTGGTTTCTTAAGTTAGTTTTTGCTTGCTCCATTAAGTGTTCAGCTTCACGCTCAACTGGAGATTCTGGTAACGTAATTGTATTGTTGGCAATTAAGCTATCCATTACTGCGCGTTTGTTTGTGGCTTTTACTGTTGATTCAAGTTCACGAGTCATATTAGCTTGAACCTCTTTTTTCAACGCAGCCACACCTTCTTCTACGCCACACAAAGCAGCAAACTCTTTATCAAGTTTTGGTAGTTTCTTTTTAGCTACTGATTTAACTGTGACAGCAAAAGAAGCTTCTTTACCTTGTAAGTGTTCTGCGCGGTAGTCAGCAGGGAATGTCATTGTAACAGTAAGTTCTTGTCCTGCTTTAGTACCGACAAGTTGATTTTCAAATTCTGGCAGCATATTGCCATCGCCGATTACAACTAATACATCAGTACCTTTACCACCATCAAACTCTATGCCATCAATACTTCCTACGAAGTCGATAGTCACACCATCTTCTTCTTTAGCGGCGCGTTTAAGTGGTTCCCAAGTCAAACGTTGTTGGCGTAATGTCTCTAACATTGCATCAACATCATCATCTTTAACTTCTGCAACCGTTTTTTCTAAACTAATGCCGTCAAGTTTGACTTCTTTAACGTCAGGAAAAACGTCATAATTCAATGTGTAGACGAAATCTTCACCTTCCTCGTTCATAGTATCGATATGAGGAGGGCCAGCAGGATTAATAGATTCTTGGACAAATGCTTCTTGCATACTGCTCTGAACTAAGGCATCGATAACATCACGACGAGCTGCAGGTCCATGAGACTGCTCGATCATTTTTGCTGGAACCTTTCCAGGACGAAAACCAGCCATTTTCACTGTTGGGCGAATGGCTTTCAGACGTTCTTGTATAGCTTGTTGGATATTGGCACCTTCGACTGTCACCGTCATACGGCGGCCGAGTTCGCTAACGTTCTCTACAGTAACTTGCATTCTTTACCTCAATCTCGGGATTTCAAAACTCTGATAACTTACTAAAGTTACCAGGCTTCTAGATATGGTACGAGAGGAGAGACTCGAACTCTCACAGGTTACCCCACTGGAACCTAAATCCAGCGCGTCTACCAATTCCGCCACTCTCGCATAAACGTTGTTCAGATAATTTACCATCTGATGAAGTCGGCTATTATAGACATAGATAACGTAGAAAACTAGTGTTAAATGCTCAAAAGAGTTAATGCCATATTCGCATGCATACAAAACTGTTGAAATGAAAGGAAATCTTTATCTTCAATACTTCGATTACTTTCGTTACGATCTGCCATAAACACGCCAATAACCTTACCGCGAATAATAGTTGGCATAATTAAATACGGTGGTTTGCCTAAGAATTCAAGCGTGTCTCGTAATAATGTTCCATCAATTTTTTTAGGATCTGCCGAAATATGGACAGCTTTTTTACTATGAATAACTTGATTGAACACATTTGTTGACTGAGAAATATCTATTTTAAACGATTTACTCAATAACTCGTTATCAGCCCCTAATGCGTACTTACATGTTAATGTCTTGCTGTCTTTAGAAATAATAGCAAACAATGAACGGTCCATCCCTATCCCACGATAAAGTCCTTCTAGAACCATTTCCAACACAATATTTATACTTGGTTTCTCTTCAACAACGGCGTTTATTTCCTGCATTATTGACAATTGGAGATTAGTATCAGGTTCCTTATAAGCACTTAGCACCTCTAGCTTTGTACCCTCAACTAATAACGCTTCAGTTTCCATAGCTATTTCTGCTGACACCGAGTCACTGTTGCTACACCCTTCTAATTCTTTATCTAATACTGTAGGTTGAGGAATACGCTGGCTCGCCGCTTTAACACCATAGATTGTCGTGACCACTTTTGCCTGTTTAGCATTACTATGAGCAATATTTTGTATTTCAATAACTGATAGTTCTAACTTTTTTGCAACTGTCGCAATCGCTTGCTCTGCTTCGTTACTATCCCAGCCATTTTTTGAGGCTCGGGCCAAACTTTGTCCCATTCCAATTAGATCCACTAGTGGATCATCATTGTGCGTACCACTTAGCGATTTATCTAGTAAGTCTCCTAAGTGCCAGGATTTACTCAACCCTTGTGTCAATTGATGTAATGAAAAGCCAAGCACTTTTGCCTCAGCTTCCTTTTCGTTGATTTCTCCAGCGTCAATTAATTCAAGCAGTGTTGTCGCTTTATCACCAGCAAAAGCCCAAAAAGCCATATTTCCAAGGCGTGATAATAAGGTAGCAACAAAGACAGTTTCAGGAGACTTGCATTTAGTTTTACGCGCTAACTCTTGTGCTTGAATCGCAGCATGAAATGACTCAGCCATTTCTTCCGTTAATTTTTCTTTATGACGCCCCTCTGAAAGGGAGTCAACCAGTAGTAATGATAGTGCAAGCGCGCGGACTTGATTAAAACCTAACACCATCACTGCACGCGAAATAGTACTAAAAGGTTTACCGGTAGGATTATAGTGAAAACTATTAGCCATTTTTAAAAGGTGCCCCGTCAACGCTGCATCTTTCAAGATCGCTGTTGCAACATCAGTCGCTGAAGTGGAACTACTATTTACTGCATTGGTAACATCACTAACTGTTCCAGAAAAAATAGGCATATCTTGTTCTGTTAACTGTTGGATCCATAGCTGAACGTCTTTTTTCCCCTGTACGCTCAACATTGTATCCAGATTTTTCTATTCATTAGCCACACCATGGGGCACATGCCCAGTTGCGACGTGCTCACGAGCCGAGTTACAGTGGCCTGGCTGATCATCGAAGAAAATATCAGCACCAAAAGCCTTTAAGAACGGTCCTTTATCCATGCCACCTAGAAATATAGCCTCATCAATCCTAATTCCCCATGCACGTAATGTACGAATGACTCGTTCATGTGCAGGAGCAGAGCGTGCTGTAACGAGTGCGGTCCGAATTGGCATTTCATCTTTACCATATTCTGTTTGAAGATGATTCAGTGCCATTAAAAAATCTTTAAATGGTCCACCATTTAACGGATGTTTCGCTGTTTGTTGTTCATTTTCAGTAAATGCTTTTAAACCACGTTCTTTAAATATCCGCTCGGACTCATCTGAAAAGAGAACAGCATCACCATCAAAGGCTATGCGAAGTTGCTCATGTTCGGATTTTCCACCCTTGTTGAATGGCAGAATCGTTGCAGCGGCAATCCCCGCTTCTAGGGCTTTACGCACATCATCTTGACTCGTAGACAAAAATAAATTGGCGCCAAAGGTAGACACATAACGATAAGGGCTACTACCTGAGGTAAATACTGCTCGAGTAATAGCCAGTTGATGATGTTGAATTGAATTAAAAATTCGTAAGCCAGTATCGGAACTATTACGCGACAGCAAGATGATTTCAACTAGTGGTTTATTGGTATCTTTCTTATTTAAAGATAACAGTTTTTTAACCAAGTCATAAGCAGCCCCAGCTTCTAATGGAACATCTTCATTTTCAATCTGATATTGACAATAAGCTTGGGTGCCTTGCTGTTCATATATTTGATGACTTTCATCCAAATCGAACAATGCCCGGGATGAAATCGCCACTACTAATTTCTTGTCAGTCATTTATACTTCTCCATCACGTTGGACTGCTTGGCCATCCTTGCGAGCAATACGCATGATCCGTTGCCAAACTTTTGAAGATTGGTCCATCTTTACAGTTGAAGACTGTATATTCAAAAGATCATCAGACAATGACGATAACACCGAAACCTCATCTGGTTTACCTTTAGGAAATATTGAGTCTGCATTAAAAACAACGCGACAAAAGATGGGAGTATTGGGTGCCAATATCATTAATGCTTGCCGTGATGTCCGAATGTGACGTAATGGATTGGCAAATTTATAACTTCGTCCATCAATAAGTTGCGTCCACTGGTCAATAGTTTCAGCACCAAACATATTGCCACTCATTGGATAGGTTTCAATCAACAACAAACCTTGTTCCATTAATATCAAATGCTCAATTTCCAGTAAGCCGCCTATACCATCAGGAACAATAATATCCTTTATTTCATCTAGAATGTAAGGTTTTAGAATTGTAGCCATTTGGCGACTTGGCGATACTTTACGATTATTAATTAATAACAGAACAAGTATGATTACAGTGAAAATTGCAACAATCAAAAGGATGGAGGCGTTTTGCGTCAAAATGAATATCTTCTTAATTTAAGAACAGCAAATTATACGAGATCTACCCATTTATTGTGTGCTATTTCACATTAATTATAGTGGCGGTACTATGACAGGGTCTTCATGGATGATCACTTCAACTTCTTTAAACAGCATAGCAAGTTCTTGCTCTACCTGATCAGCAATTTTATGTGCCGCAGATAAACTTAACGTTGAGTCCAATTCTAGATGTAACTGTATAAAAACCATTGTTCCAGAACGACGGGTTCTTAAATCGTGCAAGCCCTGCGTTTCTGGATGTTTTAACACAAGGGTACGAATTTTTTCTCGGTCTTCGTCTGGTAACTCGTGATCCATCAGCAAATCTATTGATTCTTTAACAATATCCCAAGCGCTATACAAAATGAATATTGCAATAGCTAGTGCAAAAACAGCATCAAAACCAGACCAGCCATAAAAAGTTAATAACAAAGCTACAATAACACTAGCATTGACCAATAAATCAGTTTTGTAATGCAATCGATCCGCTTTAATAGCCGTCGAATTTGTGTGCTTAATTACATACTGTTGAAACGTTATTAAAGCCAATGTTGCAACAATAGAAAAGACCATAACACCAATACCGATCTCTAAACCGGCATTCATTTCTTGCGGGTTAATAATTCGTCCGGCAGCTTGGAGTAATAACAAGCCTGCAGATCCAGCAATAAACATTGCTTGCCCCATGCCAGCGAGAGCCTCCGCTTTACCATGACCAAAGCGGTGTTCGCGGTCGGCGGGTTGTAATGCATGGCGGACGGCGATCAAATTGACTAATGAAGCCAATACATCTAGGCTAGAATCAATTAATGTTGCCAAAATACTGACCGAATCAGTAATAAACCATGCTCCTATTTTAGTTACAATAAGTACTAGTGCCGTAGTAACTGAGGCGTAAGTTGCCCAGCGCATTAAGCGTGCAGAATTAGCTTGTTGAGTGCTTGTCATCAGATAGGTATATTAGCTAGGTATAAATTGAACAGTATAAGTACAATCCTCATCAACACCAAATAATTACAGGTAAAAAACATGGGTAATATAAAAATAACAACAACCGCTTTTAATGATCAAAAACCTGGTACCTCAGGACTCAGAAAAAAAGTGACCGTGTTTCAACAGCCACATTATTTAGAAAATTTTGTTCAATCTACCTTCGATTCTCTTAAAGACATACAAGGAAAAACACTTGTTGTGGGTGGTGATGGCCGTTTTTATAATGAACAAGCAATACAAACTATTCTGAAAATGGCAGCGGCTAATGGATTTAAACGTGCCATTGTCGGTCAAAACGGTCTGTTATCCACACCCGCCGCATCCTGTATCATTCGAAAGTACAAGGCATTTGGCGGTATTATTTTATCTGCCAGCCATAACCCAGCCGGTCCTAACGGTGACTTTGGTATCAAATACAATGTAAGCAATGGTGGTCCTGCTCCTGAAAACATTACCGATGCTATTTTTGCCAATACACAGAACATTACCGAGTATCAAACCATAGTTGCTACAAATGTAAATCTTAACGAAATAGGTAGCCAATCCTTAGCTGACATGACTATTGATATTATTGATCCCGTTGAAGATTACGCTTTATTGATGGCTGATTTATTCGATTTTGATGCCATTCGTGGCCTATTATCAAGTGATAACTTCAATATGCGATTTGATGCCATGCATGCTATTACAGGGCCCTATGCCAGAGATATACTCGAAAAGTGTCTAGGTGCTGTTGAAGGCACGGTTATTAATGGTATTCCACTTACTGATTTTGGTGGCGGTCATCCTGATCCAAATCTCACTTATGCGGAAGAGTTGGTGACAGAGATGTTCAGCGATAATGCACCAACATTAGGTGCAGCGTCTGATGGCGATGGTGACCGTAATATGATTTTAGGTGCTAATTTCTTTGTTACCCCATCAGATAGTTTAGCTGTAATGGCGGCCAATGCCGACTGTATTCCTGCATATAAAAAAGGCCTTACTGGTATTGCTCGTTCAATGCCGACTAGCCAAGCGCCAGATCGTGTAGCAAAAAAGTTAGGAATCGAATGCCATGAAACACCAACTGGATGGAAATTCTTTGGTAACTTGCTTGATGCTAATCGAGCGACCTTATGCGGTGAAGAAAGCTTCGGTACAGGTTCAAACCATATTCGCGAGAAAGACGGCCTATGGGCTGTACTCTACTGGCTTAATATTTTGGCAACACGTAAACAATCCGTTGCCGAAATAGTAGGCCAACATTGGCAGGAATATGGCCGTAATTATTACACTCGTCATGATTATGAAGCGATACCTAGTGACATTGCAAAACAACTGATGGCTGATGTTGAATTAAAATTACCAAAGCTTGTAGGCCAAATGTTAGCCGGTCGTACTGTAACTTATGCTGACAATTTCAGTTACACAGATCCTGTTGATAATAGTGTGTCTAACAATCAAGGTTTACGCATTGGTTTTGATGATGGTGCACGTATTATTTTACGTTTATCTGGAACGGGGACTGAAGGCGCCACCTTACGTGTTTACATCGAATCTTATGAAAACATGCCAGATAAATTACAGCAAGAAACGCAATCCGCATTAAAAGAACTTATTGTATTAGCTGAAGCATTAGCAGAAATAACAATGCGTACCGGTCGAACTGAACCGACAGTTATCACCTAGGGGTTAGTACAAATGCAACAACTTATTTTAGGTTCTAGTTCACCCTTTCGAGCTGAAATTTTAACCAAGCTCGGCTTACCTTTCATAACAGCATCACCTGATATTGATGAAAGCCCACTTGCCGGTGAGCAAGCTGAACAACTGGTTCAGCGCTTATCAGAACAAAAGGCTTATAAAATTGCCGAGAGCTATCCTAATGCGTTGATTATTGGTTCCGACCAAGTCGCAGTGTTAGACGGTGTAATTTTAGGGAAACCAGGCAATCATGATAATGCAGTGCAACAACTTACAGCTGCATCGGGTAAAACAGTAAAGTTTTTGACTGGATTGGCCTTATTGAATAGCCAAATGGGAAGTATTCAATCAGTAGTAGAGACATTTGAAGTTGGGTTCAAAACCTTGTCGGCATCGCAAATAGATTTTTATCTTCGTCAAGAGCAACCTTATCAGTGTGCCGGTAGTTTTAAGTCTGAAGGCTTTGGCATTAGTTTATTTTCAAAACTGCATGGGAATGATCCCAATAGTCTTATAGGTTTACCATTGATTCGGCTGATTAACCTACTTGAAGCTGAAGGCATTGATGTGCTTCAGCCGAATCAATAATAACCTGCATTTAAAACTTATGGTGCTGGAATGGCTACTTCTTCGTTAGCCATCATTTGAGCAGCTTGAGACTGCATGACTGTTGACATCAGTTTACGAGTTGACTTTTGACGAACAGTTTTAAGCATCCCATCAGTAAGGCCAGAATTTACATTATTCGCTTCTAATACGACCCTTAAAGCATCCAAATTAGGCTCACAAGCGGCCAAAGTTTGACCTGCAATATCTTCTGCTCTTATATTAGGCTGGTGATATTCAGGCCTATTTAGCATCATACATTTATTGTAGGCCATCATCGCAGAATACATTTTATGTTGGGCTTCTTCAGACATATCAGTAGGGGTAATCATATTTGTATCGCCAGTTTCTTCAGTAACGGTTCCTTCCACACTAGTTTCGTCAGCTGTGGCTACTTCATTATTTGCTACTTTAACTTTAACCTCATCCACAACCACCACGGTCTCGACATTTTCGATGGGTTTGTTTATAAAATTATATCCAGCTATTCCAGCAAGCACTAACAATACGATAAAAACAAGACTTTTCATTTTCTCTCCAAATTATAGTTATAACAGACAAATAATTTATCCATCTGAGCTGGTTCAATAAATTCAAAAATGAACACAACACAGAACAGAATACTATACACTTCAATTTTTATTTCAACATGAATTCATCTTGAACATAAGATATTAACGTTAGTATTAACCAAATTTTCAACAGATTAAGATCGGAAGTTAAATATATATGTCTTATATAGTAAAGGACGATACACGCATTGATGAGGTTCATCATTGGCTTAAAACAGTGTTTCCATCGACACATTACACACTTGAATCAGCATCAAACGATGCAAGTTTTAGACGCTATTTTCGAGTCACAGTAGAGACTAAAACGTGGATCTTAATGGATGCCCCTCCTGTTCAAGAAGACACCCGTCCTTTTATAGATATCGGTACATTTTTATATGAGCATGGCATTCATGTGCCTAAAATTTACGCCCGTGAGACAGAGGCAGGATTTTTATTACTGTCTGACTTTGGTAGTACCCCTTATCTTGATGAACTCAAGGAAAAATCGGCTGATAGCCTATATAAAGCGGCCATTGACAGTCTAATTAAAATCCAACTCTGTCCTAGTCAAGACATTCATTTACCCGTTTATGATAGTGCTTTGTTACAACAAGAAATGAATTTGTTTCCAGATTGGTTTCTTGATACACATTTAAACATCGCGGTTCCTCAATTTCTGCAAACAACCTATAATCATCTGATTTCAAGTGCATTGGAGCAACCACAAGTTATAGTCCACCGTGATTATCATTCTAGAAACCTAATGCATACCGCCGAAAACTCGCCAGGAATTATTGATTTCCAAGATGCTGTTATCGGAGCTATTAGCTATGATCTAGTGTCATTATTACGTGATTGTTATATTTCCTGGCCTGAAGACAAGATAACAGAGTGGATACAATATTATTTATCAAAGGCCCAACAACAGGGCTTATTGCCTAATATTGCAATAGAACAATTTACACAATGGTTTGATTGGATGGGCTTGCAACGTCACATTAAAGTATTAGGGATCTTCTGTAGGCTTAATTACCGTGATGGAAAAGCTAATTATATGAATGACTTACCGCTTACATTAGCGTATGTTCGTAAAATAACGGCTAAGTATCCTGAGTTTTCAGAATTGAATAGCTTTCTTCAACAAGAGTCACAGATAGTGGCCATTTCATGAAAGCAATGATTCTAGCGGCAGGTCGAGGTCAACGCCTACGTCCTCACACCGACAGCACACCAAAGCCGTTATTAAAAGCAGGTAAATTTCTTCTTATTGAATATATCATTCAAGCATTAGTAAAGGCAGGTATTACTGAAATTGTCATAAATATCGCACACCTTGCTGAGCAATTTCCTGCCAAATTAGGCAATGGTCACCAATACGGTGTCAACATCACTTATTCACCAGAACAAGAAGGCGCTTTAGAAACAGCAGGTGGAATTATTAATGCCTTATCCCTACTTGGCGATGAACCATTTTTAATTGTAAACGGTGATGTCTGGACAGATTATGACTATCAAAAACTGGTAGATAAACCACTTCCCCCCGGTCGTATGTGTCATTTAGTGATGATCAATAATCCTGTACATAATCCGCTGGGTGATTTTGCATTAACTGCAGGTTTGATAGTGCCAGAAGGTGAACTTAAATACACCTATAGCGGAATCGGTGTTTACCACCCAAACCTTTTTTCCGGTTTAGCGGTGCAACGATTGGCCTTAAAGCCTATCTTACTGAAGGCAATAGCTGACGAGCAAATAAGTGGCGAGCTTTATCAAGGCAACTGGTCAGATATCGGAACAATTGAGCGTTTAGAAAGCTTAGCGACAAGTCTTAATGCATAAAAGGCTTTTGCATTTGGCCATGATACAAAAAAATACTCACTTACTAATGTAGTGAGTATTTTGAGTTTATTTATTCCGCGCGTAACTTAAGAGTTATTGTGGCGCAGATACACTCGCACACAGAAACTCTAATAATGCTTTTTGAGCATGTAAACGATTTTCTGCCTCATCCCAAACGACACTTTGCTGTCCATCCAGCACCTCAGCAGATACCTCTTCACCTCGGTGAGCCGGTAAACAATGCATAAATAAAGCATCATGATGAGCTAATGCCATAACCGTACTATCGACTTGAAAGTCAGCAAAAGCAACCTCACGTTTACGTTGTTCTTCTTCCTGTCCCATACTCGCCCACACATCAGTTACTATCATATCGGCATCTTTTGCAGCACTTTTCACATCGGTAAATAAGCTGATGTTAGCTTTTGCCTGTGCAACGATAGCGGCATTTGGTTCATAGCCTACTGGTGTTGCAATATTCAGATTAAAACCAAAACGTTCTGCGGCATTAATATATGAATGACACATATTATTGCCATCACCAACCCATACAACAGTTTTACCTTTAATCGAGCCACGATGTTCAACATAGGTTTGCATATCAGCTAATAACTGACATGGGTGATAATCATCAGTCAGTGCATTAATCACTGGTGCCGAAGAATATTCTGCAAATCGTACGACTTTATCATGTTCAAATGTGCGAATCATCACCACATCAACCATGCTAGAAATAACGCGCGCAGAATCTTCGATCGGCTCACCACGACCCAACTGCGTATCGTTAGGTGATAAGAAAATTGAACCACCGCCAAATTGAAGCATTGCTGATTCAAAAGAAACACGGGTGCGTGTTGATGATTTTTCAAAGATCATCGCAAGGACTTTATTTTTAAGCGGTTGATAAATCTCACCCGCTTTATGCATTCGTTTTAACTCAATTGCTCGTGTAATTAATTGTTCTAATTCAAGCGATGTTAAATCTTTTAAAGTTAAAAAATGTCTCATATTATGCAACGCTCTCAACAGCCTGTGAGGAAAGAAAGTTAATAACTAGATCACTAACCAGTGACACAATTTGATTGGCTTCATTAACATTGATCACCAAAGGTGGTAACAAGCGAATAACTTTCTCTGCAGTCACATTAATCAAAATGCCTTTAGCCAATGCTTGTTTCACTAAATCTGCACAAGGTATGGTTAGCTCAATGCCAAACATAAAACCTGCTGACCGAATTGCTTTAACGCCTTCAGTCCCATTCAATTTAGCCATAAAGCCAGCAAGCATTTGTGCACTCAAACTATTGACATTATCCAATAAATGTTCGTTTTCAATTGTGTCGATTACTGCCAACGCCGCACGACAAACCAAAGGATTGCCACCAAAAGTTGAACCATGGTTGCCAGCTTGTAATACGCCTACTGCAGCACCGGCTACCAAACAAGCACCAATTGGTAAGCCATTGCCTAATGCCTTAGCTAAGGTCATTACATCGGGTTTAGCACCGTCATTGTGCTGGAATGCGAACCACGTACCGGTACGGCCCATACCTGTTTGAACTTCGTCTAACATCATTAACAATTTACGTTGGTTACAAATATTACGCACCGCCGTTAAATAATCAGCATCGGGCACTTTAATGCCACCTTCACCCTGTACAGGCTCCAATAGAACTGCCACGGCCTCAGGCCAGTGACCAACAGCCATTCTTAATGCATCTAGATCATTATATGGAACACGTACAAAGCCTGGTACTAATGGCTCGAAACCGGCCTGAACTTTGGCGTTTCCAGTGGCGGTCAATGTCGCCATCGTCCTTCCATGAAAACTGCCTTCCATGACGATAATAACGGGCTTGTCTATACCTTTACTATGGCCATATTTACGCGCAATCTTAATCGCCGCCTCATTTGCCTCTGCACCAGAGTTACAGAAAAAGACTTGTTCCATACCTGATAATTGAGCCAATTTTTCAGCTAACTGAGTTTGCAATGGGATCTGATAAACATTTGATGTATGAACTAACGTAGCCGCTTGTTCACAAATAGCACGCGTTACCTCTGGATGAGTATGACCTATATTACACACAGAAATCCCGCTTAGTGCATCGAGGTATTTTTTACCATCCGTATCGGTTAACCATGCGCCTTTACCTTCAGTAAAGGCAACATCAAGTCGGCCATATGTCGGCATAATAGCTGAGCTGTGTGTTGTCATTGTTTAATATCCATTTACGTCATTGCCACGTTTATTTACTCATCGTTGAGTGAATGCTAAGGCTTAAAACGAAAAATGGCAGTTTCAAATGAAACTGCCATAAATCAAATTACGCGGTATTTTATATCTTTATGTCATTCTAAGCAAAATTTGCTTGAATTCCATAGTGAGGTGAAATTAAGCCGCGAAGTTTGCCGCAACGAAATCCCAGTTAACCAAACCCCAAAATGATTCAACATATTTTGGACGAGCATTACGAAAATCGATGTAATAAGCATGTTCCCATACATCACAAGTAAGTAATGGTGTTTGGCCAGCAGTAAGTGGGCTACCTGCATTGCTGGTGTTAACAATCGCTATACTACCGTCAGCATTTTTAACTAACCAAGTCCAACCTGAACCAAAGTTAGTTGCCGCAGATGTTGAAAATTTAGCTTTAAATTCAGCAAACGATCCAAATGTAGCGTCAATTGCAGTAGCTAAGTCACCAGAGACAGCATCTTTACCATTGGGTGTTAAACCATTCCAGTAAAAAGTGTGATTCCAGATTTGAGCTGCATTATTAAATATGCCGCCGCTGGCTTTCATGATAATTTCTTCTAACGTTGAATTTTCAAATTCAGTACCTGGTACTAAATTATTCAAGTTAGTCACATAAGATTGGTGGTGTTTACCATAATGAAAACTGATTGTTTCTGCGGAAATTGTTGGTTCTAACGCATTATCAGCATATGGGAGTGGTGGTAATTCAAAAGCCATGATGGATCTCCTAAAAGTAAAAAAATAACCAAGTAATTAACTCGGCTTAGTCTAAGCGAGCAATAGGTTCAAAGCAAGTAAATAACAGCCTTACTATCTTACTATTACTCGTTTTTGAACTGTTTCTGACCGGTATAGACCAGAAAATGTTTGCCTTTAGCTCGCGCTATCATTCCGATACCGACTTGTTTAGCTAAACGTAAGCCCATTTCGGTGACACCAGAACGAGATAATAATAACGGCACTTGCATCTGGGCGACTTTAATCACCATCTCAGAGGTCAAGCGCCCAGTCGTATAAAAAACTTTTCCATCACCCTTTACATTCTCTAACCACATCCAGCCAGATATAGCATCAACCGCATTGTGCCGCCCTACGTCTTCAACAAATATTTCAACCTTGCCGTCATAACACAAGGCACAACCGTGAACAGCACCGGCCTGTTTGTACATTTGATTGTATTCAGCTAGGCCATCTAATACTTGGTAGATACTGTCGGCACTAAATGATGGGCATTGTAATTCAAGCTCATTTAATGATGCCATCACATTTCCAAACATAGTGCCCTGACCACAGCCGCTAGTGACAGTACGTTTTGATAAAATATGCTCTAAATCTGGTCTTGTTTTCCTAGTAGTCACTGCAACAGCATCGACATCCCACGAGACCTGAATAGCCACAATATCTTCTAGATGTTCGACAAGACCTTGGTTACGTAAATAACCCAAGGTCAATAGTTCAGGCTGGGCACCCATCGTCATTAAAGTCACGATTTCACGGGTATCGAGATAAATTGTCAGCGGTCTTTCACCGGTAAGTGAAAGCTCACGAGGTTCGCCATACTCATCTAGCACAATAGTGGTGTGCAGACTGCGTATTGCTTCATTTGTCATCTGCGGTCGATAATTAACCACCTGTCACACTCATATGCCTGAAGATAATGGGTTCTTCTTTAAGATTAAAGTCATGCCCTTTAGGTTTGATTTCCATTGAATCTATGATTGCCTGTTTTAAGCGTTCAACATCATCAGGATATTGCCGAATAATTTCACGTAAATCGACCGAGTGTTCTTGCCCCAGACACAATAATAACCGCCCTTCTGTTGTCACCCGTACTCGATTACAACTTTCACAGAAATTATGACTATGCGGCGAGATAAAACCTATCTTACTTTTTGAACCTGCAACACGATAATAATGCGAAGGCCCGCCTGTTTGAATATCGCTACTGGATAATTCAAAGGCCTGTTGTAAGATAGCTAACACTTCATCACTTGAACAATAACTCTCATTACGCTGATGGCTAACATGACCCAATGGCATCTCTTCTATATACGAGATATCCAAATCATTATCGATAGCAAACTGAGCGAGATCTATGATCTCATCATCATTACGACCTTTCATGATCACTGCATTTAGCTTAATACGTTTAAAACCTGCTTGCTTAGCGGCTTCAATACCTGCTAAAACAGTCTTTAAATCGCCAGTCCGTGTTAACTCACGAAAACGATCAGCATTAAGTGAATCAAGACTAATATTAATCCTATCGACACCGGATCTCGCCATCAATTTTGCGTACTTGGGTAGTTGCGAACCATTTGTCGTGATATTAAGTTCTTTAAGCCCCGAAGACTGCTTAAGCAACCCGATTTGTTCAAACAACCAATCCACATTACGTCGAATCAGGGGTTCACCACCGGTAATACGGACATTTTCAACGCCCAGTTCACAAAAAGCACGTAAGATAAAGGCAATTTCTTCTAACGTTAATAACTGCTCACGTGGCATAAATGTCATTTCTTCATCCATGCAATATACACAACGAAAATCACAACGATCCGTAATTGACATGCGTACATAGGTCACATGTCGACCGAAGCGATCAATCAATTGTGGTTTAGCTTCTAACTTAGACATCTTAAAAACACTACTCTACTGTAGATTTATTTTCAGCATTACAACATCCATTTTTCGTTGACATGCCAAATGGGAGATAGGATGGGCAAAAACCAATAGCACCCGTCAATAGCGGTATCAGCCCAATAACGCCCCACCAACTTTGAAAATATATTCCTGCAGCAATAATAGCCAAGCCTACAACAATTCGTAATTTGCGATCAATGCCACCAACATTACATTTCATGTGTCATTTCCTAATGTTATATACAAACAAGCCCCGCAGAGTGCGAGGCTTGTCAAAATCATCACAACTTTAGAGAGTAATGAAACTTAATCGTCACCGCCAAATGCACCTAATAAATGTAGCAGGCTAGTGAATAGATTATAGATGGTGACATATAAAGTTACCGTCGCCATGATGTAATTAGTTTCACCACCATTGATGATTTCGCTAGTTTGATACAAAATCAAACCCGACATTAACAATACAAACATAGCAGAAACAGCTAGTGATAAGCCTGGCATCTCAAAGAAAAAAGCACCTAGGCCGGCAAGGAAAGCAACTAAAATCCCTACCATCAAAAAACCGCCCATAAAGCTAAAGTCTTTTTCACTCTTAATTGCGTAAGCTGACAAAGCGAAAAAGATAATCCCTGTGCCGCCCAATGCTTGCATTACAATTTCACTACCACCGTTCATTTGTAAATAATAATTTATGATAGGACCCAATGTCAGCCCCATAAAGCCAGTGAGCGCAAAAACAGAAGCTATTCCCCAAACACTGTTACGCAACTTAGTCGTCAAATACAATAAACCAAAATAACCCACCAATGTAATAATCATACCTGGGTGTGGTAAATTATAAGCCATCGATACGCCAGCCGTTAAGGCACTGAAAACAAGTGTCATCGCAAGTAGAATATAGGTACTGCGTAATAATTTATTTGTTGCAAGGACTGAGCCTTGCGATCGTACGACAGTTGGTTGAGCATCATAATTCATCACTTAATCTCCGATGTGTGTGTGAGTTTTTTTTCGTATACAAACTTAAGACTATGATCGTACCTTATAAGTTCAGAAGTGCAAGCATTCAGCATCAAATCAAAGAAATTAAAATTTAAGGTTGTTTTATACAGGCAACCCTAGTATTATTTCGCGTCTTGGAGAGTTGACAGAGCGGCCGAATGTACTGGTCTTGAAAACCAGCGAAGGTTTATCCCTTCCCAGGGTTCGAATCCCTGACTCTCCGCCA
>JALIBN010000025.1 GCA_030576275.1 Pseudomonadota bacterium | reverse complement strand
AGATACTCTGCACGTTGATATAAACTACGTATTAAAGGTGCGACCTTTTGGCTATCAGGATTAATTAAATCTGACTCAGTTAACTCTGCTTGAGTTAATTCATCTTGAGGAATATAAATGCGATCTTGCTCGGTATAGTCTTGAACGATGTCCTGATAGAAGTTTATCAATTGTAATGCACTGCAAACCGCATCTGATTGTTCTAGTTGCTCATCCGATGGCTCACCATTTAAGTGTAGAAGCAAACGTCCCACAGGATTAGCAGAGCGATTACAGTAATCTAAAACTTCTTCAAAATTGGTGTAGCGGTTTTTAACAACATCTTGCTTGAATGCGGATAAAAGATCATTGAATAGAGAAATCGGTAAGTCGTGCTTTTTAATGACATCAGTTAGGGCTATAAATATTGGATTTTTTCCCGAATAGCGATTTTTTTTGATATCTGATATGGCCTTGCTGTAGGCGTCTAATTGTTCAAGTCTAGTTTCTTGTGTCAGTTCACCTTCATCTGCAAAATCATCTGCAGTACGAGAAAAAGCATATATAACACTGACCGGAAGTCGTAATTTTTGGGGTAATAATACCGAGGCTACAGGAAAGTTTTCATAATGACTTTGCGCCATGTTCTGACAAAATTTATAAGCATCAACTAACTTAGTTTTTTTCGTCATCACTATTTTCTTTTAACTTACGAGTTTGTGTATGAATCTCTGAAACAGGCCTCATTTCTTCTTTAGTACGGATCCCCATATCTAGAAAACGTTTGCCGCTGGGTAATACCTGACGCTCTAAAGACCCTACGGTTTTATTAAAGTGATCAACACTGCTATTCAGGCTCGCGCCCAATTTACTAAGGTGTCCAGTAAATACACTGAGACGCTTATAAAGCGTTTCACCCAACTCTCTAATTTCAATTGCATTTTCAGCTAAGGACTGCTGTTTCCATCCATAAGAAACAGCTCTAAGTAGGGCAATAAAATTAGTTGGACTGGCTAATATAATATTATTTTTAATAGTGTCTTCTAACAGTGAAGGATCTATTTGTAATGCTGCAGACAAGAAGTGTTCACCTGGGATGAATAAAATGACAAATTCGGGTGATTGTGAAAACTCAGCCCAATAATTCTTGGCCGCTAATTCTTTTGCACGTTGACGAATGACATGGGCGTGACGTTTTAGTTCTTTTTTGCGTACATCCTCATCAGTTGTTTGAATCGCCGATAAGTAAGCATCTAAGGGGGTTTTTGCATCGACAATAATTTCACGGTTTTCAGGTAAACGAACAATCATATCAGGCCTGATACTACCTGATTCGGTGACAGTATGGGTTTGTTCAAAGAAATCACAATGTGCCACCATGCCACTTAATTCCGCAAGACGGCGCAGTGTCATTTCACCCCATTGTCCACGGACTTCGGGGCGACGTAGGGCTTGCACCAGATTTTGTGTTTCAGATTGCAAAGCTTGTTGGCCTAATGCCATTTGTGAAATAGTACTACTCAAATTACCGTATGATTCTTTACGTTCTTTTTCAATATCATGGATTTGTTTAGCAGTTTGTAACAAGGCATCGTTTATTGGTTTTACCAGCTGTTCAATTGCTTGTTCTTTGCTATGCAATTCTGCTTTGGCTTCACTTTGATAACGTTTAAGATTTTCCTCCGCTAGTTTGAGAAAATGTTCATTATTTCTAGTCAATGCTTCATTTGATAATTGATTAAATGTATTGGCGAGCTGGACATGGGTTTGATCTAAAATGGCATCGAATTGTTCATTGGCCTGCTTTTCCAGAGTAAGCTTCATTACCAATTCAGCATTGTTAGTGGTTAAGTCTTTTATTCTCAGACCACGAATAATATACATTGAGATTGCACCCACAATGCCACTTGCACTCAACAGTATAGCTAGGCCATTTTCCTGCTGGGCAAAGTGTTGAATTAAATTTAAATCTACAGCCATTGCATGATGTCACGGGGATGATTAATGCTACCATCTGCTTGCCAATGAGCTGGATTATCATTGTTACCAATATAACCATAAAGAGCGGCGATAGTTTGCATATTGGCATTTTTACCCGCCTCAATATCACGTGCTGCATCACCAATATAAATGCATTGTTCTGGCTTATGTTGAATGATGTCGCAAGCATAAAAGATAGGAGCAGGATGGGGTTTACTGAACGGTGTTGTATCAGAACTCACTATACAAGCTGCGCGATGCGTTAGATTTAATTGTTCTAATAAGGGATCGGTTAAAAATGCTGGTTTGTTAGTGACTATTCCCCATGGAATATTTGCTTTTTCTAATGTAGAAAGCACTTCTTCCATACCATCAAACAGAGCAGTTTCACGAGTAATATTATCTTGATAGAGTTTTATGAAGCGTTGTTGAAGCGAAGGATATTGTTGATGGTCTGCTGAAATACCAAACCCTAACAAGATTAGACCGGGACTACCGTTACTGGCGACTGGACGAATATCATCATAAGCCAGAGCCTCTAATCCTTCTTGTTCCAATAACGTATTTAGAGCGAAAGCAAGATCCGGCGCGGTATCGACTAAGGTACCATCAAGATCAAATAAGATTGCTGAAAAAGGCAGTAATGCGGTAGGTTTTAGCATTAGTCGCCCAATTTACGACAATGCATCAAATAATTGACCTTCACATCGTCACCGAGGGAATAGTTTTTTGTCAGAGGGTTATAACTCAGCCCCGTAATATGACTTACTTCTAATCCCGCTTGTCGGCACCAACTGGCCATCTCGGATGGGCGAATAAAACGTTTATAGTCATGAGTACCTTTAGGGAGCATTTTCAACAAGTATTCTGCACCAACTACAGCAAAAAGGTAAGCTTTTGGATGACGATTCAAGGTTGAAAAAAACACATCGCCACCTGGTTTAACTAACTGAGCACAGGCCATAATCACCGATACCGGATCGGGGACATGTTCTAACATTTCCATGCAGGTGACAATATCAAATTCATTAGCTGATTGTTGTGCTTTTTGCTCGGCGGTGAGTTGTTGATAATCGATGCTTAAGCCTGCCTCAAGTGCGTGCAACCGAGCCACATTAAGCGGCATTTCACCCATATCGATACCGGTCACCGTGGCATCATTTTTAGCGAGTGCTTCAGATAAAATACCACCACCGCAACCCACGTCAATAACCTTTTTATTATAAAGACTACATTTAGTCTTTATATAATCTAAGCGTAATGGGTTAATTTCATGCAAAGGTTTTGATTCACCCTCAGTATCCCACCAACCGTTTGCTAAGGCTTCGAATTTAGCCACTTCATTTGGATCAACATTTGTATGCGTCGTTGTCATTTATCTGCTTGCCTAATTTTGTTTGCCCAATCGTAGGTGTTTTGGATTATTTTTGTTTTATTTAAGGTGGTGAGTTGGCGATCTTTTAATAATTGCACACCATCAACCCAAACATCACTTACTTTATCACGCCCTGTGGCATAAACAAGTTGAGAGACAACATCATAACAAGGCTGTGATTCTAAGCTACTAAAGTCTACGGCGATTATGTCGGCTGCTTTGCCTACTTCAAGTGAGCCCGTAATAGCATCGATGCCCAATGCTTTGGCCGCATTGATGGTCGCCATTTCTAAAGCCGTATGAGCTGGAATCACACTGGCATCTTGTGCAACTGCTTTGGCAAGTAGAGCCGCTTGACGCATTTCGGCAAACATATCCAAATCATTATTCGAGGCCGCACCATCAGTACCAATTGTTAGGTTGATACCATGTTCTGATAATTCACCAATAGGACAAAAGCCACTCGCCAGCTTGAGATTCGATTCTGGACAGTGAGCAATATGAACACCAGATTCGACGCACCAGTTTATTTCTTGCTGATTCAGCTGTGTCATATGAACAGCGGTTAAGCGTGGTGATAGTAAACCTAGAACTTTTAATCGTTCTAAGGGACGAACGCCATACAATTCAACACTTTGTGCGACTTCAGCTGCTGTTTCGTGAATATGCATATGAATAGGTAAATCCAATTCTTCTGCATTCATCATGATAGATTCTAAGCTACTGTCAGATACCGTGTAGGGCGCGTGCGGTGCGTAGGCTGTCGATATGCGAGGATGATGACGATAATGATCGTGCAGTTGCTGGCCTTTGTAGAGATATTCTTCAACCGTATTGGCCCAAGCGGAGGGATGCTCAATGACGATCATACCTAATGTTGCGCGAATGCCACTTTGGTCAACCACACGTGCGGTTGCATCAGGAAAGAAATACATATCATGAAAACAAGTGGTACCGCCGCGAATCATTTCGGCGATCGCTAATTCAGATCCTGCTTCAACAAAGGCATCGCTTACCCAGAGCTTTTCGGCTGGCCAGATATGGTCATTTAACCACGTCATCAGTGGTAAATCATCCGCCAAGCCTCGCAATAAAGACATTGCCGAATGCGTGTGATTGTTAATCAACCCCGGCATTATGCAATGGTCATCCATTTGATGAGTCGTGGAGGCAGTATATTTCTGCTTTGCCACTTTCTGAGGAATTAGAGCTACAATACGGCCATCATTAATGACCACCGCATGGTGCTCTAAAACTTGCTGTGAACTATCGACGGGCACAAGCCAGCGAGCATTTATAATAAGATCAACATTTTTCATAAGCAAGATTATACCGCCATAGACAGGAGAACACATTGGATAAAAATAAGACATCGATTCAGCCTATTAGTTGGCAAGAAGATGCTCTCTTTTTGTTGGATCAACGGCGATTACCTGCAGAGCTGATCTGGTTGGAATATGATCACCCCAATGACGTTGCAATTGCAATTAAAGACATGGTTGTTCGTGGCGCACCAGCGATTGGAATTACCGCTGCTTTTGGTGTGGTACTCGCCGCACGTCAAGCATGGAATGTGGCAGGAGTGAATTGGAAACAAGCCATGACAGCGCCGCTAGCAAGATTAGCTGAATCTCGACCGACCGCCGTTAACCTGCATTGGGCAATACATCGGATGACTGCTTTATATGAAACCTTGCCGGAGAATGAATCTGCCGAGCAGGCTTTATTACAAGAAGCACAGGCTATTCACGCAGAAGATATTGCCGCCAATCATATGATGGGACAGTTAGGTGCCGATCTTATTGATCCTAAAAGCACTGTTTTAACGCACTGTAATGCTGGCGCATTAGCAACCGGTGGTTTTGGCACGGCCTTAGGCGTAATTCGTCAGGGTTACGCCGAGGGTAAAATAGAGCAGGTTTATGCCGATGAAACACGACCATGGTTACAAGGTTCGAGATTAACTGCGTGGGAATTGCAACAAGACAATATTCCAGTTACTTTGCAAGCCGAAGGCGCCGCAGCGGCATTAATGGCAACGGGCAAACTTGATTGGGTGATTGTCGGTGCGGATCGCATTACTGCTAACGGTGATGTTGCCAATAAAATTGGTACCTATATGTTGGCCATATTAGCTAAGTATCATGGTGTGAAAATGATGGTCGTTGCACCAACATCAACGATTGATTGGCTGTTAAATAGCGGTGATGAAATCCCTATCGAACAACGACCAGAATATGAAGTAACAATGATTAACGGACAACAACTTGCCCCTGAAGGAGTACCAGCATTAAATCCAGCATTTGATGTAACTCCAGCTAGCTTGATTGATGTCATTGTTACCGAGGCAGGTGTTATCCTGTCACCATCAAAAGAAAACATGTTAAAAATAAAGGAGTAAAACATGACAAAAACAGCACTCGTAACAGGCAGTAATCGCGGCATTGGCCTTGAATTATGTACACAATTAAAACAACGTGGTTTTGATGTGATTGCTACCTGCCGTAAAACAACACCAGCACTTGAAGCTTTGGGCGTAGAGGTCATCGAAAATGTTGAAGTGAGCGATCTTAAAAGTCTCAATGCTTTGGCTTTAATATTAGCAGATCGACACGTCGATTGGCTGATTAATAATGCGGGCATTGCTGATGGCATTGCGATGGATGATCTTGATGATGATGCCATTGAGAGTTGCAAACGTATGTTTGCAGTGAATAGCCTTGGTCCATTATTAACGACACAAGCATTAGTCAATAATTTAGGCAAGGGCAGTAAAGTCGGCATTATTACCAGTCGTATGGGCTCAGTTGCAGATAATGATTCTGGTGGTAGTTATGGTTACCGTATGTCTAAGTCTGCTGTTAATGCCGCGGGTAAATCACTTTCAATTGATTTAAAACCTCGCGGTATTGCGGTGGCGATTTTGCACCCAGGTTATGTACGTACTGATATGACATCACATAATGGCTTAATCGATACCGATGAATCTGCATCAGGTTTATTGGCTCGAATGGATGAATTGAATCTAGATAATACAGGCTCGTTTTGGCATACCAATGGTGATTTATTACCTTGGTAAATTATCCAAGCTTGACCGAAAATCAACAACAGAACTTGCCGGCTTTAATCCAGCCGGCGAGACTGATTGTTGCAAAGTTTGAAGATAGCACGCATCAACTTTGGTATTGTGAAACCGTCGATGGGCCGATGGTACTTAAACTTTGTAATCACCAGACGATTAAAATATCGACATTTTGGCAGGGCATGAATCATTTATTTGAGATTGATTTCCCTGATTCATTAGCTCATATCGACAAGACGCATCACTTTCTCACTGAGGAGAGCGAGCTTCAAATCCCAGAACACATCGCCTCCCAGGCGTCACTTTTTGTATTGGCGAGATATCTTGAAGGAAAAGATGTTGATTTTGAACATGTGTCCGATGATATGGTCATTCAATTAGCGAGACATATAGCAAAACTTCATCAGATTCAACAGTCAAACTGGGGCGCATTCCACCAAACTGAGATGCCAAGTTCGCAATGGTCAGCCCGATTGCAAAGCACCTTAAGTAAATTGGCAGAAATGCATCGCATTACTATTCCTGAACAAGTGCTCGAAAAGGCATTACAACAAGCGGCTTATTTAAATATTGAGACCTTTGTGCCGATCATGCTCGATTTACGATGGGATCAAATGCTACATCAACAAGGTCAGCTATCAGCAATCGTCGATATGGATGCTTTTGTTGTTGGTCCGAGAGAATTAGAATTAGTTTTGCTTGAGTACCAATTAAACGAACATCAGGCTGGCGTTTTTGCTCAAGCTTATCGAGCCAGTGCGGAATGGCCTGATCTTACTGAGCAACGATTCTGTTATCGTCTGTTATTATTTATGATGAATAGCTTGGGCGAAACAGATTTAAAAAAATGGATGAATGCACCGATTAGATGGTGACTATTTTGCATTCCTAGGTTAATAGCTGAGTTTACGAAAAACAATTAATTGAAGAGAAGCAGTGTTGAAATTTATTCTGCATCCTAACGATTAGTTGAAATTATTTTTTCTGATGTTAATACCTTTTATTTTAAAAAGGATAAAAATGTGAGATATAACTATTTTAGTTAGAATAATACTTTTATCCTCCAAGATATGGACGCAACTATGCTGTTAAGTATTACCGACCCAGCGATTATGTTTTCAGGTATATCGCTTTTATTTCTAGCATATACAAATCGATACTTATCCTTGGCCAGTGTTGTTCGAACGCTAAATAGTGAACTCCAGAAAGATGACGGAAAAAACCGAATTCAGCAGATTCGTAATCTTCATTTACGAATAATTCTTATCAAATATATGCAAGCATTTGGGGTGTTATCCTTTTT
This sequence comes from Pseudomonadota bacterium, assembly GCA_030576275.1. GTDB lineage: Bacteria > Pseudomonadota > Gammaproteobacteria > Nitrosococcales > Methylophagaceae. The sequence continues at coordinate 5,523 of JALIBN010000025.1, read as the reverse complement.
GTTCTGTGTGTTCGCGATGCTGATGTTATTTTGGGAGAATCAGGTGTTAGGGGAAGCCCTGTTTATCACCAGCTTAGTGACAATGGTTATTTCACTGGTTCTGTCCTTAATAGAAATTATGATGTCTGGGCAGTCGCTAAAAATAGAATTGGAAAGAACAAACGTACGGGATCTATGGGATAAGTGAGCGATGCAGGTTCGATAATGTATGACTGCACCGTCACCGTATCAGCGCTATATGACTAATTTAAGTCAGCGGCGTATTGTTTGAGTAATGCCAAGGGCACAATCTCTAAGGCTTTAATATGCGTTCTTTTAAGATATACTCTAGGCGCCATTTTATTTTTTTCCGCTTCTAACCAGCGAGCAGCACATAAACACCACATATCTCCCGGTCGTAATCCCGGAAAACCATGCTCCATCGCGGGTGTCGATAAATCATTGCCTCTAAAGCGAGTATATTCTAAAAATTCTTTCGACGTTTCGACACACACCGTATGTGAACCAAGATCCTCTGCACAGGTATTGCAGAGATTATCTCGGAAAAAGCCAGCAACGGGCTCGCCACTACATTCTTCTAGTTTCTCACCAAATACGTTCAGTGATTCATCCATTTCCATTACTTGATTACCTATGATTTATTGTTTTATACGAAGGCTCGTAAAGTACAAGCCACATCTTTATTCTCATTTCTAGACACTACCCAAATTTTTTAATGTGAGGGTTATTTTTGTCTCGCTGAATAATACTAAACTGACCTTATCAGGACTTTTACTCTTGATTCACTATTATTAGGTCACTTGTACTAAATCCTAGTTCTTTTGTTATTTGAATAAATCTATTAATTACTTCCTTTGGCAATGTTGGCGTTCTCGATAAAAGCCACAAATAGGATGTATTGGGTCCAGAGATAAAAGCATACTGATAATTCTCTTCATCCAGTTCAAATATCACATATGAACCGTAAAAGGGACCAAAAAAAGAAACCTTGAGGTATCCCTCATTATCACCATTGACGAAGTACGCCTTTCCCTCGGCCACATTCCATTCATCATCTTTCGGGGAGTAGCCACGATTTATAACAGAAATACCCCCATCTTCTCTCAACGTATATTCAGCGGTGATTTTCTCAAGGCCACGCTCAAATGAATGATCTAATCTAGCTATTTCATACCATTTCCCCAAGTAACGATCCAATTCAAACTTCTTTACCGGAGTTATGTTATCTGGCATTCCAGAACAAGCTGTCAATACTAGGGAAACCAAAAATAAAAGAATGATTCTCATGTTTTCTCCAAATTATGCGCTAAACAAGTCTTAGAAGTCGCTATATCTAAGGGAGAGAAACAGTTCTTTAAAATTATTGGGTCTTATATCCATGGTTCAATTTACCTTTAGGCATGACTTGTTATTAACAAGAATAAAAATTAACTGTAATTATTACTTTCTATACGGACCATAATTCTTCGTAATTTGATAATAGGCCTAAAACGAGGAAGGATTGAACGTACTTTTCATAATAACAACAATGACAGGTTTTATAGATTGGTTCAATTATTCTTTGATGTAATACAAAGCCAGATTATTCAGCAAATGATCTGCCATCTTCACGATGAATCATCATAATCGATGAGCGCGGTTTACTGTCGCCGCCGGCGGGGAAGTGCGATGAGGCGTTGTCTTCGCCGGGATGTTGGATGCCGACAAATAAGGTTTTGTTGTCGTCACTAAAACATAAGCCGGTAATTTCACAGGCGATGGGGCCGGTCATAAAACGTTTTATTTCGCCGGTTGAAGGATCGCTACACAACATCTGGTTATTACCCATGCCGGCGAACTTGCCTTCATTGCTGTCTTTGCCATCCGTCAAAATCCATAAGCGACCAGCGGCGTCAAAGCCAATGCCATCGGGACTATTGAACATATTATCGGGGGTGATATTGGCAGAGCCTGCACGAGCATCATCATAAATGCTTGGGTTGCCTGCTAGTAGATACAGGTCCCATTCAAATTCGTCTGCAATATGGTCATTTAAGAGCGGGCGCCAACGTATGATTTGTCCGTAACGGTTATCTGCTAGTGGATTGGGGCCATTGATTGGTTGACCTTCTGAACCTCGTTCTTTGTTATTGGTTAAGGTGCAATAAATCGTAGTTTGATCGGGATGAACGGCAATCCATTCTGGGCGATCCATAGTTGTTGCGCCAATGATGCTGGCGGCTTGGCGAGCATAAATAAGTACTTCAGCTTGATCGGCAAAGCCAGCCTCAGTCGTTAGTCCGTTTTTACCATGGGTTAACTCTAGCCATTCGCCACGGCCACTTAGAGCATCATGTTCGCCATTAAAGCGTGCCACATAGAGCGTACCTTCATCTAATAAATTACGACTTTTTTGAGGTTGCGTAGCATCATATGTGTGTTTAGAAATGAAACGATAGATATGTTCGCCTCTTGAATCATCGCCCATATACACTACGACATGACCATCTTTATTGACGGTTATGGCGGCGTTTTCATGTTTAAAACGCCCTAAAGCGGAACGTTTCAGAGGAATGGAATCTGGATTCATTGGATCTATTTCGACTATCCAACCAAAGCGATTAGCTTCGTTAGGATTTTTGCTGAGATCAAATCGTGGGTCGTGTTGTTCCCATTGGTAATATGATTTGTCGCCTTTAATGTCATAGCGTTTTTCTAATGCGCTTTGCTCATGTGGCGCGGTACTACCAAAGTTGAAATTGACGTTTTCTTCACAGGTTAAATAGGTTCCCCATGGCGTTTTACCATTAGAGCAATTATTAAATGTGCCTAAAATCTGGGTTGCAGTTGGATCAGCTTCGGTTTTTAATAAGTGATGACCAGCGGCAGGGCCAGTCATGTGCATCAGTGTATTAGCTGTGATCCGGCGATTAAGTTTGCCTTGTTGATCGACGCGCCATGTTTCACCTTGTCGGACGATTTCAAAAATGGACACACCATGTGCGGCCTGACTTTTAGCTACGTCATCTGCTGTTAGTGTCGTGCCATCATGGTCAAATAAGTATTCTTGATTGGTATATTCGTTATTCACCACCATCACTGCACGATCGGCGGTGAGGGGAAAACATGACATGCCGTCATTATTATCACCAAACTGACGTGCTTGAGCGGCGGCATTACCTTTGCCCGATGGATCAAATTGTGGTGCATCTGGAAAAAGAGGGTCACCCCAAGAAATGAGGACGTCGGCACGATAACCTTTTGCGACGATGAGTTTATCACTGGTGTTGGCGGGCAGGGCATCAAAATCGAGTAAGTTGGATTGTGTCGCAGATATTGCTCGTTTAATCGACATGCCGGCTAAAAAAGTGCCGGCGCCAACAAGGCCGACTGATTGCATAAAACGTCGGCGACTCAGTGCATTGGAAATTAAAGATTCGAGTTTGGATGTTTTAGCAGAATGATCGGTCATAACAACTCTCATTAAAATATAAGGGTATAACAGCGTGCAGTTTAAACTGTCACCAAGCTGAATGACACGTTCTAGGCGTGCCAATCAGCTACAGTTTAAATACCTTATGTGACAATTAATGAAGTCTGTTGTTTGTTCATTAAATAGAAACTAAGATTTATAAGGCATTGGACCTAAATAATCTTTTTTGCCAACTTCTACGCCGTTATGACGCAAAATGGCGTAGGCCGTTGTCACGTGGAAATAGATATTAGGAATTGCATGTTGAATGGCAAATTCCTGTCCTGTTAGATATTTTCCTTCCCAGCGTGCTTGTGACACTTTTTGAGTGGCTGAATCGGCAAAATCGGCTGGCGTAAAACCAGATAAATAAGCTATTACTTCTTTAATACGGGTTTGTAGTTCTGGAAGTGTGGTTTCTGTATCTTCATGTTTAGGTGCTGAATCTACATGACCGACTAAACGAGCCACACCTAATTTTGCGGTATCGCAGGCAATTTGTACTTGGCGAATTAAAGTAAATTGATCAGGTGCTAATCGAGAATTAAGCAACACATCAACGCTGAACTTTTTTGATTCAGCGAACTGTTCGCCTTTTTCGAGGATAGCACTTAAGTTTGTAAGTATCTTGCTGAACTGTACGACGGTTAATTCATAAAACATGGCATGTACCTTTAATAAGGAAAATGGGAATACACTTAATAAGTGGGGGCTGAACAGGGTACTTTCAATTGATGCGGTTTAATATTTCACATCAGGCCAGATATTGATTTTTTAAGGTGATGTAATGATTGGCCGAATACATGAAGTGAGCGATTTCATCTTCAGTTAGAAGGCGTATGCGTTTAGCAGGGCGCCCTAAATATAAATAACCACTTTCAAGTACTTTACCCTCGGGCACCAAACTGCCAGCTGCCAACACGACATGTTTTTGCACTACAACCTTGTCCATCACAATACTGCCCATGCCAATTAAGCATTCATCTTCTATCGTGCAACCATGCAATAACACCTGATGGCCAATGGTGACATGATCGCCAATAATAAGAGGAGATCCGTCTGGTTGTGAGTTTGATTGATGGCTAACGTGAAGTATGCTCAGATCTTGTACATTGCTACCTACGCCAATGTGAATAAAGTTCACATCACCTCTAATGACAGTGCCCGGCCAAACTGAACTATCTTGGTTTATATGCACATCACCAATAACGCTGGCGGATGAATGAATAAAAACATCTTGGCCAATATGAGGTGATTGGTTTTGAAAGGCTTCTATATTCTGCATCTGTAATCCTTAGAAAAGATTTAGTTGCTTTGTTGCCGATAAAGTTTTTGCCAGCTAATAAAGCCGATAATCGCAAGGATAGTGTAAACAGAAAATAGGATTACGGTGGCGAAATAACCTGATTGGGCATAAAGCACGATAGCCGCGCCATCAATCACCACCCAATACAGCCAATTTTGTAAGACTTTTTTGGCCATCAACCAGGTATTCATTACGGAGAAGATAGTCACGCTGGCATCAAGGTAAGGATTTTGTGAGGTTTCAGTTACTTCTAGGTAATAGGCAGTGATCATGCTGAGCACTGTGGCTATTAATAGAAATGTAAGTTGTTTTATCCATGACCAACTGGTGATGGCTAGCTTATCTTCGGCGACACCATGTTTACGCCATAACATATAGCCATAAATGGCCATGCCCATATAGTAGAAATTGAGAAGGGCTTGCATGGGAAGTTGGCCTTCCCAAAATAAGACGGTATAGATCAGTGTACTGATAAAGGCAATTGGCCAACACCATTGTGACTCTCTGGCGGCAAAGATGATGTAAGCCATGCCGAGTAAGGCTGCGAAAATTTCCCAGCCCGACATAAAGGCAAAGGCATCAATAATGAAGGTTAACCAATCTGACATTTTTATACATCAACCACATCAGCACGGTCTGTTCCGACCATTTTTAATACAAATGCACTGTGTGGCATTACTTTGAAGACTTGTTCGATTTCTGCATCCATCGTATCCATCACATCACGATATTCACCAAACACTTGTGTGCTTAAGCTATTACGTTT
>JALIBN010000024.1:192531-195488 GCA_030576275.1 Pseudomonadota bacterium | reverse complement strand
TCAATAACTTGGTGATATTTTGGTGGTTATATCTGGCAATACAGATCTATATCAATCAATATTTTTCAATAAGTTACATAATGAACCGTACGATTAGGAGGGGGATGCTCTATCCAGCTGAGCTACGGAGGCAATGATGAATGAGGATTATATCAGCTGGTCAGTTATACGCCCAGTTGAATGATGTAGAGCGCCAGTTAAGCGGCTATTAAATTCATGGGGTTTCAACCAACTGCCATTTTAGACATTTCGATGAACGGAGTTAACAACAGGAACTTTAGATAAGTATAAAACCGATTATTTATTCATAAAATCAAGGAATAAACTGAATCACTATCATGCTAAGCTTAAAAGTGTAGTCCACATAATTCAACTATGACGTAATTATCATCTTAAGAAGATTAAGGAGCAAAAGTATGAGCAATGACAAAAAACCTTCTTCAGGGCAATGCCCAGTTATGCACGGAGCGAACACTACCTCCGCAACATCCAAAACAGATTGGTGGCCTAACGCTCTCAACCTAGACATCCTGCATCAGCATGACACTAAGACTAACCCAATGGGTGAGGATTTTGATTATGCTGAGGAATTCAAAAAATTAGATTTGGCATCAGTGAAGAAAGACCTACATATACTGATGACGGATAGTCAGGAATGGTGGCCAGCAGACTGGGGGCACTATGGTGGATTGATGATTCGTATGGCATGGCATTCAGCCGGTACTTATCGTGTGGCAGATGGTCGGGGTGGTGCAGGTACGGGTAATCAACGTTTTTCACCATTGAATAGTTGGCCAGATAACGTCAACTTAGACAAAGCACGCCGTCTTTTATGGCCGATTAAAAAGAAATATGGCAACAAATTATCTTGGGCAGATCTAATCGTACTCGCTGGCACGATGGCTTATGAGTCAATGGGGCTAAAAATCTTCGGTTTTGCCGGCGGTAGAACTGATATCTGGCACCCAGAAAAAGATACCTACTGGGGCTCGGAAAAAGAATGGCTTGCACCAACAGGCAGTGAAGGTAGCCGTTACTCTGGCGAACGAGACCTTGAAAACCCACTTGCCGCAGTAATGATGGGACTGATTTATGTTAATCCTGAAGGGGTTGATGGTAACCCTGACCCGCTTAAAACTGCCCATGATATCCGAGTCACCTTTGAGCGCATGGCAATGAATGATGAGGAAACCGTCGCATTGACTGCTGGCGGTCACACTGTTGGTAAATGCCATGGTAATGGCGATGCCACCGAGCTTGGTCCAGTTCCTGAAGCAGCCGAAGTAAGTGAACAGGGCTTCGGATGGCACAATCCTAAAGGTAAAGGTTCTGGACGTGATACTGTTTCAAGTGGCATCGAGGGAGCTTGGACAACGCACCCCACCCAATGGGACAACGGCTACTTCGAGATGCTATTCAATCACGACTGGGAATTGAAGAAAAGTCCGGCTGATGCATGGCAGTGGGAGCCAGTTGCTATTAACGAAGATGACAAGCCGGTTGATGTTGAAGATCCCTCAATCAAATACAACCCGATCATGACTGATGCTGATATGGCGATGATCAAGGATCCTATTTACAGAAAAATTTCTGAACGATTCTATAAGGATCCAAACTACTTTTCTAAAGTGTTCGCACGTGCTTGGTTTAAATTGACCCATCGTGATTTGGGCCCCAAAGCCCGTTATTTAGGCTCCGATGTACCCGATGAAGACTTAATCTGGCAAGATCCTGTGCCTTCAGTTGACTACACTTTGAATGAACAGGAAATAAGTGACCTCAAAGTATTACTGCTTAATAGTGGTTTGAGTACTGCTGAACTGGTTGCAACTGCTTGGGATAGTGCTCGCACATTCCGTGGTTCTGATTTCCGTGGTGGAGCTAATGGTGCACGTATTCGTCTGGCACCACAAAAAGATTGGCAAGGTAACGAACCAGAAAGATTGAATAAAGTGCTTAATGTTCTATCAACTATCCAGACCGGCCTAGACAAGAAAGTTAGTATCGCCGATCTGATCGTACTTGGTGGTACGGCCGCAGTTGAAAAAGCCGCGCATGATGGGGGCATTAATATCAAAGTACCGTTTGTAGCTGGTCGCGGTGATGCCACCCAAGAAATGACCGATGTGGAGTCATTTGAACCACTCGAGTCTATACATGACGGTTATCGTAACTGGGTCATGAAAGACTACATTGTTTCACCGGAAGAACTAATGCTAGATCGCACTCAGTTGATGGGCTTAACCGCGCCTGAAATGACTGTTCTAGTAGGAGGTCTGCGTGTACTTGGCGCCAACTACGCTGGAAGTAAACATGGTGTATTTACCGATCGCGAAGGCGTGTTGACTAACGATTTCTTTGTTAACTTAACCGATATGGCTAACACTTGGAAATCTTCCGGTAAAAACCTGTATGAAATATGTGATCGAACAACTGGTGCAACCAAGTGGACAGCTACTAGTGTTGATTTGGTATTTGGCTCAAACTCTATATTGCGTTCTTATGCTGAGGTTTACGCTCAAGATGACGCCAATGAAAAATTTGTCAGAGACTTTATCAAAGTCTGGACAAAAGTGATGAATGCCGACCGTTTTGATCTTTGATTGTAGTCAGTAACAACGGCATTAAATGGGCGCCTTGTTTCTTACAAAGTGCCCATCATTTATCAATGCCGGTTTTAAATGGACATTTGGCAAAACCATGGCGTCAGAGCTTGTCTTAGGCTTTCGTCATGCTCAGGTTGATGCAAATGGTAAAATTGACCGTGGTGATATTTCGATGTCATTTAATCTAGTGGGTGGCGTAACGCCGGTTAAATTACGTGCTGAATATTTTAATGTTCCAGAAAAAGTACAAAGTGAAGTTGTTAGTGGTTATGACTTTAGCCACGGCTTGTTTGCAGGTGTTAGTGCTCAAGGCCCTTATTCTAATAATGGTGTTGATTACCTGCTCAACGC
>JALIBN010000024.1:145589-192431 GCA_030576275.1 Pseudomonadota bacterium | reverse complement strand
GCCCTTATTCTAATAATGGTGTTGATTACCTGCTCAACGCAAGCTCATTGTTTGAACCGTTTTTCATGCTAAATACACTGCAAAAAATGACAAACCAGCGGCTACAACCTGTCCTGTATTTTGGACATATAATAGTGGTCCTTGTAAGCCTAACCTTCGCGAACATCAACTAGGCTAGTAGCTACCATTACAAAACGCACACAAGTCCATAACTGATTGAATTATCATGATTTTTTCGTGACTTTTCCCATCCTAAAATTACAGCTAAAAACCAAATCGTAAATAGTAAATGGCTTTTTTCAACTTAGTTCAACGGGTTAACTATCAACTCCCTTAATGTTAGTGATTTAGGTGACTGATTGTTGCTGATACCTAATTTCATTTTCAGTAATGCGGCATTATTTTTATTGCAGTATGACCCCAGCAACTTATCCCAAAATGGAAAGATAATACCAAAATTACTATTCCCTTCCTTCATATCGAAAGAATGATGAACACGGTGAAAATTAGGGGTAATAATAAAATAGGTCATAAATCGATTCCACCGTTCAGATAACCGCATACTGGTATGTGTAGGATGATGCAAAACTGTAGTAATTGCATCCATACAAGCTGGAATTGGCGCTGGTTACGACTTTACTAACGGATTCTTTACTGGTGCGGGCTTCAATTTGCCTTACGCCTCTACGGGTGTAGATTACCTGCTTTCATCCGATTTACCTTCAAAATGGCAGCCAAATTTCATCTTACATACCCGAACAGACTATGAAAGAAAAACTACAATTACCTCGAGCTGCCCCGCTGACTCCACACTCAATACAGATGCAAACGTATGTGTACTCAATCCTGGCTGACCAGGATAGTAACCAAAAGTTAGCGTAGCTACATATTTGATGCTTCACCATAACAAATAAAAAGGCCTCAACTCCCTATCTGGGTATTGGGGCTTTTTTATTGCGTGCAATTTGCAATTCTAGCCGCTGCATAACATTACATCTGGCTTTAGCCTTGCAGACAATGGCGCGCTGACGAACTTAATCATCATACAAACAAAAAAGCCGTAATGAACTCAATCACTACGGCTTTAATAAAATTAAACTATGTCTATGCTTTTTGGTTAGTTACCCATGTTCCATACGTGAGATTGCGTTAACCATTTACCATCAGCATTCTGCTCGATAACCGTCATAAGCACACCACCAAAGCTAATGGCTTCTTGCTTATCATTAACGCCTTCCGCTCTCCATTTACCCAGTTGCACGATCTGCTTGTTATCACGATACGCTTCTGTTGTTTCAATGCTATGGTTATGAACTCCATTATCAATAAAACTTTTAAACAGACCGCTGATTTGTTCCCGACCAACGAGTATTTCACCATTACCTGGCGATAGCGTTCCATTTTCAGTATAAAGCGTAGCTAATTTAGCGCTGTCACCACTATTAAATGTAGCGTTCCAAGCGGCATTAACTGAATCTAGTATTTTTGTAGTATCGTCTTCATTTGCTAATGCACTACCAACGCTTCCGCCAATAATGTAACTGCAAAAAGTTAGTGTTGATAAAAATTTTCTCATTGTTCTTACTCCTAATATTTAACACGGGCAGCAGAATATTCTACTGCAAACTTGCAGGCGATTAATTAGCCGCCTAACTAATTACTTAAAACTATTTGAATATATCTCGGTTATTTTGTAATTTTATGAGCATTGATGTTAATGCCTCACCTTCTTCTGGAGACAAAATACTCATCAAACGATCAACACGGCGATAATATTCCGGCATTACCTCATCAAGCTTAGCTTGCCCTAAAGTGGTTAGTTTGATGTGGCACTTACGCCTGTCAGTTGCATCAGTGACTCTGAGGACCAAACCCTCTTTATCCAAACCATCAATAAGTCCTGTCATCGTGGCTCTTGATACACCGGCTTTTTCGGCAAGAGAGGATGGTGTCGACGTTAAATCCTGCTCACGCATCAACAGTATTAAAACCCACCACCTACCCTGCAACAGCCCATATTGCCCTAAGAAGTTGTCCAGAACATCGGAAAGATCTGAGCCTACTCGCAATAAAGTAAGAAAATGAATAACACCATCGATGTTAGCTTGAGGATACCTTTCAGCGAACTTGGTGAGAACTTTTGAGTCTGGTAAATCTTTTAATTTCAACATGGTTACATTATAGTTAGCCGGCTAACTATTTGTCAATGAACGATACCTGACGCATATTTTATATGAATCATTCCATTACGATTGCGATGACCTCGAATACTTCTGCTGTTCACACCGAGATACATTACTAGTAGAAGCCAAATCAACATTAAACTAACAACAATTTTAAATCCTTAATGCAATCCATTCCTAAGTTTGAACTAAAATAATACATCGCGTGGATGGCTTAGACGATATCACTTAAAAAGACATCGTCCCCTACTCGCAAGTGATCAAACTTTAAAATAGCGCCATAAGCACCTAAATTTTGTTCTGTCTTTATATCAATCATGCACTATGATATTTTTAGTCAATTACACATAATATAGAAACAGCGGTGCATCTAAGCAAGATGATAGATAATGTCTGATATTAAATGACTCAAAATGCTGATGCGTTTTGTGAAAGCCTCAGATGAAAATTTACGCAACAAAGGAATATGGGCTTAGTGATGAAATACTTTACGGGAATATTCCATATTTGCCGCGACATTCGCAGCGATATGCTCCATCTAATGTTAGCGATGCTTATCTTTTCGCTGTCAGCAAGTTGCTTTGCTACTGAAGAGTCAGATGCAATTGCCCCGCCACTACCGCCGCCAACAATTGCTCTATCGGATATTCCATCACAGGCCGCTTCAGACCGCGCTATGCTAGATCAAGCGGCATCAGTACTTGCTGAATCAACAATATTTAATGAAATTCAACAGAATCTCTTCACCGAGAAGGGGGAGATAATAAAAGCTCTACCCTCACTCACAACATCGCTGGCAGCAGCCTCTTCACGAGATGCAATTTTTGAAATCAAAAGAAAGTGGCTCGAATTCGACAGGCAGATGACAAACGCAGAGTCCACTCTTCATGCTCGGACTGAAGTCATTGCTCAGCAAATAATTCGTCTGAAGACCGGACTCGACCTGTGGAAAAGGACTATAACTCAAGCCCAAATGGATAAGGCACCAGAAGACTTAGTAAAACTCGCACGCATAGCAGCGAGTGATATCGATAAGACAAACAGCTCCCTTCAAAAAGTTCAAAATCAAATCTTAGAGCTTCAAGGAAAGATAGGGCGATCACACAGAGGTGTGCAAGAGGCCTTGGATATAATCAAGGCAGAAGAAGCTGATTTACTGAAAAATTTAGGCCACCGCGAACGACCACCTTTATGGGGAGAAACAGTTTCAGGATCAGGTGCAATTCTATATGTTCTAATTAATCAAATAGGCCATGATCTTAGTATCTGGTTATCTGCTATTTACGCTATTGTTAGCGAAGAAGTTGCGAGACTTGGGTTGCAGATTTTTCTATTAATCGCTAGTGCAATCATCCTCTACCAAGTACGCAAAGCAGCACGAACCTGTATAGCGGCTAATCCCTCGATCATCGTCGGAAGTTCAGTATTTGAAAGACCTTTCGCACTCGCCATGCTACTTGCGCTGATGTTAACTCCTTGGATCTACGCCTCCACCTCTGCAGTTTTGACGGATGCCGCGGGGTTGCTCCTCATATTCCCTGTGTTATGGATCGTCTTACCATTATTGAATGCACCCATTCGCCCAGTATTGGTTTTCCTTGCGATTTTTTATGTTATAGATTGGTTACGCGATTTAGTCGCAGCCGATCCATTTATAGCACGCATTATTTTCATTGCTGAGATGCTGGTAGCCATAGGTCTGATAATTTGGTTAGTCCGTGTGAAAGCATTACATGGTAGTAATAGTCGCTGGCAGAAACCTATTCGTCTATGGCTAAATGTTGCACTCATTCTGCTGGCTATCTCGGCACTTGCCGCTACTATTGGTTTCGTGCGTTTTTCTGTCCTGATTGGGCATGCGGTGCTCAACAGCGCCTATTTAGCAGCATTACTTGCAGCTCTGATTCGTGCAACGGATGGCAGTATTGCCCTAACGCTACAGAGTCATTTTGCTCAAACAATCAATCTCATTCGTCGACGAACCGACACATTACGTAACAATATTAAAAAATTACTCAGTGTCGTAGCTATCTTTATATGGCTTAAGGTGACACTGGATTTATTTGCCTTATGGGATTATGTAGTAGCCTTGACCAAAACAATTCTGTTTTCTGAACTAAATACTGGCACGATTGCACTATCACTTGCCGATGTGCTGGCATTTATCCTGACCATTTTTACGGCCATTTTTTTATCTCGGTTCATCGCTACGGTATTAGATGAAGACGTCTATCAACGGGTAAGACTAGGACGTGGCATCTCCTTTGCCATTTCAGCAGTGATTAGATACGGCATCATTCTTTTTGGTTTTATTTTAGCCGTAAGTGCACTCGGTATTGGAATGGACCGAATTACGATTCTATTGGGTGCATTAGGTGTTGGTATCGGTTTTGGTTTACAGACCATCGTCAACAACTTTGTCTCCGGTATGATCCTTATTTTTGAACGCCCAATACACATTGGAGACTCGGTCGAAGTAGGTACCGTAACAGGAATTATCACTCGAATCGGCATCCGCGCAAGTACTATTCGTAGCTTTGATGGTGCCGATATTACCGTTCCCAATGGCACGCTACTCGCTGATGCTGTAACTAACTGGACAATGTCAGATCGAATCCGACGTATTGAGTTACCCGTAGGTGTTGCATATGGCACAGATACGGATAAGGTAATTGAAGCATTGTATGGTTCACTCGAAGAACAAAAAGGCATTCTTAGCGACCCAAAACCACAGATAATATTCAATGGTTTTGGCGACAGTAGTCTTGATTTTATGCTACGAGCCTGGGTTGCTGACAATGATGAGTTTATAACGATTCGAAGTGATATTGCCTTAGCCATGAATCGAGCGCTTAGGGCATATAACATCGAGATCCCATTCCCTCAACGTGATCTGCACTTACGTTCCGTATCGCCAGATTTAAAGTTAAACAAGGATACATAAGGATTAACTTCAGCTTCTAGGGACACTTGCGAAATAAAAGTTTTGACTGTTAAATAAATGAAAAAGCCGTAGTGAACTTAATCACTACGGCTTTTTTGCATAGTCTGATGGTTCACATCAGATTTTGAATCTTATTACCAACTGAATACACTACCGAGTGCCGTCGAGCTTGCTAATGATTTATAAGCACCTAGAACCTCCATACCATCAGAGTAATTTTCAAGGTTATTGGTCAGACCAATACTTGCCCAACCACAGATCAGACAGTACAGGCAAAAACTGGTTACCATTATGTTGGTAACTATTTAAATTACCGACAATGCCTGATGGCATTTTAAAACGATACAATTCATGTTCCGTGGGAGCATCAACTGCTTTCAAGTAACCTTCAAGAGTACCGTAAAAAAACATCTCCTAAAGTTGCCATTGCACCGGCTCAAACAGAAAAGAGTTCTTTGTTGCACCAAACGATCTTACCTTCACGGGCATCCCAAGCAATAAAATCACCTATGTTGTTTGGTTCAGAAGGTGACATACTTACAACGGCACCGAAATACGGTTGTCCGGCCACATATTCAACTTCAAACGGCTCTAAATCCATACAGATATCATTAGTAGGCACATAGAACAAACCTGTTTTTGGAGAATATGCTGCTGGTTGTTGATCTTTTACGCCGTGTGCAACTGGACAAATTCCAGGTGAATTAGAATCAGTACAATTGGCCTCAGGTAAATATTTCATCACCCGATCAGGAAGACCAGTTTTAAGACTAACACTTGAAATTAAAGCCATAACAGGGATTTTAAATATGTAACAGCTCATCCAAGTATAATTAAAGGCGCATTATCTAGTGATTATCACTCAACATAAAATCGTCTTGCTACCCTAGGGGCCTTAGGCTGCCTTATCTAATAAGACTAATCTAGCCTGTGCTCAAAGCGTGTTTATAATTGCAGTTCACGAACAACATCATGAACTAAAAACAGTTTCTTCAAATTAGTCTTCAGCATTAAACAAATACCAATGCTATATAGATAGCAATATCTCCAATACCCAATTACAATAAATAGTATTCGGCTACATATGATTTGAATGTATGGGCATAGCAAATGAAATAATGGCAAATATTTGCTGTTGTAAATTGAACATGACCATTATCAAGCATGATAAGATTAAGCTAAAATCTTTTAGACTGGTAACAGCTACTACCATTTTAAATTCAGCAGAGTAAATATGGCTTGTTACGGCAAGTACGATAGGATTGTAACGTCATATTAAAGAGGACTATTTTTTGACCATCGAAGATATCAACAACAACGCTATTGATTCTTATGATTACGCCCACGGACTCAATATCATTAAGAATAAAAGTCAGGTTCTTATCCTTGATGATCAATCAACGGGTAGAGCGATCCTTGAAAAAATTATCCTTCAAGTATCGGACAACATCGTTGTTTCAGATTTTGGCGATCCTCTGAAAGCCCTAAAATGGCTTGAAACTAACGATGTTGATTTAATCATCACCGATTATAGAATGCCAGAAATGAATGGACTTGAGTTTATTCAGAATGTACGCAGACAACAACGCTTTAAAAATGTCCCTATAATGATGATTACCGTCGTCAGCGAAAAAGAAGTACGTTATGAAGCACTAGAAGCTGGTGCAACGGCATTTTTAACTAGGCCTATTGATCAAATTGAATGCAGAACAAGTTGTAGAAATTTACTTCAGCTACACCAACAGCATTTAATCATTCAAGATCGCGCTAATTGGCTTGCTCGTCAAGTAGATATTGCCACACAACAAATAGTCGAACGAGAACGTGAAACCATCATTCGTCTTGCTAAAGCAGGAGAATATCGCGATGAAGGTACCGGTAATCACGTGCTCCGCATGGCTAAATATTCTCGTATAATTGCCGAAGAATTAGGCAGTTTTACAGAAGAAGAATGTCTAGATTTAGAATATGCTGCACCTATGCATGACATTGGTAAAATTGGCGTTCCTGATAGGGTGCTACTCAAACCGGGCAAGTTAGATCCCGATGAATGGGAGATAATGAAGCGGCACAGTACCATTGGTCACTCGATATTATCAAATAGCAAATCCAAATACATGCAGATTGGTGCCATTATCGCAATGAATCATCATGAGCGTTTTGATGGCAAAGGCTACCCTAATGGTCTTAAAGCTACAGAGATCCCTCTTATTGCTAGGATTGTAGCGGTCGCAGATGTTTTTGATGCCTTGGTTACGACTCGACCATACAAAGCGGCATGGTCAACTGAAGAAGCTTTGGACTATATCAAACAACAATCTGGTTCACATATGGATCCACAATGTGTAGAAGCCTTTTTTGCCCGAATTGATGATATCAAAAAAATTCAATCCGAGTATTCTGATGAACCTGAACAATAACGGCTTTCAATATTGACATCTCCGTTGCAAAAAACAGGATTTTTAACCTGGTGGCATAATTTGCAGATGCGCTTAGCAGGTACGGGTGATTCTGAACCAGAACAAGCTATTACTTTACGGTTATCCATCGGCCTCGGTCTTCTTATATATTTTTGTCTTCCATGGGGTAGTGGAGAGACTTTTCAAGAAGCCATTAGCTCAGTTCCTAGTTTAATTACCCTTATCTATTATGCTTGCGGATTAATGATTGCTGCTGCACTCCTTATTAATCCTCGACCGTCACCTATCCGCCGCGTGATGGCAGCATTGCTTGATCTTACATCACTATCCATCGTGATGTTTCTAGCAGGTGAAGAAAGTATATTTCTATTCGTACTGTACCTATGGGTGATATTAGGTAACGGTTTTCGTTATGGCCTAAATTACTTATATATCTCATTATTTGTCGGATTATCCGGGTTTATTTTCGCCATTACTTGGGGAGATTACTGGCAAGCAGCTTCACACAAACCCATAGCAATGAGTTTGTTGATATTGATGTTAGTTGTACCTCTATTTTCGGCTTTCCTTATCAAAAAGTTACACGCAGCAATTGCTACAGCAAAATTTGCCAATGAAGCAAAGAGTAGATTTCTAGCGAATATGTCGCATGAACTACGAACGCCATTAAATGGTGTAATTGGTATTGCAGATTTAATTCGCGAAACTGAACTAAATAACCAACAACGCGAGTTGGTGAACATTATGCATAATTCAGCGAATACCTTACTGGGTTTGATTGAAAATGTACTTGATATATCAAAAATTGAAGCTGGCAAAATTACTATAGCTAATGACGATTTTGATTTACATCAAGTGATTAATTTTATGATGCAGATGCAAACCCCTATGGGGAATGCTAAAAATATTCACGTTACAAGTCACATCGATGCACACACTCCATTTTTACTGCAAGGCGATCCACAGCATCTCCGCCAAGTATTGATCAACCTAATGGGTAACGCCATCAAGTTCACTAATGAAGGATCTGTTAAACTATTCATAAGACCTGCCGATAACAATCCAGAGAATCCAGAGAATCCAAGGATACGCTTTGAAATTCAAGATACCGGCATAGGTATCCCCGAAGAAGCACTCGCCACGCTTTTTGATAATTTTACACAAGTTGAAACTGTCACTAACCGTTCTATTGGTGGCACAGGATTGGGCACAACGATATCAAAAGAACTTGTTGAACTAATGGGGGGGAAAATCGGAGTAGAAACACAATCAGGTATAGGAAGCACTTTCTGGTTTGAATTACCGTTCACACTAATTCCATATGAGCATTTAAAATTGTCTGATAAACACATATTAATTCTGGCCAGTGACGAAACAACATCAGTTATAACTCCATCACTCGATTCATGGGGTGTTACCTATGATCACGTGTCATCTTCAGCGCGTGCGTTATCATTATTGATGCAAGCCGTTACTGACGATAATGAATATAGAATCATGTTAATTGATCAATCCTGTATGTTTGATATAGATCCTGTGCAATATGCCCAAATGATTAAAGCTGAATCTAGCCTTCGCCATTTATCGTTAGTGCTGGTCAATTCAGCAGGCTTATCGGTGTATAACTCAAAAATTCGCGAATATTACATTTCAACAATTCACGATCTTAAAGAAACTCATTTATTATTTAATGCTATCCATGCAGCTCAAAGTGTCAATATAGATGATGATAAAGTCGTCACTTTAGCTGAATATTTTGCCAAACAAAATAGTGCTAAAGAACTTAAAATTCTAATTGCAGATGACAACCATGTTAATCAAAAAGTGCTGGAAGGTATATTGAATCATGCGGGGCACCAAACGCTTATCGCTGATTCTGGTGAAAAAGCGCTCGATATTCTCGCGGAAAATATCGACAATATTGATATGCTCATTTTAGATATGAACATGCCTGAACTCTCGGGGTTCGAAGTAATGCAGGCTCTGCAATATATGGACACTGCTAACACTATTCCAATCATTATGCTTACCGCAGATGCGACGCCGGAAGCCAAAGAAAAATCGCTCAATGCCGGTGCCAATGCATTTTTGACTAAGCCTATTAATTCACGCGCATTACTTGAGCAAATTGCTAAACTCACTGTTGTGAGTGCTAGTGACAAAAAAGCAACGTTCAAAAATGATAAGCTGGTAAACACGGACACCAGTTCATCGTTGTACGATGAAAAAGTACTCCATGAACTAGCATCATTGGGCGGTGGAGCTCAATTTATTAAAGTACTGATCAGTGGCTTCAAAGAGGATGGTAATAAACACATTTCTCTCCTCAAAAAAGCCGTAAATGATGACTTTTTAGGCTATCGAGAAAGTCTACACGCAATAAAGGGTTCTGCGACAGAATTGGGAGCTAACAAACTGGCCGAACTATGCTTGCAAGCTGAAGTGTTAAAGCCACATGAGATGGGTACGACTCGCATGTATAGTCTAACTGACCAAATTGAAAAAACTTTTATCAATACAGTCTTAGCATTGGAAGACATTAAATTATCTTCCCAATTAAATCAGCAATCATATTTCTAAAACTTAATTACCCACTTTATATGACTGTCTACTAACCAAACGACTCATCATTCGAAGATCTTTACTGGTCAAATTCAATGCTGCATCAGCCCATATTGCGGCAATACTAGCAAGCTCATCATAAGTCACTGGATTACACATGTCTTTAACTCTAGCCATGGATTTGTAAGTGTTCGGTGACTTATTCGCCGCTTTAATATATTGATATAAAGCCAGTTCACCTTCACCTTTTTCTGCCAAGATATCAACAACGCCCATTTCAAACATTTCCTCAGCCGTATAAAGTTTTCCAGATAAGATCATTTTTTCTGCGGCTACAGCGCCAATCTTGCGTGACAAAAGCGAATAAGCCCCCATCCCAGGGAACAAGTTAAATAATACTTCCGGCAGCCCCATCTTCGCGCCGCGTTCAGCGATAATAAGATTACTCGATAATGCTGACTCAAACCCGCCGCCTAGCGCATCACCTTGAATCAATGACACCGTAGTCAAATCAGTTCCAAGGTGTCTTATGTTGTCGTATAAAATGTCAATACAATGAAGTGCATATGCTAATAAAGCATCACGATTGCCCTTTTCAATTAATGACACAAACAAGTCTAGATCACCACCAAGGTTGAAGACACCCTCTACATTTGAGCCGACAACTAAATAATCATATTTTTCATTATTTGTTTGAAACATTTCTGCTTTGATATTTGCGAGATAATCTGACAACTCATTAAGCAAGGTTGGCGTAAAACAAGGTCTTGGTGCCGCATCCATTAAAAACCAACCGATTTTATATTTCGCATCATAGTGCGTTTTCAGTTGTGTCTGAAGTTGAGCATCATCATAGTATTCCGTTCTTTGAGCAACATTGTTCATAAATATCCCCTTCTATATTGAAATAATTATGGATCTCAAAGTTAGGTCATTAAAATGACTGCATTTTGACACCCCGTATAATCTACAATATGGTTAAGCATAAACCGTGCCCACTCCTTAAATATATAAGTAACAATATTAATATCAATTACTTAACCCATAACTCACCATGCAAACTTAACGGGTAATGCATGATGTGCATAGACTATTCATAAGGATTACCACTATGGCTACTAGTAGCCTTTTAGCATTAATTGATGACATTGCAACAATACTGGATGATGTAGCTTTAATTACTAAAGCTGCTGCCAAAAAAATGGCAGGTGTATGTAGGTGATGACCTCGCTTTAAATGCAGAACAAGTTTCCGATGTTAAAGCGGCAATCCGTACCGATTTTTCCTGTCAGCGGAGATTATTATGATTGCACTAGGCACTGTTAAAAACGCTGCATTCGCATCACAAATTACTGTCGTTACAGCTATCGCAATCATCATGACCATTGGTGTTGATGGCTTAGTTTCTGGCATTGATAAAAGCAACATCAAAAAATGTCTGGTGTGATTTCAAATACTGGTTTGGCCATGCCATCTTATAGTTTTCTCCCGTTTTAATGACAACATTATCCGTGGTCGGTACCGCCGCCATGTTCCTAGTGGGCGCTAGAATTCTGTTGCATGGCATTCTGTATCCCCATCACTTACTGCACATTATGTAGATGAGTTGGTATTAACCATTCCAATACTTGGGGATATATTGTCAACGACAATGCCGCTCTTAATAAACGGCTTTGCAGGGTGTTAGTAGGAGTAATGCTATTGGCAACGGTCAGCATTTCAAATCGATTTAAAACAAAAACCGCATAATTTATAAAGCGTACTGCCACTGAATACTAGCAAGTTGTATTCAGTGGCAGTAAATTACTAGTGATTAATCTCGTTCAATTAATTCTATTTTATAGCCATCCGGATCTTCTACAAATGCAATGACCTCGGTACCATGCACCATTGGCCCTGGTTCTCGAACAACTTTGCCGCCTAGATTTCTAATTTTTTCACATGCGGCCACAGCATCTGCTACGCCAATAGCAACATGACCATAGCCATTTCCTAAGTCATAAATTTCTGTATCCCAGTTATAAGTAAGCTCCAACACAGTATTAAAACTTTCATCACCATAACCGATAAAAACTAAAGTGAACTTACCGTCAGGGTACTCTGATCTTCGTAATTCGGTCATTCCCAATACTTCAGTATAAAATTTCACAGAACGTTCTAAATTTCCAACACGCAACATGGTATGTAACATTCTCATTATTATTTATCCTCAATCTCTGTTGAATCTTATGTGATAATAACCCAAGCAATTTTTTACTAATCTATAAGTTATTATCTTGGGAAAAAAAAGGCGGCTATGCCATATAACACTACAGCAAAGGCGACCAAGATCATAAAACCAAACTGCATCGCAATCAGTGTGGCCAATATAGCACTGATAACCGAGGCAAAACCATTCACCCCCCATGCCCACGGAATTAATTTCGGGCGAGTTAAGCTTAATCTGGCTAGTCCCATTGGAAATGGCATCCCCATACAAAACCCTAGTGGCATTATCAATAGAATAGACAATATAAAACGGCTTACATCATTTTGATGCAGCAAAAAAATAGTGATGAAATCAAAGTTCAGCATATAAATACTACTTAGTATTGCAATACCCATTATAGGTATTAGGATGGTATATTCCCTTTCGTTATTTATCAAACGCGACGACATATAGCTGCCTAACCCTGCAGATAATAAGAAAGTACTTATAACAGTCGTAATTGCATAAATAGGATGGTGCAAAATAAGAATGAATTTTTGAATACAAGCAATTTCAATAAACAAAAATGCTAGCCCTAAACTAAAAAAATAGACCATCACGCGACGATATTCCTGCTCACCTGCTTGTATACCTAATTTAGCTTTGCAAAGCCATAACGGCAAAGCAATCAATACTAAACTGGCTATCAATGCTTGCAGTAAGGCCGCGACCAGTAATAAATAGCCACTATCGAGTAATGATATTCCGCCACTTGCCAATAATGGCAAAATTTCAGGCAAGGTCTGCCATTTGAAAAACTGAAAATAATATGGCTTATCATCTGTTGCCGGATCAATATTAAACTTGTAGGCATCAATAAAGTCATCACTCTGCTTACTCAATAATGCCTGTGCGGCCAAATATAAATAAGGTTGTGGCAAGATATTAAATTGGTTAGCTTCCTGTTCCTTTATGCCCGGGTAATACACCAAATCAAAATTACGTTCACGGGAAAACTGCTTTAACTGACTTACCTCTGTTGGAGTAATAAGACCATTTTTAACAATTAACGTACTCGTTTGCCAACTGCGGATAAGAATTATTTGCTGTTGTGGTTGATTGGCGTTGTCTAATTTAAGGGAATTGATCACTGTCGCCAATAATTTAGGCATATCACGTGCCGGCAATTTGACCCAGCGAGTTAAGCTTAAATAACCATTGGTATTTAGATGGTGAAGATACTGCTGTATTGCCTGCTCAGTATATAAATAATTCTCTGACATTGAATACAAGCCTGATGCTGATGCCCCAAAAGTATCCATCAGTGAAATAGAGATCAAATCATATTTCTTGCTACTATTGCTTATAAAACCACGTGCTTCAGCCAAATGAAGTTTCACGTCTGGACGAGTATAAATATCTCCAGAAAAGTCAGCATATTGAGTCTTAAGTAAATCAATGATCTGGGGGTTCTGTTCAACGGCATCTATGTGAGCACTGCCATGATAAAGAGCCTGTAAGACATCACTTCCAGTTCCTGCACCTAAGATAAGTAACTCTGACAACGGTTTAAAATGATAAGGCAGTGCAGATGTTGTCTGATCAAGATAACTTAGTGTAGCGAGATCTCCATCAAAATGAGTTATTGCTCCCATAGCATCACCATCAGTAAATACGGCCAATTGGCGAGGTGGTTCTGCTGTAGCTTTAAGGCTTAATCCTGGCGCATGACGTAGGGGAAGATCTGTACTTTCTGCTATGGTAATTAAGCCTAGAGGACTGGATTTATTGGAAATAACGCTTGTAGCCGGCATGGTAAGA
The DNA here is from genome assembly GCA_030576275.1 of Pseudomonadota bacterium. Lineage (GTDB taxonomy): Bacteria > Pseudomonadota > Gammaproteobacteria > Nitrosococcales > Methylophagaceae. Next base: position 178,313 of record JALIBN010000024.1, on the reverse strand, counting down.
AACTGTTGCAGGGCTTTATAAGGAGATAATGATAGCGAGTCGTATCGTGGCATTATAATCATAGCTATAACGGCGATACTGATAAATAGTGTATTCCACCTCGTCGTATTTATTTTCTGTTGACGAAAGACAAACAACGACAACATCAATGCAACCAACAATACGGTTAACATCAGCAGTCTAAGAATTTTTTCTGGGAACACCATAAACAGTAGAATGATAATAGCAATACTACCAATACCAGAACCAAAAAGATCGGCTGCATATAACGAAGAAACCTGTTCTTTATATCTATAAAAAGATAAGCCGATTACATTAGCGGCAAAAAAGAATGGCAATGCCAACAGCAGATACACAGCAGATAAATAGGTTAGCTGCACAGGAGCCCAAATTATTTCGGCTGAGTTAAAGGGTAACTGTTGTGCCAATAGGAAGCTGGCAGGCATCGAAATACTCAATAACAACAGATTAGTCATAATGACCGTCGGAAAATATTTGGTCAGTTGGTCACGATTCAACGCCAAAAATACGCCACTGACACCATAGCCCAACAAGGCCAAACTGATTATCATATAGGCAAAATTATGCCATTGAATAATCGAGAACAAACGCATTAATAAGACTTCATACGCTAAAGAACAGGCAGAAATAATCGATATGGCTATCAGATAAAATCCATTATCGAGGCGGTTCATAATATGTCAGTGTTTTCCAATCAACGGTACAAACTTTACTGGCAAAATTTGTCTTATTTTCACATTATCGGCAGCATCCTTAGTAACCAACACCAAATGTTGCAACATAAATTGATTACCAACAGGAATAATCATCCGACCACCGACTTTTAACTGTTTGATTAAAGGTGGAGGAATATGACTCGCTGCGGCCGTGACAATGATGGCATCAAAAGGTGCAGCCTCTTTCCAACCATAATAGCCGTCACCAGTACGCGTTTTAACGTAATCATAGCCTGTACGTTTTAGATCCTTTGCCGCCCTTTCGGCCAGCTCAGTTACTACCTCAATGCTATACACATTTCTAGTGATCTCAGCAAGAACCGCAGCCTGATAGCCAGAACCTGTGCCCACCTCTAATACACTATCGGTAGCTTTAAGTTGTAACAGATCTGTCATCATAGCGACGATAGTTGGCTGTGAAATCGTCTGACCATAACCGATAGGGAGTGGCCTGTTTTTATAAGCCTGATGACGGTGTTTCTGTGGAACAAACTCATGGCGTGGCACAGCACGCATGGCGATTACTACCTGTTCGGAAAGTCGATTATTGTCCAAAAAATCACTATTATCAACAATATCTTTTTCTATCAGTGTCATCAACTGATCCCGCTTCTGTTGATAACTATCATCAGCCATTAATTGAGCTGAGCCGATAAGCAAAATAAAGAACCACATAAAAAGTCTGTAAAGATATGCATGTTGCATTTAAGGTCTCCTTTATCCAATAACTGGAAGTAAAACTCATCAAACACGGTGCGTTTTTATGACATATATATTTAAATTATTCTATAACTGCGTGGTTAGTTTGTGTCTTTCATGATACTGAAGATTTATCAATCAATACCTAGCGAGATCCAAAGCTCATCGATACGCTCTACAATAGCAGGATCACGTTCAATAGGCCGACCCCATTCACGATCTGTTTCACCCGGCAGTTTATTGGTTGCATCCATACCCATTTTTGATCCTAGCCCAGATACAGGCGACGCAAAATCAAGATAATCAATCGGCGTATTTTCTATCAATGTAGTATCGCGAGCCGGATCCATTCGAGTAGTAATCGCCCAAATCACATCATTCCAGTCACGAACATTGACATCATCATCGACCACGATAACAAACTTGGTGTACATAAATTGGCGTAAGAAAGACCAAATCCCCATCATCACCCGTTTAGCGTGACCAGGATATTGTTTTTTCATACTGACTACAGCCATACGGTAAGAACAACCTTCTGGTGGTAAATAGAAATCAACAATCTCAGGGAATTGTTTTTTCAAAATAGGCACAAAGACTTCATTTAATGCCACACCTAAAATAGCTGGCTCATCAGGTGGACGCCCTGTATAGGTACTGTGATATATTGGATTTTTACGTTGGGTAATACGTTCAACCGTAAACACAGGAAACTGGTCTACTTCATTATAATAACCGGTGTGATCACCATACGGGCCTTCATCCGCCATATCATCGGCATAAATAAAGCCTTCCAAGATGATTTCTGCTGATGCAGGCACCTGCAAATCACTGCCAATACATTTGACTAATTCGGTTTTTGAACCACGTAATAAACCAGCAAACGCATATTCAGATAAGGTATCAGGAATTGGCGTAACAGCAGCCAAAATAGTAGCGGGATCACAACCTAACACCACACTGATAGGAAACGGTTCACCTGGATATTCTTTCTGCCATTCTTTAAAATCTAAAGCACCACCACGATGAGATAACCAGCGCATGATCACCCTATTTTTAGCGATCACTTGTTGGCGATAAATACCCATGTTTTGTCGTGGTTTATGTGGCCCTTTAGTAACAACTAAGCCCCAAGTAATTAAGGGCGCGGCATCTTCTGGCCAACATAGTTGAATCGGATACTGTCTTAAATCAACTGCATCACCTTCGATAATCTCTTGCTGGCAGGCAGCATACGTCACCAATTTCGGCGCCATATTAAGCACCTGTTTGAAGATTGGCAGTTTATCCCAGGCATCTTTCATGCCTTTAGGCGGTTCAGGCTCTTTCAAAAAGGCTAATAATTCACCAACGCTACGCAAGGCTTCAACCGAATCTTCGCCCATACCTAGTGCCACACGATGCGGTGTGCCAAATAGATTAGCTAGAACAGGAATATCACTACCTTTCGGATTTTCAAACAATAATGCTGGACCACCAGCACGCAATACACGGTCACAGATCTCAGTCATTTCCAATACTGGATCCACTTCCACGCTGATACGTTTTAACTCGCCGTTTTGTTCCAGATACGTAATAAAATCACGTAAATCAGTGTATTTCATATAAACATTTTCTCAATTGCACAGGGTAACTGGTTCCATTATCAATCAAATAGTCGTTCAATTCACTGATTATTAAAATTCAAATATCCTAAAGCACTCACCACAGTCTGTAGGTTTTGCTCTAACACATGTATATCAATCTCAGTCGTTTTTACACCTTAACACTAGCAAGTAGGACAGGGTAAGGCTTACTCTCTTATTAAATTTTGTAGATCAATCCATAGGCTCCCATTGATTTGCACTCAATTTATCACAGTTATAGTTTCTCAAAACTAACCTAAACCAAAACTGAATACCTAAGGTCTGTATCGACGATACAGCGCCAATACAAGGAAAATGAACTCACACTTAATAGAGATGCCGCTTTATTTGTGAAGGTGCTATCATCATATTTTGAGACTTAATAAAAACCTAAATTAAGATTGGAGACATCATGGATATCATTAGCTTGATAATATTTTTAGCCGTCGGGGCGTTGGCTGGGTGGCTTGCTGGCAACATAATGAAAGGAAGTGGATTCGGACTAATAAGCAATATTATTGTGGGAATTGTCGGTGCGGTATTAGGCGGCTTTGTATTTGGTCTGCTCGGCATAACAACTGGCGGGTTATTAGGTGCGATAGTTATGGCCACTATTGGCGCTGTGATTTTGTTATATATAATCAATGTAATTAAGAAGGTCTGAATCTATAGCAGTTAAAAGCTATCCATGAGGTCTGGAAATGCCGGTCTCTCTAAAGGCGCCGGATTACTGCTGGTAATCAAGGTTTTATGTATCAACTTGGCCAAAAATTTTTGTGTTCGATATAAAGGGTAGGCTGGCCCAGAACCCATAGAGCCTCGAACTAGCTACTCGCCAGAAACAAAAAAATAACACCGCACGTAGGAAGATTTTGCCGTATTCACCTACTCGCCGGCTTGATATCATTACGGGTAATTACAGTCGCCATAGTCAGTGGACGAGGCATGGTTATTGCTGTTCAACTCCGTTTAGCAACAACCAATTTTCCCAAACGCTCAAACAACTGACAGAATGAGAATGCACTTTACTTACTAGCAGATCGTTGCACGTAGTGCGTTAAAAGCTGTAAATCACTGAGTCAACTAGAGCTTAATTTCATCAAAATGATAACTAATTTAAACTGCAATACCTGAATGCCTTAATAAAGCATCAATCTCTGGTTTACGACCACGGAACTGAATAAACAAGTCCATTGGCTCACGTGAGCCGCCCTGTTCCAAAATTGATTCCAAAAATTCCAAACCAGTGGCGCGATCAAAAATGCCCTTTTCTTCAAATTTAGAAAACGCATCTGCTGACAATACTTCTGCCCATTTGTAGCTGTAATAACCTGCAGCATAACCACCAGCAAAGATATGCGAAAAGCTATGAGCAAATCGATTAAATTTTGGTGGTTTGACGACAGCTACTTGCTCACGGACTTCGGCCAAGATCTTCTCAACTTGTTTGTCTTGTTCGGGGTTGAATTCAAGATGTAAACGAAAGTCAAATAATGAAAATTCTAGCTGGCGCATCATAATCATTGCTGATTGAAAATTACGAGCGGCGATCATTTTATCGAATAAATCTTGCGGCAATACCTCGCCAGTTTCGAAATGACCTGAGATTAAATCCAAAGCTTCACGTTCCCATGCCCAGTTTTCCATAAATTGGCTAGGTAATTCAACGGCATCCCACGCCACGCCATTAATGCCCGAAACGCCAGCATGATGAATTTTGGTTAACATATGATGCAGACCATGACCAAATTCATGGAATAAAGTAGTGACTTCATCATGACTCAATAAGGCCGACTTATCACCAACAGGTTCGGAAAAGTTACAGGTCAAAAATGCGACAGGAGTTTGAATCCCGGTTTCGGTTTGACGGCGAACATGACACTCATCCATCCATGCGCCACCCCGTTTGTGATTACGAGCATACAAATCAAGATAAAACTGACCTCGCAATTCGCCGTTACCATCAAAAATATCAAAAAAGCGCACGTCTTTATGCCACAGATCAATATCATGACGTTCTTTAATATCCAGACCATAAAGACGATTCACTACAGCAAACAGCCCTGACACAACTTTATCTTCAGGGAAATAAGGTTTCAGTTCTTCTTGTGAAATCGAATAACGCTGTTGACGTAATTTCTCAGCAAAATAAGTAACATCCCACGCTTCTAATTCAGTCATGCCAGCCACTTCATTTGCATAGGCTTTTAATTCAGCAAACTCTTTCTCAGCAATCGGTTTAGAACGCATCGAGAGATCATTTAAAAAATCTAAAACCTGTTGAGGCGACTGTGCCATTTTGGTAGCTAATGAACGCTCTGCATGGTTAGTAAAACCAATCAATCGTGCTAATTCATGACGTAATTTAAGAATATCCGCCATGATCTCAGTGTTATCCCACCGACCCGCATTGGGTCCTTGGTCTGATGCTTTAGTGGCAAAAGCTGTGTACATTTCTTCACGAAAATCACGATCATCGGCATACGACATGACCGGCATATAGGAAGGGAAATCTAAGGTAAATAACCAACCGTCCAATTCATCACGTTGGGCAAACTGTGCCGCCATATCTCTCGTTGAATCAGGCAGTCCAGACAACAAGGTTTCGTCCGTAATATGTTTTTTCCACGCATGAGTGGCATCCATCAAGTTTTCTTCAAACTTGGCGGTCAACTCGGTTAGTGACTGAGAGATATTTTTGTAACGTTCACGATCATCGTGTGACAGCTCAACACCTGACAAACGAAAATCACGTAGCGCATTATCAATCACTTTTTTCTGTGCAACATCTAGTTCGGCATAGGCAGAGCTATTTGCCAAGGCGTTATAGGCCTTATATAAATCTTCATTTTGCCCCAACTCAGTACCAAACTGACTTAGTTTGGGTAAACAGGCGTTGTAGGCAACACGTAACTCATCTGAATTCATCACCGAATTAAGGTGACTGACCGGTGACCAAACCTTATCAATACTGGCATCCAACGCTTCCATGGGTATTACTAACGATTGCCATGAAGGTTGCTGTTGATTTTTCAACAAATCTACAACGGTGTGTTTTGCCTGCTCTAAAACTTGATTTAACGCTGGCTCAACATTTTCAGGTTTGATCTTTGAAAAAGCGGGTAACACATTATTTTCTAATAAAGGATTGGTCATGATCTTTCACAGAGTAATTAATAATAAAGATGATTATACGTCAAGCGACGCTTGGACGTTTGCTAGTCATCATACTGACACAAATTGTTCATTGATTAGTCATAGCAGTCAGTTAGCGAACTGCCAATATCCTATGTCTTAAGGAGTGCTCGATGCAAACACCATTCAGCCTATAAAAATTGTTGAAACGGTTTTATCACTTGATTTAACCGGTAGTAAAGTCGTTGTTGGTGATGGGTCAGATCTTGATATGTTGAAAAAAAATATCCTGAGGTATTTTTTACTGGCGCAAAATTTGGCGAAGAACTCGCTTATTGGGTAGCGACTGCTGATGTCTTTGTATTCCCGAGTACAACGGACACATTAGGCTTAGTATCGCTAGAAGCATTCGTGCTGTGGTGTATCTATTGTAGCCTATTCAGTAACGGGGCCTAAGGATGTAATTCAACATGGCCGAGTGGGCTATATTTTAGATAATGATCTTAAAACAGCAGTCTTAAAAGATTTACCATTAAATCCTCTGCATTGCATCGACTTTGCAAAACAACGTAGCTGACAAGCCTGCACGCAAGTTTCTACGGAATTAATGCACAAACAAGATTTCTTCGAGTGATAACATCACCAGCCAGCAATTTTGGTATTTATGAGACCAATGAAAAATACCTTATCGTGGTAACAAAACAACTAAAAAAATAGTAGTTTGGATAAAACACCACTCTTACTTGCTCCCAATCTCCTTCCATGACATCATTACTGTCATTAAACACCCTAAAAATCAGGAAAAAAGACGTGCCTAACATCACCTCATTCATTAAAGTCGGTATTTTAACTGGCATCATGCTGTTAACTGGCTGTGCGACAGCAAACAGAGTCGATGGCGTCAATGACCCTTTAGAAAGTTACAACCGCGCAATGTACTCAATTAATGATGCAGTTGACCGTGCGGTTATTAAACCTGTTGCTACTGGTTACGATACTGTCGTACCAACGGGAATTAGCCAAGGCGTCAGTAACTTTTTCAGCAATTTGAATGACATTACCGTTATTTTAAATGATTTACTTCAGCTTAAATTTGGCCAAGCTTTAGACGACACGGGCCGCTTTGCATTAAACACTACCGTTGGTTTTGGCGGAATATTAGATGTTGCAACCTTAGCTGGACATGAAAAAAATAATGAAGATTTTGGACAGACTTTAGGGGCTTGGGGCGTTCAACCTGGCCCTTATGTAGTTTTACCTTTTTTTGGACCACGTAATTTCCGCGATACGTTTGGTTTAGTGGGTGATATGTATACTGATCCAGTGAGCCATATTGACGATGCCGCAACTCGCAATGCAATTGTCGCTACGCATGTTATTGATAGCCGCGCCAACAATCTAAGTATAAAAAAAGTACTTGATGAAGCGGCTCTTGATGAATACAGCTATGTTCGAAATGCCTATTCACAGCATCGTCAAAACCTAGTCTATGATGGTAATCCACCCAAAGATGATTTTGATGTTTTTGCCGACTAAACCATCTCAATGAGGACAATATGTTGCTAGCGACATATAATACAAAGCCGAGCCCTAGCTCGGCTTTTTTAATTACGCTACTGGCTGTTAACTATTTATGACAACTGCACTTTTTATTCTCGCCATTATTGCTGGTTTTGCTGTTCTGATATGGGGTGCAGATCGTTTTGTTGATGGCGCGGCAAGTATCGCTACAAATCTTGGTATTTCTCCTTTAATTGTTGGTTTAACAATTGTTGGTTTTGGTACATCAGCGCCCGAAATGCTTGTTTCAGCCTTAGCTGCATTTGATGGTGCACCAGCAATGGGTGTAGGTAATGCCATCGGTTCTAATATTACCAACATAGGCTTAGTATTAGGCATCACTATTTTAATTATCCCACTAACCGTGAATTCAGCCAGTTTGAAACGTGAATTTCCAATGCTGGCATTAGTAATGGCTATAGCTTTGTACCTAGTTTGGGATTTAGAGCTCAGTCACTTAGACGGTGTCATCTTATTTAGTGGTTTCATCTTCACGTTATTTGGTATGGCTTACCTTGCTGTAAAAAGCACGGCACAAGACCCTTTAGCACAAGACTTCGAAAAAGAATTCACCGAAAATAAGATGTCCACTAAAAAAGCAGTATTGAGTTTTGTTATTGGTTTAACGGCATTGCTAGTTGGTTCTAAAGCATTAGTATGGGGCGCTACCGGCATTGCCCAGTTATTAGGTGTCAGTGATCTTATTATTGGTCTTACTATTGTTGCGATTGGCACTAGTCTGCCAGAGCTTGCAGCATCAATCATCTCGGCACTCAAAAATGAACATGATATTGCCGTAGGTAATATATTGGGCTCTAATATGTTTAATTTGTTAGCCGTATTAGCGATGCCGGGATTAATTGCCCCATCAGTTCTTGACCCGATGATTTTATTACGAGACTTCCCCGTTATGATTGCATTTACTCTCGCCTTATTCCTCTTTGCCTATTTTGGCCAAAATGGTCGCATGGGTCGTGTTGCGGGTAGTTTAATGTTAGTCAGCTATATCGGTTACAACGCCTTACTTGCCATTCAAAGCAGTCAAGGCATATAAGCGCGCTATGACAATAAAAATACAAACTGAATCCGAGAAATTAAAAACACTCGGACTTGCTGTAATTAATACTGAAATTGAAGCTATTTCTGGCTTACTAAACCGTATTGATGATGCATTTGTGCGAGCCTGTCAGTATTTACTGAACTGTAAAGGTCGCATAGTCGTCATTGGCATGGGTAAATCAGGTCATATCGGTGGCAAAATTGCAGCCACCCTGGCCAGTACAGGGAGTCCTGCATTTTTTGTACATCCTGGTGAAGCAAGCCACGGTGACTTAGGTATGATTACTGCTCATGATGTGGTTATCGCATTGTCAAATTCAGGCGAAACCAGTGAAATATTAACCATTTTGCCACTGATAAAACGACTCGGCGTGCCGCTTATTGTCTTAACTGGCAAACCTAATTCTACTCTTGCCATGTGTGCTGATAGCCATATCGATGTTAGTGTGGACAAAGAAGCCTGCCCTCTTGGTTTAGCACCAACATCGAGCACTACTGCTGCACTGGTCATGGGTGATGCTCTAGCTATTTCATTATTGGAAGCAAAAGGTTTTACTGCTGAAGATTTTGCATTATCTCACCCAGGCGGCAATCTTGGTCGCCGCTTACTGCTTCGTGTCAGTGATATTATGCACACTGGCGATACCATTCCCAAAGTTGCTGATGGCGCGCTAATCAGCGATGCCTTAGTTGAGATGACCAACAAGGGTCTCGGCATGACAGCAGTGACCGATAGTCGCGGGCAGGTTGTAGGCATCTTTACCGATGGTGATTTACGTCGTGTAATAGCTCAGCGCGTTGATGTTCATACTACTAAACTCGCTGAGTTTATGACGACTCACTGCAAAACCGGGCGTTCTGATATGCTAGCGGCTGAAATATTAACGCTAATGCAACGCCATAAAATTAACGCATTACTGATAACGGATGATGCTCAACAGCTTATTGGTGCCGTCAATATGCATGATCTGTTGCGTGCTGGTGTCGTATAAAAGTTAAAGACATCACATTCATTAGAATAAACAGGAACTAATATGCAAGATATTCTCACTCGTACTAAAGACATTAAACTAGTAATTTTTGATGTTGATGGCGTGCTCACTGACGGCAGTATAATCATTGGTGATGATGGTGAAGAATATAAAGCGTTCAACTCACGTGATGGCCACGGCATGAGGCTTCTTCAATACACGGGAGTTGATATCGCCATCATTACCGGTCGTACATCGAAAGTAGTTGAACATCGCATGACTAGTTTAGGTATAAACCATGTTTACCAAGGGCAGAAAATTAAATTACCTGCATTTGAGGAGCTCATTAAGCGTTTAAATCTTAAGCCAGAACAGTGTGCCTATGTAGGTGATGACTGGGTCGACTTAGCCATTATGAGCCGAGTTGGATTAGCTATTGCAGTCCAAGATGCCGATTCGCTTGTCAAAAAACATGCGCATTGGATTACTCCCGCCAAAGGAGGCAAAGGTGCCGCTCGCGAAGTGTGTGAACTTATAATGGAAGGACAAGGAACGCTACAGGATCAAATTGAACGCCACTTCTAACCTACCATTTATAGTCAAACTATTATTGCCTTTATTGGCAATAATTACCCTTTGGCTGTTATTCAGTGAGGATGCTGACAAAAAGACCAATGAGCAAACGACTATTGCACGCACCAGTGATTATGCTATGTCAAATTTCACCATGACCGTGATGAATGAATTAGGCAAACCATCGCGTATTATTACTGGCAAAGAAATGGCTCATTATCCTGCAAATGATAGTACCGAAATCGACACCCCTATCGCAGAAATTATTGAACAAGGCAAAGATACGTGGTTAATATCATCCAATAAAGCCTATACCGAAGGCAAAGGTGAAGATATTTTACTCACTGGCAATGTTATCATCACTCAAAAAGATAATAATGCTATTGAGTTACGTACAGAAAAGCTCAATTTAGATACCGTACACGATAACGCATACACCGATCTTGCCGTCAGCATGAAATCTCCTCACGGCACGACTAATTCGGTTGGACTTCATGCTAGCCTTCAAGAAAAAACTATTAACCTACACTCCAGAGTGAGAGGACATTATGATGCGCCACCAACAAATTAAACTTTTAATTGCACTAATTGCTTTTTTACCTTCGTTATCATGGGCATTACCCAGCGATCGTAATCAACCGATTGACATTGAAGCGGATCACGCCGAACTTGATGATGCTAATGGCATTACTCAATATAAAGGTAAGGCCATTTTAACCCAAGGCACATTACGTATCGAAGGCGATATCATTACCTTTTATTACGATGCCAATAAACAGCTCTCAAAGGCCGTCGCGCAAGGTAATTTAGCGACCTACCAACAGGTCCAAAAACCCGGTGAAGCACCAGTCCGTGCCCGCGCTTTGCAAATGGAATATCACGCTAAAGCGCAGAAAATTTACTTACTCGGGCAAGGTCACGTATGGCAAGCTGGTGATGAATTTAGTGGCAATAAGATCGAATACGATATTAACAAAAATGTGGTAAATGCCAATTCAGCCCCAGTGGAAGTCGCAGGTCAAAAACAAGAAAGTGGCCGTGTACATATCATTATCCAACCACCAGGTAGCAAAAAGAAAACAACGGCACCCAAAATAATACCAAATACCAAAGTTGAGCCAACAGCTCTAGTCGTTCAAGATTCAGATAAACACCCTGGCGCTTTAACCACAACAACCCTTAATGTTCGCACGGGCCCTGGGGTGCAATATAATAGAATTGGCACCTTTAGACCCAGTAGCGAAGTAATTATTCTGACCGAACAAAAAGACTGGTTACAAGTCAGAGGCGTAATAGATGGTCAAGTCGTGATTGGCTGGGTTAATCGCCGTTATATTGCAGTAAAACCGTAAATTTAGGGACAGTATGAGTACTTTATCCGCCCAGCAATTATCTAAGCGTTTTGGTTCACGTCAAGTCGTTAAAAATATTTCCCTAGAAGTAAAAAGTGGGGAAATTGTCGGTTTACTTGGCCCCAATGGCGCAGGTAAAACCACTAGCTTTTATATGATTGTTGGATTAATTCCTGTTGACGGTGGCACCATATTCCTAGACCAGCAAGAACTTACGCGTGATCCGATTCATAAACGGGCTCAACTAGGCATAGGTTATTTGCCACAAGAGGCATCAGTATTTCGAAAGCTATCTGTGGAAAATAATATATATGCCATTATCGAAACGCGAAAAGACATCGACGAAGTTGCCAAGTTAGAACTTTTGGAAAGCCTGTTGGCTGATTTTCACATTGACCATATCCGAAAATCTTTAGGCATGGCGCTATCTGGTGGCGAACGTCGGCGAGTTGAAATTGCACGAACCTTAGCCATGGAGCCAAAGTTTATCTTACTAGATGAGCCCTTTGCCGGTGTTGACCCTATTTCAGTGCTCGATATTCAAGGCATTATCAAAGAGCTTGCAGAACGCGGTATTGGTATTCTTATTACTGACCACAATGTTCGTGAAACGCTTAATGTTTGTGAACGCGCTTATATTTTCAATGAGGGTGAAGTCATCGCCAAAGGTACTCCTGATGAGATTCTGAAAGACAGACGAGTTTTAAGTGTTTATCTGGGTCGAGACTTTAGACTTTAAGGTCACTGCTGATGAGCAATAACGCTTTATGAAAATAGAAAAATTATCATTCAGATCTTTTGTCCATCAGATTTTAGAAATAGAACATGATGGAATGGCACGTGTAATAAATGCAATTTTAATGTTATTCATTGCAGTCACATTAGTTATCGTATTTATTGCCACAGTACCCACTATTAATCAACACTATGAAGCATGGTTTTATAATTTCGAGATTGTGTCTATTGTCGTGTTTAGTATTGAATACATTGCACGTGTGTGGGCCTCAGCCGAGATAAACCCTGACAAACCATGGACAAGTCGCTTCAATTATATTTTAAGTCCTTTAGCACTCATTGATCTCTTAGCTATAGCGCCATTTTATTTAGGCTTATTTGTCCTAATCGACACACGATATTTGAGAGTGGTTCGCTTACTTCGTGTACTAAAATTCACCCGCTATTCACGTTCACTATCAACCTTGCTACAAGTGCTCAAAAATGAGTTGCCTGGCATTATTTCAGCATTAAGCATATTGCTAATGCTCATTGTATTAGCATCGTCTGCCATGTATCTCGTGGAACATGATATTCAACCAGAGGCCTTCGGATCTATCCCTCAAGCAATGTGGTGGGCGACAATCACCTTAACATCAGTAGGCTATGGTGATGTAGTACCTGTAACCATGGCTGGTAAGGTGCTGGGTATGTTCATCACTATTTTGGGTGTAGGTATTGCCGCTATACCTGCAGGTATTATTGCCAGTGGTTTCACTGCAGAAATGCAAAATAGACGCGATGAATTTCGTGCTAAGGTCATCACATCATTAGCAGAAGACGGTAGCCTATCTCATGATGATCTAAGAAAAATAGAACACCTGAGAATTCAGCTAGGGCTTAGTGTAAGAGAAAGTAAATCACTGATTCGTTTGTCAGGTAGAGGTTTTTCCCCGGTGTTCAAACATTGCCCCTATTGTGGCGAAAACCTGCTGTCACCACATCACCCCATCGAATAAGTATTATTCTGGCTCATCGCCTGATACTTCATCCCTTTCTGGGAAGAACAGTCTAGGTTCAACCCTTGCATCATTCAAACTAACCCCGAGATGCAAATGTGGCCCAGTCACTCGCCCTGTCATACCTACCGTGCCAATGACGTCACCTTGTTTGATAACTTGTCCTGCTTTGACGCCAATACTATTCATATGGCAAAACATGGTCACTAAACCCTGACCATGATCAATAAATACCGTATTGCCATTAAAGAAATATTCGCCGGTATTACGAATCACGCCATCAGCAGGTGAATGAATCTCTGTGCCTATAGGAGCGGCAATATCCATCCCACTATGAGGATTACGTGGCTGGCCATTAAATACCCTACGACGACCAAATAACCCACTTACTCGGCCTTCAATTGGCCATGCAAAATTAAGCGCCACATCACCTTCTGTCCAATGCTCTAATGCGGCATTAATTATTGCCTTTTCACCATTGATACGTTTCATATCATAGTTAGTCGGGTTCACCTTGCCATCATCTTTAATTTCGATGTGTTGAGTTGGATAGGCTTTATCTGCGATTACAAAACTTATTTTAGTCGTTTTTCCTGCGGACTTTACCGTCAATGTTTGCGAGCCTATTTTGGCCGACAAAGGCACACCGACGATAGCAAGCCATTGTTCATTTTTTTTTAATACCATCACTTGGCGTTTGTTAAATTGAACCTCAGGTTTGCCATCTATGCCGCCAGCAACCGGCACGATCACCACACCACCCGGCACCGCAGATTGTTGTGGCAATGTCATTGCTGAAACCGACACAGTCATAAACAAACTGAATGCTAAGCAAATAAATTTAATCATTTTTTACCTCTTTAATTTCGCACACCAACTGACCCTTTCCTAAGCGCACATTGATATGCTGGTTTGGTTTGGCTTCATCTGCTCGATGCAGTACTCTCCCAGAATCCACCAGCGTAGCAATACTATAGCCTCGCTCCAAAGTATTCAAAGGACTCACTGCGGCAAGCGTGCGGACTTGCTGTCCCAAGTTTGATTTATATTGAATAAGCCGTTTGTGCATTGCAGCATCTAATTGTTTTTGCAGCAGCCCTACGCTAGCTTGCTGATTATTAATCATTGGCAGTGGCATTTTGAGCCGTAAGCGCTGATTTAACTCTTTGTAATCAGCTTGAATTCGCTCCTGCTTTTGTTTAATCACCTGCTGTAATCGTCCTGCTAAGGTCGCTATTTTATAGTGCTGTATTTCAATTTTTTCTTGTGGATGTTTCAGCCTTACCGACCAATAATCTAATCGTTGACGTTTGTCGTTAAGAATATATAAGCAGTTGCGTTTTAATTGTTGCTGCAAATGATCTATTTTTTGCATTTGCTGATTAATGGTTATTTGCGGTTGTGGTAACCGCTGTTGCAAATAATTTATATGGCGACGATCATTTTGTAATCGATGCGCCATTAACATATTTAATCGTCGACTATGACTGTGGACTTTAGCCAACCACTGAATAGCATCTGGCACGGCGAGTTCAGCCGCCGCCGAAGGTGTGGGCGCTCTAACATCTGCCACAAAATCAGCAATCGTAAAGTCAACCTCATGGCCTACCGCACTAATAACAGGTATTTCACAGGAAAATATCGATCGAGCCACCTTTTCGTCGTTAAAACTCCACAGATCTTCTAGAGAACCACCACCACGACTAACAATCAACACATCACATTCTTGTCGTTGATTGGCTAAGCTAATCGCATGTGCAATCTGTTTGGCAGAATCACCACCCTGTACTGCGACAGGATAAAGGATGACGTTAGCTGCAGGAAAACGTCGGTTCAATACCGTCAAAATATCGTGTACTGCTGCGCCGTCAGGTGATGAAACGATACCTATGCTTGTAGGTAATGATGGCAATGATTTTTTATGTGCCTGATCAAATAAACCCTCTTCGCCTAAACGATGTTTTAAAGCCTCGTAAGCATGCTGCAAAGCTCCACTACCGGCCTCTTGCATGTGTTCAACAACCAGTTGAAATTCGCCCCGCCCCTCATACAATGTCACCCTAACCCTTAGTAAAACCTGCAAGCCATTTTTTGGGGTGAATCGTATATTTCGGTTTCGTGTTTTAAACATCGCACAGCGCACCTGTGCCGCTTGATCTTTTAATGTGAAATAAATATGGCCTGAGCCAGGCATAGCTAAGTTTGATATTTCACCTTCTACCCAGACCAATTGAAATGAGCCTTCCAAGGCAACACGGGCCTCACGCACCAGCCGCGATACCGCATAAATTTCTTTAACTGGACGCGTTGCTAATGTATTACTATTGTCGGATGTAACAAGTGATGCCATAAACCCTAAAGATCCTGATATAATTACCCGATTATATTACAGTAATTTCAGGAACCTGCCCCATGAGAATTGCTCAAGAAGCCCTTACTTTTGATGACGTCTTACTACTCCCAGCTTATTCAAACGTGATGCCGCGTGATGTTAATCTGACTACTAAATTAACTCGCAATATCAACATCAATATCCCGTTATTATCAGCGGCTATGGATACCGTGACCGAAAGTAGATTAGCGATTGCGATAGCAAAAGAAGGCGGCTTAGGCATATTACATAAAAATATGACCATCGAAGAACAAGCCAATGAAGTACGCAAGGTCAAAAAGTTTGAAAGTGGTGTGGTGCGTGACCCTATTACCATTAGCTCAACAGCGACGATAGGCGAAGTCGTAGAATTAACCCGCGCTAACAATATTTCCGGTGTTCCCGTTGTCGATGGTGACAATCTAGTCGGTATTGTTACAAGTCGTGATTTACGTTTTGAAACACACTTTGAAAACCCGGTCTCTTCGGTTATGACACCAAAAGAAAAATTGGTGACTGTTAAAGAAAATGCAGCTCGTAAAGAAATACTTAACTTACTTCACACTCATCGCATTGAAAAAATATTAGTGGTTGACGATAACTTTCATCTTCAAGGCATGATCACGGTTAAAGATATTCAAAAATCAACCGATAATCCGCTAGCCTCAAAAGACGATCAACAACGCTTACGTGTCGGCGCCGCTACTGGTATTGGCGCAGAAAGTCAGGCACGTGTTAAAGCATTAGTCGAAGCTGGTGTTGATGTTATTGTTGTCGATACCGCTCACGGTCATTCACAAGGTGTCTTAGATCAAGTACGTTGGGTTAAAGATAATTATCCAGACATGCAAGTGATTGGTGGCAATATCGCTACGGGTGCCGCCGCTTTAGCCTTAGTTGAAGCTGGCGCCGATGCCGTTAAAGTCGGGATTGGTCCTGGCTCAATTTGTACGACTCGTATAGTGTCCGGTGTAGGTGCTCCACAAATTACAGCCATCAGTAATGTCGCAAAAGCACTCGAAGGTACCGGTGTACCGTTGATTGCAGATGGTGGTATTCGTTTTTCCGGTGATATCGCAAAAGCACTTGTTGCTGGTGCACACACTATTATGTTGGGCGGAATGTTTGCAGGTACTGAAGAAGCACCAGGTGAAGTTGAATTATTCCAAGGTCGCTCATACAAATCATACCGAGGTATGGGTTCGTTGGGTGCTATGCAACAAAAACAAGGTTCTAGTGATCGTTATTTCCAAGAATCAACTGAAGCCGACAAATTAGTACCTGAAGGTATTGAAGGACGTGTTCCTTACAAAGGTTCATTATCAGCGGTTATTAACCAATTATTAGGTGGTTTGCGTTCTAGCATGGGTTACACGGGTTCAGCGAATATTGAAGAAATGCGAACTAAACCTGAGTTTGTTCGTGTTACTTCTGCCGGCATGAATGAAAGTCATGTCCACGATGTCACCATTACTAAAGAAGCCCCAAACTACCACATTAGTTAGACGATAGATTAGCCATTTAAAAACCAGAGTTGTGATTTCACGGCTCTGGTTTTTGTCCTTAACAATCCGTATTTTCAGAGAATCTTATGAGCCACAATATCCATGACCACCGAATTCTTATTCTTGATTTTGGATCACAATATACTCAGCTAATTGCTCGCCGTATCCGCGAAGCTGGGGTTTACTGTGAATTGAGAAATCCTGAGATTACCGAAGCAGAAATTAAAGAATTCAATCCAAAAGGGATTATTCTTTCTGGTGGTCCAGATTCCACAATTGGTGAAGAAGCACCCGTTGCACCATCATTTGTATTTGAACTCAAAATTCCTGTTCTTGGCATCTGCTACGGTATGCAGACTATGGCAATGCAATTGGGTGGTCAAGTTGAATCATCTGAACATCGTGAATTTGGCTATGCTCAAGTGCGCGCACGCGGCCATTCTGCTTTATTGCGTGATATTGAAGATCATGTCACTGAAGATGGTTATGGGCTACTCGATGTATGGATGAGTCATGGCGATAAGGTCACAGCATTGCCAGAGGGCTTTAAAGTTATTGCTAGTACAGATAGTGCCCCTTTTGCAGGCATGGCAGATGAACAACGCAGATTTTATGGCTTACAGTTTCATCCTGAAGTAACGCACACCGTTCAAGGTCAACGAATGGTTGAGCGCTTTTTAACTGAAATTTGTGGTTGTGACACCCTATGGACATCAGCCCACATTATTAATGACAGTATCAAAACCATTCGCGAACAAGTCGGTACTGATCACGTATTATTAGGCTTATCAGGCGGTGTTGATTCTTCTGTTGTAGCAGCCTTATTACATAAAGCGATTGGCGACCAACTTACCTGTGTATTTGTAGATAATGGCTTACTACGACTAGATGAAGGCGATCAAGTCATGGCAATGTTCGCCAAAAACATGGGTATTAAAGTCATTCGTGTTGATGCTGAAAAACGCTTTCTTGACGAACTTGCAGGTGAAGATGAACCAGAAGCAAAACGTAAAATCATTGGTCGCGTATTTGTTGAAGTCTTCGAAGAAGAATCTAACAAAATTGATAATGTAAAATGGTTGGCTCAAGGTACAATTTACCCCGATGTAATCGAATCTGCAGCCGCAAAAACAGGTAAAGCACATGTGATCAAATCACACCACAATGTGGGTGGTTTACCAGAGCATATGACCTTAGAATTACTTGAACCCCTACGTGAACTATTCAAAGATGAAGTACGTAAATTGGGTGTCGAACTGGGCCTGCCAAAAGATATGGTCTACCGCCACCCCTTCCCTGGCCCTGGGCTAGGTGTTCGTATCCTAGGCGAAGTGAAAAAAGAATTTGCTGAACTGCTCCGCAAAGCCGATAAAATATTTATCGACGAGCTTTATAAGCACGATTTATATGATAAAACTAGCCAAGCTTTTGTAGTATTCCTACCCGTTAAATCGGTTGGCGTAATGGGTGATGGTCGCCGTTATGATTATGTTGTGTCATTACGAGCAGTAGAAACCATCGACTTTATGACCGCACGCTGGGCACATCTTCCATACGAATTCTTGGGGCTAGTATCCAACCGGATCATTAATGAAGTGGATGGGATTTCGCGTGTAACCTACGATATTTCAGGTAAACCACCGGCAACGATTGAGTGGGAATAAACTTACCGTTATCGTAAGGGAGAGGAGTTTATGGCTAGCAAAGGTTTTTCTGTACAAAGTTTTCTACTGCGATTAATATTTGCTCTAGTGCTAGTCTATGCAAGTTATAACCCTAGTGGTTATAGCTTTTTCCACTGGGCAAAAAACGCTTTATTCGAGGAAGCTTTAGCTATTTCTCCTCCCTTCGCCATGTCAGCGGTAATATTGCTTATTGGCTGGACAATTTATCTTCGGGCGACATTACTTGCTCTAGGTGGTCTCGGATTAAGCTTAGCCTTTGCTTTTTTTGTGATCATTGTCTGGTGGTTCATTGATCTTGGGCTTCTTAGCTTTGATAGCATCTCAGTGATGACATATATCGCTTTATTCATTTTAGCCGCTATACTTGCCACTGGCATGTCTTGGTCTCATCTTCGCCGTAGAATGTCAGGACAAACAGATGTCGATGATGTAACGGATTAAAATTAACTACACTTGAACATTCTGAACTTTAGATTTTATTTGCTTATATCGCTATGGCGGACAAGACAATGACCGATTCAACAATGCACTGTATTACCCTTTGCTTAGCAAATGCCTTTGAGTTTAAAAAGCTAAGTGAAAGCTTACTTGCCAGTAGACGGGCAAGTTTATTGAAAGATGTCCTTTTAATTGATCATGATAATGCCTATTCTATGGTCTTCCCCTATGGTGTTGTCGTTCATTGGAATGTATCGCTTGATGAACGCCGTAAACTAGAGACCAAACTGTTCGAATTCGCCACTGACATCCACGAAGTAATTGAGGAAGATAATTTCAGTTATAAAGTTAATGCTGAGCAACATCGGATACAATTCGACTGTATCGAAATGGCAGCTGATGCTGAAAATAAGAATTTAGTTGCCGTCTCCCATGCCATGGCACAATCAATCAAACTTTCGTCGTTTGAAAAACATGCTCAAGATACTATTGAAAAGACAAAACATTTACCTAAGTCGTTAGCCAAAACAGGTAAAATAAATTTATCTAAAAAAGCACTAGCTAAAATTCGTGGCCAATTGTTTCTGACCAATAGCGATATCATACTTAAATTCGATTTGCTTGATATCCCTGAGTTCTTTTGGGAATACCCTGAATATCAGACCTTATATACTCAAATGGCTAATTATTTAGAGCTGGCTCAACGCACCAATATTTTGTCAAAAAAGTTGGAAACCATTCACGTATTGCTTGAAATGCTGGCTGATGAGCAAAAACATCATCACTCTTCAACACTGGAATGGATCATCATTATTTTGATCGGGGTCGAAATAGCAATCACTTTAATTGAAAAACTATTATGACCATATTTAACATCGCCCACATTTACTCAGGAAGTTCACACAATGGCACAAAGTAAAAAATACGATTCCAAAATTCAACAAAATGGTGCAACTTGGACCGCGAAGATAATTCGCCGTGTCACAGCACAAAAAACCATGGTATCTAAACAGCAACACGGCTTTGCATCAGAAGCTGAAGCTCAAGCATGGGCTGAAACACAAATAGCATTGTTCTTAGAAAATTTAAAAGCGAGAAATAAACGTCGCTCTCAGCCACGGGAACAAAATTAATCATCACTTTGGTGGATATTAATATAAAGGACTTATCCTTGTAGTTTGAATTAAAATCCGGCAGTATCGTACTCAATGCACTGCATTTACGTTATTAAATATTACATTTTCAGGAGAATGATATGGCGAATGAAGGTTACCACGAACCGATCAATGAACTTTCAGATGAAACACGAGATATGCACAGGGCGATTACGTCATTAATGGAAGAACTTGAAGCTGTAGATTGGTACAACCAGCGAGTTGATGCGTGCAAAGACAATGAATTAAAAGCTATTCTGGCTCACAACCGCGATGAAGAAAAAGAGCATGCCGCGATGGTACTTGAATGGATTCGTCGTAAAGATCCACGTTTTGATAAAGAATTAAAAGATTACCTATTCACCGACAAGCCTATTGCTCACCAATAATGAGCTAAATTTAGGCATAATAAAAGGGGGAAGTTGTATCAACTTCCCCCTTTTATTATGTAGCTATGGTGATTAATTAAACGTCATAGTTAGTGGCGGAAATATCACCACCTCGACCGGTCCAATTAGTATGGAAAAACTCACCGCGAGGTTTATCTAAGCGTTCATAGGTATGCGCGCCGAAGTAATCACGTTGCGCTTGCAAAAGATTAGCAGGTAAACGTTCACTACGGTAGCCATCATAAAACGATAGAGCACTACTGAATGTAGGTGATGGTACACCTAAAGAAATCGCAGTACCAACTGCTTTGCGCCAACCAGGTAATGCTTCGGTAATGGCATCAATAAAGAACTGGTCCAATAGCAAGTTTTGTAAATCTGGTTGGCTGGTGAAAGCATCACGAATATTGGCTAAAAATTGACTACGGATAATACAACCACCACGCCACATTAAGGCTATACCACCATAATTCAGCTCCCAACCATATGTTTCAGCAGCTTCACGCATCAACATATAACCTTGAGCATAAGAGATGATTTTCGATGCATATAAAGCATCACGAATAGCGTCAACCATTTCCGCTTTATCGCCTTCAAATTCACTTGCCATTTTAGGTAAGACCTTTGAGGCAATAACACGCTCGCCTTTACGGGCAGACAAACAACGGGCAAATACCGCTTCACCAATTAATGTCAAAGGAATGCCTAAGTCTAAAGCATTCATGCCTGTCCATTTACCCGTGCCTTTTTGGCCCGCTGTGTCGAGAATATGATCGATCAACAAACTACCATCTTCCTCTTTAACGGCTAAAATATCACGGGTGATTTCAATCAGGTACGAATCAAGTACGCCGTGGTTCCATTCAGCAAACACCGCTTGAATCTCATCACCTGACATACCTAGGCCTTCTCGCATCAATTGATAGGCTTCACAAATTAATTGCATGTCACCATATTCGATACCGTTATGTACCATCTTGACATAGTGACCAGCACCATCATTGCCGACCCAGTCACAACAAGGCTCGCCATCAACCTGTGCAGAAATTGCCTGAAAAATTGGTTTTACCGCAGGCCAAGCGGCATGGTTACCACCCGGCATAATTGATGGTCCAAAACGTGCGCCTTCTTCCCCACCGGATACACCAGTACCGATAAATAAAATACCTTTTCGGTGTAATTGATGAGTACGTCGATCACTATCGTTATACAGGGAATTACCGCCATCAATAATGATGTCGCATTTATCAAGATAAGGAACCAACTGTTCGATGAACGCATCGACTACTGGACCTGCTTTAACCATCAACATAATACGTCTTGGTGCTTTCAATGATTCAACAAACGATTTTAAATCATAACAACCAATAATATTGGTGCCTTTAGCTGGACCGGCAAGAAACTCATCTACTTTACTGGTTGTACGGTTATATACAGCAACGGTAAATCCATGGTCGTTCATATTCAACACCAGATTTTGCCCCATTACCGCTAGGCCTACTAAACCGATATCGGCTTGAGCAGTTGTTTCAACTTCATTCATTTATTTATCACCTTAATATATTCGCCTTCAGCTTCGCGTGTTGAACCCACAATCAGCCGACATGTACCCGTAGCAATATTGCACTCTACAGCACCAGAAACTTCAACTAGTTCGCCTTTTTTAGCTTGTCCAACATAGGTATGTGTAAATGACAATACTTCGGGGGTGAACTTATCATCAACAAGATAAACAGCAGGAAAATCAAATGCACGCAGGTCGTCAACCACCTTGGTTATTATTGTCCGCATTCCTTGCTTTTGATATTGCTCCTCGTCTTGTTGTATCTCGGAGCTTAGACATACCATGCCAATATCAAATTTAGTGCCATCAATCGACGCCTTATTATATTTGCGATATTCATGCCAAGAAAACTCATCAAAACTTAATTCACCCGCTCGACGATCAAAGTTGTCTTTCATTAGAGTAAGATCCAGGTGACGAAGTTCCCCAGAATGTACTGCACTCTTTAATGCCTGACGTGTTTTTTGAAAATCTTCTCGACCAAACACCACCAGATCTATATCAGATGTTGAGCATTGTTGATTAATCAACATTGAGCCTGTTAGCCCCAAAGAGTCGCAGTTAACACCAAACCGCACTAAAATAGGGATCAGTTGGTGTAGTTTGTGCTCTATATTGTCGCGAGGCTCTTGTTGTAAAACATACTGTAATCGTGCTTCGGGTCGGTGGTGCTCGACAATATCCTTGACCGAAACGGCATGAAAAATCGCATCAAATTGTGTGGATTGATATAGATACTCGGGATAGGATTGTCGTAATAACTGATTTGCTTGCTCAGTATCAATTTTTTTCCAAGCATCACCATAACTTACATACCGTAAAAAACAGCCTACTTTACCTTCATGAGGTTGATAGCTCACCACAGCAAAAACTAAACCTTGTTTAGTTTGGATAAAGTCTTTGGGGAGGTAAGGAAAATCGGCATTTCTCATATAACAATTATTCTACTCTTAATTCGTTTCAGTTATGCTTTATTGAACGATGGAATAGTGACATGTTATCGGGCTCGTCTAAGCCACATCCAAATACCGGTTAATGATAAGAAAGTTAATAATATACCCAAGATATCCAGTAGCCAGACACCGATAGAGCCTAAAATACGTCCATTATGCACATCTAATAAAAAATTTTCGGCGGTCACACCTTCGCCATGAAAATATTTAGTTAAGTCACTTTGTGTTGATTTAGGCATCGGACTAGGTAAACTCCAGCTAATACCTTGTAATGAAATCAGTTCCCATTTTTCAAGCATAAAATCACTACGCCACATGCCTTCACGAGTTTGAATAACAGGAGCGCCGTGAAATAATCCTATATTTTGAATCATCGGAGGTACGCCAGCAGCGGCGCCCATACGTTCAATAAATTCACCATCAGAATTAAGTAAAATAAGGGCATCATCTGTTGCTAAAACCATCACTTCATCTAATGCTACTCCTCCCAATAATGGCCTTTGAATATGTGTTATGGGTTTAGCATCGACAAATATTTCGCTACCAATTTGTGAGATCACAGATTGCTCTAACAAGTAGACGGCATCGGCTTGCACATTACCCACACCATAATGACTCAACAGCCAAGGCCACGTTAGATAGTACTTATCTAATTTTAAGTCGCTGGAATGGTTAAGCAATATACCTGTTATCGATAATAACAGCACAAATAGAGCAATGGCAGCACCAACGGTACGGTGTAGTCTTCGCATGCGGCGGTTCATATCATCACTCTGTTTGGTTTGTAAATTCGTTTAAATATAATGCCAGTGTTACCACTGATGTCATAGCCCATACTGATAATGTCGCCCCTGAAATCCCATCGATATGGCGATCTAGCTTTTGTTCACTAAGCTTGGCATCAGTGAATTGTCGAGTAAATGCGCGTTGTTGGATTTCGCCTCCGCGACTTTCACGGTAGGCTAAGACCTTGACCTGTTCAACTCTGTCCTTTGAAATAACAATCCCAAAAGTAATCGGTGATTCTTTACCAATTTCATCTAATATCCAAGCAGTTCGCTCTGCTTGTTGCCAATAACGAATTCTTAAACCAGCGTACTCATGCCCTAAAATATCAGCAATGGCTGGTCGTAAATCACTTTTAATCCATACTACTTCGCTTTTAGGTATGTTGTCGGCAAACGTTTCAGCTATAAAGTCCTCATTCGTCTGATTGATGCCTCGTGCAAAGACGGAAACAGCGAATGAACATAGCAATAAGCCTATGAGCATCATCTGCCAAAAGACATTATTTGTTATATTCAATTCGCGGTTCCTTTGATATTGAGCTAGTTTTAAAATTGGTAACCAACACCAATATTAAAGCCATCTAATTCAATCTCATTAGCAGGAGTTGATTGATCTTGATAATCAACTTTGACGACTACTTGAGGGTCTAACCACCAGTTCATACCAATGTCCCATTGTGTGTATTCGGTGTCACTTATGCTACCTGCTTGGTTATCCCATGAGCTATAACGACTAAAGACCCCAACTTTGTCATTAACTTGGTATGAAGGCTCGATATACCAGCCTGTTTGTTCATCAGCACCCAAAGATGCTGGTCCAGTACCATCCAAATCCCATGTTGCATATAAAGCTCGTAAGCCAAATGGACCTTTATTAATAACCGCATGTGTTTCCCACATCGTGGCACTACCCGCTGCTGGATCTATACCTTGAGTAATATCTTCTTGATAATTCAATGATGTTGCTAACTCAACACCTGGAATAGCTGTCCACTTTAAACGTCCCGTGTAAGCAAAGTCTTCAGCATTAGCTTGTGCTACTTTTTGACGACCATTTCGTACCGCATATTGATTTGCACTACTTGTTTCCAATCCCGAGGTCATAGCAACATCATAAGAAAAACCTTGTGGCAATTCACCACTCGCCATCACACCACCTTCCCACCATGTCGTCGGAATAATGTTTTTCTCAACATTATTTCGCTCTACACCATAAAAAGTATTGGGTTCATGGGTTTCGTTGATAATACCTACAGGCGTTAAAAATACACCTGCTGAAACACGGTGTTGATCATTCAAATCGTATTGAATATAAGCTTGTTCAAGCTCAATCTCACCTTTCTGACCTTCACCAGCAATGCTATGCTCTAGCTCCAACTCAGAGAATAAACGTAAGCGGTCATTGAACTCATGGCCAAAGAACAATACAAAGCGATGAAAATCTATCTCATCTTTATCTGCAGAGCCATTTTGATCTTCTAGATTATTGTAATGCAACTCACCATAACCACCGATAGTTGTTTTACTCGCACTCACAGACTTGACTGCTGACTCAGTTGCTTCGGCAACCGCCTCAACTGCTTCATGAGCAGAGTTAGCTGTTTGTTCCGTTTGATCAACCTTAACCTTTAAAGTCTCATTTTCTACTTTCAACTGCTGATTTTGTTGCTTTACTTCGCTTAATTGTTGTTGAACCTGTTGCAATAGTGCCCAGATTTCATCATTAGTTGGTGTTGCTGCTGCGTGGCTCGCGGAGGCCACAACCAACAAACTCAAAGCTAAGCTTGTTTTTCTGAAGGTTAATGGTGTCATGAATATTATTGCCAGTAAATTATTGAAGTTGGCAAATTATACTTAGAATTAAATCTAAATGCAAATCATTCTTAATTAGATTGTCGGTCAAAATAATTGCTACTGTATAATCACCTGATTTAATAATGCAATAAGACCTGACACAGAATTGTTTAAAGCTCTCGAATTAATGGCTAAGAATATCGATCACCTTGATGCATTCGCCGTAGTTGTAGGACCTATATTACGTACTCTTATGAGAAAAGCTTCGGTAACGATAGCTTTGGCTACAACACTAACTATTGATAAATTACGCCAGATTATTTCAAGGGTTCAAACAATGCTTGAATATCCTGTTCGGTCAGTTTGTCAGTCTGCTTAGTACTGCCAAATAAAGCATCCGCCAGCGCCTTCTTTTTCAGTTGCAGTGCATTTATTTTTTCTTCTACCGTGCCAGCAACAATCAATTTATAAACAAACACCTTATTTTTCTGACCGATTCGATGTGCACGATCAGTAGCTTGTGCCTCCACCGCTGGATTCCACCATGGATCATAATGAATAACGGTATCTGCGGCGGTAAGATTTAAACCCGTTCCACCCGCTTTCAAACTGATTAAAAACAGCGGCACTTCCTGATTCTGGAACCGATTGATCGGTGTTGTCCGATCTTTGGTTTGACCGGTAAGTTTTACATAGTCGATTTTCCGCGCCACTAATGCCTCTTCAATCAACCGCAACATGCTTGTAAATTGAGAGAATAATAAAATCCGCCGTCCTTCTATGATCATTTCAGGTAAAATTTCCATTAATTGCTCGAGTTTGGCCGAGTTTTTTACTTTTTTAGCGGCATCGAATTTTAATAAACGAGGATCACAACATACTTGGCGTAATTTAAGTAAGGCATCCAAAATAATGATCTGACTACGAGCAATGCCTTTTTTATCTATTTCCTGACGGACTTTTTCATTCATCGTCACCCGGATAGTTTCGTACAATTGGCGTTGTTGACCTGACAATTCAACGGAACTAATAATTTCTGTTTTTTCTGGTAATTCTTTTGCCACCAGTGATTTTTCACGCCGTAGCATAAACGGTGCAATGCGTTTATTAAGCTGTTGTTGCCGTTCATCATCACCTAACAATTCAATCGGTTTACGGAATAAATTACGAAACTGTTTTTCGTCGCCCAATAATCCGGGCATTAAAAAATGAAATTGCGACCATAGTTCACCGAGATGATTTTCCATGGGTGTGCCGGTCAAACACAGGCGATGATTAGAGTTCAATTCACGTGCTGTAACGGCGACTTTTGAGCGTGGATTTTTGATATGTTGTGCTTCATCAAGGATCACGACATGCCAATGTTGAGCACATAAGACGTCTTTATCTCTCGGTAATAGCGGATAGGTCGTCAGCACAACATCATAATCAGCCAATGTATCAAAATAAAGTTTGCGGTCATCGCCCTGTAGAATTAACACCTTAAGTGATGGCCCGAACTGTTTGACTTCATTAGCCCAGTTAACCATCAAGGAAGTGGTGGCGACGACCAAACATGGATCGGTCATTCGTCCCGCTTCTTTTTCTTTTAAGATATGGGCGATCGCCTGTACAGTTTTACCTAAACCCATTTCATCGGCCAAAATGCCTGATAATTTATATTCTCGTAGGAACTGTAACCAATCTAGGCCTTGCTGTTGATAAGGTCGCAACGATGCTTTAAGCGTTTCCGGTACCGTGACGTGACTAATTTCCTTAAATCCAGCTAACTTCTCTGCAAATAAGCGTGGCGCATCTGAGCCAGCCCATTGCATATTGCTTTCGCCCAAGGTATTTAGCTGATTGGCCTGATAACGCGATAGTCTTAACTTACCTTCAATATCTAAGGCATTAGGATCGTATAGCTCAACCAATGTTTCGATAATATGACGGACTTTACCCAGTTCTACCCGAATTACACGACCGTCATCTAAGGTCATAAAAAACGGTTCGCTGTCTGGCTTAGCTAAAAATGTCTCTAATGTTTTGCCGCGCGTTTGTTGCTGAATAAAGTCAACTAACACTGGCAACAAACTAATCATTTCCTCTTCTATTTTCACGCCTAATTCAAGGTTAAACCAATCGCCGCCATTACTATCTTGTAAATCAGCATACCAATCTTCAGCATTAACCACATCAAAGCGGAATGAAGGATCGATAATCACTTTCCAGCCTGCATCACGTAACTTTGGTACATCTTTATCGGCAAAATCTAACCAGCCATGTTCGTAATCTACATGGTACAAACGCATAAATTCACTAGGTTGCTCAATAATATCTTCAAGCTCTAAACCTACTTGGTATATGGCATCAATCCACGCTTTTTCTAATTTAAAATCACGAGTAATCTGTTCTAGATGACCATCAACTTGGCGTTTTAACACCTTGTCCGTGGCATGCGGTGAAACTTCGATGCCATCATACTCAAAATGGAGATCAGCATAGTCTTCATAGTCGGCAGACATCATAAAAGGCAGTGAAATATCTTCTTTTACGGAATAAACTCGCAAACACGGTACTGGTTTTATCTTAGACTTTACTTTGCGTATTTCAATCGTAGGCACGGCAATATTACTCTTGGGGAAAATCTGTTTGAGTGCTTTTTTAACCTGCTTACATTGCTCTGCAGGAATAGCTGGCGCTGTTGCTAAGGCATAACAAGCGTCGTTCGATAATTCAGTGTTTAGAATTCCAATCGAATTAGTTTTACTATCAAAATACATCAAGGGGTCAAGCGGCATCAATATCAGTTCAGGATGATTCAAAGCTCTTACTTCAACTAGCTCATCTTGTAACAGCCAATCAAGCTCTGCACTTAGCGCTTCACCACGTTGTAATGGCGGGTTATTCAATACATGCCAATGACTACGCTCGGTAGCCATAATTTTTTCCACAACATACACCGCTGATGAACCGAAAAGTCGATAATCAGCCGTATTTTGGCTGTCTGTCACGGCTTCAATCAACCTTAATAATTCCATATCAGACTGACTGATATACGATGCTTGAAAGCTTGAATCTAAACTAAGCTTGCTACCTTTGCTCCACAAACCACTTTTGAGTCGCTGTGTTTTAAAGGCGCTCACATTTAAATGTCGGCCATGTTGTACATCTGTTGTTATATCAAAAACAAAGTGTAATTTATCTTTGTGTTCTTTTTTATGAGATGTATCGGCAGTAGGCTTGCTTAAGCGACGTAGCCAATTATCTAAGGCAATATTTCGTTGTGGCTGAGCCTCACTAGGCGAAGCCGTTACATGCTGCTTATTCATGTGATCAATAATTACCGCCACAACATGTTTACAATTGAAGGTTACAGGGCAACTACATGTGCCACTGATATAACGAGCTTCCTCCTTATATGTGACGACACAGTGATATTTATTAAGCTCACTACCTTGTACTGTCGCATTTATTTTGTGATTTTTATCTTGAACCTCTGAAGATAACACCATGCTATTCTTAGCATAATCTATTCCCCGAGAGACATAATTAAAATCAAATATTCTCGTTAAATCTTCAAGCGAAAGATTTATAATCATAATATGTACCTAGCCAAAGAAATAACTAGTTACGTGAACTATGTTTTTTTTGTTTACGAGCCGCTTTTTTTGCCGCCTTTTCTTCTCGAATAGCCAGCATTTCGATCAGTTCTTTTTCTACCATTTCTGGCGTTTCTAAGCTGATCAGCCCGAGGGTGGCGTCGCGAAACTCAGTTAACAAAATCTTCGCCGCACGCTCTAAATCAACGATACCTCCTGCCCGTAAACAACCACGCTTCATACCGATCATGCCTAATAATGACATTTCATCAATGGGTAATTGATCGAGCTGATAGCGCGCTCTTAATAATGCGGGATAATGCACACGGAAATAATCCACTGCATACATTGCAATATCATCGTTACTGACCGCAGTTTCTTTAATTGCACCGGTAATCGCTAAACGATAACCGCCATGCCTATTTTCTAGCTTAGGCCACAAGACTCCTGGCGTATCTAATAATACGATGCCTTGCTCCAGCTTGATCCGTTGTTGCATTTTTGTCACGGCTGGCTCATTGCCTGTTTTGGCAATCATTTTACCGGCTAAGATATTAATTAAGCTGGATTTACCCACATTGGGGATCCCCATAATCATCGCTTGTACTCTATTAGCACCACTGGCGCTATCTTGTATAGGTACCATCTTGTGACATAAATCGAGTAAGTCACGCATTTTTTCTGGTTGCTGAGTACTCAAAGCAATCGTTTTGACATTATTTTCTCGCTCAAAATAATCTTGCCACTGCTTTGTTAAAATAGGATCAGCAAGATCACTTTTACTTAAGACCTTAATACAGGGTTTATCGCCTCGTATCTCAGCCAACATCGGGTTTTGACTGCTAAATGGAATACGAGCATCGATCACTTCGATAATAAGATCCACTTGCGGTACGATTTGACGCATTTCTTTACTAGCCTTGTGCATGTGTCCAGGGTACCAATTTATATCTGCCACTTATTTCACCAATTCAATATGTGTTTTTTCAATCAAGATCAGGCGTTTTTTGTATAACTTGCCTAAGGCTTTTTTATAACTCGACTTACTTGCGCCAAAATGTTTTGCAATTAACTCTGGCGGACTTTTTTCCGTCATTGTTGAGCGCCCGCCTTCTTTTTGAAGAAAAGCCAGAATTTGTTCTGATAAGGTATCAAGTGCTTCACGGTTAGCAATTTGTAGATACAAATCTAATTTTTGATCAGGTCGAACTTGTTTAATGAAGCCTTTAATCACCTGCCCATTCTGCAAAGGCGTATAAACGTCGCTATTAAAGATTAGTCCGGTCACCACACCATTCACTATCGCCTTGTAGCCTAAATCAGTCCGACCATAAATCATTAAATCGACCTGCTGTTGATCCTTGAAATACAGTGAATTATCAGGCAAAAACTTATCAATTTGAGTGCTAGCGGCAATCCGTTGTGAGGCATCATCAATATATAGATACACCACATATGACTTACCAACTTCCAGCGGTTTTTGTTGTTCGCCAAAAGGCACTAATAACTCTTTTGGTAAACCCCAATCTAAAAATGCGCCAACTTGGTTGACGGCGACCACCTTAAGATAAGCACATTCACCAACCATCGCTTTTGGCGTTTCGGTAGTAGCAATCAACAAATCATCAGAATCGAGATAGAGAAAAATATCAATCTCATCCCCTACAGCACAGCCTTGTGGGACGTAACGACTAGGTAGCAATATTTCGCGAAAATTTTCACCGTCAAGATACACACCAAAATCAACGAACTTCACCACGCGTAATGTATTTCTTTTGCCAATTTCTACCATCTGTCTGTACTCTTTTGATATTTAATATTGTGTTGATTTTAACTCAATCAGCCACAGTAGATCAGACTACATTTTAGCCAGTCACCAACATCGACTATATTTTCAGAAAATATCAAATAGATCTACCTCAATGTTGAATAGGATTGTAAACTAACAAGACTATAGTTTAGCGGAGATACTCACGTATAATGCCGCGCTATCTATCTATATAAACAGAGTATTTTCATGCCAAAAGCCAGTGATTTAAAACGCGGAATGGTCGTCGATATTAACGATGAACCGTATTCAGTAAAAGAAATTGAAGTACGTAATCCCTCCTCTCGCGGTGCTTCTACTTTATATAAAGTACGCTTTAACCACCTTAAAACCAAACAAAAACGTGATGAAAGTTTAAAGGGCGATGACTTTCTAAAAGAAGTTGATTGTGAACGTAAGCTTGTGCAATTCTCTTATCAAGATGGTGATAGCTACACCTTTATGAATTTAGATGATTATGAACAATTCACCATTAACACTAGCGATATAGAAGACGAAATCGACTATCTAGTGGAAGGATTGGAAGGCATTGTTGCAATCTTATTAGATGGCCAGATCATAGCTATTGAGTTGCCAGCAGCTGTGGCAATGATTATTGTTGACACTGCACCAGGCCTTAAAGGCGCCTCCGCCTCTGCTCGTACTAAACCGGCTCGATTAGCGACCGGATTAGAAGTGCAAGTACCCGAATACATTGAGCCCGGCGAATTAATTAAGATCAATACTGACAGTGGCAAGTTTATGTCTCGCGCATAGCTATGCCTACTAAAATTAAACATATCTTACTGATCATACTCGGTTGGTTGTTTATTATTTTGGGGGTGATTGGTGCCGTGTTACCAATATTGCCAACCACCCCCTTTCTGATTTTAGCCCTAGCCTGTTTTGCCGAAAGTTCACCTCGATTTCATCGAATGCTATTAAACAATAAATGGTTCGGGCCCGCTCTCGCACAATGGGAACGAACAAAAACCATTCGTCGTAATATAAAGTACAAAGTGATGTTACTGATTATAGCCACCTTTGGTATATCAATATTTGTACTGTCAGGTCGCACTGGTCTACAACTTATGTTGGTTGTTTTTTGCCTGATGGTGTTGTTCTTTGTTTGGCGAATTAAAGAATCAGACATATAAATTGAGTAGAGATAAAAACTAGCTACTTTATAGCCAGATACTCTCAACGAGCATCAATATAAAGTAGTTATCTTAAGTATTGCTCAATATCTATATG
>JALIBN010000024.1:0-145489 GCA_030576275.1 Pseudomonadota bacterium | reverse complement strand
CTCAACGAGCATCAATATAAAGTAGTTATCTTAAGTATTGCTCAATATCTATATGATCAATCTGTGATGGCGGTAGGAAGCGATTTGCGTATAGCGTATGCACGCCACTCGTCAAAAACAATTCAAACACATCAATATCAATATGTTCGTTTAATGCCATCTTATGAAGAATGTCGATGGACTGGCTAATTGTTTTGGCTTTTTTATAGGGGCGATCAGAGGCCGTTAACGCTTCATAGATATCTGCCAGTACCATCACTCGCTCTGGTATCGAGAGATCTTCTGCTGACAAACCACGAGGATAACCGGTACCTTTCATCGACTCATGATGAGTAGATGCATAGCGAGGTACTCGTTTTAATTCCTCTGGGAATGGCAGGTTTTCCAACATGTTAATGGTACTGATGATGTGTTCATTAATTTTAAATCTATCTTCAGCCGTCAAGGTGCCTCGGGTAATCGACAGATTATAAAGCTCACCCGTGTTATAAAGATATTCTGGGATGTCCATCTTGATACCGAAGCTAGGATCATAATCAGTACTGCGAACCCGCTCTTCCAAATGTTCAGGTCTATCTGACAGTAATGATTCTATTGCAGGTAAGTTATCTGTCGTTTCTTGATAACGACTAAGTTCAATATGAGAAAGGCCGAGACGATTATCAAAATGCCTGTGCCAAGTATGTTCAGCAAGTTTTTTCAGATGCTGAACGTCATCATCACTCATAAACTCACTACCAATATTCGAGTTAGCGATGAATGCAAAATCTTCTTGTAATTGTTGTTGTTTTTGTTCTTTTTCAGCTAATAGAACGGCTTCATCGGCACCTGGTTCAGCTTTCTTCAGTAAATAATTAATTTCTGCATCTCGCCATAACACTTCAAATCGCATTCTTATTTCATGAATTCGATTATATAAAGTTTCCAGTTTAGTGCCTTTATCAATAATCCTTTCCGGTGTGGTTATTTTGCCGCAATCATGTAACCAAGCGGCAATTTCAAACTCACGCCATTCATCAGCGGATTTGAATGCAAAATCGCCAAAAGGTCCAGAATCGGCCTTTTCTGCTTCTTTTATCAACATAAATGCTAACTGAGGAACACGTTCGCAGTGGCCTGCTGTGTGTGGAGACTTCTCATCGATTGCCTGTGCGATTAGCTTAATAAAGGCATCCATCAACTCCCGCTGTGCTTGTTCATTTTCCTGAATAGAGCGTGACATTTTATCCATTGACACCCCTAAATCATGAAGCTCTTGAATGCGACTCTCCACGTATTCAACTTCACCATATCTGCGATTGGTTATCTTTTCACTGTCTTTAGCTAATTGATGAATCGGGTTCACAAAAGGCTTTGCCAAGAACCAAGACAGAGGTAGCAACAAAATCGAAGCTAAGGCTGTGAGGCCTATTGCAATTTTAATTTTCTCAATGCCTGGAGCCAATACAGTTGACACGGGCGTTACAATCGAAAAAATATCTCGCTTGTCATTGTCGCCGCCAAATCGAGTGGTAAAAACGAAGTGATCCTCGCCTTTAATATTGAGCGTCAAAAGCTGATCAGGCGAAGAGTTATGAACCAGTTGCATTAACTCGATATAGGGCACCGTGCCCAGTTGATAATCAACATCATTATTAACACGATACCATTTTTGCTCAAACCATTTATCTTGGAGGGCTCGCTTATATTCCGGACCGAGTTTGGACAATGCAAGATTAAATAATTCAGTTAAACCAGACGATGATTTACTTAACATGAAATGCAACTGATTCGGGAAAGTCGCTTCGCCGAAATCAATTGATTGAGAGAGTGTTACATCTTCAATAAAAAACTGTTTTGCGGTGTAGTTTAATATTGGTGCTGTGTCTATAGCAGCATCGACTTGACCCTCTTGTACCGCAACAAACATGTCTCTAACGGTGGGGACTCGCGTAATTTTGATGTCAGGAAATTGTTCTTCTAGATTGGTAGCCAATAGCCAGCCATCTGGAATAGCTACTGTTTTGCCTTTCAATTGTTCAATATGGGTGACTTTGTCTGTGCCTATAGCCGTAATGACACCATAGGGCACATCGAGGAAGGCATCCGTCAATGAACCAATCCATTGCCGTCCCTTGTCATAAAATACCGGCTGTAAGACGTCTATTTCGCCATTAACAAACATATCTGCTAATTCAGGCCACCGCAGTCCATTAACATAATGAATCTCAATACCTGTCATTTGCGAAATGTAATTCAACACATCAATCGCATAACCATAAGGTTGCCCTGAAGCGGCAAAGTTAATAGGCGGCCAGTCATTCTCATTCGATACTGTTAGATAAGGTATCGATGCCACTAATGCCTGCTGCTCTTTACTTAAAGTTATTTTCGGCGCTACGGGTAACGTTTTAGATTCAATAATTTGATTCGTTGCAACTAACTGACCCGTTTCCTGATAAATATAAATTTCGTTATCTTGACCAAAATCTTGTTGCCGCAAATAGTCAGACAGGGAAGACATTGTTATATCGACCGCTAACACGGCATCATAATTTTTAAGTTTGGTGGCATAGGTTTCACCCGGCTTTTGCAAGGCTTGAAACAAATAGGGTAGCGTCTTGTGTGTTTCGCCAGATTTAGCTTCGGTATACCAAGCGCGTCGGCGTGGGTCAAAATCTGTTAACAGTGTTTTTGTTGTTCTAAGTTGAAATTTATCATCATAAAAAGCTAAGGTCTCTTTACGCGCACTGCCTTGGCCTTTAATCGTTATTGTCAGCCAACGATCTTGCGGTAGCGCATGTAATTTCTCACGAGCATCTTTATCTGAATCTAGATTAACCAGTTCGTAGAAATCACCATTAGCAAAACCAAGGTAGACGCCGAGCATTAGAGGATTTCTCAACAGGCCTTGCATATACAAGCGCGTTGTTTCATCAGAAATTACCTGGTCTTTATTGAAGTGGGTAAATTGCGCCAAGATACTCGCTGTTTGACTCGCTTTTTCATCGATTAAATCAAGGTAATTACGTGTCTCGGCAGCTGTTTTTTTATACATCGCGAGAGTGGATTCTGTCGCCGAGGTTTTACTAAAGTAGTATTGGAGACTAATAGCAACAGAGGCTGTGACGATAGTCGCTAGCAGGAAAAAAGCGATTACCACAGTGCGTATTGAAATACGCAAACGTCTATAAAATCTTAATAATACTGCTGTTTTCATATCAGCCCTTCAAAGGAAGATGTGTCAGGTTTGGTATGCAATCATAAGTGTAGCAAGCTGAGATTAATTAAATTATGCGTATCCTTCACAAGTACCGAGAATTTATCCGTTGTTTAGTTTAGGTATAATCTTTGTTTCTAAATAAAAATACTAGGACTAACGTGAACATTGATGAATTTATTTTAAAACTTACCGAACATCCAGAACTGATCGAGTTCAGTGACACTATGGATGTGATTGATGATAACTATGAATTTATACCTGCTAAATTTACTAATAACGGTAGCGTCAACGAAGAGAATCAAAATAATGGTTCATGTAAAATCTTTGCATTTGGCTTGCTGAATAGCCTGTCAAAGCAACAAACATTAGCCTGTTTCGGCAGTTATTATCGTGATGATGTCCTTGTTCATCCTGAGGGCGATGACCATCAAAACATTCGTAATTTCATTCACTCAGGTTGGGATGGTATTCATTTTAGTAGTGCAGCCTTAATACCTAATTAACCATATTAGTCAGGTCGGCACTTGCCGACCTGATCTTGATATTAAATTACAATAATACGCGCTCAATTCCGCCATTTTTCACAGCTTCGATAAACTTCGGCTGCCAGTTTTCACCTAAAATATGATTGGCGACTTCAACCACAATGTAGTCAGTTTCAATGCCAGTATCTTCAGCATAGCGCGACAAACCTTGTACACAAGCTGGGCAAGACGTCAGCATTTTCACATTGCCTTTCACTGCTTTTTCTTCACCAGATAATTGTTGAATACCTTGGGTAATTTCTTCTTCCTTACGGAAACGTACTTGCGTCGCAATATCAGGTCTAGCGGTAGCAAACGTTCCAGCCTCACCACAACAACGATCATTCAAGGTTACTTCTTGCCCTAATAAGGTGGCAGCAACACTGGTTGACTCATACGTTTTCATCGGCGTATGGCATGGCTCATGATAGAGGTACTGCACGCCATCCACGCCTTCCATTTTCACCCCTTTTTCCATTAGATACTCGTGAATATCTAACAATCGGCAACCAGGAAAAATCTTTTCAAATTGATATTTCAGTAATTGATCCATGCAGGTTCCGCAGGACACAATAACCGTTTTAATGTCCATGTAATTTAATGTGTTAGCAAGCCTATGGAATAACACTTGATTCTCAGTGGTAATGGCTTCAGCTTTAGCCGTATCGCCATTTGATGCTTGCGGATAACCACAGCATAAATAACCTGGTGGCAATACTGTTTCAGCACCGACTTCGTACA
The DNA here is from genome assembly GCA_030576275.1 of Pseudomonadota bacterium. GTDB lineage: Bacteria > Pseudomonadota > Gammaproteobacteria > Nitrosococcales > Methylophagaceae. The sequence continues at coordinate 141,022 of JALIBN010000024.1, read as the reverse complement.
ACATAGCCAGCGTTGCTAACCCCACTTGACTAAACAATCGTTCTGAACCACAGCCAGGGAAGTAAAACACAGCATCAGACTCATCATTAACTTTGGTCACATCACGTATGACAGGAATCATCTTGTTATCTTCCACACCTAACATCGCGCGGGTAGTTTTTGATGGTAAACCAGCAGGCATCGGCTTTTTCATAAAGTGAACAACTTGCTCACGAATAGGCGTTTTTCCTGTTGTTGGCATAGGTCGTTTTTTCTTACTTCCTAATAAACCAAGTTTTTTACCTAAGCTATGTGCAAAACGTTGGCTTTTAGCACCCCACTGGATCAAGCTTTTATGTAATATTTTGACGGTAAGCGGATCTCTAGCATTCAAATACGCCATTGCTGACCATGTACCGACGTTAAAATGACGTTTGCCCTGATTTTTTAGAATTTCACGAAGTTTGATGGTCACATCACCAAAATCGATATTCACCGGACATGGATTCAAACATTTATGACAAACTGTGCAATGATCAGCAACATCATTCATTTCTTCAAAATGACGTACTGAAACACCTCGACGAGTCTGCTCTTCGTATAAAAATGCTTCCATAATTAGCCCAGTAGCTAAAATTTTGTCTCGAGGTGAGTACAATAAATTAGCGCGAGGTACATGCGTTGTACATTCAGGTTTACACTTACCACAACGTAAGCAGTCTTTAATATCGTTATTGATTTCATTCAATTCACTAGCTTCAAGAATCAAAGCTTCTTGCTGCAACAATCTCAATGATGGCGTGTAAGCTTTGTCCAATCCAGAGCCTGCCAGCAATTTGCCAGCATTAAAATGTCCATTAGGATCAACACGTTGCTTGTACTTGGCAAATGCATCAATCGTCGCCTGATCTAAATATTGCATTTTGGTTAAACCAATACCATGCTCACCAGAAATAACGCCACCTAAGTGGCCAGCCAACGCCATCACATCGTCAACAATCAGCTCAGCTTCATGCATCATGTCGTAATCGTTAGAGTTCACTGGAATATTGGTATGAACATTGCCATCGCCAGCATGCATATGCGTCGCCGCAAACAAGCGGCTTGAACGATGGTCGGTATGTATTTCATCCAGTTTAGCCCGCAAAGCAGATAACGATTCACCTTGAAATAATTCTTTCAGTGGTTTTTCGATTTCTTCTCGATAAGAAATTCGCACGTCGCGTCGCTGCAACACATTAAAAAACGTGTCATTTTCAGCAAGATTAGCTTCAGCTTTCTCAGATAACAGACTCAGTTTTTCTGAGGCTAAAGTATCAAGATTGGCTAATATTTCTTTCCATCGTCCGCGTACCTGGTCTAGATGTTTGCAAGCAGCGTCAATTTTACTTTGCATAATTGCATCATTTTCAGCACTTTCATCCAAGTCTTTTTTATGTATTTTCAACTCTTTTGGCTGATTTGATAAATAAGTACAGGCGGCTTCAGCCATCTTTAATTTATTGCGTGTCGATTGCACTATATTAATACGCTCAATACCATCGTTATATTCAGACAAACGATCCAATGGTATAACCACGTCTTCATTTATCTTGAAGGCATTAGTATGTTTGGCAATGGCCGCCGTTCTGGATCTATCTGCCCAAAAACGCTTACGAGCTTCCCGACTAACAGCGATAAAACCCTCACCATCACGCGCATTAGCTAAACGAACAATTTGCGAACAAGCAGTAGCAACTTCATCCTCATCATCGCCAGCGACATCAATCATTAACACCATTTTTGGCAGTATCGAACGTGGTGCTTTTGTGGTGTAACCAACGGCACGCACATAACGTTCGTCTAGATGCTCCATCCCTGCCAATAATACGTTTGGATTGTTATCTAAAATATCTTTAGTCTCAACAATAGCAGGCACAGCTTTACTTAGATCGTTACCAAAGAATTCCAGACAAACCGTACGAGTAAAATCAGACATCCGGTGTAAAACAAACACTGCAGAAGTAATTAAACCATCACAGCCTTCTTTTTGAATTCCTGGTAAACCACCTAGGAATTTATTAGTCACATCCTTACCCAGCCCACTTTTGCGTAACTCATGTGCAGGAATAGTCAGATATTCTGGCTCACCTACTGTGGTTTTGCCATCAGCTTCATACTGAGTAACGCGGAATTTCGCAGTTTCAACATCATGGATTTTGCCAAGATTGTGATTAAGGCGTTCAACTTCCATCCATTTTGCATCGGGTGTTACCATGCGCCATGAAACGAGATTGTCCAATGCGGTTCCCCACATCACTGCTTTTTTACCGCCGGCATTCATCGCCACGTTACCACCGATCGTCGACGCATCTTGTGATGTTGGATCGACGGCAAATACAAGGCCGCTACGCTCGGCAAGCTCAGATACACGACGCGTAACTACACCGGCTTCAGCACGAACCGTAGCGACTTCACCTTCGCGTTCAGGTAGCGTGCGATAGATAACTTTACCTAAGCCCTCTAATTTTTCAGTATTTACAACAATACTGTCAGCAGTAAGCGGAATAGCACCACCAGTATAACCGGTGCCACCACCACGAGGAATAACCGTTAAGCCTAACGCAATTGAAGCCGCGACAACTGCAGCCATCTCTTCTTCACTATCAGGCGTAGCTACGGCTAATGGGTACTCAACGCGCCAATCAGTTGCATCAGTAACATGCGAAACGCGTGATAAACCATCAAACTTAATATTATGTTTTTTTGTCGCTTTGGATAAGCGGCGTATGACACCACGGCGGCGTTCGTCAATACTCAATAAATCTCGTTCAAACTCAGCAACCGCATGCCGTGTTTTAGCTTCTAGCTCTAACGCTAAGGTATTATTATTTTCCTGTGCGCGCTCACGGACCTGATCCAAGCGATGATGCAATGCATGAGACAAGGAATCCCAACGTTTACGATTTTCAACCAAATCATCTTGTATAAAAGGGTTACGCGAAATAACCCACATATCACCCAAAACCTCAAATAACATCTTGGCACTGCGACCAGTTTTACGCTGGTCTCGCAATGTCAGTAGAATGTCCCAAGCATCCGAGCCTAAAAATCGAATAACGATTTCACGGTCAGAAAAAGAAGTATAGTTGTACGGTATCTCGCGAATTCGGTTTGACATGATTTCTCGGAAAAATTATTAATGAAAGAATCTTTGTAAATATTACCACGAACGAACGATAAAATATGCCCATAAAACACAAGCCATTTATGCTAACAACGCTCTCTTTAAAACAACTAGCGATGAATATAAATACCGTCTAACTCGATATTTTATAAAGGGCTAAGGTAATTATTTATTATTTCAAGCTCAGTCCAATCATGCACATTAGCAATGCATGAAAAAGTCTAAAACTAGGCGGTATTCAGATACTCCAGTTCTTATTTTCCGTCGCAGTGCGGTCGACATAGAATTTCCACTTAGACGTTAGAACAATTACCCGCAAATTGGACAGTAGCAATGCTAAGCACAACAAATAATAGACATTGGTCAACTTGCAGGGAGATTAAAATTTTGAAAAGCCACCTAGCTTTACAAGGCTTACGTTGATGTTGGTTTAAGCTAAAACCAACATGACTAAATATATAGATTTCGAATATATCAATTTTTACAATATGTTAAAATTGCTATATTAACTTTCGTCATCACGAAACAATTAATAAGCTTTGGTTTTCTAAACTGAACTAATGAGCGAATAGTTCAAACACCGACATTGTTCATTAACCCACCTTAGTCCTGCTTAATTTCATATAATTTGGATATATCATGCCACAACTATCATTTTTACTGTCAATTACTGTTACAATGCACACCGATAGACAAAAAACGCTTGAGCTCATCCAATCTGAATTCAATACAAACCACGCAACGCTAGCGAAAAATTGTCCGCAATTACTACTCATGTGACAGTAGCTTACTGACTAGTAAATTACTCGAACAGTTAGTCATGCGCCCATTTGTTGCCTGTTCTCAGGTGTTATACTTATCTTAATTATTTATGTCGTGAAGGCAGTTGACAGTCTTAACTTGATTGCGTAACATGCTTCCTCTTTATTTAGACCCCGCCTGCGTAATATTTTTCAGGAGCAAACTGCGGAATGAAAACCACTTTAAAAACCACCACGTTAAGTGCAAAACCAGCTGAAGTTCGTCGTGACTGGTTCGTGATTGATGCCAATGGCAAAACTCTAGGCCGTATGGCTACGGAAATCGCGCGTCGCCTACGTGGCAAACATAAAACTATTTATACGCCTCATGTTGATACTGGTGATTATATCGTCGTTATTAATGCTGAAAAATTGCGTGTAACCGGTAATAAATTGAAAGATAAGATCTATTATCATCACACAGGCTACATCGGTGGTATAAAATCTATCACTCTTGAAAAGCAACTTGATAAAGCGCCAGATCGTGTTATCAAATCAGCTGTAAAAGGCATGTTGCCAAAGAATCCATTGGGACGCACCATGTTTAGTAAACTTAAAGTTTATGCTGGTGAAGAACATCCTCATACCGCTCAACAGCCTAAAGTGCTGGAAATTTAATCGGACATATTATGGCAGATTCATACTACGCTACAGGTCGTCGCAAAAGCTCAACAGCTCGTGTTTTTTTAAAAGCAGGTAGCGGCAAACTAACAATCAATACTCGTTCATTGGAAGATTACTTCGGCCGCGAAACATCTCGCATGGTCGTACGTCAACCACTAGTTCTTGTTGATATGCTAAGCAATTTTGACTTAAACATCACGGTTCGTGGTGGTGGTAACAATGGTCAAGCTGGCGCAATTCGTCACGGTATCAGCCGCGCATTGGTTGAATACAACAGCGAATTAAAATCAGAATTACGTAAAGCAGGATTCATCACTCGTGATGCTCGTGCTGTAGAACGTAAGAAAATTGGTTTACACAAAGCGCGTAAACGTCCACAATTCTCTAAACGTTAACATTACTGAAATTTGGTTGCGACTTTGCTTTAGCTTCAAGATTTTAGCTAAAGTATTAATAACGTAACGTTTCAGTACAAAAAAACCGGTATCAATTTAGTTGATATCGGTTTTTTTATATCAATTACAAGTAATAACTCATACTAATAATAGCGCACTCTCTATCTTTGCTCGAATATTATTAAATAAAAAAAGACTATCTTTACTCTTCAAATTATAATGAAATTTTTAGTATCTTACTGAGCTCTAACTTAAAAATGATGTAGGCTATCTAGCTTACCATCGCGTCTTAGTTCAGAATTCAAAATAACACTTCCTAAATGACCTAACTCACGTTATAATTTGACGCTTGAATATTGCCGGGGTGGCGGAACTGGTAGACGCGCCGGATTCAAAATCCGGTTACGCAAGTAGTGTCGGTTCGATTCCGACCCTCGGTACCATTCAAATCTGATTCAACCCTATAAACTCCTAGTCCAAATACCCCCTCAGCTCAATAATAAGTATGATGATTCTTTGATTAGGATATAAACCTTATGATCACTATCTCACTTGTAATTTACTCACGCTAAAGATACCTTGCGACTAAGCCTAGCTTTGGTACAGTCCCTGTATGAGGGTTCCTAACGGTATAGCCATTGCCAGGGGTAACAGTAATAGCTTCACCCGTTGGATTAATCAATGTTTCCAATGTGAATTCAATATTGCCTTCAGGCAATACCAGCTCTAACTTGTCTCCCACCGAAGATTTATTTTTCACATCAATTTCTAAACATTTTTTTTCAATATCATAACCGGTAATTTCGCCAAAAAATTGCTGACGATCACTACTGGAATAACCCACCATATAGTTCTGTTGTTCTTGGGTTGGATGGCGTTGATAAAAGCCATCGGTATAACCACGATTAGCAAGATTATCTAATTTACCAATAAGAGTAAGATCAAACTTACGCCCTGCTATGGCATTTTCAATAGCCCGCCGATAAATCTACGCTGTACGAGCAACATAATAGCTAGATTTAGTACGCCCTTCAATTTTCAATGAATCAACACCAATCTGTGTTGAACCCTCTATATTGTGAATTGCTCATACAACATTGGAATTCATAATATACGCACCATGCTCATCTTCAAAGATAGGCATCAACTCTCCCGGAAGATTAACCTCTTCAATCAAATAACCATCATCAGCTAATGTGGGACGCTCCTGACTGCCACGATCAGGCAAGGCAGTTTGATTGATTGCATCAAAGGCGTTAGATACTATTTTCTGCGGTGAATCGTCATTACCATCACTCGCATGTATTTTATAATCCCATCGGCATGAATTAGTACATAGACCTTGGTTTGGATCACGGTGATTAAAATAGCCCGATAATAAACAACGACCCGAGTAGGCAATACATAAAGTGCGATGAAAAAACACTTCTATTTCCATATCTGTGGAAGGCTGACGAAGTTCTTCGACCTCATCTAATGACAATTCACGTGATAAAATCACGCGATTTAGACCCATTGACTGCCAAAATTTAACGGCTTACCAATTGACAGTATTCGTCTGTACCGATGAGTCAATCGGCATTTTCGGCCATTGCTCACGCACCATCATAATTAAGCCAAGGTCAGCCATAATCAAGGCATCAGGTTTCATAGCTATTACCGATTTCATATCTGCCATATAGGTTTTAACCTACTGTTATGGGGCATTGAGTTCCTGACTAAAAATAATTCTTTACACAAGGCATGCGCTTCTTAAAAGCCTTGTTCTAAAACAGCCAATTTATGAAAATAATTATTACGTATAAGCATGCTATATCAGGGTTGTCCAGCATATACCGCGTCAGCAACATAAGGGTAGGCATAACGCATATCGTAGAAACTTCCATCAGGTAAAAGTAACTCTGGCGTCTTCACGATACAAGTCCACTATAAAAACAAGGGAGTTATAAGCTGTTTAAACCAAATTCACTAAACCCACTAAAGAGCGTCTGTTAAAATGTAAAGCTGAACTTATTATCGTGCAAAGTTGTTAATATGAAGCGATAATTCGACTAAACATTGTTCATGGAGTTATATTTGAAACTGATCAGTCTGTTACTCATGCTAATAAGCCTACTTATTGCTTGCGATGAGGCGCAACCTCATCTAGAAGAAATTCGTGAAAGAGGCGAATTGCGCGTATTAACTCGCTATGGACCTACCACCTATTATGTAAAAGGAAATGAATTAGCAGGCTTTGAATACGAGTTAACACAGCGTTTTGCCGAATATCTCAATGTTAAACTTAAGATTATCGTGCCAGATAATCTTGGTGATATGTTTAACCTAATCGAACACGGTAAAGCTGATATGGCGGCAGCTGGATTATCAATCACTCCTAAGCGTAGAGATCGTTTTCATTTTGGTCCAGTCTACCAAGAAGTTACCCAGCAATTGGTCTATCGCAATGGCAATAGGATCCCTGAAAATATTACCGAACTTTATAATGGCCAATTAGAAGTAATGGCTAATAGTAGTCATATTGAACTGTTAAACTCGTATAAAGAGGACATTCCCGAACTGACATGGACAGAAAATAAGGAGCTTGATAGTAGTGGCCTGCTAGAATTAGTAGAGCTTGAAATGATTGATTATACTATTGCCGATTCCAATGATTTAGTGGCCAATCAAACCTTATTCCCAGAACTCCGAGTTGCATTTGATCTTTCTGAGCCTGAGTCTTTAGCTTGGGCGATGTCATTAAGCGAAGATGGTTCACTTTCCGCAGCAATGGTTAGCTTTTTTGATCAAATGGAAGAATCAGGCGATATCGATCGCTTAATAGAAAAGTATTATGGTCATATTCGTCGTTTTGACTACATTGATACAAAGACATATTACCGGCGTATACAAACTCGCCTTCCTGAATATGAGCAGCTGTTTAAAAAAGCCGCAGAGAAGTTTGGATTCGACTGGCGTTTATTGGCGGCTATTTCATATCAAGAATCACACTGGGATCCACAAGCCGTATCCAGCACAGGTGTAAGAGGTTTGATGATGCTAACACAAGTAACGGCTGAAGAAATGAATATAGATAACCGAGAAGATCCAGCGCAAAGCATCGATGCTGGTGCTGGATATTTAGCTTCAATGCTTGCGCGTCTTCCTGAACGAATCAATGAACCGGATAAAACATGGATTGCACTAGCCGCCTATAATGTAGGACTAGGTCATCTTGAAGATGCTCGTATACTCACAGAAAGTGACAATAAAAATCCAGATATATGGCCAGATATAAAAGAATATTTACCTCTTTTAGCTAAGAAAAAATGGTACACACAAACTCGTTATGGCTATGCTCGAGGGGGTGAACCGGTCCGCTATATCCAAAATATTCGACGATACTATGACATTTTATTACAAGATAATGTTGGCAGTAATCAAGTTTTGCCTCCAAATAATACCAATGACACTACATCACAACAAACGCCTGCAGCTCTCTAAGCAGTCAAGGATTTAACTTATGGCGGGCGATATAACATCTAAACAGTTAGATGAATGGAAACAAAAATATTATGCCTCGATTACATCTCTGGAGCAGCAACAAAGTTATGACGAGTTACTGCAACGTAGTTTAGAACGCTTAGCTCTAGCGGCACAAGGTTTAGATCCTGCGCTTAGTTTCGCTAATAAAATTTGAGGAAAAGTCCAAAATTCGAAGTTTCATTATGAGAATAAACCCCTTCTGATTACTGCTTCAGGGGGCTTAGCTACTTTTAGACCTAACGACACAATAGATGACGTATTTAAACGGGCAGATACGGCAGTGTACAGAGCAAAAGCATCGGGGCATAATTGTTGCCTTGCTGATTAAAATACAACGGGGTTAGAATAATTACAACCCCGATTTAACTTTAGCTATTAATTCAATTCCTGTTGGACCAAGAAATCAACTACCTTAAGCATTTCAGGCATTCCACCAGCCATTGGCGCATCAACAATATATTTACCATTAACGATCATAGATGGCACACCAGTGATTCCTGAAGTTTTGCTTAATAATAATGCTTTTTTCACTTTTCCTTTTACGGAAAAGGAATTCATTGTTTTAGCAAACATATCACGGTCTATGCCCTGCTCAGCAACAAAATCTAGTAATTGCTCTTCTGTTTCCAGACGACGTTTTTCTACATGAATAGCATTAAAGATAACTGAATGTAACTTTTCTAAATCACCCGTTGCTTCAGCGGTATAAAAGACTCTAGCTAATTGTAACCAACTATCACGAAATATTGCCGGCACACGGTCAAAAGTTACATTTACTGGTAGTGTTTTTTCCCATTCGTGCACTTGCGGATCGAGGTTAAAGCAATGTGGGCAACTATAAGAAAATAGTTCTATAACTTCTACGACTTTTTCATCGCTAGTAGCAATACGTTGCGCCGTAGTTTTGTAATGCACGCCTTCAACATAGGCAAGTGGTGTAGCCATGGCTGCTAGAGGTAACAAGCTAGCACTTAATAAAAGTATCGCTTTAAACATTTTCTTCATTTGAATCTAATCCTTATCTATAAAATCAACTTACAAAGTGCCGTAGGAATGCAACCCTGACAAAAACATATTAACGCCCAAGAAGGCAAATAACGTCACAAATAAGCCTATGACAGCCCACCATGCCATTGGTCGGCCGTGCCAGCCTTTAGTCATACGCATATGTAGCCATGCGGCATAATTTAACCAGACGATTAAAGCCCACGTTTCTTTAGGATCCCAAGACCAGTATCCACCCCATGCTTCAGCTGCCCACAATGCACCTAAAATAGTAGCTAAGGTGAAAAATGCAAAACCTAGGGCTATAGCTTTGTACATAAGATCATCCATGACGGCCTTATCCGGTAATGTTGTAGCTAATAAACCTTGTGGGTTTACTGATTGACGCCATGATTTTAATAAATACGCCACCCCGATCATCGCGGCCATGGCAAATGCGCCATAACCAACAAAGTTAGCAGGCACGTGAATCTTCATCCAATAACTTTGTAAAGCAGGCACTAATGGCTGAATCTCATGGGCTTGACGTTCAAATGTATACCAAAGCTGAAATGCTACAGCAGAACTAATTACCAGTAATACAAAGCCGCCTAAAGCACGTGTTTGATAGCGTCGCTCATAAAACAAATAAAGTATTGATGTGATAATCGCAAATAAGATAAAGACTTCATATAAATTACTGACGGGGATATGACCGACATCTGGACCAATCAAATATGATTCCTTCCAGCGAACCATCAAACCAATCATACCCATTGCACTTGCTGACCAAGTAAGCGCCGTGCCTATTTTTTGAGTAAATTCAGAACGCAGAAATAAGCCTGCAAAATAAGTCACTGTCGCCATCACAAACAAGGCACTCATCCACATAAAAGCAGATTGACTAGCTAACATATAATTCAAAAAGAAATCGCTATTAGCAAGCGTAAGATCATTCGCATATCGCTGAATGGCAAATAAACTAAGTAGCCCCACCACGATAATATACCAGCGGATACCCATCCAGTTCTGGCCGATCAAAGCCATACAAAATGCGGTTAGAACAACAATGCCCACTTCGTAATAATCAAAGACGTCGTAATACATCGTCAATAAGATGATACCGGCTAAGACCATTGCGCCACGCCACAACCATTGTATGAGTGGACTGCTTGTTTCGGTTAACATTATCCCTGCTAGTTTATTCATTAATGACTCTTCATTTATTAATACACAGTTAAGAAACCTAGTGAGGGCTAGAGTTCCCTGAGGTTAGTTTTAATTCATCACTGATTTGTTCAAAATAGCCATCAAACTCACGGGGATTACGATTACTCATACCCGCCAGCAAGATATCTGTTTGACTGCCGTTTACTTTCACTAAGGCCCAGAATCGACGTTGCGGTAAATAGAAGAGTAAAAAAACCCCCATAATTAACATCGCACAACCAAAATAGACTATCGGTTTTCCTGGCGATTGTGCGATTTGTAGTCCACTCGCTTCTACATGCTCATAGTCTGTCAGCTCAAAATAAACTGGCGAACCATATCGTGGCAAGCTTCCTATAGCATCGACAGCATCTTGTAAAAATAATAATTCTGACTCACTAGGAGGTTGTTGTTCTGGAAGGTACAGGCCATTAACATACACCCGCGCTAATATTTCTCGCAACATGCTCAAGTAAGCAGGACCTAAGGTCGCGCGTTCAGCTTCAGGTAATGTCGTTTCGATAAATACGGTTACATTAGAAAAGCCACCTGCCACAAACATCTCGACTAATGTCATCAAAGTATCGTGAAGGCTTTGTGCTAATTTTTCGTCACTATTTGCCACCGAGTTAAGCGTCGTCGATGTCATTTCACGCGCAATCTCATCAACTACTTTTTTATCATATAAGCGTTGCAAAAAATGACTAAACCCTGTCAAACCTCCCTGTTTATCAAGCGGCAAATACAAGTAACCAAATTCATCGGCGGGGCTTGAGCGTACACCACTCAAATAAAAGTCGCGCCCATTCCGTGTCACTGGCAACATGTAATTTTGATATTCTTGTGCCTCGCCAGTATTCGATCGAAGCTTAAACTCAATACTCGGACCAAAATTACGCACGTTGTTAGGATCCTCCTCAGTAGGATCGGGATTGATATTAAACGGACGGAATGACGTTATTTCGAGTTGTGAAGAATTATCACCCCAATGCATCATTCTTCGTTCAAACACTTTTGAATCAAAACTCAGCGGTTCATTGCCCGCTTGACCATCTAATGGCCAAGCATCAAGAGATAACGCTGAACCACCATCGCTGAAACTAGCCTGATATATCGCATAGCCTTTGTGAATTAAAGGATGATTAACGGCAATTGTAGTCGTCAAGGGCTCGGCTAAATCATCATCATAAACGACTAAATCGGATTCGAATGATTTGGGCTGACCGGTCGCATAATGTTCAATACGAAAATCTTTTACTTCTACTTTAAAGGGTAGATTTTGGACTAAATAACCATCACGCATCGCTACAAATACCACACTTGATGACTGGCCTTCTGGAATATTAACGCTACCACGAAATGCTTGAGAGCCTACAGCAAGCTTGCTTTTTGCTGGAATCTGACTCAACGGTAAATCACGCGTTTCTATGTTTATTCGTCCCTGCCATTCCGCGAATTTTAATGGCAAATTACTATCCATTAAGCCACCTAAGCAAATCACAACAATAGCTAGATGCGTCAACAAATAGCCTAATCTGTTCATTCCTCCACGCATCGCAGATACAAGGACTTCATCAGTTTTGGGTGTTTGTTTTACTCTAAAACCAAGTTTAGAAAAGTTACTTTCTAATTTCGTCACAGTATCTTCAGCCGGAGAACCGACTGTCCATGCAGTATTATGCCGCATGGCGCGTAACGATTTACGCTGTACATGTGTACGCAAATTCCACATGTCACGCACCATAGAGGGCCCATTCCTAATGACGCAAACAGAAGTAGACGTGACCAATAAGACGAGAATAGAAAGAAACCATATAGCACTATAAACATCATACAATCCGGCTGATTCAAATAACTCAAACCAGAATGGCCCGAATTTAATTAGATAGTCAGAGTAAGGCTGATTTTGTTGTAATACGGTGCCGATAATCGATGCTACAGCCAAGGCTAGCAACAGCGTGATTGCTAGATCCATCGAGCCTAAAAAAAGAAACAGGCGTTGGCTGAATGATTTTCGAGATACAGATAAATTATTGGTTTCAGACATATCGTTATGGAACCCAGGTTTTGGTACGTTAGGGTGGGGCTAATATAGAAAAGCCGCACAGTCTTCACTATGCGGCGATATCTTTATAATTAAATCAAAAGATTTAAAGGTTTAGTGTAAACCTGCAACATAAGCAGCAACGGCCTTCATTTCGTCGGCTGTCATTTTTGATGCAATATCACGCATCATACTATTTGGATCATTGCTACGTGTACCCGCCGCAAAAGATTTTAATTGCGCTTCAACATAAGCACTATGCTGGCCTGATAATGCAGGCCATTTTGCCGCCGGCACCCCAGCACCAGCAGGGCCATGACAGGCCATACATGCAGGTAAACCAGATTCTTTATTACCCCCGCGGAATATTTGTTGACCTGCTGCGGCCAAATCTTCTGAGACCGCACCTGGAGTAATTGTTTTACTAGAATAATATGCCGCAATATCGGCCATATCTTGTTCACTCAAAGCGGCGACCATCGATGCCATTACAGCATTGCTACGAACACCACTTTTAAATTCTATAAGCTGTTTGACAAGATAGGCTTCACCTTGCCCCGCTAATTTTGGAAACATGTCCGATGAGCTATTGCCATCAGCACCATGGCAAGCCGCGCACATAAGCGCTTTACTTTTACCCGCGGCTACATTTCCAGCAGCCATTAGAGAAGTAGACATGGCCAAGGTCACGCCTATTACCGCCGTCAGTAACATTTTCTTCATCATAATTCCCAAAATTCCACTTTCATTAAATAAAACTCTTGGTATGCTACCTCTATTAGCTTAATTTTGCACCTATGAGTTCACCACTATGTCACAGTTTTATCGCCAAGCGCATTACACTATCAGCGCTACTCAATTATCTGAATTACCAGCCGATATCGGTCTCGAAGTTGCTTTTGCGGGACGTTCAAATGCTGGCAAGTCGAGTGCTATTAATACCATCACCGATCACAAGGCACTTGCCCGCATCAGTAAAACACCAGGCCGCACCCAAATGATCAACTTTTTTGCGCTAGATGACAGCCGCACACTGGTCGATCTTCCTGGCTATGGCTACGCTAAAGTGCCTGAACAGATGAAGATTCGCTGGCAACAAAATCTAGGTCAATATCTCGACACGCGTCAGTCACTTCAAGGATTAATGATCATGATGGATATTCGACACCCTCTCAAACAATTCGATATTCAAATGATTCGTTGGTCAAATCAAAAAGATTTAGATGTACATATTTTGCTGACCAAATCAGACAAACTCAAACACGGCGCGGCGATGGCAACTTTACATAGTGTTTTGGCTGAAATTAAAAAGTTGGAACTCAACGCGAGCGCACAACTTTTTTCATCACTCAAAAAAACAGGCAGAGATGAAGCCATCGCCAAATTAGATAGTTGGTTTTTATTGAATGAACCATCTCCTGAGCTTGAGCCCACAAGCGAATAATTAAAGGTATAAAGATGATCAAGCCCACCGATAGTCGCCGCCAGTTTTTACAAAAAATTGCTCTAGGTAGTGCTTTCGCTGGCACCTTCAGTCTACCAGTCTGGGCTGCTCAGACTAAACTAAGCTTATCTGATGACTTACCCGAGTGGATGAAAACATCTGGCAAAGGTTTCAGTAATTATGGTCAGCCCTCACCCCATGAACAACAAGTTATTCGTTGGATTTCTGCTAATCCAGACGCGCTAGGTAACGGGGTGTCATGGACGCCGTTGCATGATTTACAAGGCACCATCACACCGAACGGACTTCATTATGAACGACATCACAATGGTGTACCGCAAATTGACCCTACGCAACACACATTACTTGTTAATGGTTTAGTTGATAAACCACTAAGTTTTGATGTGGCGAGCCTACTGCGCTACCCGATGATTTCCCGTACTTGTTTTATCGAATGTGGCGGCAACAGTAATAGCGGTTGGCGTACTAATCCGATTCAATCAAAAGCTGGATATGCACACGGCCTAGTCTCTAACGCAGAATGGACAGGTATCCCCGTTAGGCTTTTATTACAAGAAGCTGGCATTAAAACTGACGCCAAATGGGTGATCGCAGAAGGTGCTGATGGCGCAGCACTCAATATCAGCATTCCATTAGAAAAATTACTCGATGACGCCCTACTAGCACTCTACCAAAACGGTGAGCGATTACGCCCCGAAAACGGCTACCCGATGCGATTAGTATTACCCGGATGGGAAGGCATTTTAAACGTTAAATGGTTGCGACAATTGCGGCTAAGTAAACAACCTGCAATGACTCGTGACGAAACATCACAATATACAGAATTACAGCCAGATGGCACTGCTCGTCAATTTACCTTCATCATGGAAGCAAAATCGCTGATCACCTCGCCCTCTCTCGGGATGATGCTGCCAGATAACCCTGGGACCTACCAGCTTAGTGGCCTTGCTTGGTCAGGTCGTGGCAAAATTACTCGCGTCGAAATCTCTGCTGATGGCGGTGATACATGGACTGATGCAGAACTGCATGGCCCCATCCTCGATCGTGCTTTTACCCGTTTTAGTTTACCTTGGCATTGGCAAGGTGATTATTCAGTATTACAAAGTAGAGCTACAGATGAAACCGGTTACGTTCAACCGACGCGAAATGATCTCGTGGCTAATCGTGGTACATATGGTTTTTTTCATTACAACGCCATAGTCAGCTGGGAAATCACCGAAACAGGAGATATCAACCATGTCTACGGGATTTAGTTTTATAAGTAGTCTTTTGTTAATCGCATGTTTTTCACACAGCTATGCCTATGCCGAGTATCAATCGTTAGGCAAATCTGCAGAGCAACTCAGTACACAAGCAGAATGGAATTTAACCATTACCCCTGATGGAAAAGGCCTACCAATTGGTAAGGGCTCATCCGCGCAAGGTACCAAAATTTTTGCGATGAAATGTGCCGGCTGTCATGGTCCTGCAGGTATTGGTGGTAGCGCAGAACCTTTAGTCGGAGAAGTGGGTTCTCTCACCAGCGAATACCCCGAAAAGACTATAAACAGTTACTGGCCCTATGCCACGACATTATTTGATTATATCCGTCGTGCCATGCCTATTGATGCACCCTTTTCCCTTTCTGCCAATGAAGTGTATGCCTTGTGTGCCTATCTATTAAGTGAAGATGATATAATTCCGATAGACCAAGAACTCAACGAAGAGAATCTGCCTCAGGTCTCGATGCCAAATCGTGATGGCTTTATCGCTATTTTCCCTGATAAATACTAATAAGTTCAATATTTAAGGATCCCTTTTATGAGCCCACGTTACGATCCAGTAATTACACCAAACCCAGATCTATTTGACACACCATCTCTAGGCATGGATAAAAAATCCATCATTTATGATTTCAAAAATTATTACGGCAATCATCTTGCCCAAGATAAAGGCAGTGCTTCAGGCCATTATTTATATTCATCTTTAGCAATCACATTACGTGATCGTTTGTTTGAACGGATGAAACACACCAAACACACTTACGCAGAAACCAAGTGTAAACAAGCCTATTATCTATCCATGGAATTCCTAATGGGTCGCGCAATGGGTAATGCCGCACTGAATTTAGGTTTAGATGAAGTTTCTACCAAGGCTATGCACGATCTTGGCTTAAATTTTGAAGAATTGACAGAACTAGAACACGATGCGGGACTAGGTAATGGTGGATTAGGTCGCCTTGCCGCCTGTTTTATCGATAGCTGCGCAACCCTACAATTGCCGGTTACTGGTTATGGCATTCGTTATGAGTACGGTATGTTCCAACAAAGTATCGAAGATGGTAATCAAATTGAAATGCCAGATCATTGGTTACGTGATGGTAATCCATGGGAACTAGAACGTCCTGAATTCACCCAACGCGTTAAATTTGGTGGTCATACTGAATTCCGTAAAAATAGCCAAGGTAAAATGCAAGTTTACTGGGTTGATTCTAACGATGTGTTAGCCGTGCCTTATGATTTACCTGTACCTGGCTACCAAAATGGTACGGTCAATAAATTACGCTTGTGGAAATCTGCGGCTACCGATGAATTTAACTTAGAAGACTTTAACTCTGGCTCATATACTGAAGCCGTTGCATCTAAAAATGCAGCTGAAAATATCAGTATGGTGCTTTACCCGAATGACTCTAGTGAAAATGGTAAAGAATTACGCCTACGTCAGCAATATTTTCTTGCTTCAGCTAGCTTGCAGGATATTCTGGATTATTGGGTCACCACGCATAGTGAAAACTTTGATAATTTTGCTGAAAAAAACTGCTTCCAACTCAATGACACTCACCCAACTGTCGCTGTAGCCGAGTTAATGCGTCTATTAATGGATGAGCATGGTTTAAGCTGGGAGAAGGCATGGACAATCACCACTAAAACTATGGCCTACACCAACCATACTCTATTGCCAGAAGCCCTAGAACGCTGGTCTGTCAACATGTTTAGTCGTTTACTACCTCGCGTACTTGAAATAATTTATGAAATTAATGCACGTTTCTTAAGTGAAGTGGCTAACCACTGGCCTGGCGATAAAGCGCGCCTGGCTCGCATGTCAATCATTGAAGAGGGCCATCAACAAAGTGTGCGTATGGCACATTTGGCGATTGTGGGTAGTTACTCGATCAATGGTGTTGCGGCACTCCATTCAGAATTATTACAAAAAGGTTTATTTAACGACTTTTACCAGCTGTGGCCGGAAAAATTCAACAATAAAACGAACGGTGTTACTCAGCGTCGGTGGATGGCTTGGTGTAATCCACAATTGCGTCAACTACTTAATGACACCATCGGCGATAAATGGATTACTCAATTGAGTGAACTTGAAAATTTAACGCCGTATGCCACTAAACCGAAGTTCCAGGAACAATGGCGCCAAGCAAAACTAGATAATAAAAAACGCCTAGCTGATTTAGTTCAAGAAAGCTGTGGCGTGACTTTTAGTACCGATGCAATGTTTGATATTCAAGTAAAACGTATTCACGAATACAAACGTCAACTATTAAATGTACTACACGTTATTCACCTTTATGATCGAATTAAACGTGGTGATACTTTAGGTATGACTAAACGATGTGTCTTATTTGGTGGTAAAGCTGCTCCAGGTTACGCCATGGCCAAAGATATCATCAAACTGATCAACAATGTGGCTCAAGTTATCAATAATGATTCGGACATTGGTGATTGGCTAAAAGTTGTGTTTTTACCAAACTACCAAGTTTCAGCAATGGAGATTATCTGCCCAGCCGCCGATCTATCAGAACAAGTTTCAACTGCAGGTAAAGAAGCATCGGGCACCGGCAACATGAAATTCATGATGAATGGTGCCATCACTATCGGAACGCTCGATGGTGCCAACATCGAAATTCATGAAGAAGTCGGTGATGAAAACTTCTTCCTCTTCGGCTTAACAGAAGAGGAAGTTGTGAAAGCCCATGTAGGCTACAATCCACGCTCTATCATCGCCCAAGATCCAGATCTCAAACGCGTTGTCGATTTATTAGAGGGTGGTCATTTTAATCAGTGTGAACCAAATCGTTTTGGCAATATTATTAATGCCTTTACTGACCATAATGATCCATGGATGACTATTGCAGATTTCCGTAGTTATGTTGATGCACAACATCAAGCAAGTCTCGCGTATCAAGATATTCCACGCTGGACAGAAATGAGTATTCTTAATTGCGCGCGCAGTGGGAAATTCTCTACTGATCGAACAATGGAAGAATACAATAATGAGATTTGGAAACTAACAAAAGTCCCACCAAAACATAAATAAACGCAAAACAAAGCTACGATGGTGATTAATAAACCATCGTAGCTCCATTTGTTATGTTTTCCCCACCCCTGAAAATTTACTTCCTAGCAGTCAGATATTAAAGCCCGTATAATTATCGATTGGTCTAAAAGCCGTTCTGCACCAAAATTTTCAAAAATGCGCCTGTAGCTCAGTTGGATAGAGTACCAGTTTCCGAAACTGGGGGTCACAGGTTCGATTCCTGTCAGGCGCACCATTTCTCGAAAAGTGGCCTCAATCCTCAGTGGCCGAAAATCCACACCATTACAAATCACGAACGCTTATGCCTAAAAATACCATGGTATAGAGCACGGGTTAGCCCTGAAATCAGTTACAAGATGTAACTAAGACCGTCTTCTATTTAAATATAGAGGTCAAACACTGCGTTGATGTAGCAACAACTTAGGCTTAATACTATTTATACAATGAAGCCTTTTCACCTTCACGTTGTGTTTTAAATCGGCGATGGATCCACAGATACTGTGCTGGTGACAGACGTATTTCTTTTTCTAATAAGTCATTAATTACCTGTGCATCAGCGACATCATTACCAGTAGGAAAGTTAGTCAGTGGCGCTAATAAACTTAAGGTATAACTGCCGTCTTTTTCGCGTCTGGGTACGAACGGAATAACGGCGGCACCACTCATTTTAACCAGCCGAGCAGTGGCAGGTACGGTTGCTGCGGGTACGCCAAAAAACGTCGCAAACACACTCATTTTTCGACCAAAATCTTGGTCTGGTGCATACCACACTACTTTATTTTTCTTTAAAGCTCGCACCATAGGCCGCGGATCATCACGCAAGACTATGCCTTCGCTATGATATGTTCTTGCTTGCATCATCACCGAATTAAATAATGGATTATTTAATTTACGAAACATCACATAACATGGATTTCTTAACATAATCAATCGTCCCCCTAACTCCATGCTAGTGAAATGACCGGTTAATAAAATCACACCTTTGCCTTTGGCTAAAGCCGCCTCAAGATGTTCTAAGCCTTGGTACTGAACACGCTTTTGCAAACTAACATCACTGGCCCACCAGCTGAGTGCCGTTTCAATCAACATCATGCCCATGGTACGAAAATTTTCTTCCAATAACGCGGTGCGTTGTTCCTCAGAAAGTTCGGGGAAACATAACTCCAAATTTCGCCGAGCTATTTTTTTTCTAGACTTCATCAGCGGCGTCATTATCCACGAAAGCCATTTCCCCACCATCAATTGAGTCTTAACAGGAAGGAAAATAGATAAACGCATAAATAACAAGCCTAGCCAACTAGGCCAGAAACGTGGGTGCAAAAATTGTCTTTGAAATATTTTCATAGTAGCTAAGGATTTAAGAAAATTTCGCCTATGCTATCATTCCCACTGTTTTGTCGCTTGAACAAACCGTCTTAAGCAACCCGTGTAGCCGAGCCTCATTTGAAAATACTCTATACCATTCTTTTTTATATTGCCTTGCCTTTGATACTCATTCGATTGCTTTGGCGTGGCATCCGCTCGCCAAGCTATTGGCAACGCTGGCCTGAACGCTTTGGTCACAGCCCGTTACTCTCCGATCAAATGCCCGTGATTTGGATCCATGCCGTGTCAGTAGGTGAAGTTGAAGCAACGCGGCCACTGATCAAGACTTTATTTACTGAATACCCCAAACATCAAATCATTATCACCACCATGACCCCGACAGGGAGTGCCCGCGTTAGACTTTTATATGGTGATTCAGTGTCACATTGTTATTTACCCTATGATGTTTCATTTGCTGTTCAGCGCTTTCTTAAACGCACACACCCGCAGTTTGGCATTATCATGGAAACTGAAATATGGCCGATGTTGTTGCTAACGTGCCAACAATTAAATATTCCTCTGGTGTTAGCTAATGCCCGAATGTCTGAACGTTCTGCGAAAGGCTATGGACGTTTTGCCAACTTCACTAAAACCATTTTACAAAGTTTACATTTCATCGCTGCACAGAGTGAAGCAGATCGACAGCGTTTCAAAAAATTAGGCGCTGATATCAAAAATGTACATGCCATAGGCAATTTAAAATATGAAATTAGCCTACCAGCGAGTTTGGTAGAGCAAGCAACAGCCATGAGAAATTTATGGGGTAGTCACCGCCCCACTTGGGTGGCAGGGAGTACTCACGAAGGTGAAGAAGCGATCATTTTAAATGCTTCCCGCCAAGTTAGAGCGGCTTTTCCCGAGCTCTTATTAATTATCGTGCCTCGTCATCCTGAACGTTTTGACAAAGTAACGGCACTTTCTCAAAAAGCTGGTTTCAAAACTTTACGCCGAAGTGAACATCGTCCTTGTCCATCCGATGTCAAGGTTTTGGTAGTTGATACGATGGGTGAATTACCATTATTTTTTGCGGCCAGTGACGTGGCTTTTGTCGGTGGGAGTTTAATGCCGATAGGTGGACATAATATTCTCGAACCTGCGGCATTAGGCCGTCCGATTATCACAGGCCCTCATTATTTCAACTTTAACGAGATTACTGGGCAATTTCTGAAAGCAAATGCCGCGATACAAATCAACGATACTCAAGAATTAGCAGAAACCATTATTACACTGCTACAAGATTCACCGCAACGTACCAAAATGGGAGATGCGGCTTTGCAATTAATGGCTAGTAGTCAAGGTGCTAGTAAGCGCCTTGTAAATCTGATTAAACGTCATATTACTCACCATGCACAATGATGACTATTGGATGGCCCATGCGTTATCCCTCGCTAAACGAGCAGAACAGCAAGGGGAAGTCCCAGTAGGAGCAGTGATCGTTCACGATGATCAGCTCATTGGCGAAGGCTGGAATCAACCTATTACTAATAACGACCCCACTGCCCACGCTGAAATTCAAGCCTTACGTGCCGCTTGCCAGCAGTTCAAAAATTATCGACTACCCGAAGCGACAATATATATAAGTTTAGAACCTTGCGTCATGTGTGCAGGTGCCATCGTTCATGCCCGTATCAAACGTGTGGTATATGCCACTAAAGAACCTAAGACAGGTGCAGCAGGAAGTTGTTTCAATATATTTAATACGCCTCAACTCAATCACCATGTCGATTGCGAGCATGGCATACTAGCCGATGAAAGTAGTGCCCTATTGCGCAATTTTTTCCGAGCTAGACGTTAAAGCCACGTTAGCACTTATTGCGATTAAAATCCCCTGAAAGCAGGCATTATTTGCTAGAATTCCCATCTTATATAATTTTATAGTTAAGCGGTATAATTTAATGCTTTTAATGATCGACAATTATGATTCCTTCACCTACAACCTCGTCCAATATTTTGGTGAGCTAGGCGCCGATGTTCAAGTACATCGTAATGATAAAATTACCATTGAAGAAATCGAAGCCTTAAATCCTGAAAAGATTGTTATTTCACCTGGTCCGTGTACGCCAAATGAAGCCGGTGTTTCACTTGAAGTTATCAGACATTTTGCAGGCAAAAAACCTATTCTAGGAGTCTGTCTAGGTCATCAAGCTATCGGCCAAGCCTTTGGCGGTGAAATCATTCATGCCCGCCAGATTATGCACGGTAAAACATCACCCGTTTTTCACAAAAACATCGGCGTATTTAAAGACTTGGCCAACCCCATTATCGCCACCCGTTATCATTCTTTAGTCATCAATAAAAACGCCCTGCCAGATGTTTTTGAGGTGACCGCTTGGACACAAAATGAAGATGGTACATTGGATGAGATAATGGGCGTCCGCCATAAGACCTTGCCAATCGAAGGGGTTCAGTTTCATCCAGAATCTATCTTGACTGAACAAGGTCATGCTTTACTAAAAAACTTTCTCGATCATTAAGCGAGCAGTATTATGAATTTACCAACCGCCATCAAATCGGTCATTCAACGACAAGACTTATCTAGCGAAGACATGACTGCCGTCATGCAACAAATAATGGCTGGCCAAGCAACGCCTGCCCAAATTGGTGGTTTTTTAGTTGGTTTGCAAATGAAAGGTGAAACCATCACTGAAATTACTGCCGCCGCCAAAGTAATGCGAAGCCTTGCAACACCAGTTGAAATTAGCGGTGATCATGTCGTGGATACTTGCGGCACCGGTGGTGATGGTGCAAGCACCTTTAATGTATCGACCGCGAGTGCCTTTGTCGTAGCGGGTGCTGGCGCTAAAGTTGCTAAGCATGGTAATCGCTCTATCAGCAGTAGTTCAGGCAGTGCCGATGTATTGGAAGCCGCAGGCATTAACCTAGACATTACACCAGCTCAAGTAAAACAGTGCATTGATAATATTGGTGTTGGTTTTATGTTTGCACAGAAACATCATGGTGCAATGAAATTTGCTATCGGCCCCCGTCGTGAAATGGGCGTACGCACTATTTTTAATCTACTTGGCCCACTGACCAATCCTGCGCAAGCTAAACGCCAGGTACTAGGCGTCTATGATCGCCAATGGGTTGAACCTATGGCACATGTGCTGAAAGCACTTGGTAGCGAACATGTTTTAGTTGTTCATGCTGAAGACGGGCTTGATGAAATAAGTATTGGCTCCAAATCCTACGTTGCAGAATTAAAAAATGGTGAGATCTCTTGCTACACAGTTTGTCCCGAAGATTTTGGCTTACAACGCCACGACATCAATGTGCTTGCCGTATCCAATGCACAAGAGAGCTTAAGCATCATCAACGATATCTTTGCCGGTAAAACGGGGCCGGCAAGAGATATCGTTGTATTAAATGCTGGCGCCGCCATTTATGCCGCCGATCTGACAGCAACACTTGCAGAAGGTATTCAACTAGCACAAACACAAATAGACAATGGCGCTGCCCAGCAAAAACTCGCTACACTTATTACCTCTAGTAACTCATAGCATTTAAAGAATTTAATATGACCACGACAAATACGCCTGATATCCTAAAAAAAATCATTGAACGTAAATATCAAGAGATTGCTGAGCGCAAAGCTAAAGTGACGCTACTTCAATTAACCGAAGTAGCTGAAAAAGCCGATCCGCCTCGCGGCTTTGTCGCAGCTATTGAAGCCAAAATAAATGCTGGTCAAGCAGCCGTAATTGCCGAAATTAAAAAGGCCTCACCGAGCAAAGGCTTGTTACGTGAAAATTTCATACCAGCTGACATCGCCAAAAGTTATGAACAACATGGCGCCGCTTGCATATCTGTATTAACTGATCACGATTTTTTCCAAGGTCATGAAACTTATCTACAAGAAGCCCGTGCGGCCTGTTCCTTACCTGTTATTCGTAAAGACTTTATTGTAGATCCTTATCAAGTATTTGAAGCACGGGCGATTGCCGCTGATTGTATTCTATTAATCGTGTCTGCGCTGAATGATCAACAATTACTTGAGCTGAGTGATTTAGCGATGCAGCTCAACATGGACGTGTTAGTAGAAGTGCATGATCTTGCAGAACTTGAACGGGCATTATTTTTAAATTTACCGCTTATTGGTATTAACAATCGCAATTTAAGTACTTTTGAAACGTCACTTAATACGACATTGGATTTATTAGGATGCATTCCTGAGAATCATACGGTCATTACAGAAAGTGGTATTCATACCGTGGCTGATGTGGCCTTAATGCGCGAACGTCATGTTAATGGCTTCTTGGTGGGAGAAGCCTTTATGCGCGCTGAAAATCCAGGGCTTGAGCTTAGTACACTTTTTAACAGCTAATCAAAAGTACCCTGTTATCATTCAACGTCCTAAAGCGCCTTACTTACTTCGTATCATCAAATAAAATTAAGGTTTTGCCATGAGACCACAAAACACCGTCATTTTGCAGTTGTTTTAAAACACGACCAGCCATTTCACGAGAACAACCTACAATCCGGCTAATCTCCTGTCTTGTAACCTTAATTTGCATCCCTTCAGGTTGCTTGATGGCATCGGGCTGTAAGGCTAATTCATTCAGCGCGGCCTCTACTCGGCCAGCGACATCTAGAAAGACTAAATCACTCATTTTCCTAGTCGTAGATAATAAACGCCTGGCCATTTGCTCAGCAATAAACTGCAGTAGTTTTGGGTAACATGTTTTTAATTGTGTGTCGGATAACAATTTTAGTTGTTGGTATGAAATTTCTTCCGTTTTACAATCAGAGCGCGCACGGACGGTAACACTACGATCCGCAACATCTGAAAACAAACCTACTTCACCTAAAAAATCACCCTGATTAAGATAAGCGAGTATCAACTCTTCACCCTGATCATTTTCCATGGTGATGGACACTGAACCTTCACGCAAATAATACAAACTATTAGCGGCATCGCCTGGACGAATCAATATAGACTTCGCCGAATACTGCTTGCTGTGACAACAATGAAAAAAGTCAGCCAAGCCTTCCTCTATCGCTTTGTATTTCAAATAATCCATGATTTTACCTATGACATAAGTGGATCCACGTATTTATATACCACCAATAATAAACTAACACTGCCCTCAAGTAAGCTAATATGGCAAAATCAGTGTTATCTATTAAAAATCAGAGTGCAGAATAATGAAGGCTAGAGTCAAGTGGGTTGAAGATGTAATGTTCTTAGGTGAGTCTGGCACAGGGCACACGATCGTTATGGATGGCCCAGAAGAAATGGGCGGGCATGGTACTGGAATGCGCCCAATGGAGCTTTTATTGTTAGGTTTGGGTGGATGCACGTCATTTGATGTGGTGCAGATGTTAAAAAAATCGCGACAAGATATTAGTGATTGCGTTGTCGAAATCGATAGCGAACGTAGCGAAGAAGTTCCTAAAGTATTCACTAAAATTCATGTTCACTACAAAGTCACGGGCAAAGATTTAAAAGAAGCACAAGTAAAACGTGCGGTAGAACTGTCCACAGAAAAGTATTGTTCTGCATCACTCATGCTCGGTAAAACGGCTGAAATCACGCATAATTATGAGATCATCAATGTCGACTAGAACAAGTCAAGAGACCTTCAAGCGTATTGAGCAAAGTTATTTAGCAACATGGTGTCGTTTGCATCCAGAAGCAGCATTAGATGCGGGCATTGATGACTATGCGGATAAGCTAAGCTCACATGATGATGAAACTATTGGCATTCAAATTGTGCTCAATGAAAAATGTCTGGTAGCGCTTGATGAGATAAACATCAGTGAACTTGATGCTGAGCACCTGATTAATTATCAAATATTGTATAGCCAAGCCAATCTAGAGCATCACGCCTTAATGGAGCATGATTGGCGCCATCGTGATCCAACACGATTTTTGCCGATAAATGCACTACATCAACTCACTCTAAGGCCCGTTAATGATTTTAATCATGCGTTAAAGTCACGTTTAATGGTGATACCTAATCATATTCGGGATGCTAAAAACTTTTTAGACAGTGCACCCGCTATCATTCCACAAGTATGGCTAGAAATGGCCTTGGCCGAAGCCCAAGCCGGTGTTAATTACTGCCATCATATGCATCAGCAACCCTTAGTATATGATGCACTCACTGAAAATGGAGAGATAGAACAAGCTATCGCAGATGCCGGCAAATCTTTGGAAGGTTTTGTACAAAATTTGAAACGTCTATTACCTCGTTGCGAAGGAAATTTTGCCTGTGGACGTGAACATTTTGAGCGATTGTTACACCAGCAACATTTTTTGCCGATTAATACACAATCTTTACATGCTTTTGGGCAACGTCTATTCAAGCAAACCCAACAGTTATTATCGGCAGAACTAGCTAATAGCGAACTCACTTTAGTTGATATTCAACAGCAACACCCACCTGCTGACCAGTTACTATCAAGCTATCAGCATGAAATGAAGGCCGCTGAAGCATTTTTACGTGAACAAGACTTAATCACCATTCCTGATAAGCAAACACTTAATGTGGTTGCCACGCCGCAATTTTTACAGCATCAAATTCCCTTTGCCGCTTATTTAGATCCTAGCATTGCTGATACCTTACAAACAGGTTATTACTATGTCACGCCGACCAAAAATGATGCTGAATTAAAGGAACATAATCTAGCAGCAATCAGTCAAACAAGTGTGCATGAGGCATGGCCGGGACATCATTTGCAATTTGTCATTGCTAATCACTCGGCTGAAGGTTCAGCGCTACTACGCAGGCTCAATCCAAGCGCTACGTTATATGAAGGCTGGGCGCTCTATTGTGAACAAATGATGCTAGAACAAGGTTTTGAACGTCATCCAGGTCAGCGTATAGTCATGCTACGTGACCGCCTATGGCGAGCTTTACGCATAATAATTGATGTAGAAATTCACACTCAGAACTTGTCACTTGCAGACGCCGCGAAAAAGATGGTCGATGCGCTCGATTTCAGTCACGATCAAGCTATGAGTGAACTTAGTTGGTACAGTCAATCCCCAACAGTGCCAATGAGTTATGCTGTCGGCTGGGCGCTTATAAATGCCTTGCGTGATATTATTAACCCTGCAAGTAATGCCGAATTAAAAGCCTTTCACGATAAACTATTAGCCAGCGGCTCTATCGCTTTACCGCTGGTAATTCAACATCAGTTTGGTGAAAACACATGGTTAAAATGCTGCCAACATTTATTTGGAGAGCAAGCATGAAACGACCTCCAGCTACCAGTGGCATGCGCCATGTTGCACTATATGTTCGCGATCTTGAAGCTTGTGAGCACTTCTATGTCGAACTACTCGGCATGCAAGTTGAATGGCGACCTGATCCCGATAACGTCTACCTCACATCTGGTAATGATAATCTTGCTTTACATCGTGCCAGCATAGATTTTGATACTAGCGGTAGTCAAAAACTAGACCATATTGGTTTCATTATCAAATCAGCAGAGCAAGTTGATGAGTGGTTCGTGTTTTTAAGTCATCACGCTATCGTCACTCGCCAACCACCAAGGACTCATCGTGATGGCGCGCGTAGCTTTTATTGTTACGATCCTGCTGGAACTGTTGTCCAGATTATTTATCACCCACCTATCTCATAAGACAATCACTATGAACGCATATATCTATAAAAGTAGTCGTAAAGCCGAACTATATATCTACATCACTCAAAGAGATGACTTTTCAAACGTGCCTCAAGCCTTATATGACTCAATGGGAAAAGAGCCTGTTTTTGTGATGGAAATCGAACTGACACCTGAACGTAAATTAGCACGTGAAAATGTCAATACGGTAATTAACAACTTAGAAACAAAAGGCTTTCATCTGCAAATTCCTCCTCCTATTGCTAATATCATTGATTTTAAAGAACCCGCTAAATACGTGAGCTAAATTTAAAGCAGATTAAGACTAGGATTAGCAAAGTGACTATCTCACACACTTTGTAAATTTATTTCGCCCATTTTATCTCCGCCATAAAAAAAGCCCCAATCTTTGATTGGGGCTTTTTAATTTAATCACCTACTCTGATTTACAGAGTAGGTTTCACACAACTAACGTTTTATTGAACAACGAAGTCAACACGGCGATTAGCTGCACGACCAGCATCAGTATCGTTATTAGCTACAGGTGCAGATTCACCCATACCAACAGCCATCAAACTATGGCTTTTCACACCGCGAGAAACTAAATAAGCAACCACAGCTTCTGCACGTTTTTGTGACAATGTCTTGTTGTAAGCATCACTACCAATACTATCGGTATGACCTTCAACGCGAACTTCAATCACACTATCAGTATTTTTTAACAAGGTAACAGCTTCTTCAAGTACGCCTTCAGCATCACTCGTTAACACTGCTTTGTCGAACGCAAAGTTGACACCTGTCAAAGACAATATTTTTTCACCCGCTAGTGGGCAACCTGTTTTATCAACGATAGTACCTAATGGTGTTCCTGGACACATATCTTCAAAATCAGCTACGCCGTCTTTATCACTATCTAATGGACAACCAACACGGTCAACCTTAACGCCTGCGGGTGTATTAGCACACATATCAACGCCATCAACTACGCCATCAGAGTCAGAGTCAAAAGCACAACCTTGTGCATCTAGTAATGCGCCTGCAGGTGGAACTTCTGCGCATACAGGTGCAGCTGCTTCAACGGGTGCAGCAACTGCCTCATCAGAAGGGCAAAGTATCAATGCTAAAGCCGCACCAACAAGTGCGCCACCGACAGCCCCTTGTCCACCACTTGTAGCACCGACTGCAGCACCGGCGACAAGACCACCAGAAATAGCGCATAATAGGTAGTTATCGTTTGCGCGTTGATTTGGGCCAGCACAACCGACCAATAAGCCAGCGGCAAGAGCCACTGCTATTAATTTCATTGCAATTTTCATTAATGTTTTCCTTTTCAATCCAAAAAGTCACAACTCATCTCATGAGTCTCTTTAAAGATTATCACTTTCTAATATATAGTCACTAAATTTTTTATATTTTTTAACAAGTACCGCTATCTAACTATATGTTTCTGATCAAGCAGATTATATTAACGTCGGTAAGTATTAATCTCGTCATCACTTGCTTGCAACGCCATATTTTCATCAACAATCCCCCCAGTATCAGAACCTAATTTAATCATCAAACGTACTTCATTTTCTGAATCTGCATTTTTTAATGCCTCTTCATAAGTGATTTCGTCAGCCAGATATAATTTATACACTGACTGATCAAACGTCTGCATTCCCAGATCACCCGAGCGTTTCATCAAGTCTTTTATTTCAGTTACTTTACCTTTTTCAATTAAATCGGCGATTAAAGGGGTGTTAATCAATACCTCTACAGCCACACAACGTCCTGTCCCATCTTTTTTAGGAATCAGTCTCTGCGCAACAACCGCCTTCAAATTGAGTGATAAATCTAACAACAGCTGTTTATGCCTTTCTTCTGGAAAGAAGTTAATAATCCTATCCATTGCCTGATTAGCGTTGTTGGCATGTAGAGTGGAAAGACATAAATGACCCGTTTCGGCGAAAGTAATACCGTATTCCATAGTATCTCTAGCACGAATCTCGCCGATCATAATCACATCAGGCGCTTGTCGCAAGGAGTTTTTCAGGCCGATCTCATACGACTCAGTATCAATACCTACTTCACGCTGAGTTACCACACAGCCAGCATGTTTATGATCAAATTCAATGGGGTCTTCAATGGTTAAAATATGGCCGGTACTATTTTGATTTCGATAGCCAATCATCGCAGCCAAAGTAGTTGATTTACCTGAACCTGTTCCACCGACAAAAATAATCAGCCCGCGTTTAGTCATGGCTAATTCTTTGATAATTTCAGGAACATGTAATTCTTCAATCGTAGGAATTTCATCTTTAACCCGACGCATGACCATCGCTATTTTATTACGCTGATAAAAAGCACTGGCTCGGAAACGCCCTGCTCCAGCGGTGCTTATCGCATAATTGCATTCTTTGTCTCGCTCAAATGTCCTTTTCTGATCGTCAGACATCGTACTCAAAACTAACTCACTCGCTTCATCATCGGTCAAGATATCTTGATTCAATGTGGCTAATCGCGCGTTTACTTTTAAAGTAGCAGGACGCCCTGCCGTAATAAATATATCCGAAGCATCATGCTTAACGGCAGCCTTAAGAATGGTTACAATTTCCATCATGTTCTCCTAGCGGAATAAGTCTTTATTCACTGCCATTGGCAATGCTGTTGCCTTAGTTATTTGTTGGCGACGCACGAGATCTTGTAAACATTGATCCAATGTTTGCATACCTACTGCGCCACCTGTTTGAATCGCTGAATACATTTGGGGAACTTTGTCTTCACGAATCAAGTTACGAATCGCGGCGGTACCGATCATTATTTCATGAGCGGCAATTCGTCCACCCCCTACTTTTTTCAATAAGGTTTGCGAAATAACTGCACGTAAGGATTCTGATAACATCGAACGCACCATCGATTTTTCTGCCGCAGGAAATACGTCAATGATCCGGTCAATTGTTTTTGCCGCTGATGAGGTATGTAAAGTACCAAATACTAAATGGCCTGTTTCAGCAGCGGTTAATGCTAATTCAATAGTTTCTAAATCACGTAACTCACCGACCAAGATAATATCGGGGTCTTCACGTAAGGCTGATCGTAACGCCTCACTAAATCCCAGGGTGTCCCGATGTACTTCTCGTTGGTTAACCAGACATTTTTTACTTTTATGAACAAATTCAATTGGATCTTCGATAGTTAAAATATGTTCATTTGTCTTGTCATTTTTATAGTCAACCATGGCTGCCAAGGTAGTCGACTTACCTGATCCTGTTGGACCAGTAACCAACACAATTCCTCGAGGATTATCGGAAATCGTTTTGAAAATAGGTGGAGCACCTAATTCTTCTAGCGACAGTACTTTAGAAGGAATCGTTCGAAATACGGCTGCAACTCCGCGATTTTGATTAAACGCATTTACACGAAAACGCGCCAGCCCCGGTATTTCAAATGAAAAATCCGCTTCTAAAAACTCTTCAAAATCTTTGCGTTGTTTATCATTCATAATGTCGTACACCATGGCACGAACTTCCGTGTTATCCATTTCTGGCACGTTGATCCGGCGGATATCGCCATCTACCCGAATCATAGGTGGCTCGCCTGCCGAAATATGTAGATCTGAAGCTTTATTTTTTGCACTAAAGGTCAGTAATTCAGTAATATCCATGTATATTCCTAATCATTTTTAAGTTGTAGCCCAACCTCCAGCAGGAAGTCTATAACGTAAAGGTATCGCGCTCACAACAGGCTTGCAACATGACAGAGTTAAATAATCGACTTCGCACTATTCTAGACCACATTAATCTTGCTGAAAAGCAAGCAGAAATAATGCCTAATTCAGTACAATTACTTGCTGTTAGTAAGACACAGCCGACCGAAGTAGTCAGACAAGCGGCTGAAGCAGGTCAACGTTATTTTGGTGAAAATTATTTACAAGAAGCGCTAATTAAAATTAAGTCGCTGGAGGATCTTCAGCTTGTCTGGCATTTTATTGGCCCAATTCAATCAAATAAAACCAGAGACATTGCGGCAAATTTTGATTGGGTACAAACCGTTGATCGTTTAAAAATCGCGCAACGTCTTGATAATCAACGCCCAAGTAATCGAGGTAAATTAAATATATGCATTCAGGTCAATATAGATAATGAATCAACTAAATCAGGCATAGCCGCTACGCAGCTCTTTGAGTTAGCCGAACAAATATCTCAACTCAATAATTTACTATTACGTGGCTTAATGATTATTCCCACTCATACTGATGACCCGCGACAACAGCAACACTCATTTCAGCAAGCGCAACTATTATTTAAGCAACTTGCTGAGATTTATCCATCGGTAGACACTTTGTCAATGGGCATGTCAGGCGATATGGCCATGGCAATAGCTGAAGGGAGTACGATGGTACGTATCGGCACATCTCTTTTTGGCATGAGACAAACAACTGACTTACATCACCCAAGCGATAACAAGTAAACTAATAACTACAATTTACAGCGATATGGAACTGATTATGAAAGACTGCAACATTACATTTATTGGTGGCGGCAATATGGCACGCAGCCTAATTGGAGGCCTAATTTCTGATGGTTTTGACCCGAGACATATTCATGTATCAGATCCCGAACCAGTCTGTTTGGAAGCACTCACCAACAAATACCCTGTTCATAGCTATAGTAGTAATATTGAAGCGGCTAAAGCTTGCGATGTATTGATTTTAGCCGTCAAACCTCAACAACTACAATCTGTGGTCCGACAACTGGCGCCACATTGGCAGGCTGGTACATTACTGATATCCATCGCCGCAGGTATTCGTATTGCTGATATTGCACGTTGGTTAGAACAAGAAGAAGTAGCTATTGTTCGCGCTATGCCTAATACACCATCGTTAGTACAGGCCGGCGCAACAGCGTTATCAG
This sequence comes from Pseudomonadota bacterium, assembly GCA_030576275.1. Classification (GTDB taxonomy): domain Bacteria; phylum Pseudomonadota; class Gammaproteobacteria; order Nitrosococcales; family Methylophagaceae. The sequence goes on along the minus strand of JALIBN010000024.1, from coordinate 108,694 downwards.
CTAATGATTATGTTAGTACCCAACAACATGAATTAGCCGAATCGATCCTGCGTGCAGTTGGACTCGCACTGTGGGTAGATGATGAAGGGAAAATGGATGCTGTCACCGCATTATCTGGCAGTGGCCCCGCTTATTTTTTCCTCGTTATGGAAGCCATGGAATTTGCAGCAAAAGAAATGGGACTAGATGCTGAATCTGCTCGTCTACTTTGTTTACAAACTGCATTTGGTGCAGCGAAGATGGCGCTAGAAAGCGATGAAACAACAAAAACATTACGCGAACGGGTAACGTCACCAGGCGGAACAACTGAACGTGCTTTGCATGAACTTGAAGATGGCGGCCTTCGTAGTTTATTTGAGAATGCAATGGTGGCCGCAGCTTTACGTTCTCGGGAATTAGCAAGTCAGTTAGGGGAAGATGATGCCTAGTGGTTATTTTAGCCAGCCAATTTTATTTCTAATAGAAGTCTTATTTGGGCTTTATATGGGTATAGTTGCGCTACGAATTATCATGCAATGGGCGCACTGGGAATACCACAACCCCTTAGTGCAATTAATCATCCGTGCTACCCAAATACCGGTTAAGTTCTTAAGGCATTTTATTCCGCCTTTCGGTCGCTGGGACACGGCAACGCTTGTTTTACTTGTTGCCCTAGCGATTTTAAAACTTTTATTGATGGCGCTGTTACTACCCAATTTATTTAATGTAGTGGTCATTTTAAGCTTGGCTGTGGCTGACATTTTTTCACTTTTTATAACACTGTTTTCAGCCAGTATAATCATTCAAGTGATTCTAAGCTGGATCCAGCCACACAATAGTTACAACCCTATTACGCCACTGATCAGTCGAATGAATGCCCCATTGTTACGACCTCTTCGTCAACGCTTACCGACTATGGGTGGCTTAGATTTGTCACCGCTGATCGCCCTACTTGGTTTGCAGTTATTAAGCATGTTAGTTTTACCCTTACTTACTGGTGGACTCTGAACGATGCTCTTTTCAATGCTTATCGCCTATAATAAGTATTAAATTTATCAAGGAATAACAGCAGTATGCCGGAAAAGATACCAGCCGATTCAGTCGGATTGGTGAGCCCTAAAACGCTACACATTGATTCACCACTGCTCCTAGATTGTGGTCGTACATTACCTAGTTACGATCTTATTTACGAAACATATGGCGAACTAAATCAAGCCGCATCAAATGCTGTACTGGTTTGTCACGCCTTATCGGGCGATCATCATGCCGCGGGTTACCATAGTGCCGAGGACAAAAAACCAGGCTGGTGGGATTCAGCCATCGGTCCAGGCAAAGCAATTGATACCAATAAGTTTTTTGTAGTGTGCCTCAATAATTTAGGTGGCTGTAAAGGCTCCACTGGCCCTACGAGCATTAATCCAGAAACAGGCAGACATTATGGACCTGACTTCCCTATTATCACGGTAGCTGATTGGGTACGTAGTCAAGCCGTTCTAGCCGATAAGCTCAAGGTTCAACAATGGGCTGCCGTTATAGGAGGAAGCTTAGGAGCCATGCAGTCTATGCAATGGGCGATTAGCTTGCCAGAACGATTAAGACACGTGCTTATTATTGCTGCAGCACCAAAGTTATCTGCTCAAAATATCGCCTTTAATGAAGTCGCGAGAACGGCTATCAAATCTGATCCTAATTTCCATGACGGTTATTACGCCGAGCATAATACCCTGCCTCGTCAAGGCTTAGGTTTAGCTAGAATGTTAGGGCACATCACTTATTTGTCTGATGAGGCAATGGGTGAAAAATTTGGTCGTGAATTACGTAACGGCACCATTAACTATGGCTATGGTGTCGAATTCCAGATTGAAAGTTATCTGCAGTATCAAAGCAGTAGTTTTGTCGAACGCTTTGATGCCAACACCTACTTATTAATGACCAAAGCGCTCGATTATTTTGATCCAGCAAAAGCATTTAATGATGACCTCGCGGCTACTCTGGCCAATATTCAGGCGCGTAGTTTAGTTATTTCATTTACCAGTGATTGGCGATTTGCTCCTGCTCGCTCACAAGAAATAGTGGATGCCTTACTGAGTGCCGGCAAGAATGTAACCTATGCTGAAATAGAAGCCCACCAAGGCCACGATGCTTTTTTAATGCCGATCCCTCGCTACATGGAAATAGTGCAAACCTATATGCAAAAAGTCGCAACTGAGTGCCTGCCATCATGAGTTTACGTATTGATCTACAAATCATTAGTGATTGGATCCCTAATGGCGCGCGCGTTCTTGATTTGGGCTGTGACAATGGCACCTTACTAAAACACCTGCAACAACGTGGCATTACTGGCTACGGCTTGGAAATTGATAATAGTAAATTTGCCGCTTGCATCGAAGCAGGCGTCAATGTCATTCAAGCGGATCTCGACCAAGGTCTGCCGCAATTTGCCGACCAAAGTTTTGATTTTGTCATTTTATCGCAGACCTTACAGGCGATTAATCATCCTGATTTTTTATTAGATGAAATTGTCCGTGTTGGTAAACAAGCGATTATCGGCTTTCCTAATTTTGGTCATTGGCAATGCCGCTGGCAATTGGCCTTTGGCGGACGTATGCCAGTTTCAAAAACATTGCCTAATGCTTGGTTCGACACGCCGAATATTCACCTGTGTACGATTCAAGACTTTGAAAAGATCTGTATTAACAAACAGATTGTAATCCAACAACGCAGTATCGTTAATCATGCGCATAAAGATACATTAGGCACTAAACTGTTACCCAATCTGTTTGGACAAACTGCACTCTACCAATTGAATAAATCATCATGAAACCTTATCAACAACAATTTATCGAATTTGCACTTGAAACCGGTGTATTACGTTTTGGATCATTTACCCTTAAATCAGGACGGACTAGCCCATACTTCTTCAACAGCGGCTTATTTAACACTGGTGCTAGTCTTGCCCGCCTCGGGCGTTTTTATGCACAAGCCATCACTGAGTCTACATTGGATTATGATGTATTATTTGGCCCTGCCTACAAAGGCATTCCCTTGGCATCAACTACGGTAATTGCCTTAGCTGACAATCATCAACGTGATGTACCCTATGTCTTTAATCGTAAAGAAAAGAAAGATCATGGTGAAGGCGGTCAATTAGTGGGTGCCGAACTTCAAGGAAAAGTATTAATTATTGATGATGTTATATCTGCAGGCACCTCAGTGCGTGAATCAGTTGAAATCATCAAAATGGCTAATGCAATACCTGCCGGCGTTATTATTGCCCTAGATCGCCAAGAACGTGGCCAGGATAGTCGTTCAGCCATCCAAGAGGTAGAAGCGGAACATAAGATCCCGGTGGTGAGTATTATTGGCCTAAATGATTTACTGACTTATCTACAAAATAATGCTGAACTAGCCCAATATTTGCCAGCAGTCGAAGCTTATCGTCGAGAATATGGTGTCGATGGATAAGCTCCTGATCAATTAATCTGAATACATACCATAAAGTCTTGCCCAGTTGAGTAAAGCTGAAATGGCTCGTTATTGATTTACATGGTGCTTTCAATAATGAAAGCGCCAGTCTACAATCCTGTCCAAATAAGCTTAATCGAAATAAGTAAAGTCACCACTTCAAATGAACGTTTAATCCAGCGATTACCATGTTTAATTGCTAGATGAGATCCTAAATACCCGCCTAGCAATGAGCCGAATAATAGAGCAGGCAACCAATCCCAACGAATTTCACCCAAAATTCCCAAAGTAATTGCACCGGCACTATTCCAGAATACCCCCACTAAAATTAACGTGTAAGCAACGGCTCGTTGGTAGTCCAGGCCAAACCATACTACCAGCCAGATAGTTACAAACAGGCCTGTTCCTGAAGTCAGTGAACCATTCAAAATACCCAATAAGAATAAAACGCCACTCCCTTGAACATAACCCAAGGTATCACGATGCTGAGGGGTATCCATCTGGCCTAAAGAGGGTTTAAATATAGAGTACATGCCTAGGCCACCTGTTAATATTCCCAGAGAAATGAGCGCAATATTTTCAGGTACCAATAAAATAAAACTACCACCTAAAACAACGCCAGGCACACCTGCACAGATCATCATTACTACAAATTTTCGTTCCAACTTACTCGTTGAAAGGTAGCGTAATATGGCACCGAGTCCTAAAGCCACACTAGCCACCTTATGTGTAGCTAGGGCGACAGAGAAACTTAGGCCTAAAAATATCAGCAATGGAAATTGTATAAGTCCAGCACCGCCGCCACTAAATGCCGAGAAAGTATTTGCAACTAATGACACTAAAAATAAAACAAATTGCTCTAGAGGGTTCACCTTTGTTCAAACTCCTTATAGAATGAAGCTTATGAGAAAATTAAATTTTTACCCTGTCTCCCTGCTGGCCTTAGCATTATCGCTATCAAGCATGCCATCTTACGCCGGTAACATCTACCGCTTCCATGATAAAAATGGCGTTTCTACCTTAAGTAAAACACTGCCACCTTATGCATCGCAACAGGGTTATGAGATATTGGATGATAAATCTTTCCGTGTCATTGAACGAGTGATGTCAACTAAAGAATCTATTGAACAGAGTAATGCGGAACAGCTAGCCGCTCCAGCAAAGCGGCTAGAGCAACAAGAGCAACTAAAACAAGAACAGCGAAAACGCTTAGACAAAGAGCAAAAAATAGTCGATCAGAACTTATTAGATATATATCCATCCGTTCAAGATCTTATTAAAACCCGAGATGACTACTTTGCCTATATTAATAAACAGATTGCAGACACCAACTTACAGCACGACCATCTTCAACAAAAATTGCATCAATTACAGCAGGCGGCTGCGGAGAAAGAGCTCAGTGGCAAGCCGATTTCAAACAAATTAAATGAGCAAATTGAAACGGCACAAAAAGATATTGTCGATAATGAATTACATTTAGAAAATTTACAAAATGATAATTTAAACAGTAGCCATCAGTATGAGCATGACTTGATTCGATTACGTCAATTACAAAGCATGCGTCGAGAAGCCGAAGCAGACAGTCAATAATTAGCAGCTTAAATAAGCGTATCCATCACCGCTAATAATTGCTGATTTTCTTCTGTAGTGCCAATTGTGATGCGTAAATACTGCTCAGTTTTTTGCTGTTTAAAGTGACGAACAATCACCCCTTGCTTACGTAGGCCAGCAGATAATTCGGCAGCATCATTTTGTGGATGTGTTGCAAACACAAAATTTGCCGCAGACGGTAACACTATAAAGCCAAGTGCTTCCAATTCCCTGACCACCCACTTACGACCTTTGATAACCTTCTGGCAAGTCTCCTCAAAATACGTTTGGTCTTCAAATGCTGCTACGCCAGCAGTGATAGCGAGGCTATCTAATGGGTAAGAATTAAAGCTGTCTTTAATCCGCTCCAAGCCTGCAATCAAATCTGTATGGCCAACAGCAAAGCCAATTCTCAAGCCGGCTAAAGAACGTGACTTAGACAGGGTTTGGGTGACTAACAAATTGGGAAACTTATCGACTAATGCGATAGCAGTTTCGCCACCAAAATCGATATAAGCCTCATCAATTACAACCACGGACTCGGTATTTTTTTGTAGTAACTTTTCAATTTCTGCCAAATCTAATAAACGACTGGTTGGAGCATTTGGATTTGGGAAAATGATGCCACCATTTTCACGAAAATAATCTTCCACTTTAATTTCAAAACTATCAGTCAATGGAATATTTTGATGAGCAATCTGATAAAGCTGGCAATAAACAGGATAAAAACTATAGGTAATATCTGGAAATAACAAAGGTGCTTGGTGCTGAAAAAAAGCATGAAAAACATGTGCTAATACTTCATCAGAACCATTTCCAATAAATACTTGATTCGGCGCTACCTGATGGTAATCTGCAATGGCTTGCTTTAAATTTGTTGCGTTAGGATCAGGATATAATCGTAGCGTGTCACTGGTGGCAAGGCGAATAGCATCCAATACTTTAGGTGAGGGTCCATATGGGTTCTCATTAGTATTGAGTTTAATCAAATTAGCCATTTTAGGTTGTTCGCCGGGCACGTACGGATCTAAATCATGGACAACAGGGCTCCAAAAACGACTCATTATGTTAGTCCTTAAGACGATATTCTGCTGACCGCGCATGCGCGGTCAAACTTTCACCACGGGCCAACACGGATGCAATCTGCCCTAAAGTCTGAGCGCCTTGTTCTGATACTTGAATCAAACTCGAACGCTTCTGAAAGTCATACACGCCAAGCGGCGAGCTGAATCGAGCGGTACGTGATGTGGGTAATACGTGATTAGGACCAGCACAATAATCACCTAAGGCTTCAGCAGTGTAACGACCCATAAAGATAGCGCCGGCATGACGAATTTTTTTCGACATGGCCATCGGATCTTCAACCGATAATTCTAAATGTTCAGGAGCAATGAAGTTTGCTACTTCAACCGCTTCATCCATATCATTTACATGAATTAAAGCGCCACGACCACCCAGTGAGGCACTGATAATTTCTTGTCGTTCCATCGTTGGTAATAGGCGGGCAATAGCCTCTCTAACTTGTTGTAAAAAGCCAGCATCAGGTGAAATCAAAATAGATTGAGCATCTTCATCATGTTCAGCTTGTGAAAACAAATCCATAGCAATCCATTCAGGATCGGTCTTGCCATCACAAATCACTAAGATTTCAGATGGGCCAGCAATCATATCAATGCCTACCGTACCGAAAACCATAGCTTTGGCTGTAGCGACATAAATATTACCAGGGCCGACAATTTTATCCACTTGAGGAACCGTTTCAGTACCATATGCCAATGCCGCAACAGCTTGTGCACCACCGATGGCAAAAATACGATCCACGCCGGCAATAGCTGCGGCAGCCAATACTAGATCGTTAACTTCGCCATCAGGCGTCGGGACCACCATAATGAGCTCATCAACACCCGCAACTTTTGCCGGAATCGCATTCATCAATACCGATGAAGGGTAAGCAGCTTTACCACCGGGAACATATAATCCTGCTTTTTGAATAGCGGTCACTTGTTGACCTAAAATAGTGCCATCAGCTTCAGTATAAGTCCAAGAATCTTGTTTTTGGTGTTCGTGATAAATACGTACGCGATCTGCCGCAGCCTGCAGAGCTTGGCGTTGATTTTCAGGTATCGATTCTAAAGCGGCTTGAGCGCGAGATAATGGAATTTCTAATTCCGCCATAGTCTGCACGGTTAGGCGATCAAAACGGCGACTATATTCTAAAACAGCTTCATCACCTTTGGTTTTAACATCGGACAAGATCATTTTGACCGTATCCCCGATAGCCGTATCTGAGACAGCTTCCCAAGCAAGTACTGCTTCAAGTTGCGTCCAAAAGTCACTGTCGTCAAAGTTAAGTTGCTTAATTTCAATCATTGTTTTGCTCTCTTACTGCCCTACGAATATCATCAATAAACTGTTGAATTCGAGCATGTTTCATTTTCATAGATGCTTTGTTGACCACTAAACGTGAGCTAATATCTGCAATCAGTTCCATCGGAACTAAGCCATTAGCTCGTAGCGTGTCTCCAGTATCAACCACGTCAACAATGCGATCAGCCATACCCACTAAAGGTGCAAGCTCCATCGAACCATAAAGTTTAATAATATCAACTTGTTGACCTTGTTGGGCATAGAATCGACGCGTACTTTCAACAAATTTAGTCGCTACTTTTAATCGACCAGTTTTAACAGGTTCGTTTACCCTGCCTGCCGTCATCAATTTACAACGAGCAATTTTGAGATCTACTGGTTCATATAATTCAGCATTGGGATGTTCGAGCAAGACATCTTTCCCTGCCACACCAATATCTGCACCACCATATTCAACATAGGTTGGTACATCTGATGCGCGGACAATAATGATCCGAACATCTGGCTGAGTTGTTTCTAAAATCAACTTACGGCTAGTTTCAGGGTCATCAATTGGCTCGATGCCTGCGGCCTTCAATAAGGGCAAAGTATCTTTAAAGATGCGTCCTTTAGATAAGGCTAAAGTCAGAGTATTCGGCATTTTAATCTCTTGTAGAACTTGGAATGCGGCGAATATTCGCCCCTAATTGCTGTAGTTTTTCTTCTATACATTCATAACCACGATCAATATGGTAAATATGTTCTACGAGCGTTGCTCCATCAGCGACTAAGGCAGCCAAAACCAAACCTGCTGAGGCACGCAAATCCGTTGCCATAACAGGTGCAGCCGTTAATTTCTCTTGGCCAGTACATAAGACAGTATTGCCTTCTATCTGTAAGGTAGCCCCCATCCGTTGTAGCTCTTGCACATGCATAAATCTATTTTCAAACACCGTTTCAACAATAGTGCCTTGGCCTTCTGCAACACTGTTTAATGCCGTAAATTGTGCCTGCATATCGGTAGGAAATGCCGGATAAGGTGCGGTGCGAATACTAACTGCTTTCGGGCGTTTACCATGCATATCTAGTGAAATCCAATCATCACCGACTTGAATATCAGCACCCGCTTCTTCAAGCTTTAATAACACAGCTTCTAAGTCTTTAGCGTTAGTATCTTTTAATTTTACTTTGCCACGCGTCATAGCTGCGGCGACTAAATATGTCCCTGTTTCAATACGATCAGGCAGAATATTATAAGGGGCGCCATATAGCGCTTTTACACCTTCGATGACCAATGTTGCCGAACCGATCCCACTTATTTTAGCGCCCATATTATTAAGATAATGAGCTAAATCGACGACTTCGGGTTCACGTGCAGAATTTTCAAGGGTTGTTATACCTTCAGCCAATGTTGCTGCCATCAGTAAATTCTCAGTGCCTGTTACGGTCACCTGATCCAAGAAAATATGTGCCCCCTTCAATCTGCCTTCCGATGTGGCACGAATATAACCATTTTCAACTTTAATCTGTGCGCCCATTTGTTCAAGCCCGCGCAAGTGCAAATCCACTGGTCTAGAACCAATAGCGCAACCACCAGGCAGTGACACATCAGCCTTACCAAACTTAGCTAATAGAGGACCTAATACTAAAATTGACGCACGCATAGTTTTAACTAAGTCGTAAGGAGCTTCGGTCTCAGTCAATGTTGAAGGATCGATAACTACACCAGAACGTTCATCCACTGTAATTGATACTCCCATTCGCCCCAATAACTCGAGCGTTGTCGTAATATCGTGTAAATGTGGCACATTGCCAATTCTGACTGGCGAATCAACTAGCAAAGCTCCCATAAGAATGGGGAGTGCAGCATTTTTAGCACCAGAAATACGAATCTCACCATTTAAGGCGACCCCGCCATTGATAAGTAGTTTATCCATGAAGTCTCTATTTTAGTCGCGCAATCGAATTAACGAGGCGCTGAAGTCTTTAAAGATAGTGCGTGCAAGGCACTTTCGAAGCTATTGCCCAACGTGACATACACCATTTTATGTTGAGCTAATAGAGACTTCCCTGCAAAAGAAGGACTAATAACTCTTGCTTCAAAATGCTGGCCATCATCGCCCAACACTTCTACTGTTGCATCTGGCAACCCTGCTTCTATCAACTTTTGAATATCTATTGCTTGCATCTGTTATTTCAACTTATTAAAAATTATTTTAAAGGTAGTAACTCGTCCAAGCCACTTGCATGTGCCATAGCTAACATCTGAGCAGGGATGTTATGAAACACAATATTTTTATTCTTTTGCTCAGCCGAACGCATCCAATCAATCAATAGTGCTAGGCCGGCACTATCACTACAGCCTACATCAGCTAAATCAATATCTAACACTTCGATAGGAGAAAATACCTGTCTTGCAGAAACTAACAAATCATTGACTGTCGCAAACGTCAAATCACCACAAACATTAATGTAGCCCGTTTCCACATCAAGTTTTAACTCACATGGTTTGCTCATGTTTTTACTTTTTCATTCTTACTGGCTAGGCGTTCAATTAAGTTATTGATACCATCGTTACGAATTTCAGTAGCAAAAGTAGAGCGATAATTTGTGACCAAACTAATGCCATCGATTTTGACATCATAAACTTTCCAAGCATCATTTTCATTTTGATATAAGGATAATGACATTGGAATTGCTGGGCCTCCGGCCTGGATGATATCCATATCGACTTGAACTCTTTTAGTTGTAACATCATCGCGGAATGGTAAAAAACGAATTTCCTGATCCGAGTATTCCAACATTGCCGTTGAATATGTTCTGATCAATAACAATCTAAATTCATCTGTAAATCTTAATTGTTGGGCTACAGAAAGACCCCGCCAGTTCTTACCAAGGGCCAACTTAGCCATTTTTTCAAAATCAAAATGTGGCATCAACACATCTGTTACTAAGCCATAGATAAAATCTGGATCAGCTTCTAATTGAGCCTTATTATCTTTTAATGACTGCATCATTTTATCTGATGATGCTTTAACCAAAGCTTGTGGCACAGGCATTTCGTCTGCCACAGCAAACGATGAGAGTCCAATCATTGTAATTAGCATTAATAACGCAAGGATTGCCTTATTAATAAAATGTTTATTTGCACGCATTCTTTATTCGCCTTCCGCTTTACTAAATAAAAATTGACCTATGACCTGCTCAAGCACCAACGCTGGTTGCGTTAGGTGTAAGACATCGCCATTTTTCAAAAATTCCTCTTCTGCACCCGCCTCCAAAGCAATGTATTGCTCCCCTAGCAAGCCAGCTGTAAAAATACTCGCTGAAGTGTCTGTCGGTAAGGTATTGAATTGCGAGTATAAGCTTAAGGTCACTTTCGCATTATAGGTACTACCATCAAGTGAAATGTTAGACACTCGTCCAACCCGCACACCAGCCATAGTTACTGGAGACCGCACTTTCAATCCGCCAATATTGCCAAATTCTGCCACTACTTCGTAGCCAGCATCATCAGTAAAATCAGTAAAATTACTCACTTTCATCGCCAAGACAAATATAGCGACAATACCTGCGGCCACAAACATTCCGACTGTAATCTCGGTATTCCTTTTTTGCATCACTTATATTTCTCCAAACATTAGTGCCGTCAGCACAAAGTCTAACCCTAAAATTGCGAAGGCAGAATGCACTACCGTTCGTGTTGTTGCTCGACCTACACCTTCCGATGTTGGTGAAGCATCATAGCCTTCAAATAGTGCAATCCAAGTAACAACGACACCAAATACTATGCTTTTGATAACCCCATTGAGCACATCATCATACCAATCAGTTTTAACCTGCATTTGTGACCAAAAGGCACCATCATCAACACCCAATAGACCATAACCGACTATAAACCCACCAAAGATACCTACCGCACTAAAAATCGCAGCCAGCAGAGGCATTGAAATAATGCCGGCTACAAATCGCGGAGCAATAATGCGGCGAATCGGATCAACGGCCATCATCTCCATGCCTGACAATTGCTCAGTACTTTTCATTAAACCTATTTCAGCGGTAAGCGCAGAACCGGCGCGGCCTGCGAATAATAAGGCGCTCACTACCGGACCCAATTCTCGTACTAGAGATAAAGAGACTAAAACACCCAAAGACTCTTCAGCACCAAAATCAACCAGGGTATTGTAACCTTGCAAGCCGAGTACCATGCCAACAAATAAGCCCGAGACTAAAATAATCATTACAGACCTTACACCCACTGACTGTAGTTGCTGAATAACGAGCGAAAAGCGAAGTAGGACTTCAGGAATGCCCTTCACCATGTACCACAAAAACAAATGACCACTACCCAAGCGTTGAAGGGTATCGAGCCCCCAACGGCCTAAGCTCCGAATGAAATCAATCATGCCGACACCTCAGAACTTAATAAATCGTCAGCAAAATCTACACCGGGAAAATGAAACGGTACGGGACCATCAGGCAAGCCTTGTATAAACTGCTGCACCCATTGTGAAGATGAACGCCTTAGCTGAACAGGCGAACCGGATTCAATCACCTTGCCTGCTGATAACAAATAGATAACATCGGCTATTTCTGTGGTTTCCATCACATCATGTGACACGATAATACTGGTTAAACCCATCGCATCATTCAAGCGATGAATTAAGTTCACAATCGTGCCCATCGAAATAGGATCTTGCCCAGTAAACGGCTCATCATACATAACCATCATCGGATCAAGCGTCACCGCCCTTGCCAAGGCAACACGTCTCGCCATACCACCTGACAATTCAGCAGGCATTAAATCACGAGCATTGCGCAAACCAACGGCTTGTAGCTTCATCAATACCAAATCTCGAATCATACTTTCTGGTAAGTCAGTATGTTCACGTAATGGAAACGCCACATTGTCAAATACAGAAATATCGGTCAGTAAAGCACCACTCTGAAATAACATGCCCATACGCTTACGTAGCTCATAAAGACCAGCATGTGAAAGTTTATGAACGTCTTGACCGTCCACTTCAATGGTGCCGCTGTCCGGACGTAACTGCCCACCGATTAAGCGCAACAATGTTGTCTTACCGGTTCCGCTTGGTCCCATAATTGCGGTAATTTTTCCGCGATGAATATCAATATTCACCCCGTCAAAAATAGCTCTATCACCACGATAGAAGTGCAAATCCCTGATTTTTATCAGTGGCACTAGTGTCTCCAAGCGAATATAAAAGAATAAAGGGTGTTAATTTTCAAGAATATGCGCAAGTAAGTCAAATCTGCTTGTGGAAAATTTCGGCTTGTTCGGCTAGAGTGTCCCCACCAGATTCTGGTCTTGGGAACTTTTCACATACACAAACGTTCTTAATTTGCGTAAGTTCACAACAACAAATAACCGCATTAAATACGGAGAGAAATAATGAAGAAATTTTTAAATGTTATTGCAGCGATGATGATTGCTGTTCCTATGTTAGCCGCAGCCCACGGTCCAACTCGCCAAATGGTCGAAGAAAAAATCATCATTAACGCAGCTCCGGATAAAGTCTGGGCAATGGTTAAGGATTTTGGTGCTCTAGACAAATGGCACCCTGCCGTTACTAGCACCGAATTAAAAGATGAAAAAACTCGCGTATTAACATTAGCTTCAGAAGGTAGCCCAACTATTACTGAAGAACTAGTGTCATCTAATGATGAGAAAATGACCTTTGTATATAAAATTATTGACATGAGCGTCGTAAAAACCATCACATTTAACAGTAAAGACACGCCTTACTTCACATTACCTGTTGCTAATTACAAGTCTTGGTTTAGTGTTAGAGCAGTTGATGGCGGTAGCGAGGTGAAATGGAAAGGTAAATTCTACCGTTCATTCATGGATAACCCTCCAGTACCAGAAGGTCAATCAGATCAAGATGCAACTGACACGATTCAAGCGGTTTACACATCAGGCTTAGAAAACCTTAAAATTATCATGGAAAAATAAATGCCAAAGCCAATTAGCTTAGCATTTACAAAGGCGACCTTTAAAAAGGTCGCCTTTTTTCTTGTCGGTTTAAACATGCTCACGGCCTGTGCAACCGCGCCGCCCTCTTACGCCTTTATTACTAATCAACTCGGCGATAGCGTAAGCGTTATTGATATCGCCACACAAAACATCGTTAAAACCATCGCCATTGGTGAAGGCAAGCGCCCAGCCGGTATTGCCACTAGCAAAACCGGACATCAAGTATTTGTCAGCAATGCAGAAGGCGTGGACATAGCGATTATTGATACCAATACATTGGAAGTAACCAATCACATCCCTGTTGGTGCAGGGCCTGTCGGTATTGCCAGCAATAACGATGGATCGCGTGTTTACATCGCCGACTGGTATCAAAATTTTATTAGTGTATTTAATGCTGACACCTCTAAAATCATTGCCACGATTCCTGTCGGAAAATCACCCGCTGGTTTAATTGTCGACGATAATCAACACCGCCTCTATGTCGCTAATCGTGACGACAACACCGTAATGATAGTCGACACCATACATTACGGCGTATTAAAGACCATCGAAGTTGGCACTGCACCGTTTGGGATAGCGTTATCACCTGATGGTAATTTCATTTACATCGTGAATGTAGGTAGTAATAATGTCAGCGTGATCGACACTCAACAAGCCAAAGTTATTGATACGATTGCCGTTGGCGAATGGCCCTACTGCGCCACGATAAGTCCTGATGGTAATACACTTTATGTAACCAACCAAGATGACAGTACGCTTTCAGTCATTGATACGCGAAGTAGCACGGTAATCGATACTATCGACGTCGGCGATTCACCTGATGGCGTTGACATCACCGAAGATGGCCAATTTATCTATGTAGTAAACTGGGGCGAAGGCACCGTTTCAGTCATCGATAGTACGATCAATAAAGTCATTTCAACCATCGAAACAGGCAAAGGACCTCGCGCCTTTGGCCAATTTATAACTAAATCACAATAATGAATTTGGATATTGAATCACCTTTCTCAGTCAGTACTAATTCAAATGAGCGGATCTCTGCGGCGGAAGCGTTGGCTAATAAATTAAGCCTGCCTTTCTCCGGGCTCAATCCACAACAAATTCAACTTGTACTGACACCGCATCACATTGAAATTCGTGCTCCCGAACTGGGCAATCCTATTTTGATTGATTTTGAAGAAGGCAAAAATGCCCACCGCAGACAATTTGGCGGTGGTCGAGGTCAACCTCTCGCTAAAGCTATTGGCCTAAAAAAAGCTGCAAATCCTAACGTTATTGATGCCACCGCTGGCTTTGGCCGAGATGCCTTTGTGTTAGCTAATTTAGGCTGCAAAGTCACCTTGATTGAGCGGAATCCACTGATAGCCACCTTACTTGACGATGCATTACAGCGGGCAAGACATAACTCAGATATCGCCGAAGTGATTACTCGCATGTCATTAATTAATCATGATGCCACAGCCTACCTAAATACCCTTGTTCAAGCGCTTTATCCAGATGTAATCTATATGGATCCGATGTATCCCAGCCGAGATAAATCAGCCCTAGTCAAAAAAGACATGCGTTTATTGCATCAACTTGCAGGGCAAGACACCGATAGTGAGCAACTACTCACTACTGCCCGAAAAACCGCGCTGAAAAGAGTTGTCGTTAAACGCCCTAAATCAGCGCCATTTGTAGGCAACCAAAAACCCACCACCAGCCTTGAAAGTAAAAACACCCGTTATGATGTTTACATTAACTTATCAACGTGATGTTTTAACAACTTATCATCGAGTAATTTAAGGTATAGTTCATTTTAGATTGGTGATGGGGATAATTTCTAGCTTGACACTTAGTTATTGAATTACGAGGAATTATCGTCCGTATATATATAGATGTTATAAGGAAATATTCTCAATGTTAACAAATAGTTATGTTGAATCTGTTCATTGCTTCGCCTACAATGCGTATTAGATAACGTGGCGTGATGATAGTTGTCGGGCTATGTCTCTACGAACAACTCTCCAAAGCCTTATAGCCGTGCTCTTGGGTTTAGCCGCGGTATTCATTCTTTCGTTCGGCACTAACAAGTTAGTCCGTATCTTAGGTGTTTTTTCGGACGGGAGTCCAGTAGCAGCACTTATTTATAGGTCAGCATATATGGTTCTAGGTGGCTACATTGCCGCGAGCTTCGCTCCTTCTCGACCAATAGCACACGCTCTCACCCTTGGTGTTATCCAGTTCATATTCGCCTCGTTTTCAGCAATTGTAGTTATACACATGCAGTTCTTCGGCCCCACTTGGTATTACATTGGGTTGTGCATCACATCGTTTTTGTGCGCTTGGTTCGGCGGCTTATTGCATCGGCGGGTCCATCGGCAGACGCTATAAAATCCTCCGTAACACAACCTTGCAGCCCCCGCTCATTAGCGACGCTTCCATTGTTGGTTCGACGCAAACCTTAGGCCACAAATAAATAATGCGTAAAACCGATAAGAAAATAGATAATCAAATTCGACGGGTACTCATTGATGTATGTGAAATGGCGTTAAAGGAAATTGACGGCTTTCAATGGCTTACTCACTTGGTGATTTATTCAAATTTCCCTAAAAGTTTAAAGGTAGTGTGTATTTTCGATACTAATGAAAATATGTCAGACTTTATATCAAAAGGCATTAGAAAAGACCTTGAATCTCTCATTCAGATAAAACTTGCCGGTATAAGTGTCAATGTAAAAAATGTAAGCGATCACATTGTATATGACACAGAACAAAACTGTGAACGCGACCATAATGGCAATTGGGCTGAGAGATTGAATTAACATGCTAGCCCAATCAACTACCCACTAGGCAGGATGCAGCATATCTCCGAGCCTTATACGATCATAAAGCGTAACTAAAACCCAATGCCGATAGATAAACTTGCGATAAATGAAATAATTTGGCAAATAGTCGCATCAATTCCAAAAGGAAGCGTTGCGAGCTATGGTCAAATTGCCAAAATTGCTGGCCATCCAAGTCATGCTCGCTATGTGGGTGCTACGCTAAAAAAGTTGCCCGAAGATAGCGTCTTACCATGGCATCGCGTTGTTAATGCCAAAGGTGAGCTGTCATTCCCAGTCGATGGACAGCAATATCAAAAACAAAAAGCATTACTTGAGGCAGAGGGAATCGTCTTTAAATCATTCAAGCTTTCACTGAGCAGGTATGGATTACATCGTTAGGTCTATTATAGTGAGTGTTGTCACTAACATTAGAGTCATAAATGAACACTACACTAAAAAAACTATCTGAAACTATCGCTGAGGCAAATGATGTGTTCGATGCTCGATACAAAGATGTCGACACAATGCTAGGTATAATGGATCAAGCATTACGTAAACAAGGCATTAAAGCCAATGCGGTAACGCTTGATTGTCTTCGCTTGAATAAAAAAATAGTGTTCCTACTACATGATGATAAACCGGATATTGTCGATATTGCCTTCGGTAACAAAGAGGGAGACATTGAATCCACATCTGAGCAAGATTTGAACAAAATGACGGTAGCAAAAGTAATTCGTATTATGGAAGATAATTTTCTTCAATAAAATATCTTATTACTTCTAGACAAAAAATTGAATAAGGCCTCAATAGTGCCTCACTCTCTGATGCTTGGGAAAGTAAATAACAAGCATTTATGCTTTCAGTTATGATTGATTATTGATCGATTAATGCACTATAAGGTTGGTCAAAAAATCGATGGAGCTTAAACCAAATTAAAATGGAGCTAGGCGGCACCTCGCCAACATTGAACCCTAGTAGTTCTATTTTATATAATATACACACTCCTATCTCTTTCAACTAATTTGGAGCCGCAGATGCTCTGGGCTCAGGAATCACAATGAAAATTATCGGAATTATTCTATTGGTTGTCGGTGCTGGCTTAGCATTATGGGGCTATCAATTATCTGACTCTATCGGCTCGCAACTAACACAAGCTGTAACAGGTTCAGATACAGATAAGGTAATGACCCTATATATCAGTGGTGCGGCCAGTTTTATCGTTGGCTTATATCTTTTTAAAAATTAAAACTGGAGACATCATGACTATAACTAGCTTGATAATATTTTTAGCTATTGGCGGCCTAGCAGGTTGGTTAGCCGGTAAAATAATGAACAGCAAAAGATTCGGAATCGTAGGTAATATTATTGTTGGCGTTGTTGGTGCCGTGTTGGGTGGTTTTGTATTCAATTTACTGGGTTTCAATGCCAATGCTGGCGGCTTACTAGGTGCAATAGTTACAGCTACGGTGGGTGCTATTATGTTGTTATATGTCATTAGCATTATTAAGAAAGCATAGCTCAATTGAAGCTACGCAATACATTTAATCAGATAAATATCTCAGTGGGATGAAACTATTCCCGCTGAAATATTTAGATGTTAATTACGCCTTAATATTTCGATGTAATTGTCTAAAAAAGTAAGCCTTCGCTTTTGCTTATAAACCCACCACCAGCAATGATAGTTAACATGTTCTGGTGATAAGGACATCGCCTCACAAGGTCATCTGGCTTTGTTCATTATTTATCTCTTGCTTACTTCATACTAAACCAATCAATATATTCATCATATTTCATATCGACATGACATAAAACTAAAGCCTTAGTCTGTTGATACCATTCTAGCTTTCAGTAAGGTTAAACTCGATGCGGTTAGTATCATTTGATTATTTTAGAGGCGTTGCCATTTTATTTATTGTCGCTGGCCATTCCTTTGGCACTTGGCCGATAGATACTTTCAGCGAAAAAGTGCTGACTAATATCGTTTATAGCGGTACGGCTTTATTCGTATTTATTTCAGGATTTTTCTTCCACCATATTTTCCATAAAGATTTTGATATGAAAATCTTTATGTCAAAAAAAACTAATAATGTATTGGTTCCTTATCTCCTCCTATCGACTTTAGGCTTTATCTATTTCGCACTGTCATCAACACCATTTCCCTTTCTCGATCGATTGATCTCTACTGATGTTACATCATGGATGGATTATATTCAGTTGTATGTTAGCTATCTATGGACGGGACGGATTATGTACGCCTACTGGTACATTCCCTTTATCATGATTATGTTTTTAATCTCACCGATATTCATTGCATATATCAAGTTATCCTTAGCTGTGAGATTAACGCTCATGGTTATTTTATTACTATTTTCGGCATTTTTTGTACATCGGCCAATCTTAAACATGTCGCCGATCCATTCGGTTATCTATTATATTCCAGTGTATTTAATAGGCATTAACTGCTCGATAAACCGTGAACAATTCGAACTTTTTCTTAAAGGTAAGACGCTTTTTTTTGGTTTCATCGTGATCGCTTTAGCCGTTTTGCAGTCAATGTATTTTGATTCTAGAGGCGCGCTATCAAAGGCAGACATCTTTTCTTATGGTGGTTTAGATATAAATATTTTCCAAAAAATAGCCCTGTGTTTCTTTTTCATTTCGTTGCTTCATCGCTATGAAAACAAAACCATACCGGGAATAAAACTTTTGGCTTCATCGAGCTTTGCAATCTACTTTTTACATACTTGGATATTGCATATAATCCATCAATATCGTCCGTTTACATTATTTCCCAATGCGCCCGATATTTTAATATGGTTTGGAGTAATAATCGTGACAGTGGTAATTAGTTTACTTATCGCTTACTCAATCAAAGCTGTTTTAAAGCACAACAGTCGCTATCTGATTGGTTGGTAAATACGCTAGCTTGTCTTGTTTATTTATTCGCCTGTTGATCTAGCATTTTCAGGCGTGCTAATTTTTCAGAGA
Source organism: Pseudomonadota bacterium (assembly GCA_030576275.1). Taxonomy (GTDB): domain Bacteria; phylum Pseudomonadota; class Gammaproteobacteria; order Nitrosococcales; family Methylophagaceae. The sequence goes on along the minus strand of JALIBN010000024.1, from coordinate 89,519 downwards.
TCTTAATTTCTAAGCCGCGATTAACTGGCTGATAATAATTTCTTGGCGCCATGTTATCTGGGAAGTAATTTTCCCCCGCCGCATAGGCATCAGGTTCGTCGTGGGCATAACGATAGTCTTTTTTATAGCCAAGTTCTTTCATTAACTTTGTTGGCGCATTCCGTAAATGTAACGGTACTTCCAAAGAACCTTGGCTACGTACATCTTGCATAGCGGCATTAAATGCCATATAAACCGCATTACTTTTCGGTGCGCTTGCCAAATACATTACAGCTTGTGCAATAGCGAGTTCGCCTTCAGGCCGGCCTAATTTATCAAAACTGTCCCATGCATCCAATGCGATGCGTAAACCTCGTGGATCAGCGTTACCAATATCTTCACTCGCCATACGCACAATACGTCGCATTAAATAAACCGGATCACAGCCACCATCGAGCATCCGGCAAAGCCAATATAATGCAGCATCAGGTGATGAACCTCTAACTGATTTATGTAAGGCGGAGATCTGGTCATAAAATGCTTCACCACCTTTATCAAAACGACGTAATGTGCCGGTTAAGACTTCGGCTAAATCGTCTTCATCAACACTCGTTTGACCTTTGCTATCGGCTAAATCAACGACTATTTCCAACAAGTTAAGTACACGTCGACCATCACCGTCTGCGGCCTCTGATAGGGTGTCTCGTAAGGCATCGGGAAATGCTATGCCGCGATCAGCTAATCCCACTTCGCCATCATTCAAAGCACGATCAATAATTTCCCGTAAATCTGTCGCTTCCAGAGATTTAAGCACATAGACTCGCGCTCGCGATAACAGGGCATTATTTAATTCAAAAGACGGATTTTCAGTCGTAGCGCCAATAAACGTAAAGGTGCCATCTTCAACATAAGGCAGGAATGCATCTTGTTGTGACTTATTAAAACGATGTACTTCATCCACGAATAATAGAGTACGGCGACCTTGTTCTTGTTGTAGTTGTTGCGCTCGCGCGACGGCGGCACGCACTTCTTTGACGCCTGCCAACACCGCTGAAATCGTAATAAATTCCATATCACAATAACCAGCGATCAATTTACCTAAGGTTGTTTTACCTGTTCCCGGTGGTCCCCAAAAAATCATCGAATGTGGATGACCAGAAGCGATTGCCTGTCGTAATGGCTTTCCTTCTCCCAGCAAATGATGCTGCCCGATATAACCATCCAGTGTTTTGGGGCGCATTCTATCAGCGAGTGGTCTACCTGCTAGATCATCAATATTGCCAAACAAACTCACAAGCCAGTATCACCTACTACGTCCACTCCTGGAGCGGGCGTGAAGACGAAAGTATCTTTGGTGAGTACAGGATTTTCTTGAGCTTGGCTAAAAACCAATCTAGTACGTTGATCAAAGCTATCTTTCATAATCATTGTACGTAAGCCGTATTGATCAAAGGCCAATGCAATTGTTTGAAAGCTAGAGTCGACATTTTTAGGCGTTAGTTCAACCCACAACATGCCATCTTCAGAAGGTACGTCAGTAACTATATACTTATCTGTCGGTAGCGAATTTCCAGACAATAAGGTCGCTGGAGTATCGGTTAATGCTTCCTGTTGTGATTTTACGGTTACTTGTTCAAGATCAACATCATAAAACCAAATACGTTGGCCATCGGCAACGATATGTTGAGGGAAAGGCTCTTGATAATCCCAACGGAATTTCCCTGGGCGCTCCAGTACAAATACGCCTTGCGCTTTTTCCATAACATTACCTTGTGGATCTAGTACTGTCTGTTGGAAGTTCGCTTTATATGTCACCACTTTATTCACAAAAGTATTTAATTTTGCTGATGCTGAATCTGCTGCCGACAGCGTAAATGACAACAGCATTGTCAAAACAACAATACCATATTGCAGAAGTTTTTTACCTGTCATACCGAGACTCCAATTTTTTCATCGAGTCACGCTGACTCGCTGTAGAACTACGACCACCATTTACAGTTAATCGTTGCTCAACATTTGTTTTAAATAAGTAAAAGCTAGAGACAACTTGCACAACATCACTCAGCTTGCTGTTATCAGTTGAAAGAAGTTCAGCTTAATAATCTCCTCGCGGTTTTGGTGCCAATACCTCACGACTACCATTACCTTGCATAGATGATACTACGCCAGCGGCTTCCATTGCTTCAACAATACGTGCCGCACGGTTATAACCAATCTTTAAACGGCGTTGCACGCCTGAAATAGACGCTCGTTGGCTTTCTGTTACGATTTGCACAGCTTGATCATATAGCGCGTCTTGCTCACCATCACTAGGGTCGCTCAGATTGCTACTGTCATCATCATCCTCTGGTATGCCGCGCGTAATTTCTTCTAAATAGTTAGGCTGGGCATATTTTTTCAAGAAGTTAACGACTTGATGCACTTCATGATCATCGACAAAAGCACCATGTACACGTTCAGGTATGCTGGTGCCTGGTGGCAAGAACAACATATCACCCTGCCCTAATAATTGCTCAGCACCCATTTGGTCCAAAATTGTCCGTGAATCAATCCGAGACGATACTTGAAAAGCCATTCGCGTAGGAATATTGGCTTTAATCAGGCCTGTAATAACATCCACAGATGGTCGTTGCGTAGCTAAAATCAGATGAATACCCGATGCGCGGGCTTTTTGTGCCAAGCGGGCAATTAATTCTTCGACTTGTTTACCAACCACCATCATCATATCGGCAAGCTCATCAATAATGACCACGATAAAGGGCAGTGGCACCAATGTTTCCGGCGGTTCACCATCCACTAAGTCAACCATAGGATCAATTATTGGTTCACCGCGATCTATCGCATCTTTAACCTTTTTATTGAAGCCAGTAATATTTCGTACGCCCATGGCAGCCATTAAAGGATAACGTCGTTCCATTTCTGCAACACACCAACGTAGAGCATTGGCGGCTTCTTTCATATCCGTTACAACAGGGGTTAATAAATGAGGAATATCTTCATAGACGGATAATTCCAACATTTTTGGATCAATCATGATCAGGCGAACTTGCTCAGGTGTGGCCTTGTAAAGCAGGCTTAAAATCATCGCGTTTACTGCAACCGATTTCCCAGAACCCGTAGTCCCAGCTACCAATAAGTGCGGCATTTTTTCTAGATCAACAGATACGGGACGACCTGCAATGTCTTTACCCAACGCCATCATCAATACTGATTTATTGTTTTCGTAACTTTCTGAACCTAAAATTTCACGTAGTCGGACTATATCTCGATGTTCATTCGGAATTTCTAAGCCAACGACCGGTTTACCTGGTATCACCTCAACAACACGGACACTACTGACTGATAACGAACGCGCCAAATCTTTTGCCAAGCCAGAAATTCGACTGACTTTAATACCGGCAGCAGGTTGCAATTCAAAACGTGTAACAACAGGACCAGGCTGCACTTCTACTACTTGTACTTCAACGCCAAAATCTTTCAACTTAAGTTCGACCAGACGTGACATAGCCTGTAGAACTTCCTCACTATAGCCGCCGACACTCGCTGTCGCCATATCAAGCAATGCCAATGCGGGCATACTGTTACCGCCTTCTTCAGGCGTTTCGAACAAAGGAACTTGGCGTTCTTTTTCTTCACGTTTACTCGGTGTGGTAACTTCTATTACTGGCTCAACACGTACCTTCGGTTGTGATTTTATTTTTTCGTTTTTTTCGCGAAAAGTGACTTCTCGGCGTTGCTTGGTTTCTTTTACGACCAATTTTTCTTTGAACTCACGAAGCCAGCGCGCACAACGGGTCATGATCAATAACGCCACAGCACCCAATCGATCAATTACCATCAACCATGACAGGCCCGTATATAACGTCACACCGGTTAAAAATACCGCCAACAGTAACAAGCTGGTACCAGAGGCACCAAATATTGATACAAATCCGTTGCCTACCACTTCGCCTAAAACGCCACCAGCACCTAGAGGTAATAAACTGGCGTAGGCAGTCAAACTTAGTGTTGATAAGCCACTCGCTGCGGAAAGCGCCATCACTAAACCGACTGCTTTTAAAATCCAAAAGTGTAAAGCGCCTTCAGAATCTGCCCTTTTACCCCAGCTAAATAATAGCCAGCCACTAAATCCCAACATTAAAGGCGATAAATAGGCCGGAAAACCAAATCCATATAACAAGGCATCGGCTAACCATGAACCCACAATGCCACCTCGATTTGAGATCGCATCATTAGTGCCAGTCGTCGACCATGCGGGGTCAGTCGGCTGATATGACCACAATGACAGTAACAAATAACCGGCTAATGCTAGCGCTAAAATAAGCGCCGCTTCGCGTAAGCGAAAGCCAACGGCACTGGACATTACCCGTCGTTTTTCTTTATCGTTCACTCGTGTTGCCTGAGCCAATGTAATATTTCCAATAAAGCTAATAAATTAACCTTTGATTTTAACACAGCTTTTCAACTGATATGCTTTACCAAATGCACAGCAGTGAGTACCCTTATATAAATTCAAGCAAATTAATTGGAGATCGAAAAAATGGCTGACAGTAAACATTGCCGCTTACTTATTCTTGGTTCAGGCCCAGCGGGTTACACTGCGGCGGTCTACGCTGCTCGCGCGGCACTTGATCCAGTATTAATTACCGGCATTGAACAAGGTGGACAACTAACCACTACCACCGATGTTGATAACTGGCCCGGTGACGAACAGGGTGTCCAAGGTCCAGAATTGATGCAGCGGATGCAGCGTCATGCCGAACGTTTTGGTACCGATATCATCTTTGATCACATTCATACTGCTGATCTCAGTACACGTCCATTTCGACTAATCGGTGACGCAGGTGAATACACAGCCGATGCATTAATCATTGCCACTGGTGCCTCTGCGCAATATCTAGGCATGGAATCTGAAGAAGCATTCAAGGGCCGCGGTGTTTCTGCCTGTGCAACTTGCGATGGATTCTTCTACAAAAATCAACCCGTCGCTGTAATTGGTGGCGGTAATACGGCGGTTGAAGAAGCGTTGTATTTATCTAATATTGCATCAAAAGTAACGGTTATTCATCGCCGCGATAAATTCACTTCTGAAAAGATCTTAAGTGCGCAACTTCAGAAAAAAGCGGAAGAAGGCAATGTAGAGATATTATGGAACTCGCAACTTGATGAAGTATTGGGCGATCAAGCAGGTGTAACGGGTTTACGTATAAAAAACAATTTAGACGACAGCATGCACGATGTCACTGTGCAGGGTGTTTTTATTGCCATTGGCCATAAACCAAATACAGATATGTTTATCGATCAACTCGAGATGGAACACGGCTACATCACACTGAAAAAAGGTACTCAGACTAGCATTAAGGGAGTGTTTGCCGCAGGTGATGTTTCAGATCCTATTTATCGTCAAGCCATCACATCTGCTGGTGCAGGTTGTATGGCGGCATTAGACGCTGAACGCTTTTTAGAAAGTGAAAAATAAGGCTGGACACGTTTAATAAATGGGCAGGTATGTTACCTGCCCTTAACTTTTATGAGGCATAAATCTCATGGGAAACTACCAACATATCCTGATTGCCGCTGACTTTTCCGAGCATAGCCAACAGGTTGTTAACCGCGCACAAGAAATCGCTGAACGTTATCAAGCAAAACTCAGCATTTGTCATATTATCGAAGATTTCCCGATAGCCGATTTTGCATATGAACCGATGATTAGTATTGATCTTGATATGCGTGATGCCATGCTCGATTCAGGTAAAAAACACATCGCTGATATTGCCAAAAAACTTGATCTTCCTACTGCAAATCAATGGGTAGAATTTGGTAGCCCCAGCCTTAACATAGTGAGTTTAGCTAACGACAATAAAGTAGATTTAATAGTCGTCGGTTCCCACGGTCGCCACGGCATAAAATTATTACTCGGCTCAACTGCCAATGGCGTTTTGCACCACGCTTTATGTGATGTTTTGGCTGTAAGGCTAACTGAACAATAGTTCGAAACTAAGCCTTAAGTTTTATTTACGTAAACGTTCAAATAAGCCGTATTGCCAACTCAGCATCGCGAATACTGCCGTGGCGTTGTTCAAGTGGGCAACAAGGCGTCTTCGTTATTAAGTTCACCAAAATCACGAGCTAATTGTTCAACTTTTCGGTGAAAGACTGCCATCGCGGCATCACTTAACATGCCATTTTTCACGATGAGATGTTCCTGTTGCTCGGTAAATTTGGTATTAAAAAAGTCTGTAGCAACTTTTTGCTGGAAGAACTGCTGGATAGGACCATTATCAAGCCATTTAAAATTGGCCACTGCTTTAATTTAATTCGATTACCGGCTAACAAATCAATCAATCTCAGTCTATCCAACACAACTAGATAACGAATACATTGATGTTCGGACAGATGAAAATGGTCCCTTAACTGCGGCATTGTCCAACGGTTGAGCACACAAACGGTGACCAGCAATAAAGCGACATCTGTCGCAACCTCCTAATTCTTGCTCAAACTAAAGTTTTGAGACCATTGACGGCGCTTTATTATTCATCAGCAAAACCAAATCTGAAATTTCCATCTAAAGAAAAACTGGCTTCAGCAAATAAACGTTTTACACTGACCTCCGACAACGTGAGCTGGCGAGCTAGATCAGAATAAGATAAGCAATGCACTTTGATTGACCGCTTTAAGGTATAAATTAATTGCTTTGTTTGCCCCATTGATGACTCACATGCTCTTAATTTAATCATCATCACCATGAGAAGCATTGCATAGCGATACTTTAGATTCAAAATATTGCAGCTTCGGATATTTAGTCGCTTTATTTAAAACATCTAATTAAGATGTCTTCTAACATTTCCTAGAGCCAGAGCGTCCGATGAACTCACTTTTCAAAACAACTGGCTTTTTTGCCTTTATATCAATGATATTCCTGAATGCTTTTGTCGATTTAGGCCATAAAATTATTATTCAAAACACTGTTTTCAAAGTTTATGATGGCTCAACACAAGTTATTTTAACCGCCATCGTCAATGGCCTTATTTTATTACCCTTTGTTTTATTATTTACCCCTTCTGGTTTTTTAGCTGATCGTTTTAAAAAACCTAAAATAATGCAATGGGCGGCCCTGGCGGCCGTCATATTAACGTTGATGATCACCGTTTCATACTATTTAGGATGGTTTAAACTAGCCTTTGCCATAACCTTTTTACTGGCGGCGCAAAGTGCATTTTATTCACCCGCCAAATATGGTTACATTCGTGAAATTGCGGGTAAAAATCACTTAACCTTCGCCAATGGCATTGTGCAATCCGTTACCATCATAGCAATATTATTGGGCATGTCTGTATTCTCAATCCTCTTTGAAAGTGCACTGGCGGGGCATGAGTTTTCTTCAGAAGCCGATATCATTCGGGTAATTGCACCGCTTGGTTGGTTACTCGTTGCCGGCAGTTTACTTGAGCTTTATTTCGCCTTAGGTTTACCCAATATCGAACATCCTATCAATAGCGAATCCTTTAGCTGGAAAAAATACCGCTCCGGTAAAACACTGCACGACAATTTCAAATTACTACGATTTGATCCCGTTATTTGGTTATCCATTATTGGTTTATCAGTTTTCTGGGGGGTATCACAAGTCGTGCTTGCCATCTTCCCCTCCTTTGTAAAAGAAGTGTTATCGATAAATAACACTATTGTTATTCAAGGTTTACTTGCCTGTTCAGGCCTAGGGATTGTCGCCGGTTCATTATTAGCGGGTAAAATTTCTGACCGATATATCGAATCCGGGCTAATTCCTCTTGGCGCACTAGGCATGATCATCTCTTTGTTCTTTTTACCGCAACTCTCATCTACAACTTTATTCGCTGTGGATATTCTCGCTTTTGGTTTTTTTGGTGGCTTATTTATTGTGCCACTTAATGCATTAATCCAGTTCCATGCCAAGGCACAACAATTAGGGACGGTACTTGCTGGTAATAACTGGATTCAAAATGTTGTAATGCTGACATTCCTCTGTCTCACGGTTGTTTTTGCAATGGCCGATGTCTCAAGTAGGACTTTACTCAATATATTAACCGTCGTCACCCTTGTTGGAGCAAGTTATACCGTATGGAAACTACCGCAATCTCTTGTTCGCTATATCCTCGGTGTAGTATTTGCCACTAAATATCGTATCAATGTACAAGGCTTTGACCACATGCCATCTCAAGGTGCCGTGTTGATGTTAGGTAATCATATTAGCTGGCTAGACTGGGCGATGATCCAAATCGCTAGTCCTCGACCGGTTTTATTTGTGATGGATAAAGACATTTATCAAAAATGGTATTTAAAATGGCTTCTCGACTTATTTGGTGTAATTCCGATCTCCGGCACTAGTAGCAAAGGTGCACTCGCCACTATTAATCAGCATTTAAAACAAGGGGAAGTAGTCTGCTTATTTCCAGAAGGTTCTATTAGTCGAAATGGCCAGTTAGCGGAATTCAAACAAGGTTTTGAACGATGCGTAGAAGATGTTGACGGCATCATTTTACCCTTCTATCTACAGGGCTTGTGGGGCAGTAGGTTCTCGCGCTCAAGTAGTAAAATGCAGTTACTTCGCCAAAGTCGAATACGTAGAGATGTCATTGTCGCTTTTGGCCAAGCGATGGCTATCGACACCCAAGCATATGCAGTTAAAAGTGCAGTATTTGATCTATCCATTGATACATGGCGTAGCCATACCGACAATTTACCTAGCTTGGCACATTCATGGGTTGAACGTGCAAAACAAAGTGGTCGCACAACATGTTTAACAGATATTAAAAGCAACGTTTCATTATCTCGCCGTAAAGCATTAATAATAAGCCTGCTATTTTCACGACGCTTCAAAAGACATAGTCCTGAAAAAAATGTCGGTTTATTATTACCCACCAGCAGTGCTGGGCTCCTTGCAAATATGGGGGCATTTATTAGTGGCAAAACAGTCATTAATCTTAATTTTACAGCTACTGTTAATTCATTATTGTCCGCCATCAATAAAGCGGAAATAAAAACGATTTATACCTCGCGCCAGTTTATTAAAAAGTTACAAGGAAGAGGAATTGAGCTGGATGCTTTATTTGAGCAAGCATCACCTGTTTATCTAGAAGATATTCATGATGAGATCAAAAAATCAGAACAAATACTGACTTTACTGGCTAGCTATTGTTTACCTACAGGCATGTTAATCCATATCTTTGGGAAATCAGTCAATATTCACTCACCTGCCACCATATTATTTTCAAGTGGTAGCGAAGGCGAACCAAAGGGTGTGATACTTAGCCACCAAAATATTATGGGCAACATTAAACAAGTATCTGATGTACTCGACATACGAGACGAAGACGTCATGATGGCGAGCTTACCGCTGTTTCATGCTTTCGGTTTAACGGTCACAGGCTTACTACCATTGATTGAAGGTGTGCCAGCTATTTGTCACCCAGACCCAACGGATGTGCTAAATATCTCTAAGGGTATTTGCCAACATCAAGCGACTATTTTGTGCGGCACTTCAACCTTCTTAAGACTATTTACTAAAAACAGCCGTATTCATCCCTTAATGTTAGATTCATTACGAATTGTGGTAGCAGGTGCAGAACGACTTAACCCAGAAATACGAGATAGCTTTAGCCTTAAATTTGCTAAAACTATTTACGAAGGCTATGGCACAACAGAGACTACTCCAGTTGCCACAGTTAACATTCCTGATCGTATTGGAGTTGATGATTGGAAAATTCAAACCGGCGATAAAAAAGGATCCGTCGGCTTACCTTTACCAGGTAGTAGTGTGCGGATCGTTGATCCTGACACCTTAAAAACTCTTGCTATAGAAGAAGATGGTCTGATCCTAATTGGTGGCACCCAAGTGATGCAGGGCTACCTAAATGATCCTCAAAGAACCACTGATGTACTGGTCGAGATTGATGGTCATCGCTGGTATAAAACAGGCGACAAGGGACATCTGGATAAAGATGGATTCTTAATTATTGTTGATCGCTATTCACGCTTTGCCAAAATTGGAGGTGAAATGATTAGCCTTGGTGCTATCGAAGCCAGCATCAATGCAAACCTACCCGAAGATATTGAAATATTAGCGACCACCGTGCCTGATGATAAAAAAGGTGAAAAAGTCGTGTTGCTTTATTCGGGTCAGATCGAAGATGGACAATTAAAAGCCTGTATTACCGACTCAACGCTTAATAGTTTAATGATGCCTAGCTTGTTGATTGAAGTTGATGCTATTCCCAAATTAGGTAGTGGCAAAAGCGACTTTAATAAAGCCAAAAAAATTGCCCTTGTTCAGATTAATTCATCGAAGGCGGCCATAGCTAATGATTCAACAAATCAAACCATATAAGCCATGAGCATACCTTCAGCAACAGAATACGTTATTTTGCTTCATGGTTTAGCTAGAAGTGCTAATTCAATGAACAAAATTGCTAAAGCATTGGAAACTTCCGGCTATTTGACGATTAATGTGAATTATTCTTCAACCCAGTATCAAGTTGAAAAACTAGCAGAAGAGGTTATAACTAAAGCCTTGGCGGCGTGTCCAAAAGAGGCAAAAATTAATTTCGTCACTCATTCGATGGGCGGTATTTTAGTTCGGCAATTTTTAAGTAACAACGTCGTCAAAAATATGGGACGAGTAGTCATGTTAGGTCCGCCCAACAAGGGCTCTCAACTGGCTGATAAACTGGGCAAGATACCTGGATTTAAATTGGTCAATGGTCCCGCCGGAATACAACTAGGCACCACTAAACAAAGTGTACCAAATAGTCTTGGTCCCGTTGATTTTGAGTTGGGCATTATTGCTGGCACACGTAGCATCAATCCTATTCTTTCATTGATGATACCTAAACCAAATGATGGAAAAGTCTCGGTTGATAGTAGCAAGGTCGCCGGTATGATAGATCATATTGAACTACCAGTAACACATTCATTTATGATGACTAATGAGACCGTTATTGCTCAAGTTATTTATTTTTTAACACATGGACTGTTTAAAATGCAGGCTAATTAAACCTGAATTATAAAATACTAGTTCAGATTTAATTAGCGATTACTTAAGTCTTATAGATTCTGAGTAGCGTATTGCAACATTTGATCTGCTGTCGAAATCGCTTTTGAATTCATTTCATAAGCACGTTGCGTCTCAATCATATTAATGAGCTCAGTCACCACATTTACATTAGATGTTTCCAACGCACCACCAATAACGGAGCCTAGCCCGTCAAGTCCTGGTGTACCGGTAATTGCTGATCCACTAGCACCCGACTCTTTAAAAAGATTCTCACCAATAGGTTGTAAACCTGTGGGGTTTACAAAGTCTGCTAATTCTATATTACCCACTACCGTCGGTGATGTTTGTCCTGATTGTAGTACGCTTATCGCCCCATCACTGCCAATCGTGACACTCAAAGCATCTTCAGGAATTGTGACTGAAGGCTCTAATGGATAGCCGTTCGACATGACCATTTGACCTGTGGAATCAATTTGAAAGGTACCATCGCGTGTGTACGAAAGAGCGCCATCAGGCATCAAAATCTGGAAAAAACCACGACCTTGAATCGCCATATCCATCGCATTACCTGTTTGCTGAATATTACCTTGGGTGTGTATTTTTTCAGTCGCAACCGTTCTAACACCCGTACCGAGCATTAACCCTGATGGTAATTGCGTATTACTGGATGACTGAGCACCTGGTTGACGTATGGTTTGATAAAGTAAATCTTCAAACACTGCACGGTCTCGCTTAAAACCAGTGGTATTAACATTTGCCAAGTTATTTGATATAACCGACATCCGTGTTTGCTGAGCATCGAGTCCTGTTTTGGCAATCCATAATGCTTGATTCATGGGATACCTCCTACCTTAATTTTGACGCGTTATTGCGTACTTACTAGTTAAACTGCAACAAACGTGCCGAAGCGGCGCCATTATCATCGGCAGACTTCATCATTTTGACTTGCATTTCATATTGTCGCTGTAATTCGATCATGTTTACTAACGCACTGACGGCATTAACATTACTTCCTTCCAATGTACCTGAAGCTAGCGTAACGGCCGCATCTAATGGTGCATCCGTACCATCTTGCATCCGCATTAAACCATCACTATCCTTAAACACATTATTTAATTCTGGCTTCACCAGCTTGATGCGATCCAATACCGCTAAGGCATTGGCATCGCCGCCAATAGGACGAATCGTTATTGTGCCATCAGAGCCAATCTCAATTTTTTCTGCTGGTGGAATAGCAATTGGGCCACCTTCCCCCATAACCGCTAGACCAGCACCTGTTACTAATTGACCTGATGCCGTAATTTGTAAATCACCTGCTCGGGTATAACCTTCTCGACCATCTTTGCCTTGAACTGCCAAAAAACCGTCACCTTGGATGGAGACATCTAATTCTCGACCCGTTGATTGAACAGATCCTTGCTGATAATCCGTCGCAGGACGCTCACTCATCGAGTAAACACGTGTTGGTAAACCTTCACCAAATACAGGTTGGCTACGAAACTGTTCAAAATCAGCACGAAAACCTGTTGTATTTACATTGGCAAGATTATTACTATTTGCCGCCTGTGACAGCATAGTTTGCTGTGCGGCGTTCATAGATATATAAAGCATGCGATCCATAGTGATGTCCTCCTATATGCCCTCACCCATAGAGAGAGGGCTAGGTCTATAATTTAACGAATATTGATTATCGTCTGTGTAATCGTGTTGTTAGTTTCTATCGCTTTTGAGTTAGCTTGGAAGTTACGTTGTGCTGTAATCAATCCCACTAATTCTTTGGTCAAATCGACATTTGATGTTTCTAAAGCACCTGACTGAATTTGACCAAAACTGCCTGTTGCCGCTTCACCAGCAATAACAGGACCAGAATCTGTAGTTTCTTGCCACTGCGTATTACCGATTTTATTGAGTGCTTGAGCATTAGCAAAATTAGCAAGAGCAATTTTACCGATAGGTATAGCTTGACCATTACTGTATGTTGCTCGAATTAAACCGTCATCACTGACATCCACACCAGTTAAACGTCCAGTAGGGAAGCCATTTACCGTTAATGCGCCGACAGCAAAAGAGCCCGAATTTTGAGTCGAGCCATTTAAATTAAGGGCAACCGTTAAATCTGCTGCACCACTCGATAATGCGGTACCTGGAGAGACCATCGCTAATGAAACAGGATCCGTTGGGGTAACGGTGTCCAATGTCCCATTATTACTAAACTGAACAACTGTGGTTCCACCCAATTGAACCAATTGGTTTGGAGCAATACCTACTGGAGCAGGAGTGGATGGTTGCTTAATATCATTAGCCGAGATGTAAACCTGCATCTTCCATTGATTATCAGTACCTGAAGGCGAGGCAACAGCTGCATCTACTTTTTGATAATACGTTGTCACGATATGCTCATTACCTAATGAGTCATATATCGTTGCTGATGTAGAATTACTATATGTTTCGGGATTAAACGGGTTGATATCGACAACACTCGGCGCTATAGCATTAGCACCATCTGTTTCTGTTACTAAAGGAAATGCAGTCACTGCCGAATTAGTGGTATTTCCATCAGCATCTGCATTGAAAGTCCCAACGGAAACGGTTGTTCCTGTACCTGTTTGTGTACTAGAAATTTGAATATTATTGCCACTCGGATTAGTGACTACATAGTTTGCACCTAAAGCGCTACCAAGATCAGAAACTAAGCTTGCAAGATCACCAGAATAATCAGCAGAAAGAGTAACTGTTGTTGGATTGGTTCCATCTGTGACTTCAAAACTAACACTATCAATAGAAAAATCAGCTAATAAGGTGCTGGCATCAAATGCCCCTGTACCTGATGTCGCAGAAGCGGCTAGCGAAGTATTCGATATAGGATTAGCATTTGATGGCAGGTTGGTGGCAATTTTCAACTCTGTCGTAGGTTCTGGAGCACCTTGTGATGCAGGCAATTGCAATGGCTTAGCAGCACTCATACTGGTAGCTGAAATAGTACCATTAGCATCAACAGGGAAGGTACGTAAAAAACTACCCTCACTATTAACTACATAGCCATCTTTGTTTATGCCAAAAGCGCCGGCTCTGGTGTAAGTAATCTCACCACTATCTTGTGTTGGCGCCATTGCAAAAAAACCTTCACCACTGATCGCTAAATCGAGTGAGTTATCGGTAAATTCTAAGTTACCTTGATTAAACTGCTGAGCAACATTTGATAGTACAACCCCGCTACCAATTGCTGTCTTACTTGATGTACCAAATGCAGACACAGCGAACACATCACCAAATTCGGCGCGTGACGACTTAAAACCAGTGGTGTTTACATTGGCAATATTATTTGATTTTACATTGAGGTCGGCCGTTGCCGCATTCAATCCACTTAGTGCTGTACTAAAAGACATATCAATGCCCTCCTTAAGTTATTTCTTGTGCTTCGCTAAATGGCACTGAACCAATACCACCCAAATTCAGGACTAAGCCCTGCCCACCACTTCCCACTAATACACTATCAACCTTGGCAACAGTTGCCGTCGCAAATGCAGTATTAGTGCTACCTAGTGTTCCAGTTGCCTTAAATTGATAGACTCCTGGGGTTAGCGCCTCACCATTATCACTGAGGCCATCCCACGTAAAGTTGGTGTATCCATCTGCAGAGCCCATTTCTATTGTTCTTACCTGCACACCATTTTCACTGTAAATTTGTACTTTCAAATCAGTCACTGGCTCAGCGACATTAATTTGACCTTTCAGACCGTTTTCAGCCGTCATATTGCCAATTGATGATGGTACTAACACTGAACGTCCGACTAAAGCAGAGCCTTGCAAGGCTTGATCGGATTGCATCGACTTAGCAAAACTTTCAAAAGATGTTTGCAAGTCACCAATTCCGCTGACCGTACCAAATGCCGCAATTTGCCCCAAAAAGTCACCGCTTTCCATAGGTTTTAATGGGTCTTGATTCTTCAATTGGGTGGTCATCAGTGACATGAAATCTTCCATTGCCAATGAACCCGCATTTTTTTCTTCAGCGGTAGCATTTTTTCCTTTATTTAGGAAAGCATATGCGCCATCGCTATCGATACCGTTAATTGCCATGATTCAAGTTCCTATTGGCCTAGTTGCAAAGTACGAAGCAGTAATTGCTTGGATGTATTCGCAATTTCGACATTGTTTTGATAAGAGCGTGATGCCGACATCATATTGGCCATTTCAGCAATAGGATCCACATTTGAATGGAAAACATAGCCATCTTGATTAGCTAATGGATGGCTTGGGTTATATTCCTGACGAACAGGTGCCTGACTTTCGACAATCCCCCTCACTTGAACACCACCTTGTTTATAACCCTGCTGAGCATCATCTAGCACCGCAGAAAAAACAGGACTACGGGTGCGATACACCTGCTCAACACTACTGCTTACGCTATCTGCATTAGCCAAATTACTGGCAGTTGTATTCAACCGTAAAGACTGTGCACTCATGCCACTGCCAGCGATATCAAACACATTAAATAAAGACATTAGGACCTACTCCCCTCTAATTGCACTTAACAGACCACTGAATTTTGCACCTAAAAAATTCAAACTAGCCTGATACTGAACAGAGTTCTGCATAAATTGTGCCTGTTCGATTTGTTCATCAACCGTATTGCCATCTAGCGAGTCTTGTACCGTGGTTCTATACTGAACTGCAGGCGATGCAAACTGACTGCTAGAAACCTTAATATGATTAGAATGCCTCGTTTCCATTGCACTTGATTGGGATTGTCCGCTTGCCGCCATTTTCATGGCAGACTGAAAATCGATATCACGCGCTTTATAATTGGGTGTATCGGCATTGGCCATATTGGATGCCAGTAGCTCTGCACGCTGAGAGCGGACACGTAATGCATCAGCATGAATACCTAAGGCCGCATCGAAATTAATTGACATAATGTTCTCCTACTTATTTGTTAGTTAAAGACAAGCATAAAACGCGCCAACAATAATTAACCATAGAAATCAATAGCTTGGGTGTTCACGTCAAAAATATAACGCTAAGATTTTACTCATTCCAATCCCTTTAATTTAATAGAAAAAACAGTCGAGCAAAAACAAATAAGGCACCCGAAGGTGCCTTATTTATTAATCATCATCGGCCATTCACTAGAGAAAGAACCACAAGCTAATGTGACTACGTTTAACGGAGCATAGTCTGCGATTCAAATCGATTCAGCATCTCGGCAACAAGTTTTCTAGGCAGCCATGCTTCACCAGCATGTACCGCTCGAACTGCTCGATCAATCTCTTTTTGTTGCCCTCTTAAAATATAACCACGCGCTTTAAAACCCGAGCTTCTCAGCATCTCAAACGTCGGTTCTTCATTAACTAGAATAAGGCTTTGGGCAGCGGGATAGTGTTTACTTAAAAAATGACAAAGTATGTCGCCGTTTATGTGTTCAGAATCTTGTGTGATGATAAAAATATCGGGGTGCTGATGCCCTACTTGAGCAACAACATCATCTAAGGTTGCTGGCTGTACATCCGTCAGCAATATATCCGACAGCCCTTCTAATACACTTTTCACAGCATCTGAGATGGGGCTAAAAATAACCACGTTAATCATACATACGCTCGCAATACAGGGGCAAGTAATTGCCATTGTTGTTCCCAACTAACTAGCGGCGACTGACGATAGCCGGTGCGAACAAATTGCTGTAAATGCCCTTCCACAACAGTGAGCAACAAATTTGCCGTTTCATTCACAGGGCGACCACCCGCTTGTGTTAGTGTTAATTCTCGTTCGCGTAGAATTTGACGAAATTGCGTTTCTAGGCGTTCAAAAAATTGATTTACACGCTGACGTAACCGCTCAGTTTCCCCCGTTAACGCCGTACCCACAAGGATACTACTAATACCTGGGTTTTTAGCACTAAAGCCTAATAACAGAGTAATTATCTTTTCACACCTAGCGACAGCGTTATGCTCATTTTGTAAAATTTGACCAATCAAACGAAAAACAGTGTCTTCAGCAAACTCAATTAAACCTTCAAACATCCGCGCTTTACTTGGGAAGTGTCGATACAAAGCGGCTTCTGACACGCCTAACCCCTTTGCTAGTTGGGCTGTGGTAATGCGTTCGCCCGGATTCTGTTCTAACTCGCGTGCCAAAGCTTCAAGAATAGCTTGTTTGCGTGAGCTTTTCACTTGATCTCTACTTGGTTTTTCTTGCTCGCTCATTGCCAGCCTCCACGAATTAAGGTGCCGACACCTTCATTGGTAAACATTTCTAATAAAACAGCATGTTGCACACGGCCATCAATGATGTGGGCAGTGGTTACGCCCGCTTGTACAGCATCTAAAGCGCAGCCAATCTTCGGTAGCATGCCGCCATAAATCACTCCCTCATCAATCAATTTATGGACTTGTTTGGCGTTCAGCCCTGTCAATAAATCGCCATTGGCATCCAATAATCCAACCGTATTGGTCAATAAAATGAGTTTTTCAGCCTGTAATACTTCAGCAATTTTACCCGCGACTAAATCAGCATTGATGTTGAACGATTGACCATTTTCTCCGACACCAATCGGAGCGATAACAGGTATAAAGTCACTCTTAATCAACATGTCGATCACACTAGTATCGATACTTTTAACCTTGCCAACATGGCCTAAGTCGATCAATTCAGATACACGTAAGGCAGGATCTTCACTATTTTTAGCGACATGTAACTTTTCAGCACAGATTAAATTACCATCTTTACCGGTAAGTCCTACCGCCCGACCACCATGAGTATTAATCAAGTTAACAATGCTTTTGTTAACTTGGCCACCCAGTACCATTTCAACCACATCCATCGTTTCGCTATCCGTAACACGCATGCCATCGATAAATTCACTTTCCTTACCAATACGCTTGAGTAAGTCGCCAATTTGTGGCCCACCACCATGCACAATCACAGGATTAATACCAACCGCTTTTAATAACACCACATCGCGGGCAAAACTGTTTTTTAATGTTTCATCAATCATGGCATTACCACCATATTTAATGACTAGGGTTTTGCCTGAAAACCGCTGAATGTAAGGTAGCGCTTCCGTTAGAACCTGAGCAATATGCGACGCGCGCTGATTGTTAATACTCATGATTTACTCTGTATCCTTTAGTGTTAAACCTGGTTTTTTTTCTGGAGCTAAAGATAATGATGGCTCAGGAACTGATGAGATTGATTCGTCTAAAGATAAAGCTACCGGCTCATCAAAGGATAAAGATGTTGACTCCTCTGAAGACAAAGATACCGGCTCATCCAAGGATGATGATATGGGACCATCTGAAGATAAAACTGATGATTCATTGGAAGATAATTGTGATACCTTGTCAGAAAATGAAATATTTAATGTTGGATTAATCTTCAACATTTGACGTTTAAATCGTTCCTTAATATAAGATAAGTCAGCTTCCGTATCACCCTCAAATCGCAAAGTAAGTCCTGGCATAGTGTTTGATGCCCGTACCAATCCCCAACCATTAACATAGTCAGCACGCAAACCATCCATCGTCGTTACCTGTGCATCAGGGAAATCACCTTCTTGTTGTATTTTAGCAATAAACTGTTTACTTGCTACGGCATCCATTGCTAATAAAATTTCTGGGGTACTTTTTCTACTAGGAAGTGCCGCAAATATTTCTGTCGGAGTACGCTCTAATGGATCTTGACATAATAGCTCTAACAACCGAGCAGCCGCATACATTCCATCATCAAAACCGTACCAACGCTCTTTGAAAAAGATATGTCCGCTCAATTCGCCTGCCAGTTGAGCATCCATTTCCAACATTTTGTTTTTGATCACAGAATGGCCGGACTGCCACATGATCGCCTCACCACCAGCGCGTGAGATCTCTTCGCCCAATAAATTGCTACTTTTCACGTCGTAAATAATAACGGCGCCTGGCCTGCGTAACAACACGTCTTGCGCAAACATCATCATCAATCGGTCTGGATAAATGGTATTGCCGATAGTATCAACAACGCCTAAGCGATCACCATCACCATCAAATGCGATACCTAATTCCGCATCATGCTGTTTAACGGCGGCCACTAAATCTTGTAAGTTGTCAGGTTGACTAGGGTCAGGATGATGATTTGGAAAAGAACCATCAACTTCACAATATAGCTCAATAACCTCACAACCGAGCGCTCGCAATAATAGAGGAACAATGGCGCCAGCCACACCATTACCACAGTCAACCACGACTTTTATTGGCCGTGATACTTGGATATCACCGGCGATTTCTTGAATATAATCTTCAGTCACATTAGCTTGGTGGCGAGTGCCTTGACCTTTTAACAGCTCACTCTGATCGATACGTCGATAAAGTCCTTGTATGGCATCGCCAGTTAATGAATTACCAGCCAAAATTATTTTTAGACCATTATAATTTTTTGGATTATGGCTACCAGTGACCATCACCGCTGATTGTGTACCCAGATGATGACTTGCAAAATAGAGTACAGGTGTTGCCACCATACCAAGATCAGTCACATCACAACCGCTACCAAGAATACCTCCAATTAAGGCCTCAGATAATTCCGGACTAGAGTGTCGACCATCACGTCCGACTACTAAATGTCTTTGCCCTAAGGCTTGAGCTTCGCTTCCGATTGCACGGCCTATTACCCGTACAATTTCGCTGTTAAGGGATTCACCGACAATACCTCTAATGTCATAGGCCTTAAAGATGCTTTGTACAATATCTACATTGTCTTCCAACATATCCAATTCAACAGGATCCACGACCGTATTTTCTTGTGATTTTTTGCGAATTATTTCGGATGTTGTTTTGGTCTTCGTTGACGGACTATTCAATGGCTTCGTCGGCTGAGTATTTGATGCTGGTACTACCCTCTTGTTTCTAGCCAGCACTTGAATATTCGCTGAAATCTCTTGTAGGGAACGATCTATTATGGTGTATTTTGTTTTCATTTTTCCACTATTAAGATCAAGCAATTGCTGCTTTAGATTAGCTATATCCACTTTATACACATAGCCACGAATCGCTACTAGCAATAGCCACATCAAAATTATCACACCAAAAATGACTATTATTAGGGTAAATGACTGTGTGATGGCTGAGCTCTTTTCTGGCCAATAAGCGATATGCCAATGTGTGCCTACGATTTCAACTTGAAATGGTGCAACACCCTGTTTTAATTTCATATTTCCTTGTGTTGCTAACGCGACACCATTTTTTGTACCTTGTAACAACTCAGCATAACCATCCACGTGTTCATCAGTAAATAGCAAATTTGTCACAATATCAGGAGAAAAAGTGAGTACCAATACACCCACAACATTATTATCTTGATCAGTAATTCGCTGCGTTAATAACAAATGTGCGTCATGAGTACCCAGTTGGAGCAATGCAATTGATGACCTGCCTTCTTTTTTTGCTTGTCTTAGGCTTTCTAAAGTAGCGTAAGTAATAGGTATACAGGCACTTTTATCGACATTATCAACGTCAGCACCAATCAGGCAGATACTTTTTGCACGAGGAAAGATCTCGTGCAATGCTTGTTGTTGATTAGCTAGTTGTGCAATATCTCCACTCACTAATACCGCCGAAAGCACGGGTCTTTGAGCAACTAAAACCAGTTGCTTCTGCAATGAATCAATCTTTGCAGAAGTAACTTTATTGAGCATATTAATAGTTTGTTTATGCTGCGTGTTTTGTTGTTGCTGTTGCTGTTGAAGCTGAGATGCAGTTATCTGTGATTGCCAAAAGAAGGCGGCGGCAACAATCAGGCAACTCAAAACGTAAGTCATAAAAGCAAATGACTTACTACTTAACAGCAATGCACGTTTAGTTCTATCTTTCATAGTGCCTTCTTGTGAAATAATCTAATTTACTAATTTATTAGTGCCGACCGGTATGGCCGAAACCACCGGTACCACGCTCTGTACTAGTAAATTCATCTACTTGTTCGAATGCCACCTGAATAACAGGCACAAAGACCATTTGTGCGATACGTTCCCCCACAGTAATAGTGAAGGCTGTTTGACTACGATTCCAACAAGATACAAATAACTGTCCCTGATAATCACTATCGATTAAACCGACCAAATTACCTAATACGATGCCATGTTTATGGCCCAAACCAGAGCGAGGCAATATGACTGCAGCTAACGAAGGATCATCAATGTGAATGGCTAATCCTGTCGGAATCAAAATAGTAGCGCCCGGCTGTAAGATAAGGTCGTCATCAAGACATGCCCGTAAATCTAATCCTGCTGAACCCGCTGTCGCATAATCAGGTAATTCGATCGTGTCGCCTAATCGAGCATCAAGTACTTTAAGTTGAATCTTTTGCATTATATCTCTCTATAATAAGTGTCATTAAATCTCGTGCTAATTGGGTTTTAGCCGTCAAAGGTAGCACCTGTGAGCCGTGAGGCCAAAATACCTGCAAGGCATTATTGTCTACCGCAAACCCCATATTATCGCCGACTTGATTGGCGGCAATCATATCTAAACCTTTGGACTTCAATTTATCTTGAGCATAGTCTGCCAGGTGCTCAGTTTCTGCCGCAAAGCCAACCACAAATGGCTTATCAGGCAACATGGCTACTGCTGACACAATATCCAGCGTCGGAATCAGGTCTAATTGTAGCTTTTCACTTTTCGTTTTTTTTATTTTACTATCAGCCACTTTTTCAAGTTGGTAATCTGCCACCGCAGCACAAGCAATAAATATGTCACATGCACCCACGTCATCAATGACGGCATCATGCATTTGTTGCGCGGTTTCAACATTAATGCGAGTTACCCCGCTAGGTGTCATTAAGTGAACGGGGCCAGCAATTAAAACTACATCGGCCCCTGCTTCAGCGGCGGCTGTTGCCATTGCAAACCCCATCTTGCCGGAACTTCTATTGCCAATAAAACGTACCGGATCGATAGGCTCATAAGTAGGTCCAGCGGTTATCATCACTCGTTTACCGCGTAATTTAGCAGGCACTACCAACTTGGACAAGCCAGCCACAATCTCTGTTGGCTCGAGCAATCGACCCGCGCCCTGTTCTCCACACGCCTGATCACCACTCGCTGGCCCTAAAAGTTGAGCGCCCCTGGCTTGTAATTGTGCTAGATTTTCTTGTGTTGCTTGGTTTTCCCACATTTTATTATTCATCGCTGGCGCAATGACAAGTGGGGACTCACTAGCCAAACATAAGGCGGCCAGTAAGTCATCAGCTCGTCCTTGGGCTAAACGAGCAATAGTATCGGCACTCGCTGGTGCGATTAAAATCCAATCTGCCCAACGCGCTAATTTAATGTGGCCCATTGCGGATTCTTGATCAGCATCTAATAATTCAATAGCCACGGGATGGCCACTCAAAGTTTGCAGTGTTAGTGGTGTAATAAATTCACAGGCTCCCTTAGTCATCACTACGCGTAGTTCAGCGCCGGCATCGCCCAAGCGTCTAACTAAATCAGCTGACTTATAGGCCGCAATACTACCGGTAACTCCTAAAACAATCTTTTTGCCGACAAGAGCATCGTTATTTGTCATATTTTGCCCACAGCTAAATCACGTAAGGTTAATTCTGCTAACACACCATCTTGTGCTATCGCTAATTGTTGCAAGACTTTATCAACCGCTGGTTCAACTGGGCTTTTTACTTTCAACAAATCTGACTCCTCAGCAGTGCGTAGACAATTTAAAATCATGCTCACTTTTATAGAGGAAATATCCTGTGCGGGGACATAACTTGGGTATTCCCCAGAAAGCTCAACCAATAAACCGCCTTCAACCAATGTCATTAATAACTCCTGAAGAATTGAAGGAATTAATGCCGTTTCTTCTTCTAGGTCCTGCAAACTAAATGCCGGCTGATGTCTACAAAATCGTCTCGCAATAACCGTCATCAACCACAATCCTTCTTTTTCCCGTAGGCGAGGACTTAATTGGTAGGGCTGGTCACCTAATTGAACCAATTTGGGGTGCTGTAAATAAAAGGCCACTTGCGAGCCCGTTAATAAAATAAACCATGCCAGATATAACCAAAGCATAAAGAAAAATAAGATCGCAAAGCTGGAATAAATAGCGGTGTAACTTGATGATGAGGCAACAAAGCTAGCAAACAATGTTCCCAAGGTTACCCACATAATGCCTGCGACTGTTGCCCCCATAAGTGCCGGGCCGAATTTCACCCGAGTATTGGGGATAAATTTATATAAGAAAGTAAAGGCCAAGATTATCATGAAATATGGAACCAACTTACTCACCACTATTAACAGTGTGCCAAAGGGCTCTATGGCCTGCATTTGCTGTATAACATCATGGTTCAGTACGGTGGCCGCTACACCAAGCCCCGTAAATATCAACAATGGACCAATCATTACCACACTAAGGTAATCAGTAAATCTGCGAGCCAATGTTCTTGCCTTTTTCACTCGCCACACAAAATTGAAAGCATTTTCAATTTTTTGCACTAAGGCGATAATCGTATAAAACAACATCGCTACGCCCAGCGATCCTAATAGACCAACTTTAACGTTTTCAACAAAACCGATGATATTAGCCGTTATTTCTTCGCCACGAGAGCCTAATGGTTCAAGAATACTCAATAAGGCAGGCTCAATTTGGTTATGCACACCAAAGGCTTTTAATACTGAAAATGCGACCGCGATGAGGGGTACTATCGACAATAAGGACGTAAATACTAGGCTCATAGCGCGAAGATTTAGCTCTCCGGTGGCTAATTCACGAACCATTATGTAACTCACACGTAGTGTGTTAAACAGCCAACATACAAGTAAATTAGACTCCTCAGGTAGCTCTTGCCATAGCGTTACCTGAAAAAAAGCCTTTAATTTCGATATTAATTCGGTCATTGAATGCTCACAGCATTGGAAATAATCATGATTCTATACTGGATTATCAATATCAATAAATTGATGTTGAATATCAAACTGCTGAGCAAGATGTTCGCCCAATGCCTTCACGCCATAACGCTCGGTAGCATGATGGCCTGCTGCAAAATAATTGATGCCTAATTCGCGAGCCAAATGCACCGTCGGTTCTGAAATTTCACCACTTATATAGGCATCTAAGCCAAGGACTGCCGCCTGCTCAAGAAACCCTTGCGCAGCACCACTGCACCAGCCAATGGTTGTAATGGGACGATCATGGCCCTGTATAACCATGGGTTCACGTCCTAAGGTTTGACGTATTTGAGCGGTAAATTCTGCCACCGATTTGGGTTCAGCTAAGCAACCACATAGCGCGATAGCAGGATCACCTGTTCCTGAAATGCGCCCATCCGTTTCTAAATCAAGTAATTGAGCTAATTGCGCATTGTTACCCAAGGTAGGATGAGCATCCAGCGGCAGATGGTAGGCAATTAAATTTACGTTATTGACTAATAACTGTTTCAATCGGCGTTGCTTAATACCTATAACCCGCGGGTCTTCACCTCGCCAAAAATAACCGTGATGAACCAAAATAGTATCTGCATCTAAATCCAGCGCAGCATCAAGCAAGTCTTGACTTGCCGTCACCCCCGTCACCACATTATTAATGTATTCAGTACCCGCAACTTGCAAACCATTGGGGCAATAATCTTGGAACCTATTTGGTTCCAATAAAGTCTCAAGATAGGATAGAATTTCAGATCGGGTTATCATCTCGCTACATTCCGACAACAATAAATTTGTCACTATAGCAAACTGGGGACCAAATAATATGGATGCAGTTAATATAATCGCACTCACCATGGGTGTAGCATGGGCGAGTGGTATTAATCTTTATGCCACTATCGTTATGCTCGGCTATATGGGAATGACCGGTAATATAGACCTTCCGCCTGGCTTAGAGATCCTTTCTGACCCCATGGTAATGGGTGCTGCAGGCCTTATGTACTGTGTCGAGTTTTTTGCTGACAAAGTACCAGGTGTAGATTCTGGCTGGGATACCATTCACACCTTTATCCGCATTCCTGCTGGTGCTATGTTGGCCGCTAGTGCAGTAGGTGATGTCACGCCGGCCATAGCGCTTACAGCGGCACTGCTAGGTGGAACCTTAGCGGCTGGTAGCCATGCCACCAAGGCAGGAACGCGCTTATTAATAAATACCTCACCAGAACCCTTCAGTAATTGGAGTGCATCAGTAGGTGAAGATTTATTGGTTATTGGCGGCTTGTGGGCGGCATTACATCATCCTGCATTATTCATTATCGGTCTCATCTTCTTTATTATGCTGATGATTTGGCTATTACCACGCTTATGGCGTTTGATTAAACAGGTCTGCCGACGCATTGGTAGCTGGCTTGGCTTATGTGAGCCACCACAACCACTTTCACCACCCACTATCGACAAAACGATTGAGCAACCAAGTAAATCTAAAGTTTAGATTTTAGTCGGTAAAATACGCCGTGAGAACTGCGAATCATTTCGAAAGCATCGGTATAGCCATTAATAGTTTCCGATGCACCGAGAAATAAATATCCGCTAGGATTCAGCGCCAAAGCCATACGGTTTAAAATATCTGTTTTGCGTTCTGCAGAGAAATAAATCAACACATTACGGCAAAAAATAATCTCGAACTTACCCAATGAACCATACGTTGACAATAAATTCTGTTCTTTAAAGCTCACTCGCCGAACAATATCATCAGCCACTCGCCAGCGATTACCTATAGGTCTAAAAAATTGCTGTTTACGCTCTGCCGTTAAACCTCGACCTAGAATTCCTTCATCATATTCTGCTTGTTTAGCAGTAGCCAACATACTCATTGAAATGTCGGTCGCTACTATTTGAGCATTGACTAAGCCACTTGCTGATACCTTTGACATATATTCGCTAAGGGCGATGCTAATCGTATAAGGTTCTTGACCGGACGAACAAGCAGAGGACCAAATCCGACATTGTCGTTTACCGATGCTATCCATTTCAGGAAAGACTTCTTTAGCCAGTATTTCAAATGGACTTTGATCTCGAAACCACGATGTTTCATTCGTTGTCATCGCATCAATAACGGCATCACGAAGATGTCGTGGCTGTCTCATTTCAATTGCTTGCAATAACGCCGACACGGATCGGATATTTTCATCGCGTAATAATTTTGTCAGTCGACTAGTAATTAAATATTGCTTTCCTTCGCCCAATAAAATGCCACAGGCCTGCTCAAGGAACAGTTTAAACCGGTCATAATCTTGCGGAGAAATATTTCCTACCGTATCCATGTCTTTATATCGTGGTTCCTGTTTGCATACTTAGTCACATTAATGTGTCAATTTGATAGATACAATATAACGCATGAGATTTGGCAAAACTAATCTAAATCAAAGCTTGTTTTACTTATTCTCTAGTGGCTATTTATGTGGTTGGGCTAATAAATCATTTAATTATGCATTTAAGAGATATTAACTATGTTGGCAAATAATAACATTGTTTCATTCGGGACACATCACGCCAAAGGTGCGGAGGAACTATCACCTCAGAACAAAAAAGCCATTGCATCATGTCGAGTTATTTTGACTAGTTATCTCCCTAAATGTTTTGTCTTTTTAGGCGATTTAGACGATACCCTGTTCAAATTGGCAGAGCAAGACAAAAAAAATATAGAACAGTCAGAGCACTTTAACATCATGCGCCAGTTGCGCAGACAACAAAGTAATCTAGAAAATAAGTTTACCCAGTTAGTGCTTAATGATTTTGATGATTTTTTCTCGGTCGCAATAAACGCTGGCTCATCAAAAACATCATCCAAGCGTGGTTGGAAACTATCTATTTTAAATAATGATGATCTTGAAGAAGAAATCGCGATCACTAGAATAGCAATAAAGAGTAAAGATGTATTTGGCAATGAATTCGCCCAACTCAGCCGTCGTTTTGCACACTTAATTAATGCCAAAACAATATCCAACAATCCATTAGCGGCAGCTAGCATTGCCGCCCATTTTAATGATATAACCTCGCCAATAACATCAAATCTTGCCATAAAACTACAAGCTTATAAACAGTTCGAGCAACACGCTATTAGTGAGCTCAAAAATTTATGTCTACACCTTAATGATGAGCTGATTAAACACCAGATACTTCCTAATTTAGCTCAGGGTAATCGCTCACAACAATACTCTGCTACACCATCAACGCAGTCTTTTGCAGAATCAACAGCTAGCTCATCAAATATGGTCAATTACAAAAGTGAATATGGACAGAATACTTCAACCCTATTTGATCAACTACCTCGCTCACTGAACATTGACGATGTGTCGCAAACTAAAAATGGTAACGCTGCTGCCCCTGAATTGGATGGATTATTAGTAGCAATTTCACAAGCCGAGTCTCAATCCGTCAGTGTCGTCGATCAAGAAGCAATAAATGTTATTGCATTGTTATTTGAATTTATTTTAGAAGATAAAGTCATCCCCGCCCCTATTCGTAAGATAATGGCTCGACTCCAAATTCCAATTCTAAAAGTTGCTGTCAATGACAAGAAATTTTTCTATACAAGAAATCATCCTGCAAAACGTTTATTAAATAATTTGGCTAAAATATCGATCGGATGCCATCAACAGAGATGTAGTCAACAAGATCTGATACACAACAAAATAGAAATGGTCGTTACCACCATTCTGAGTGAATTCGATACTGACATGAGTGTTTTCGTAAAGCTAAATATTCAACTAAAACAATTTATTGAACAGCAAGCTCAGAGCAGTATTGTCGCCGAACAACGAACGGTAAAAGAAAATGAGGGTCAAGAAAAACTGATTGCTGCTCAACAAGAAGTTAATAGGGTGATTAATGAGCGACTCTCACCATATTCATATTTGCCAAAAGTAGTTATCTCACTGATTGATGACGGCTGGACACATATACTTAGACTGCGACTTCTGCAAAAAGGATTAGGTAGTCCCGAATGGACAAATTCCGTCAAAGTATTGGATCAATTGATTTGGAGTGTATTGCCTAAACAAGATCCTAACGACCGCAAAGAATTATTACAAACCATTCCTCTTTTAGTTAAAGAACTAAAATCAAGTTTGGCTGGCGCATCATTTAATCAAGCTAAAATCAGGGCTCATCTCGAAGCACTGCAGACTTGTCATATTCAATGCGTTAATGGTGACAATCTGCAGCAAGAGGCTTTACAAGCGTTCGAGAGACGACCAGAGAAAAATAATATTATTAGACAAGAAGTATTGCCCCTAATACCTACTGAGAAAAAAATAATCTCAGATGAAGATGCCTTAGAAAAAGCGACTACTCTCAAGATAGGCACTTGGTTAGAGGTATCTGGAGAAAATCTTCCCCGTCAAATCAAGCTTTCTTGGCGCAGTAATTTAACAGGATACTGTCTATTCGTAAGCCATCATGGCCTAAAAGAAGCGGAGCTTTCTCTTGCGGAGCTGGCGGGTTTATTTCAAAAAGGACAGGCACAAATTATTGACCAGTTTGAATCCTTAATGGACCGCGCACATGTTTCAATGATGACAGCTATAAATAATCAACCAGACGAATCAGAAAACTAGTATATTGAGCGGCATGTGTAAATCCCCCATAGCCTCAGGCTATCACCCAAATACCCTAATTACTGGTTGCTCTAGTGGAATCGGTTTTAGTGCCGCCAAACTATTACATCAGCGCGGCTATAATGTGGTTGCTACAGTAAGAAAACCCCAAGATGCGCTGGCATTACAACAGCTCGGCATCACCACAACGGAGCTTGATCTTACTGATAGCAAGTCGATCACAGCCGCAGTTGAATTTACGCTTGAATACTTTAACGGCCAACTAGATGCTTTATTTAATAACGCATCTTATGGACAACCGGGGGCCGTTGAAGACTTAAATCGTGATGTTTTACAGCAACAATTTTCAACCAATGTATTTGGCACGCAAGAACTCACTAACTTAGTGATAGCTCAAATGCGAAAACAAGGTCATGGGCGCATAATCTACAATAGCTCGGTTCTTGGACTAGTCTCCATGGCCTATCGTGGCGCTTACAACGCCAGTAAATATGCCATAGAAGGCTTAGCGGATACTTTACGGTTAGAACTTTATGATACCGATATCCATATTAGCTTAATTGAACCAGGTCCCATTACCAGCAAGTTCAGAGCCAACGCCTTTATCAAATATCAACAGAATATTGATAAAGAAAAGAGTGCTCACAAGGCAATCTATAATGCGATGGAACTGCGCTTAACCAAACACGGGCCAGCAGCACCGTTCACGCTGCCACCTGAAGCGGTGGTGACCAAACTTATACATGCTATTGAGAGTAAACGACCTAAGATCCGATATTACGTGACCTTTCCTACCTATCTTTTTGCCACACTGAAACGACTATTGCCACACCGCTGTTTAGATTGGGTTTTGATTAAAATATCAGCGGCTGAAAATAAGTAAGAAGCATAAAGGCTTAACAATCTTCGTCTTCGCGACCATAAAGATAGATCACATAAAGTGACATACCAACCATCACACTGCCCCCAAAAATATTACCTAAGGTAACCGGAATAATATTAGCGATAAAACCCGATATAGTTAGGTTTTGCATGGCATCAGCACTGATACCACTTACCGCGACAATTTCAGGATTAAGTGAAGCCACAATCGCCATTGGAATCATAAACATATTGGCAATGCAATGTTCAAATCCCATTGCCACGAAGGCCGAAATAGGGAATATAACGGCAAATACTTTATCTACGACGGTACGTGATGCATAGACCATCCAACTAGCTAGACATACCAATGCATTGCAGAAGATACCGCGAACAAAAGCTTCTGTGGTTGTTAAGTCAACTTTAGCTAGACCTGCCTTGAGTGCGGCAACACCTACGCCATGATGTCCACCATCTAAGAAGCCAGATTCAAAAACTAGATATACCGTTATAAAAGCACCCAGCGCATTGCCAAAGTATACCAAGCTCCAATTTTTCAATAATCGTGCTAAGGTAATACGTTTTTTTGCCCATGCCATGACAATTAAATTATTACCAGTAAAGAGTTCGCCACCAGCAATGGCAACTAGAATAAACCCCAATGAAAATGCAAGCCCACCTAAAAGTTTAGCAGCGCCATAGGCCTCAGCAGGATGAGTCATCGCCACCGTGTAATACATCGCACCAAAGGAAATAAATGCACCTGCCATCATGGATAAAACGAGTAATGGCAAAAATGGCATATTAGCCTTGCTGACACCTAATGTTTTAACCTTGTTAGCGACTTCAGCAGGGGTGAATGCGTCGACAAATTTAGCAAATTCAGACATTTTGAATTATTCTCAGAACAAAATGCAAACATTATACTAAGTATATTTACTGGCATCAGTAAATTAAGTTTCATTATAGTAATAAAGGCATAAACAATGTTGCTAAACTGAGTACCAAGAAGAATCCCGCCATATCAGTAATAGTCGTCAACAAGGGCCCTGAAGCCACGGCGGGATCAATACCAAAACCTTTCAGTAGTAATGGCACCGTACCACCAATAGCGACCGCCAATACAGTATTAACCGACAATGCTAAACCAATGACTAAACCAAGCACCGCATTATCTTTCCATAGCCACGCAACCATGCCGATCATAATGCCAAGAATAACGCCATTGATAATACCGACACTAAATTCTTTTTTAAGCACATGAAATAGATCCGTTGGCTTAGTCAAACCCAATGCCAACTCACGCATACTTACCCCTACAGCTTGATTACCAGAACAGCCACTCATGTCAGATACCATCGGTAAAAACACCGCTATGGCAATAACGGCAGTTAATGTCTCTTCGTAGGCCGAAATTACACTTGCAGCTATAATATTGAGCACGATATTAGAGCTTAACCACGCCAATCGACGACGCGAACGATACCATATGGGCATAGAACGCAATTCATCACTGACCTGTTGACGAGCCAAACTACGGTGTTCTTGTTGATCTCGCAGAGCATCTGCTACTGCTGAACGCGATAGCACACCCAATGGTATGCCCTCTTTATTGACAACAGGCACACCTAAAAAAGGGTGCTCTTCAAATATATCCTCTAACTCTTCTAAGGTCTGATATGGCTTTACGGCTAGAGGTTTTATCATAATGTCTGATAATTCAGCAGTACGTTTACTGGTCAATAAACCTCTAAGAGATACCACGCCGACCAGTTTGCCTTGTTCATCAACAATATAAGGGTGCTGTCCTCGATAACGTTCAAAATCCTCATCACCTGATGCGATGCGTTTTAGCACGGCTCCTACTTTTTCTGTCATTTCAAATGAGAACACTTCCCATTCCATTAGACCGCCAGCAGTATCATGCTCATATTGAACTAATTTACGAACACCTTCGGCTTCGGCTTCGTCCATTTCCGCCAAAATAGCTGCAGCACCTTCACTATCTAGTTCATGAACAATGTCAGCTTGCATATCACTCTGCAGTTCTTCCATGATCTTAGCTGCGACAGGTATCTCAACCCCTTCAAGTAGGCTAGCTGCCAGTTCGGCAGGTGCCTCTTCAATCAGTACCGCTGCCAATTCTGGGGTCAACATGGCAATTAACTGATGTTGTGACGCGGCATCTAACCGAATTACAAGACGTAGCACATCCTGCGGTGCTGTTTCCTCAACAATAGCAATAAAGCGGTCAGCGTCAGCATTAGCAATGATTTGTTGAAGTAACTGTTCTGTAAACTCTTCGATGCTATTATTTTGGTCAGTGATGGTCATGCTTAAATCCTTATCCCAAAGGTATTTCTTATTTACTGGTAATAATGCCACATCATAGTCAAAAAAAAGCCCCACTCATTGAGCAGGGCTTTTTTAATTAAATGAAAACAACTTAATTACTAAAAGATAATACACCATCAGACACATCAACTTTGATGGTATCTCCACCCTTGAATCTTCCTGATAACAAATCATGCGCCAAACTGTTTTCCAATTGTTGTTGAATCACTCGTTTAAGTGGTCGCGCACCGTAAACCGGATCAAAACCAGCTTCGGCAATCAAATCTAAGGCTCTGTCACTGACCTGCAATGCCATATCCCGATCAGCTAACCGCTGACGCAAATGTCCCAATTGAATATCGGCAATAGCATGAATTTGCTCACGTTGTAATGGATGGAAGACCACCACATCATCAACACGATTGATGAACTCAGGACGGAAATGCTGACCTACAATATTCATCACTGCGGCTTTCATCTTCTCGTAATCGTCTTCACTCGCCATTTCTTGAATCACATTTGAACCCAAGTTGGATGTCATCACGATAACGGTATTGCGAAAATCAACGGTACGACCCTGACCATCCGTCAAACGACCATCATCTAATACTTGCAACAAGATATTAAATACATCCGGATGCGCTTTTTCTACTTCATCAAGCAAAATGACCGAATAAGGTTTACGGCGTACAGCCTCAGTCAGATAACCACCTTCTTCATAACCCACATAACCTGGCGGTGCTCCCACTAATCGTGCTACTGAATGCTTTTCCATAAACTCGGACATATCGATCCGTACCATGGCATCTTCAGTATCAAATAAGAACGTTGCTAATGATTTACAGAGCTCAGTTTTACCTACACCTGTTGGACCTAAAAATAGAAATGAACCATTGGGCCGATCAGGATCTGATAAACCAGCACGACTTCGTCGAATGGCATTTGCCACCGCGGTTACCGCTTCATCTTGACCAATAACACGTTCATGTAAGGCATCATCCATTTTCAAAAGCTTATCGCGCTCTCCTTCCAGCATTTTTGATACTGGAATACCTGTCCATTTTGAGACTACTTCGGCAATTTCTTCTTCGCCCACTTCATTGCGTAATAATTGAAACTCCTGCGTTTCTGCTTGTGCAGCCAGAACAAGTTGCTTTTCTAGCTCAGGAATTTTACCGTATTGCAGTTCTGACATTTTTGCATAATCACTACTACGAGTAGCCATTTCAAGTTCCATTCGTGCCTTTTCAAGGCCTTCTTTAATGTGCTGACTGCCATGCAATGATGCTTTTTCTGATTTCCATATCTCTTCTAAATCAGCATATTCGCGTTCAAGATTATCCATCTCAGATTCAAGTATTTCTAGACGTTTTTTAGATGCATCATCTGATTCTTTTTTCAGGGCTACCCGTTCAATTTTCAATTGAATTAAGCGACGCTCCATGCGATCTAATGATTCAGGTTTAGAATCAATTTCCATCCGAATACGACTGCCAGCTTCATCAATCAAATCAATCGCTTTATCCGGTAACATTCGATCCGTAATGTAACGATGCGATAAGGTCGCGGCCGCAACAATGGCGGGATCGGTAATATTAACGCCATGATGCACTTCATAACGCTCACTTAACCCACGTAAAATCGCAATGGTATCTTCAACTGAAGGTTCGCCAACTTGTATTTTTTGGAAACGACGCTCTAAAGCAGCATCTTTTTCAACATATTTACGATATTCATCTAAAGTCGTAGCACCAATACAATGCAGTTCACCACGTGCTAGTGCTGGTTTGAGCATATTACCTGCATCCATCGCACCTTCTGCCTTGCCAGCACCGACCATGGTGTGAATCTCATCAATAAATAGAATGATCTGTCCTTCTTGTTTCGATAGATCTTTTAATACTGCTTTCAGGCGTTCTTCAAATTCACCACGAAATTTAGCGCCAGCAATTAACGCGCCCATATCTAAAGACAATACACGTTTATGTCTCATGCCTTCTGGCACTTCACCATTGATAATACGTTGTGCTAAGCCTTCGACAATGGCCGTTTTACCAACCCCTGGCTCACCAATCAACACCGGATTATTTTTGGTGCGACGTTGCAACACTTGTATAGTGCGGCGAATTTCGTCATCTCGACCAATAACAGGGTCAAGCTTGCCGTTTTCAGCTAGCTCGGTCAGATCGATGGTATATTTTTCCAGTGCTTGACGTTGTTCTTCGGCATTTTGATCGGTCACTTTTTCGCCTCCACGTATTTTTTCTATCGCCGCTTCAAGTGATGATTTATTGCCGCCATGTTGACGCAATAAATCACCCGCTTTATTTCTATCTTCAATCATCGCCAAAACAAATAATTCACTCGATATAAACTGGTCCTGCCTTTTTTGTGCCAATTTATCGGTCTGGTTTAAAAGACGATTTAAATCTTGTGAAATATGAATGTCGCCACTGCCACCTTCAACTTGAGCCATGCGACTCAATTGATTTTCCAACTCCGCTTGGTAGGCCGTAATATTGACACCACTTTGTGCCAATAATGGTTTTACTGTTCCCGATTGTTGTTGTAGCAAGGCCAACATAAGGTGCGAGGGCTCAATAAATTGGTGATCCTTGCCAACCGCCATACTTTGTGCGGCAGCTAAAGCTTCTTGAAATTTGCTGGTTAATTTATCGATTTGCATAATGCCATCCTAGGTTTGTATTGTGTTGCTAACAAGATGGGGGAAGCCCATTAGTAAATCAAGTAGTCTTACAAAAAACATGTTAATTATAGAATAACAATGTACATATCAATTTAGTAAACAGTTATGGGGTATGAAATTAATCTTACAATGCATATTGATAGTTATTTTTTGCGAGGCTAAGAGCCATTTTGAAGGGAGGAAGGAAGGGAGTCTTGATCAAGATGAATATTAGCGTAAGCTTTTCAAATAAACTTGTGATAATAAATCCAGAAAAAGGGTTCTACCAGTAGCGACGAGCTCCCAAATAGCGTTTTTTATAATAGGAATTATCTAAGGTTTCTGTTTCAACATTTTTGCGACTATTTGGTGCGTGAATAAATATATCGTTTTCCATATAAATGCCAACATGGGAAACACTCTGGCCCATCGTTCTGAAAAAAAGTAAATCGCCACTATTCAACTGATTTCTGTTGATATGTTTGCCCAGTTTAAATTGTTCTGCGGTTTGTCTAGGGATAGAAATGCCATTGATGCGGTGGCTATACAAGGCTAATCCTGAACAATCAAACCCTTCACTAGGTGAATTACCGCCAAACTTATATGGAATACCCATCTGTAATTTTGCAGATTGTACGATAACGTCACCTAATGTCTCTGTAGTGTTATTTACGTGAGGGCTAGCAATCGTAATAGTAACAGTGGGATTATTCGGCACTGTCGAACAGGCAGTCACCAAGAATAAGCCGAGACAACTTAGTACTATTGTTTTTACTATTTGAATATTACGATAGTTCAACATGAGTATGTCATTCCTACCCCTAGCTATTTCACTAATTTAGGGTTCTTTTTTAGTCTTCAAATGGTGATGGATCACCCAAGCCAACTCGCACAATCTCAGGCATATCATCAATGAACTCAATCACCGTTGTGGCTACTGCACCACCAGCGCCACCATCAATGATCAAGTCGACCTGTTTACCAACACGATCCATAATATCTTCTGGATCAGTCATCGGCATATCTTCGCCTGGAAAAATCATCGTTGAACTCATTAAAGGTTCATTGAGTTCCTCTAATAAGGCTAAGGCAATGAGATTATTTGGAATGCGTAGGCCAATCGTTTTACGTTTAGAGTGTTGAAGACGACGCGGCACTTCTTTAGTTGCAGGCAAAACAAAGGTATAAGCGCCAGGCGTATGGGCTTTTATAGCACGGTATACGCTGTTATTCACCTTGGCATACGTCGAGATTTCTGACAAATCACGGCACACTAAAGTAAAGTTATGATCATCATCTAACTGACGAATTCGGCGGATTTTATCCATCGCCCCTTTGTCACCAATATGACAACCCAGTGCATAACCCGAATCCGTGGGATACACCACTAGGCCACCTTTACGGATAATGTCGCAGGCTTGGACGATTAAACGTTTTTGTGGATTTTCAGGGTGTATCTGAAAAAACTGACTCATGAAAAACCTTTTAAATAACCTCAACGACGTGTTGAGTGACTGTGCGTTTATACAATAAAAATCTTGTTTAAACTATTAAAATATGCCTTTAATTGCCTAATGTAATAGTGAGCAATGCTGGCCGCCTCGATTAAAAATAGGCTTCATGAGTAACAAAATAAAGCCGCTTCATATCATTAGACTATTATATAACTTAATTTCTCAGCTCAGCTATTTGGTCTAGGAATTTTTTTGTCGGCTTTTTTAAAGACAAAAAACCAGTTGTTCAGGCTAGAGAGCGAATTATTTTTGACTACCATGTAGACCAAATAGGCACACAACTTTTGGGCAATGCTACTAGATGGCCAAGTTCCACCCACGTATTCTCCGGCGTGTGAAAATCAGAACCGCAAGAAGCTAATAATTCAAACTGTTCGGCCAATCGCGCCAAATTTTTAACTTCTTCTGGATGTTGCCGACCTGATACAACCTCAATTCCCACGCCACCAGCGAATTTAAAGTCAGTGACTAACCTACGTAGTTTAGTGGCGGTCATTTTATAGCGTGCTGGATGCGCAATAACCGCTTGGCCACCAGCGGCGATGATCCATGTCACCGCATCAGTCAGACTAGCCCATTCACCAGCCACATAACCCGGTTTATTCCTCACCAAAAATCGTTTAAAAACATCGCTAATATTTTTAGCATGCCCTTGCTCGACCAGAAATTGAGCGAAATGCAATCGACCCAACATAACGTCGGAGGCATATTTTCTAGCGCCATCAAGCGCGCCAGTAATGCCCGCCTTTTCTAATCTTTCAGCCATTTTTGCAGCACGGCCAATACGAAAAGTGCGCATTTCCATCAAACCTTGCTGCAAAGTGGCATTGTCAACATCCACATTCAAACCAATGATATGAACGGTGCCACCGCCCCAGGTTACCGAAATTTCCACTCCGGCAATGAGGGTTAAATCAGTATTTTGTGAGGCCTGTTGGGCCTTAGCTATGCCCTCGGTACCATCGTGATCGGTTAATGCCAGGACATT
This sequence comes from Pseudomonadota bacterium, assembly GCA_030576275.1. GTDB lineage: Bacteria > Pseudomonadota > Gammaproteobacteria > Nitrosococcales > Methylophagaceae. The sequence goes on along the minus strand of JALIBN010000024.1, from coordinate 52,628 downwards.
AACGCCCTGCGCTATCGCGCGGGCAATGAGATCTTCGGGCGACAAGGCACCATCAGATGCAGTCGAGTGTGAATGTAAGTCATAACAAGTCATTTTTAACATTTTACGTTAAAATGATGATCGTTACTTTTTAAAGCAAAAAACATCATGAAACTATTTTTTGATTTCCTACCAATTGTACTATTTTTTGTTGCCTATAAATTTGGTGGTGGCATCTATCATTGGGGTGAGCAGGAATACGATATCAAGGGCATATACGTCGCCACAACAGTGATGATTATCGCTTCAGTATTGCAAGTAGCTATCACTTGGTTATTCACTAGAAAAGTCGAAAAATCACATTTAATAACGTTAGTGCTGGTACTCGTATTAGGCGGTGCAACGCTTTGGTTGCAAAACCCTGACTTCATCAAATGGAAACCCACTGCAGTCAATTGGCTATTTGCACTGGTCTTTATCGGTTCCCACGTGTTTACTGACAAATCATTACTTGAACGCATGATGGCAGAACATATTCAATTATCAAACGCGATATGGTTCAAACTTAATGTGGCTTGGGTATTATTTTTTATAGGCTCAGGTCTAGCTAATCTCTATGTTGCGTTTAACTTTGATGAAGCCACTTGGGTCAACTTCAAACTATTTGGCTTATTAGGTTTAACCATCGTATTTATCATCGGCCAATCAGTATATCTAGCTAAACATGCGATTGAATCTCCAAAACCTGAATCATATAAGGATAGTAAATAATGCTTTACGCCATCATTAGCGAAGATGTTGCTGAAAGTTTAAGTCGTCGACTAGCGGCAAGACCCGCGCACCTTGAACGACTAAACGAATTGCAACTACAAGGCCGCTTGATATTAGCCGGCCCTCATCCTGCAATTGATAGTGAAGATCCGGGTCAAGAAGGCTTCAGCGGCAGTCTGGTAGTAGCGGAATTTCGCGATTTGTTACAAGCACAAGCTTGGGCTGATGCCGATCCTTATATTAAAGCAGGCGTATATGCTAAAGTTGTCGTTAAACCCTTCAAAAAAGTATTACCATGACCGAAACTACCAGAAAACTACAAGTAGCCCTCAATAGCCTTAATCCAACGTATTTAGATCTGCAAGACGATAGTGCATTGCATGCAGGTCATGCTGGCAATACGGGAGGCAGTCATTACACTGTGACTATCGTGAGCGAAGCTTTCAATGGTTTATCACTCATTAAACGACACCGCTTGGTCTATGAAGCAGTGGGAGACTTAATGACAAATGACATTCACGCGCTCAGTATTCAAGCTAAAACGCCCGCTGAATATGGTCTAAATTTATAACCACCTATGGCTAAAGATAACGAGACTTCAGCCATAAATGAAGCCTTTTTACGTCATTTAGAAATCCAAAGATTAAATAAGCCTTGCAATCGTATTATCGATCTACGTGGCAAGGTAGCGGGTGAGTGTCAGGCCTATACCTTTGGCGAACGCATTCATTATCTTGATGACCGAGCTTATTTACTCGCAAAGCAATTATTAGTTCGCTTTAATGGTCGTTACACCATGGGGGTTTATGATTCATTGCTCAAGGCATTGAAGATGCTTGATCAACAACAGCAAAATGTCACTTTTGACACTAAAAAAGAAATTTTGCACCAAGATCCTGTTCAACCGCAATATATTCCCTTTGATCAAATTTTACAGCGTAAAGAACGCCGTATTGTTTATGCCAGCCCGATTGATATCACCATTGCCGATGTGCTTTATCATGGTTCTACTATCGACATCACGAGTAGCTCGCTCAAGATAACCCTCCGCCGTGCACATTCGATAGAACAGGGCGACTATGTCCGCGTCACTTTTCCAAGCTTAAATCAAGCAGACACCACGAATTTACTAACCCAAATCAGCTATAAAGTTGTTAAAATCGAGCATGATGAAAAACATACTTACGCGATATTAGTTCGTAATCGAGATGACAATATCGAGATAACAAAGTGGTTTGATAATTGGACACAACAACACGATAACCCTGCCCATATTGATCTCGATGATTCCATTTTCAATCTAGCAAGTCTTTATTATCTAAGGCTATTCACTCGTTCATTAAATAGACCACTACTCTGGTTAAGCCATTCAGAGGACCCCGAACCAATAAAAGCTTTTCACTTAATGCTCGGTGGAGACAAGGTGCTTGAATGTTTAAATAATTCTCATAAAACAGATTTGTCTCTATTACCGATTAAGCAAGTCATGCTAAGTAGTGAAGACTATCTGGTTGTTATTTTCAAGATTAATAACACTCTAAAAAGCATTGCCGTTCCTCGCCGCGACCCTACTTTAATAGCCAGAGCACTGAACTGGCATCGTCAGCAACAACAAAGCCATGTATTACTGTTACAGCCCGCAAAGCAACAGTTTAATCCTGCTATTTTTGATGATGAACTCGCATTTATAAGCAAGCTAGATCCAAATTATAGCAAGGTATTATCAAGTCGCTTAAGCTCAATTACTCAAACCATTTCCATTATCGATCTGTCGAGTGTTTGTTTGAATATAAATTCACCAGCCAAATTTAATGAAAATGAATTACGTAACTTTAATATCGTTAATACCGTTCAAGACCAGTTGCCCATTGCTACTTCGTTTAAACATTACATTCATCGTACTCGCCAAAGATTCTTTCTGAACACACCCGTTATCGCTCATCTTGGCGATCAATTCTTCAATGCTTATACAATAGATTTCTCGCGGGACGGCTTGTCACTACATATTCCCAATGACATCAAAATTTCCCAAGATACTCGAATCACCATCGACTTCACCCGTTGGCAGAATCAAACTAACAAACATGATTTATTCGGTATTTCATTTTTAGTGAAAAATAAGATTGCATTAGCGGATGGGCACACAAGATTAGGTTTACAGCGCTTGTCACACTTAAGCCCTGTCAGCATAAATCAATTTTTTGAGTCAGTAATTGAACGTAATAAAGACAAGCTTGTAATCAATAATCATGATCTTATTGCCGGTAAAGAAACCTCTATCTATCGACAATTATTGCCCGCAACCATCTCTTCTATCCCACTGTATTTTGGGCTTGATTCGAATCAAAAAAGAATATTACAGGCCATTGCAACAACACAATTTAACCATGCAGATCAAAATGATTCGCTTTGGCGGGCATTAGCAAAAATGGTCGTACCTTTATCAGAAATAATTAAAAATAAATCTAGTGGAGACAATAGCGGTATCAGTTTTGGTATGTATTGCTACCAAAGTAAAACCAAAAATAATGACTGGGTGATTACTACTGATTTTGACTTTTCATATTCCGCAGGAAAAGAGTTATTTATTAGTCGCGCCATGGCCAATGAGCACTATGTCTTCTTCCAATGCTCTTTATCGCCTATTCAAGTAAATGCATTAGATAACGAAGACGATCTCAAAACACAATTGTTAGCACTTCGAAATCAAACACCGCATAAAGTGAAGCAAATTCGAGATATCTTATATGGCTTATTTGGCATCGGCAATCTTATTGATGTTACCGATATACTTGAAGCCGCTTATACAAACAAAAACTAACCGGCAATTTTCATCTTATCGATCCAAACTGAACCCGTACGCGTATTACCACGCATATTGACATCATTACCAACCGCCTGAATACCCATAAACATATCGCGTAAATTACTGGCAATAGTGAACTCATCTATCGGGTATTGAATCACGCCATTTTCTACCCAAAAACCAGCGGCACCTTGCGAATAATCGCCCGTAACAATATTTACACCCATGCCCATCGTTTCAGTCACTACGATGCCGGTGCCCATTTCTTTGAGTAAGTCAGCAAAATTTAGATTGCCACTATCAATCGTCAAATTATGCACTCCACCCGCATTTCCTGTAGTTTCCATTTTTAACTTACGTGCAGAATAACTATCTAAAACATAACCTTGCAATACACCATCAGTGATAATGTCACGTGCTTGAGTTGCTACACCATCACCATCAAAGGCGGCGCTACCCAATGCTTTTACTAAGCGAGGTTGTTCATGAATGTGCATAAACTCAGGAAAAACCTGCTTGCCTAGATGATCCAGTAAAAACGTTGATTTACGATACAAAGCACCGCCACGAATAGCTGAAATAAATTGACCAAACAAAGATGGCGCAACTTCTGCGGCAAAAATAACCGGATAAGAACCTGTGGTTATTGTTCTGGCATTTAAGCGTTGTAATGTGTTCTTTGCCGCACGTTGACCAATATTTCTGGCCGAGTCCAAGTCGGCGGCATCACGGGCAATATCGTACCAATAATCACGTTGCATACCTCGGTCATCATTGGCTATTAAAGTGCATGCCACGCTATGGCGACTACTAATGGTACTACCCATAAAACCATGACTATTAGCATACACTCGACCACCTTCATGGCTTGATACACTAGCGCCTTCTGAATTGTTAATGCGTGGGTCAACGTCATAACCTGCTTGTTCACACTCGGTGGCAATTATGATCGCGCGTTCCGCATCAATATCCCAAGGATGATACAAAGACAGGTCAGGAAATTCGGTTGCCATTAATTCAGCATCAGCTAAACCTGCACAGTCATCTGCTTGAGTATGTTTAGCTATGCGACTTGCGGCTTTTACGGCATCAGCAATTGCCGCCGGTTTTAAATCTGAGGTGCTGGCAGAGGCTTTGCTCTGACCAAAATAAACAGTAATGCCTAAACCCGTGTCACTATTATATTCAAGCGTTTCAACATCGCCTTGTCGTACACTGACAGACAGGCCTTTACTATGGCTGACGCCGACTTCGGCTGCCGTAGCACCCTGTGATTTTGCTTGTTGTAATGCAATTTCTGCCGCTTGTTCAAGCGCTACGTTATTCATACGGTTACTCATCTTGATAGTTCAACCTCATCAATTATTTGTCACGAAGATAAAGCCTTCGTAGATCTAATACACCATGCGTATTTAATAAAATAATCAAATACAAGGCATCAGGGGTAATCAGCATTCTTCATATCGTTTACTGAAGGCGGTGCAACTGATTAAGATACTTTTTTACATATTGGACAATCGGGGTCTTGTCGTAATTTAAGTTCACGCCAAGTCATAGCCAAGGCATCGAAGATCATTAATCGACCCGCTAATGACTCACCAATTTGAGTTAATAACTTAACGGTCTCTACAGCCTGCATACTACCGATGATTCCTAATAACGGTGATAAAACACCGCTTTCCGAACAGGTTTGTTGTAACTCTCCATTATCTTCATAGATACAACGATAACACGCACTACCGATTTGCCGTGGATCGTAGACTGTCACCTGTGCTTCCATACGGATTGCCGCACCAGAGACTAAAGGTGTATTGAGTTGCTGGGTCACTTTATTTAATAAAAATCGCGTAGCAAAGTTATCGCTACAATCAACCACCACATCGGCCGCGGTGACCGCCAGAGTTAAGGTTTGTTCACTCAGCCTAGTTGTGTGAGTTTCAATCTGCACACCACTATTTAGGCCTCGTAAGCTGTCGGCAGCCGATTCCACTTTAAGGCGACCAATATCCTGTTCACCATGAATGATCTGCCGTTGCAGATTTGATAATTCGACAACATCATCATCCACCAAGGTCAAATGGCCGACACCTGCGGCAGCCAAATACAGAGCAACAGGCGAACCAAGTCCACCCACGCCAACAATTAGCACATGGCTATTAAGTAGTTTTTGCTGCCCAGTAATATCTATCTGCGGTAATAGAATTTGGCGACTATAACGTAGTAGCTGGTCATCATTCATTGATTATTGCACCTATAAAGCAGTCAGGGTCAGAATTATACAGCGACTCTTCCTATTGTAACGCGGTCATTGCCGCCAAAATCTTGCCGTGATGACACCTCGCTGAACCCCGCATCGCAGAATAATTGCTGTACTTTAACCGCCTGATCATAGCCATGCTCCACCATTAACCAGCCACCAGGCTTTAAACATCGTTGCGCTTGTTTCACTATCAGGCGGATATCGTCTAAACCATCGATTCCTGAAGCTAATGCTGACAAAGGTTCAAAGCGCACATCACCTTGTGATAAGTGAATGTCACTCGCCTCAATATAAGGAGGATTACTGACCACCAAATGAAAGGATTTATCAGCAATAGCGGCTAGCCAACTACCGCGCCAAAACGATACGTTGCTCAATTGAAGATTGATTGCATTTTCTTTCGCAACCCTAAGCGCCGCCAACGAAAAATCCATAGCAATTATCTGGGCCGCGGGTTGCTCGGCAGCTAATGATAAAGCGATAGCGCCCGAGCCAGTACCCAAATCCGCCACACACATTTCAGATTTGAGCTTTTCCAATGCCAGAGACACTAACAATTCGGTATCAGGTCGTGGGATCAAGGTATCGACGGTTACCTTCAGGTCCAAGCTCCAGAATCCTCGTTTCTCCATCAAATATGCGACGGGATATCCCTGTTTCCGTTGTTGAATAAGTGCAAGCCATCGCGCTTGATGCTCGTCAGTTAATACTTTATCTGACCAAGCATGTAAATAAGACGTTGGGCAATCGAGTAGATAACATAGCAGTACTCGACTATCTATTTCAGGGCTATCACCATCACTAAGTTCAACATACCCATATCGCAAGGCTTCAGCTATATTCATTTATAAGATCATTGCCACCGCTAAGGCTGATACCGTGCAACCCAATCCTATTACCAGCATTTTCAACATGGATACTTGTTGGCTCAAGCCTTCCAGTCCAAGCTTGTCGTTGCTTGTATTGGTCACAGCATCTTCTTGAGCTTTCGTTACAGCCAAGGACTCCTCTACAACGGTACGTGCTATCGGCGCTATCATTTGCATTAAATGATCATTCAAATACGTCATGACCATGGGCGTGAATTTAGCTTCAACTTGTTTTATTAACGGCTCAAACATTTGCTGTTCATGACGTTGCAACCAGGCTTGTCCTTCAGTATTTAACATAACCATTATTTGTCTAGGCAAGTCAGATTCTTTAGCTGCATTTTGCACCGCTTTTACTGCCGAGTTGGCCACGGCATCATGTGCGGCATGTTTAGCAACTGAGTTAGCCAGATCTACTGTCACTCGTTGAGCTTGTGCTAACAATTGCTCTTTTAATGCCGGCAACATGGCGTCAACTGATAATTTAACCTGCTGAGCCACCATTTGCTCTGCGGTATCAGCCGCGATTTGGCGACTAATATCCTCGGCCATTTCACGTACGTCTTTATGCATTTTAGGCAGTAGATCTTGCTGAATCGTGCTTATAACATTCGCAAGTAAGCGCTTTTCATCCAGCACAGGTTGTTGTTGATTATTACTTAATAGGTCTAGCTTTTCAGCTATCCGATGTTCAGCAGTATCATTAGCTACTTGGCGACTGACCATTTCCGCAAGTCCACGAAGTTCTTGCTGCATCGTTGGTAGTAAGTCTTGCTTCACCAATGCCTTCAATTTAGTCAATAATTCCGTGGAATCGATAGCCAATGAAGAAGTCTCAGCTTGAGGATCTATAGCGATATGCTGAGCTAATTCTGCAATAATGGCATCCAAAGCCTCGGCCTTAGGTGGTTTGGTTAAGGTTGCCACTGCACCCGCTTGCTGTGACTTTGCTCGATCGGCATCAGTATCATGGCCAGTACATACCACAACGGGTATATATTTCAAATTATCGTCAGCCTTAATTTGCTGAGTTGCCATCAGGCCATCCATCCCACCCATCATCACATCCATGAAGATTATGTCTGGCTTAACATTGTCGCCTTTCAAATAAATCAGGGCATCTTCACCACTCCCCAACTCAACAACCTTCAAGTTGTGCGCAACTAATAACTTGCTCAACGTCATCCGAGCCACACGAGAATCATCTACTACCAAAGCTATCTGATGCATTGTTTTTTCCTAGATTTCCGCCATATCACCCAATGCGATAGACATCTAAATTCACTTTATTAACCTGATGACCCAACATAATAACTTCACCACTATATTGCTGTTGCATATCACTGGCAAACTCAAAAAAATAGAAACGCTGAATTTGTACACGGCCTTGGCGATTACGCTTTAATCGTATTTTTTTCCAACCCACCGTATCATTCAAAAAGGTTACACCATGCTGATTACAACTCCGCTGTGCCGCCTCAATCGCAAGCTCCGCTACACCTCGGCTATCCCACCAAAACCACAGTAAACCCAACAATAACAATATAGTTAAACCATTATCAATCACCCTAAGTCTCCCCAAAGGGTTTGCACAACAGCCAAAGCGGCCACCGTCGCCGTTTCTGTTCGTAAAATGCGTGGACCGAAACAAACTGATTTAAAGCCAGCGGCATTTGCTTGCCCTATTTCAGCCCCACTCAAACCGCCTTCTGGGCCTATTAACAAGGTGATATCTGCTTGTTGTTCTAATGCTGTAAAGCCTTTTTCTGCTAGCGGGTCTAACACCAAGCGGCATCCTAGCTTATTTGCTTTCAGCGAGTCTTCCAACTGCATCACCATTGATAACTCAGGCATCACATTCCGGCCACTTTGCTCACAAGCACTAATAACTATCCCTTGCCAATGTGCCCAGCGTTTTTCATCGCGCCCGCCTGAAAGTTGCACATTACAACGTTCCGTCGCTACCGGAGTAATCCTTGTGACACCCAACTCCACAGCCTTTTGCAAGGCATAATCCATACGCTCGCCACGTGAAATCCCCTGTAATAAGGTAATCGTTAAGGGTGATTCATTATTCACCGTCACTTTAGACAACAATCGCACAGATGATTCACGCTTAGAGACGGTTTCTAACTGCGCATCAACCTCCAACCCCCGACCATCAAACAAGCGCAATGCATCGCCTTGCTTCAAGCGCAATACCTGAACGGCATGACGATGTGCAGCATCAGGCAAGATGAACAGAGCATTGTCTTGGTTAAGTTCAGGGCAATAAAATCGTGTAATTCGCATTAATTTTTCATCATCGCTAATCAAAAGGGTTGAGCTTAGTTTACATGGAGTTGTCTAGTGTTTGAATGTTAGCTGACAGGTATTGTTATACTCTGGCAATGAATATTGACTTAGAACAGCTGAAAAACATCGTCATTACCGCTAGCAAGGAAGAACTACTTCCTCGTTTTAATTCGGTAAAGCGCGACTATAAACGCGATGGCAGTGTAGTGACAGAAGCCGATTTAGTTATGCAGGCTAGACTCACTTCTCGCTTAAATGAGACTTATCCTGAAATAGCCTTATTGGGCGAAGAAATGTCAGCCGAGCAACAGCAAGCATTATTAGTATCTGACATCCCATTGTGGTGTCTCGATCCTGTTGATGGCACCAGTAATTTTGCGGCAGGCGTGCCTTATTTTTGCGTATCACTAGCATTAATTGAAAACGGTGTTGTCACCTTGGGCTTGGTTTACGATCCTATTCGTGAGGAATGTTTTTCAGCACAACGTGGCCAAGGTGCCTATTTAAATAACGAACTACTTAGTCCTCAATATAATGAATTGCAGTTAAAAGACGCCATTGCGATGATTGACTTCAAGCGCTTAACGGCAGAGTTGGCTACTGAATTGGTCACTCATCGACCTTATGGTTCACAGCGTAGCTTGGGTTCCATTGCCCTAGAATTATGCTGGATCGCCGCAGGGCGAGGTCATATTTACCTGCATGGCAAACAGCAGTTATGGGACTATGCGGCGGCACAATTAATCTTATCAGAAGCTGGCGCGCGAGCAATGACGCTTGAAGGCGAAGCACTGCGTAGTGATAGCCTAAAACCCGTTTCCACTATCGCCGCCTCAGATGAATCGTTATTTAATGAATGGGCTACTTACTTAAATATTCCACGATGACTGCTAACAGCCTTATTTTTCCTGATTGGCCGGCACCGGATACCATTAAAGCTCTTAGTACTACACGCCAAGGCGGCTTTAGTTTACCCCCTTATGATGGCTTTAATCTTGGCACTCATGTTGGCGATGCGCCTAATTCCGTCATTAAAAATCGTGATTATTTAGCCGATGTTGCACGACTACCAGAATCACCCCGTTGGTTAAATCAAATACATGGCACTCACGTTGTTAATAGTAATGACTGGCAACTAAATATTGATGCTGATGCCATGGTAAGTCAACAAAACCATCATATTTGTACGATTATGACAGCGGATTGCTTGCCACTGTTATTGTGTAACAAGCAAGGCGATACCGTTGCGGCAATTCATGCTGGCTGGCGTGGTTTAGCGGCGGGCATTATCGAAAAAACGATTACTGAGTTTCGCTGTGCTCCGCAAGATATTCTGGTATGGTTTGGTCCCGCAATTGGCCCAAATCAATTTGAAGTCGGCCCCGATGTTTATCAAACATTTACCCAGCACTCAGCAAAAGCCATTCAGGCATTTCAACAAACTGACGCCACCCACTATTTAGCTGATATTTATTTACTTGCTAGACAACGCTTAACAGCACTTGGGGTTAGCGCCATCTTCGGTGGCGATTTATGTACCGCCAGCGATCAGCAACATTTTTTTTCCTATCGCCGTGATGACATCACAGGCAGAATGGCATCTATGATCTGGATCAACCATAAATAAGGTATGATCTCTTAAATTAGATTTATCCCCTTGGATTGTTATGGAATTATTGCTCTGGATCATTGGCTTCAGTTTGATTGGCGGTTTATTAAGTGTCATGGTCGCATCATCATTTTTACTTTTATCAAATAATGCCCGTAACACGGCTGTTCCACACCTAGTTAGTTTTGCCATTGGTGCCTTATTAGGTGCCTCATTTCTAGGCCTAATCCCTCATGCCATGGAGCATGAATATGCGATTGATCCCCATAATATAGGACTCACCTTACTGTTAGGTTTGCTCACCTTTTTCTTACTAGAAAAAATGGTGTTATGGCGTCATTGCCATAGTGATCATTGCGAGGGACATCTGCCAGAGCTAGACCAACATGACCATGCTCAACATAATCATCAAGACAACAAGAATAAAGCCGCTGGCACCTTAATTTTAATCGGTGACACTATTCATAACTTTGTCGATGGTATTTTAATTGCCGCGGCCTTCATGACTGACACTCATCTTGGTATTGTCACGGCACTGGCTATTGCTGCCCATGAAATTCCACAAGAACTTGGTGATTTTGTCATTTTATTACACAGCGGTTTTTCACGAAAAAAAGCACTGTACTACAATATGTTATCTAGCCTTGGCACTGTTGTTGGTGCACTACTGGCCTATTTTGCGCTATCGGATATGCAACAGTTATTGCCTTATATTTTAATAGTGGCCGCCTCTAGCTTCATCTATGTCGCGGTGGCGGATCTTATTCCGGGCTTACATCACAAAACAAAAATATCTGAAACATTGCAACAAATATCGCTGATAGCCGCAGGCACGCTATTTATTTATGTTGCCCATAGTACTTTGCACTAAATCTTATGTCTGTTCAGGTTGTAAGTTGGCAATTTACTGATGGAAAACCTGGTCATGAGAACCAAACGCGTGGCTTAATTCACGCGCTAGCGACACGTACATCGGTCGATAATTACATCATCGAACTACCCTCTAATATTCTGCGCCTTTTATATTTTTTACTCATTGGTCGACTCTACCGAAAGCTGGCACGATTACCCAAGCCTAATTACCTTATCGCAGCAGGGCGCCATACACAGTTACCCATGTTATTAGCCCACTTATGGTTTGGCGGTAAACGAATCATTTTAATGCGTCCTTACTGGCCGATAGCATGGTTTGATCTAATGATCATCCCACAGCATGATTCCCCGCCCACCTCACCTAAGAACCTTATCACTCAAGGTGTCATCAACACGGTCATCCCTTCTAACAATCATGATAAAAAGAAAGGCATGATACTGATAGGCGGGCCAAGTAAACATTACGTGTGGGATACAGCGAGCATTATTCATCAAATAACAACATTGCTTAACGGTATGCCAGATATATCATGGTCGATAGCTAACTCTCGTCGCACACCAGAAGATTTTTCAGCTCAAATCAACGAAATTCCAAGCCCATTTAATTTTATCGATCATCGTCAAACAAGCAACGACTGGCTATCCCAGCAACTCGTCACCGCAGGACAGATATGGGTTTCTCCTGATAGTGTGTCCATGTTGTACGAAGCCGTAACCTCCGGATCAGCAGTAGGTTGTTTACAACTGCAAGCAAAAAAAACAAATAACCGTATCGTCTCAGGCATTAATGAACTTATCAATCAAGGCATGATTACGACATTTAGCCAATGGCAAAAAACACGGCATTTATCGCGACCATCTCAGCAACTTAACGAAGCCCAACGAGCGGCAGATTGGATATTGAATCAATGACCAAACCTCTTACTGTAATTCAAATACTGCCCGCGCTTAATAGTGGAGGCGTAGAACGCGGGACAACAGAAATAGCTAATGCGCTAGTTAAAGCAGGTCATCGTTCATTAGTGATTTCAGCAGGTGGACGATTAGTTCATCAACTAGAACAGGAAGGAACCACACATATCACTTTGCCCATCGGTGAAAAACGCTTAAGCACTTTGCGTTATATCTGGCAGCTTAGGAAAATATTGCGTGAGATAGCGCCTGATATCATTCATTTACGTTCACGACTACCGGCATGGATAGCTTATCTCGCATGGCGGAAACTACCCGTCAACCAGCGGCCTCATATTGTGACCACTGTTCATGGCCCCTACTCAGTCAATAAATATAGTGCGATCATGACCATTGGCGAAAGAGTGATTGCGGTCTCAAAAATGATCAAGACCTACATAACTGAAAATTATCCAAACGTAGCAGAAGATAACATTACCGTGATTCATCGCGGCATTGATCCCAAGCGCTATGCACTGACTTACCAACCCACCACCGAATGGTTATCTCAGTGGGATAGAGACTTTCCTCAACTTGAAAATAAACTGGTTATCACGCTACCCGCTCGCATCACGGCCTGGAAAGGTCAAGAAGACCTCATTTCCTGCATTCATAAACTGAAATCAAAAGGCATTAACGTTCACGGTCTTATCGTCGGCGAGACTCATCCTCGAAAACGGAGATTTTTAACAGTACTCAAAACAAAAATCTCAGAACTCGATCTGGAAAATGATATTACATTCACCGGTCACAGGAGCGACTTACAAGATATCTTAGCTAGCTCCAATATCGTGTTATCGCTCGCTAAAGCTCCAGAAGCATTTGGACGCACGACTATAGAAGCATTGAGCATGGGCATTCCCGTTATCGGCTATAACCATGGCGGCGTTGCAGAACAATTGGCGATTACGTTTCCTGATGGCCAAGTTCCTGCGGGAGATATAGACGCTATCGTAGATAAAATAATCTCGTGGCACTATGATGGCACGCCTATCGTAAAGACCCAACACCCCTTTACTCTTGATAATATGTGCCAACAAACATTACAGATTTACCAAAACCTATGTGAGAAATAATCATGAAAATAGCCATCGCTGGAACAGGATATGTTGGACTCTCCATAGCCATGCTGATGTCGCAACATCACGAAGTCATAGCTTTAGATATCGTGCCAGAAAAAGTAGCACTATTAAATGATAAAAAGTCGCCGATTGAAGATACTGATATCGAAGATTTTTTGCTCCACAAAGCAATCAACTTCAAAGCAACGCTAGATAAGCAAGAAGCCTATCAAAATGCTGATTTTGTCGTAATTGCGACCCCGACCGATTACGATGCTGAAACAAATTATTTCAATACTCAGTCTATTGAAGCCGTAATCAAAGATGTGATGACCATCAATCCTACGGCAGTGATCGTTATTAAATCGACCATTCCAGTTGGTTACACCGAACGTATCAAACAGGCCTTAGGTTGCGAGCAACTTATTTTTTCCCCTGAATTTTTAAGAGAAGGCAAAGCACTACACGACAACCTATATCCATCACGTATTATTGTTGGTGAAGACTCTGAACGCGCACATACCTTTGCTGATTTATTAATCGAGGGTGCACATAAAAAAGATATTCCCGTTTTATTTACCAACGCCACTGAAGCCGAAGCAGTTAAGTTATTTTCCAATACCTACCTCGCGATGCGTGTCGCCTATTTCAATGAATTAGACAGCTACTGCGAAACGCATGGCCTCAATTCACGTCATGTCATCGACGGTGTAGGACTAGATCCAAGAATTGGCAATCACTACAACAACCCATCGTTCGGCTATGGCGGTTATTGTCTTCCAAAAGATACCAAACAACTACTGGCAAACTATCAAAACGTACCCAACAATTTGATTCGTGCCATTGTTGATGCAAATACAACCCGTAAAGACTTTATCGCCAATGCCATTATTAAGCGTAACCCAAAAACTGTTGGCATCTATCGGTTGGTGATGAAAGCAGGGTCGGATAACTTCCGTGCCTCCGCCATACAAGGCGTTATGAAACGTATCAAAGCCAAAGGTATTGACGTTATTATTTACGAGCCGGTATTAGAAGAGGATACTTTCTTTCATTCTAAAGTGATTACTGACTTAAATGAATTTAAAACTTTAAGCGATGTTATTGTTGCGAATCGTCTAACGGATGATATCAGTGACGTTCAAGACAAAGTCTACACTCGAGACTTATTCGGCAAAGATTAGTACTTAAAAACTCGGTTATAAATGGTCTACCTGCCGGAGGATAGATAACAGGCTAGCCTTCAATACAGCATTAGAAAAATACTGCTGGTAACTGTGTCTAGCATTTTTACGACTTAGCAAGACAAGTTCGGGCTGTTCAGCCAATTCAGCTATCTTATTCGCTAAAGCAGCGGCATCATTAGCGGGAACAAAAAAGAGACCGGAATTATTCTGCTCTCTTAATCGCAATGGATACGCGTCAGATTCACTGGTGATAACAGGTCGTCCACATGCTATGGCTTGATAAACTTTATTAGGGATCACTCTTTGCGTTTTTTCTGTTGGTCCGAATACACCCAAACAGATATCTGCCTGTGCAATCTTTGTAGCTAAATCAACATAAGGCACCCAATCGATGAAATGAACACAGTCTAATCCTTGCAGTGTCTGCTGCACTTTTTTACGCAAGGGCCCATCACCTATAAGATACCATTCTACATTGGGGCCATCATACAGCTGGATTGCCTCAGCGATTATTTCTGGCCCTTGTAAGGCGATATAACTACCATAAAACAAAATATGTAAAGGTTTATTTAACCCAACATCATCGTAAAGCATAAACAAAGATTCTTCAGCACCTACTGGTAACACTCCAATTTTAGCTGTGTCTATCTGCATCTTTTCAGCATAAAATTTCGCATGAAGTTCTGTATCTGCGACAAGGTAATCTACTGATTGAAACAAGCTTCGTTCCCATTTCAACAGTTTATTTGCTTGCTTACTGTCTTCAGAAAACTTATCGCGTTCCCATACCTGCTTATCATAAGCACTTATTAAAGGATCGAATACTAAAGGTACTTTTCTCTTGTTTGCCCAGCGACAGGCGGCACGCACATCTCGTTGCCGAAAACATGGTAGCCAAACAAGATCAACTAATGGTAAACGTCTCAGGTATGCTTCGAAATCACCTAGTAAGCTTAGTCGCGGTGAAAAATAAATTATCTCCCAACCTAGACTTGTGAACAGTTGACGAACAATGCGATTCCTAGAGTAGTCCACATCGGAACGGCCCCACCATAAAACTTTCTTATCAGGTGTACTCACTATTCTTCCGCGGGTAGTTTGTATTCATTTTTCTCAAGGTCAGCCAAGTAAAATAGTATGACTAAAGCAACTACTGGGAACCACCAAAGCGTAAATAACAATGGCATAGATTGTATTGGAAAGAACATTAGTATCAATATTTGAAACCACGGATTAGCCAATAAGTCTCTTCCAACAAGACTTCTTCTACCCCACTTATAAAGCAGAGATAAAGCCGTAAATAATCCTAATAACCCAACCATACCTGTTTCAGCAGCAATAGAAATCATTGGATGATGTGCATGAAAAACAGTATCACTATTGAAAAAGTTATTTTCAGTAACGTAGTCATCGTAAGCATCAGAAAAACTTTTTGCTCCGACACCTATAATTGGGTTCTCAATGAACATGTTTTTTGCTGTTAACCAAATATCTAGACGATACGATGACAATGTATTCCACTTTTGGTAGGTATCAGGATACGCTGAGATAGTTTTCAACTTGGAGTCTGTAATGGTTGAGTTATTGCTGGCAAGGTTCACCGCAACTAAAAGTAACGGTATCAACATCAGTAATATTTTCACTTTTCTATTAGCAAGAATATAAAGACCAATTGCAATTAGCGCTGTTAATAAATCAGTGCGCACCCCAGATAGCAAAATAACAAATATAACGAAAGCCAAGTAAGTTAATGACCAAAACAGATTGCTGTCTTTAAGACTAAATAACACTATAGGTATCGTAATGGAAAGAAATAAACTTAAACGTAAATGATGGGCAAAAGGACCAACGATTCTCACTCCATCACCTGGCCAAGGCGGTACCCCAAATAAATCATGCCCCGATATTAATTGTACGATCCCATCGAACATCCAAAAGGCACTTACAAATAAAATTAACGAATAAAAAAGTTTTGGCACATGTTTTTTATCTATTAAATGCAATACCCCAGCGGCAAAAGGAATAAACAAGGGCAATATAAAAAGGAGCTTCAGCGTACCATCACGATCGTAACTATTCAGTAAGGATAATACTGCCGGTACAAAAAACAACGTTAAAATAATGATAAAACGACGTAATCGTTGATCACTAAATGTTATTTCCCCCTTCACTAGAAAGAAAATACCAAGAAAAATAATTAATACCGTTGGTATTCTCGGCCCGCCAGAAAATGGTTGCGCCCAAAACAAAGCACTGACTAATAATGCTGAGAGATAAACACCCACCGAACCTTTCGTTAGTGCTATGGCCATTTTCTAATCTCTTGTATCTTTATTAATTAAATTTTGCTCGTACAGTTTCGCTTCTTTCAAAAAAGCATAAAAGGCATTAATAACGCTTCCAATAAAACCTCTCCAGCCATTTAAGAAATTTCGACGGATAAAATAAGACTTCAAAAACATAACCGGAAAAACAAATAACAGCTTTAAGCTACTACTCCTTTTCCCCTTCTCATACTTATCAATCGCCTTACCGCTAGAGTAAAGATTTGCTTTTCTAACTTTTACTTCAAGAGAAACTTCGCCATAATGATTAATCACTCCTGATAAGTCGACAATATTGCCTTCTACAGAAGCTGTTTCATGAAATCGTTCTGTACCAAACCCACCTAAACTCTGTCGAAATAATCGAATATGACTATTCTTCTTTGCGGAGGAATGAACGGGTAAACCTAAAAAAAACTCTTGAATGGGAATATTCGCTCCAGCCACATCCTGCTTTCTTACTAAATCTATAATTTGTTGTTTCAACTCTTCAGTTAATTCTTCATCGGCATCAAGGTTTAACACCCAATCATGCTTGCAAAGTGACTTGGCATATTCTTTTTGAACTGCCATGCCCTGCCATTCATGGTTATAAAGCCGATCAGTATAGTGAGCAGCCAGCTCCATCGTATTATCAGTACTATCACTATCAACGACAACAATATCATCAAAACCTTTTACGCTATTTAAGACGCGTTCTATATTGTGAGCCTCGTTTTTAACAACTAAAAAAACGCTGATATTATTCATACTCGATATCGTCCTCGGGTGATGGCAATATGGAACTGCACAAAGTCGGTTTTTCCTAAAATAGAAATTCGTTTTATCCGATAAGGATCTGTAATCGCTTCTATACCTTTTTTCACTAAAACAGAGCTAGAAAACCCTGCTTGCCGAACATATTCAGAGGTGCGATCATTTATTCGGCCATATGGATAGGCAAATGAGGTGCATGTTCTCCCAATAATACGTTCAACTTCATTTTTTGATTCGATAATTTCTAGTTTTGCAACGTCATCAGCCGCTTGAGATAAATTAATATGGGTCATAGTATGCGCACCAAACTCAATGAGGCCAGATGCCTGCATTTCTTGAATCTGCTGTTCGGTCAACTTACTTATGCTAGGCATGTTTGGACATAGATAGATGGTTGCTTTAGCCCCAAATTCTCTCAATATGGGAAACATTTCGATGTAATTATCCTGAAACCCATCATCAAAAGTGAGTGCCACTCGAGGAACAAAATCAAAATTACCAGAAATGATTTCTGATATCGTCAAAAACTGATAACCACGTTTCTGCAAATACGCTAAGTGAGATCTAAATTTTTCTGGCGTTACCACCAAGTCAGGATGATTACTGCCGATGTCATCATTAATGCTGTGATACATCAGTATCCTAGGGTGAGATTTTGAAACGACAGGTCGCCAAAAGTTATAATGTGCGGCTAAATAAATAAAGCCTAATAGTGCCGCTATAATAGCAATGGTTAATAACATTACTGAGCTGTCATTAGAGCAATATTACTGAATGAAGCTGTTTTTCGGTGAGCGATTAAAATATTTTTAAAATAGTCAGGATCTTTAATCTGCGTCAATTCACCCTCGCGAGGAAATAATTTGTCTTGTAATCGAGACAGCCAAAAACGCAATGCGGCGGCTCGTAAAACTAGATTAAAATTTTCGAGTTCATTTTCAGATAGTTCTCGTTTTTGCGAATAAGCGTTAATCAAAGTCTCATAGCGTTGCGTGTCCATCAAACCACTTTCATCAACACACCAGTCATTAACGGCAACCGCCAAGTCATAAAGTAAATATTCGTCACAGGCGTAATAGAAATCGATGATACCTTTTAGTTCATCGCCATCAAACAATGCATTATCACGAAATAAATCAGAATGGGTGACACCCATTGGTAAGTCTAAATCAGCGTAGCTTTGTTGAAAGGAAAGTTCATCACTTAATAGCGTTGCACTATCATCATCAAGGTGGGGCAATAAGGTTTCAGCCATCAGCTGGCGCCAATCAGGGCCGCGTTCAGTAACTCGGTGTGATTTGAACTGCTTTCCAACTGTATGCATTTTCCCTAAGACATCACCGATCGCCTGACATTGCGCAGTATTGGCGACAGTATTAACGCCTCGACCAGGTAACCGCATCACTAAAGCCGCAGGCTTATCACAGAGTGTTTTTAGGTAAATGCCTTGTTTATCGGCGGCAGGATGGGCAGAAGGAATGCCTTGCTGATAGAAAAATGTCATCACATCAAGAAAATAGGTTAATTCGTCAAAATCATGCTGCTCAAACAGCGTTAAAACAAACTGTCCTTGTTCGGTGGTGACAAAATAATTGGTATTTTCGATGCCATCGCTAATGCCTTCATACGACACTAAGGTTCCGACAGAATAATCATTTAAAAACGCAACAAGCTGGTCACGCGAAACTTCAGTATAAACAGACATTAATTAAGACTCAGTAGCTAAAATGGCTTACCATTTAAATAAGATCCAGTTTGGTACGAGGCCTGACTGTAACTCAAATTGTTTGGAATCTAATGAGCCATCACCATCTGTATCAATAAAGTAATATGGGTAACCTAGACTAGGTGTCACTTTAATCATATATAACTCACCATTCATCCGATACTCTTCAATAGTACGATCGTCTTTTTGGATGATATTAACTTCAGGCTCAATACTTTGACCATCAACCAATGGTTCAGGAATAACAGGAGGCTGAGGCACTTGCGGATCAGCTGACCATACATTGCCTGACATTAACAAGCTAACAACGCATACAATAGGCATAACAGCAAATTTGTTAAACATGATTTGTGCTCCGTATAATTTCGAATTAAAGATAGCATTTCTAATGTACGATTATAGCAATCTATCACTCAATATCTAAATATAAAGTAAATAGCCATGGAACAAACGCCCCCTTTTATCCTTGTTGACGGTTCGTCTTATCTCTATCGTGCCTATCATGCAATGCCGCCACTCACCAATGCTGATGGACAGGCTACTGGAGCTGTCTACGGTGTCGTGAACATGTTACGTAAGTTATTGCGTGATTATAATCCCGAACATATTGCCGTGGTATTTGATGCCAAGGGCAAAACCTTTCGTAATGACATGTATCCAGAATATAAAGCGCATCGACCACCAATGCCGGATGATCTGCGCGAGCAAATTGAACCCATACATGCCATCGTCAGGGCGATGGGACTGCCATTATTAATGGTTGATGGCGTAGAAGCTGATGATGTGATCGGTACCTTAGCGCAACAAGCTACTGAGCAAGGCATCAATACCATCATTTCTACTGGTGATAAGGATATGGCTCAGTTAGTCAATGAACATATTACCTTGATCAATACCATGAACAACTCTACCACCGACATTCAAGCAATTATGGATAAGTATGGCATTGCTCCGAATCGGGTCATTGATTATCTAGCTTTAATGGGTGACAAAGTTGATAACATTCCTGGCGTGCCAAGTGTTGGCCCCAAAACAGCCACTAAATTATTGCAACAATATGATTCATTAGAGGGCGTGATTGCTCATGCTGACGAAGTTAAAGGTAAGCTAGGCGAAAAATTACGCGAGACAGCACCGATTCTCCCATTGTCATACCAACTCGCCACCATCAAACTTGATGTGCCGTTGGACTTCTCACCATCAACGTTGAATATTCAACCACAAGACCAAGACGCTCTACTTTCATTATTCAAAAAGCTTGAATTTAAAACGTGGATCACCGAATTAGTGCGTGCCGGCAATAAACCATCATCAGAAAGTCGCACAACTGATACTCAAGAAAATACTAGCGTAACGCCCCCTATAGCTCCAAGCGAAAACCATTACGAAACTATTTTGACTGAAGAGCGTTTGCAGCATTGGCTGACTAAATTAAAAAATGCTGAACTATTTGCCTTTGATACCGAAACCACCAGCTTAAATTATCTTGATGCGCGTATTGTGGGTTTATCTTTTGCCGTAGAAGCTGGCGAAGCGGCCTATCTGCCTCTTACTCATGATTATCTAGGCGCACCTGAACAATTGAATATTGATCATGTTTTAGCCTTATTCAAACCCTTGCTAGAAGATCCTAAACACAACAAGGTCGGCCAAAACCTAAAATATGACCGCCACATATTGCTCAATCACAACATTGATCTGCACGGTATTCAACATGACACTATGCTGCAATCTTACGTCTTAGATAGCACTGCGACTCGTCATGATATGGATTCACTGGCTGAAAAATATCTTGGTCGCCAGACCATCCACTTTGAAGATGTTGCAGGCAAAGGCAAAAAGCAACTGACGTTCAATCAAATCGATCTTGAACAAGCCGCTCCTTATGCCGCGGAAGATGCTGATATCACCTTACAATTGCACCAAACTTTATGGCCACAAGTTCAAGCAATTCCTTCATTAGCCGAAGTTTATACCACGCTGGAAATACCTTTATTACCGGTACTCAATACTCTAGAACGCAATGGCGTCAATATTGATATTTGGATGTTGCAACAACAAAGCGATGAATTAGGTCATAAACTCGACAAGCTTGAGCAACAAGCTTGGGACTTGGCGGGTGAAGAGTTTAATCTAAGCTCTCCCAAACAGCTTGGCGTCATTTTATATGACAAACTTGAAATCCCTATCTTGAAAAAGACCCCGAAAGGCCAGCCATCAACTGCTGAAGGGGTACTACAAGAGTTGGCAGATGAAGGTTATGAATTACCACAAGTTTTGATGCACTACCGTAGCCTGAGCAAACTAAAATCAACGTATACCGACCGCTTGCCAGAGCAGGTCAATAAAACAACTGGGCGAGTGCATACTTCTTATCATCAAGCAGTGACTGCGACTGGTCGGTTATCTTCTTCTGACCCAAACCTGCAAAACATTCCAATCCGCAGTGAAGAAGGTCGCCGTATCCGTGAAGCCTTTGTGGCACCTGATGGCTACACATTATTGGCTGCCGATTACTCACAAATTGAATTACGCATCATGGCTCACTTGTCACAAGATGCCGGCTTATTAAACGCCTTTGCTGCCGGCGAAGATATTCATCGTCACACTGCCGCTGAAATTTTTGGCGTGAGCTTAGATGAAGTCAGCACTGACCAACGTCGTAGCGCCAAAGCGATTAACTTTGGTTTAATTTACGGCATGTCGGCACATGGCTTATCGAAACAACTCGGTATTGAACGTCATCAAGCCGCTGATTATATGACCACATATTTTGAACGCTATCCAGGCGTTAAACGTTATATGGAAAGTACTCGAGAGCAAGCTAAAATGGACGGTTATGTCGAAACCTTATTTGGTCGGCGTTTATTTTTGCCAGAGATTAATTCCAGTAATGGCATGCGCAGACAATATGCCGAACGTACTGCTATCAATGCACCCATGCAAGGCACGGCAGCAGACATTATCAAGCGGGCGATGATTGATATTCATCATTGGCTAACAACTGAAAACAATTCTATTCGCATGATTATGCAAGTGCATGATGAATTGGTATTTGAAGTGCCCTCCGATCAAATTGATACTGCTAAAGTAAAAATCGAACAGTTTATGATGAATGCCGCAAAGCTAGATGTACCATTAGAAGTAGGTATTGGCATTGGCGACAATTGGGAGCAAGCGCATTAAGTTTCCGGTATTTTACATAGACGATCTGAGTGCAAAATGGAAAAGCGCAATTATTATTGCTCTCCATGGTTAAATAATCATAAGAACATTAATATTTACTTAATAATCAAATACTAATGAAGATTACAGCGCCACAATAATCCAGTATAGTAGCCGACTTTGTTTAATTATCTGGTCACCATTCCCATGTCGTTTTTACGTCAGTTATTAGTAACAAGCTTGCTTGCCCTATTCATCTCACCTGCTTTTGCCACCAACGGCTACCTCGCCCATGGTTACGGCATCAAGTCTCGCGGGATGGCTGGCGCCGGGGTTGCTCTTCCACAAGAAACGCTTGGCGCAGCAATTAATCCTGCCAGTATTGCCTTTATAGGTAATCGTGTTGATATAAGTGCCGCATTATTCAGCCCTCGTCGCAGTTATACTGCAACTGGCCCGCAGTCAGAAACTAATCCATCTTCATTGGTTCCTGGACAAGTAGATAGCGGCCGAGAATATTTTGTAATTCCTGAAATGGGTGCAAGTTGGCAATTAGATAACCATAAATCTCTAGGTTTATTGCTTTATGGTAATGGCGGAATGAATACGAGTTACGCCGCTACCGATACAGCAGGAGGCTCTTTTTCTGGTGCTACTGGCGTCGATTTATCACAACTTTTTTTATCGCCAACCTTTGCCTATCGCTTTGATAATGATGCTTCTATCGGCCTATCAGCCATTTTAGCCTATCAACGGTTTGCTGCGAGAGGACTTTCTAACTTTGCTGGATTATCAAACTCACCACAAAATCTAACAAATAATGGACACGACAATTCCTTTGGTGCAGGCATCAATCTAGGCTTTATCTTGCCTGTTAGTGAGCAATTTACCTTAGGTGGTGGTTATCGCTCTCGTGTCTATATGTCTGAGCTCGATAATTACCAAGGTCTATTTGCGCAGCAAGGTGATATGGATATTCCTTCCTCAGCCACTATCGGTCTGGCGTGGAGAGCAACAGGAAACCTAACCGTTGCTTTAGATGTCCAAAAAACATGGTATAGCTCGATTGACGCGGTAGGCAATAAGATGATGCCTTCATTCACATCGTGCGCGACTCGTTCGACACTATCGGATCCATCATGCCTTGGCGGTAATAATGGTATTGGTTTTGGCTGGAAAGATATGACAACCCTGAAATTGGGTATGCAATA
Source organism: Pseudomonadota bacterium (assembly GCA_030576275.1). Classification (GTDB taxonomy): domain Bacteria; phylum Pseudomonadota; class Gammaproteobacteria; order Nitrosococcales; family Methylophagaceae. The sequence goes on along the minus strand of JALIBN010000024.1, from coordinate 28,785 downwards.
TGAAACGACTAATGATTGGACATGGCGAGCAGGTTATAGCCATGGCAATCAGCCTATTCCAGAATCAGAAGTTTTTTTCAACATTTTGGCACCAGGCGTGATGGAGCAACACTTCACCACGGGGTTCACCAAGAAGTTTGATAATGGCAGACAAGAAATCAACTTTGCAGCGATGTATGCTCCGGCAAAAAGTATCTCGGGCCCCATTAGTAGCACACAAACCGTTGAACTAGAAATGAAGCAATACCAACTAGAACTCGGTTGGTCACTTCTGTTTTAGACGAGGTAGCTTTACACTAAATACCAATCAATATTGAGTTATAGCGTGAATCTGTAGCCTGTAATAACTTCTTGATATCTAAAAATCATATAGGCGTAATGACTATTGCAATACTACTTATTTTTTCTTCGCTCGTGGATGAGCATCATCATAAACTTTTGCTAAATGCTGGAAATCGACATGGGTATAGATTTGGGTAGTGGAAATATCTGCATGACCTAATAATTCCTGTACAGCCCTTAAATCACCACTCGCTTCCAGCATATGCGAAGCAAAGGCATGACGTAAGCGATGTGGATGTACCTTATCGGAAATACCTTGTCTTTTGCCCCAATAACTAAGACGCTTTTGAATCGCTCGCACGCCTAATCGCTTGCCTTGTTTAGTTATAAACAAAGCAGATTGTTCATAAAAGCCCAGTTCATTACGGGCGCTTAACCAATGTTGTAAAGCCTTAATCGCTTGAGTTCCAATAGGCACGATCCGTTGCTTACTCCCCTTACCTAATACATGAACAAGCTCGGCACCAAAATCAACATCCCGTAAATCAAGGCCCTGTAACTCCGCCAAACGTAAACCAGAGGAATAAAACAATTCCATCATGGCGCGATCACGACTACCAATCATCGTGTCTTGCTGTGTGCCATCTAATAAAGCCGTCATTTGGTCGACATCTAATGTCGATGGCAGACGTTTTTCGCCTTTGGGTGCTTGTACTGCTTGAGCGGGATTACTATCAGCCAAACCTTCACGGATTAAATAACGATAAAAACTACGAGTAGCCGATAAAGATCGCTGTATGGAACGACTTGCTAAACCTTGGCGATGAAGCTGACTAATAAATTGTCTAATATGACTGCTTTTAATCGATTGCCAAGCGGCAAATTCAAATGACTCACAGAAAGTAGCAAGTTGTTTGAGATCACGTTGATAATTACTCACCGTATGAGGTGACATCCGTTTTTCTTGCGCTAAATACTGCAAAAAATCATCGATAGTATGCTGTTGCTTATTCACCATGTAAAGCGTGATGATAAGGACGTAATAAGCGCATAGTAATATCGCCCAAGAAACTCAAATAGTCAGTCCCCATATCGGCATGAAAGCGATTGACATTAAAACTGGCTATCGCTAATAAACCAGCACATGGCTGATGACCTAATGGCAAACAGGCGACTGATTGCACTTGCTCGGCCCGGTCACCAAATAATACTGTTTTTTGGGCCAGTGTTAATCGACCGCATACGGGTTGTTGTTTGGCCAATAAACTATCGAAAATTTTAAATCCATCGTCATCAATATGATGCTGAACGATATTGTCAGTGAGCGCTGGTAAATCGATTTTAGCGTCGCCATTATAAAACAAACGCAATGACACCTCATCCGCTTCAAACTCTTGTTTAAGTTCATGCATCAGTAATGGTAACAGCTCGTCCAAGCCCTTTGCATCCATCAGTCGCAAACAAAGTTGATGCACTCGTGATTGTAATTCAGTATTTTTTCGAGCATTGAATAATAAAGAATTGAGCTGGGTATGTAGTTTTTCATTTTTTTGTAGACACCGTTCTAACTGGCGCTGCGCCAGTGAAATAGTACCTTCAGGAGACGTTGATAGCTGTAGTGAATCTAACACCGCCGGCTGATCAATAAAGAAGTCAGAATGCTTTTTCAGATATGCAGCCACCTGTTCTACAGTTAATTCGAGTTTATCGTCGCCCATGCTATTTCCCCATCAAATACGTGTGTAGTTGGCCCCGTCATCCAGACAGATGCGTTGTCATTAGACCATTCAATTACTAATTCACCACCAGGCAATTTAACCTTAACTTCTCGCGCTAATAAGCCACGTTGGATGCCACTTACTACCGCAGCACATGCTCCGGTACCACAGGCCAGTGTTTCACCTGCACCGCGTTCAAATACTCGCAAATTAATTCTGCTAGGATTAACCACTTCCATAAAACCAACATTCACTCGCTCAGGGAACTGACTATGTCGTTCAATAATCGCCCCTAAGGTATTCACTTCGGCGGTATTAATGTCATCTACCAATAATACCGCATGTGGATTACCCATCGAAACCGCACCTATTTCTACATCCTGTCGTTCCACCACGGGCAACATATAGGTCGCAGATTGCTTATCTATAACAAAGGGAATATCCAATGGTGAAAATCGTGGCAAGCCCATATCCACAGTCACTTCACCACCACTTTTCATACTAGGATAAATAACCCCTGAAGCGGTTTCTACTGCAATAGTGGTTTTAGCAGTCAAGCCTTTATCGTAGACAAATCGAGCAAAACAGCGAGCGCCGTTACCACATTGAGCCACTTCGCCACCATCGGCATTAAAAATTCGATATTTAAAATCGACCGCGGGGTTTGAAGATTTTTCGACCAACAACAACTGATCACAGCCCACGCCATAACGCCTGTCGGCTAACAATCTAATTTGACGGTTAGTTAACTCGACTTGCTGATTAATAGCATCAATGACAACAAAGTCATTGCCTATGCCATGCATTTTGCTGAATTTCAACATCGTGATTACGCCGGTAACAACTGTTCGCCAGCATACAATGATTCGATAGTTTCACGTTCACGTACGACATAGACTTTATCACCATCAACCATCACTTCGGCCGCACGAGGACGTGAATTGTAATTAGAACTCATGGTAAAACCGTAAGCCCCTGCCGAACGAATTGCTAACAAATCATTGGGTTTTATCGCTAACAGACGATCTTTACCTAGAAAATCACCTGTTTCACAGATAGGTCCTACGATATCAAAATTTTGTGGCACTAGAGATTCATCAGGTATCACTGCTTGAATAGCCATCCATGATTGGTATAAAGCTGGGCGCAATAAATCATTCATCGCCGCATCGACAATCGCAAATTGTTTGTCCTCTGTCGGTTTTATATATTCAACTTTGGTCAATAAAATACCGGCATTTCCGGCAATAGCACGACCAGGCTCTAACAATATTTCAAGGTCACGACCGACTAATAAAGTACGTAAAGCTGCGGCATATTCAGCAGGACTCGGCGGTGTTTCATTTTGATAAGTAATGCCTAGTCCACCTCCTATATCCAAATGACTAAGCTTAATACCTAGTTCAGCCAGTCTATCGATTAAGGTCAATACACGCTTTAAGGCATCGACAAATGGCGCGACCGAGGTAAGTTGTGAGCCAATATGGCAGTCAATACCCACAACATTTAAATGAGACAAGGCTTGTGCTTGTTGATATACGGTTTCTGCCTGTTCAATGGCAATACCAAATTTATTTTCTTTTAAGCCTGTAGATATATAAGGATGCGTTTGCGCATCGACATCAGGATTAACCCGAATCGAAATCGCAGCACGGCAATCTAATTCACTCGCCACATCATTGATCCGAATCAATTCTGGAATTGATTCCACATTAAAACAGCGGATGCCTTGTTGCAAAGCATAACTAATTTCCGCAACCGTCTTCCCTACGCCGGAAAAAACGATCCGAGTTGCCTGTCCACCAGCGGCCAATACTCGAGCTAACTCACCACCAGAAACGATATCAAAACCGGAACCTAATCTAGCCAACACATTTAAAACAGCTAAGTTAGAATTTGCTTTTACTGCATAACACACACAATGTGCTTGGCCTGAAAAGGCGTTATCAAATGCTTGCCAGTGACGCTCTAATGTCGCCCGAGAATAGACATAGGTAGGCGTACCAAATTGCTCAGCGATGTTAGCTATGGCAACGTCTTCAGCAAATAACTCACCTGATTTATAATCAAAATAATCCATTTTTTATTCTGTCTCCGAGCTCATCGAGGCATGATCTTCCGGCAAATATAACTCACCTTTTTGTCCACAAGCACCTAATACAGTCAAAATACTTATGACTAATATTAGTCGTTTCCATCTCATCATTTTTTGCATTATTATTTCCAATATCGATCAATTGTGAGCAGTATATACGGGAAGCAAGTGGCTCGTCTCGACTTGCAAACTAGAAATTATCTAATAACTTACATAATATGAGTGCTAATTAACACAATCTTTAGCTTTTAGGTCATCGCGCATATATGGAAAATACCGAATTAATCAGACTTAGCGGTTTAGCAAGGCGCCTCATTACTGATGGCTTGTTAAGTGAGGAAGAAGCCTTATCCGCCCAAAAACATGCCAAGAAGGCTAATCAACCTTTTGTTAGCTATTTAGTGCGCAATAAAATTCTTAATAGCCATGACATCGCTTTAGTTGCATCCCAAGAATTTGGCGTACCACTATTTGATATTGATGCCATGAGCATGGATGTCGCAGCCACATCGCTAATTAAAGAAAGTCTTATTCGTAAACATCATGCCTTACCGCTATATCAACGCGGTAACCGCCTCCATGTAGCCATGTCAGATCCGACTAATCTACAAGCTTTGGATGAGTATCAATTTAGCACCGGCATGAATACCTTTGCTGTTTTGGTTGAAGAACAAAAATTAACGGCAGCAATTGAACGCGCCTTAGATCAAAGTAACGAAAAATTTGATGACTTTGGCGGCGCTGATTTAGATGACATTGATCTCGGCCCAGATGACACAACAGACCGAAAAGAACCTAATACTTCAGACGTTGATGAAACCCCTATTGTTAGGTTTATCAATGGTATTTTGACCCATGCCATCAAGTCAGGGGCTTCTGATATTCACTTTGAGCCTTATGAAAAAAAATACCGTGTACGGATTCGAATCGATGGCATCTTACAAGAAGCCCAATCAGCACCTGTTAATCTCAGCGGCCGAATTGCCGCACGTCTCAAAGTATTATCTCGGTTAAATATCGCCGAACGTCGTGTGCCACAAGATGGTCGGATGCGGCTCAAATTATCAGCCACTAAAACGATTGATTTTCGTGTTAATACCTGCCCAACGTTATTTGGTGAAAAAATCGTATTACGTATCCTTGATCCGACTAGCGCACAATTAGGGATTGATGTTCTCGGCTATGAGCCCGATCAAAAGAAAATATTCATGGAAGCCATGCATCAACCTTATGGCATGGTGCTAGTAACAGGTCCTACGGGTAGTGGTAAAACCGTATCACTTTATACAGCGCTTAGTATTCTAAATACTGACGATAGAAATATATCTACCGCAGAAGATCCAGCGGAAATTAGTTTAGCCGGCATCAATCAAGTCAATATAAATCCCGCGGTAGGCCTGACCTTCTCTTCGGCGTTAAAAGCGTTTCTTCGCCAAGATCCAGATATCATCATGGTCGGCGAGATACGGGATTTAGAAACCGCTGAAATATCGATCAAAGCCGCACAAACTGGCCATATGGTATTTTCAACGTTACATACCAATGATGCGCCGCAGACTCTTACTCGTTTAGCCAATATGGGCGTTCCTGCCTTCAATATCGCCTCAGCAGTATCACTGATTATTGCCCAACGTCTAGGTCGTCGCTTATGCACTAAATGTAAGCAGACCGAAAATATCCCTGTTGAAGCGCTTTTAGAAGAAGGGTTCACCCAAAAACAAATAGATAGCGGTATGACAATTTTCAAAGCAGTGGGCTGTGATAGTTGTACCTTAGGTTATAAAGGGCGTGTTGGTATTTATCAAGTAATGCCCATTTCTGAGGCAATGGGTCGTATTATTATGGAAGGTGGCAATGCGATGACCTTGGCCGATCAAGCCGAAAAAGAAGGCATCGATGACTTAAGAAAATCCGGTCTTAAAAAAGTCGCATCAGGCATGACGAGCCTTGAAGAATTAAACCGAGTAATTAAGGAGTAATCCGTGGCGCAAGCAACTAAAGCAGTCAAGAAAAAGGTTAAGGTTAATCCTGTCTTCATTTGGCAGGGTACCAATAAACAAGGCCGGCGTATCAAGGGCGAAGAATCGGCAACGAGTATTAATGAAGTTAAAGCCATACTTCGTCGCCGAAGCATTAACCCTATCAAGGTCAAAAAGAAACCTAAAGATCTGTTTGCAGCTAGAAAGCCGGCCATTAAACCTTCCGATATCGCCGTATTCAGCCGCATGCTAGCCACAATGATGTCTGCCGGTGTTCCATTAATGCAATCAATGCAGATTATTGGTGAAGGCCATGAAAATGCCAGTATGCAGGAGATGATATTAGCTATCAAAGGCGATGTAGAATCGGGTACAAGTTTGGCCGAATCGCTGGGTAAATTTCCTTTATATTTTGATGATCTTTTTGTCAGCTTAGTTCATGCTGGTGAGCAATCAGGTACATTAGAAACACTATTGCATGAAATCGCGGCCTATAAAGAAAAAACTGAAGCCTTAAAAGCCAAAATCAAAAAAGCATTAGTCTATCCTACCGCGATTATTGTCGTTGCCTTTGTCGTTACCGCAATCTTAATGATCTTCGTAATCCCACAGTTCGAAGCATTATTTACTGGGTTCGGTGCTGATTTACCTGGACTGACAAAAGCTGTCATCAGCCTCTCCCAAGTATTCCAAGAGTATTGGTGGATTATCTTCGGCACAATCATCGGTGCCGTATACGCCATCATGGAAAGCAAACGTCGTTCGCGAAAAGTACAACATTTCTTTGATCGGATGTTACTTAAAATCCCCGTCATCGGCATTATTCAAGAAAAAGGTGCTATCGCACGTTTTGCACGCACCTTTTCTACAATGTTTAAGGCAGGCGTACCAATGGTTGAAGCAATGGTCTCGGTTGCCGGAGCAACAGGCAATATCGTGTTTAGTGAAGCGACGATGGTTATGCGTGATGATGTATCTACGGGTACCCAATTAAATGTCGCCATGAAAGAAACTGAAATATTCCCCAACATGGTGGTGCAAATGGTCGCCATTGGTGAAGAATCAGGTTCACTTGATTCTATGTTAGCCAAAGTCGCTGATTTTTATGAGCAAGAAGTCGATGATGCTGTGGATAATATGACAGCACTAATGGAACCGATGATCATGGTCATTTTAGGTGGTTTGATTGGTACTTTGGTTATCGCTATGTACTTACCGATTTTCAAACTAGGTGCCGTTGTGTAATGGATTTAATTGCACTATTGCAAGCGTCATCCTTATGGTTGGTCTTAGTAGTCAGCGTACTTGGTCTATTAGTTGGCAGTTTCCTCAACGTCGTTATTTATCGACTTCCGATCATGATGGAACAAGATTGGAAAGCACAATGTGATGAGCTTAATAATCAAACGTCCGAAGTAGTAGCACCTTTTACATTAAGTGTACCGCGTTCGCGTTGCCCTCATTGTAATCACGCTATCACTGCTATCGAAAATATTCCCGTTATTAGCTATCTTTTTTTAGGTGGGAAGTGCAAACAGTGTAGAGCGCCTATTTCAAAACGATACCCATTGATCGAAGCTTTAACAGCACTGCTTTCAGGCATTGTCGCTTGGTATTTTGGTTTTGATTGGGCTTGTTTAGGCGCACTTTTGTTAACCTGGTCGCTTATCACCTTGACCTTTATCGACATTGATCACCAACTATTACCTGACAGCATTACATTACCGCTGTTATGGCTTGGCATTGTCTTTAACCTGTTTACTGTTTATACCGACTTAACATCTAGCGTGATTGGTGCAATAGCTGGCTATTTATCGCTATGGCTAGTGTTTCATGGCTTTAAACTAGTCACTGGTAAGGAAGGTATGGGTTATGGTGACTTCAAGCTATTAGCGGCCTTAGGCGCATGGTTTGGCTGGTTGATTTTGCCATCGATCATCTTATTGTCATCATTAGTGGGTGCCATAGTCGGTATCTCACTCATTGTTTTTGGTCAACATCAACGTAATGTCCCTATTCCCTTTGGCCCTTATCTCGCCGCAGCAGGCTGGATCGCATTAGTTTGGGGTGATGCAATTACCTATGCCTATCTTAGCTGGATGGGGGCAGGCTAACATCCTATGTTAAAAATAGGGCTCACCGGAGGTATTGCCAGTGGAAAATCGACGGTTTGTCGTTTATTTTCTCAATATGGAATCCCCATTATTGATGCCGATGTCATTGCTAGGCAATTAGTTGAGCCCAAGCAAGAAGCCTATAATGAAATTGTCCATACCTTTGGAGATAACATATGCCTGCCAAATGGCGAACTCAATCGCCAGTATTTAAGAAAACTGATTTTCTCTGATGACAAAGCAAAACATCAATTAGAAATGATTCTTCACCCACGTATTCGCTTACAGCTATTTCTGCGAAGTGCTGCCTTAAATACGCCATATTGTATATTAGCAATCCCCTTACTGATTGAAGCTGAGATGACGGAGCTCGTCGATCGTGTATTGCTTGTTGATATTGATTTAGCGCTACAACTGACGCGCTTATGTGAGCGCGATAATATTCCTTTAGATGATGCTCAGTTAATGATCAATAGCCAAGTAAATCGACAGCAACGCTTAGCCTGTGCCGATGATATTATCGCTAATAATAATAGTGCTGAAAACCTCAAGAAACAGGTCGATAAATTACATAAGAAGTACTTTTCTCTGGCAAATAATTCACCATCAAGTTGCCAGCATAACGATAGTCATGGACAATAAGCATTTTCTACGATCCTTAAATTAATTTGAATCGCCTGTGCCTGAAAAAATTATTTACGAACAACCGCTCAATGAGCGCATACGCACATTTCTTCGGCTTGAATTTTTATTCGCGAGAGTTGATCACGCCTTGAAACATAATGACGAATTAAATAATCGTAACGCAATTGATGGATTACTTAGTCTTTTGTCTGTTTTTGAACGTAGCGATCTAAAACAAGAAATCGTTAAAGAATTAGAACGTCTGGTCAGTACCCTGTCGGCACTTGAAAATACACCGGGTGTCGATAAACGTGCCCTCGATGATTTACTTGATGAATTAGACCAAATTTTAGATTCATTACATCTTAGTAAATCAGCCATCGGTCAAACTTTGCGTGAAAATGATTTTATATATAGCATTCGTCAGCGTGCGAGTATCCCCGGCGGAAGTTGTGACTTTGATTTACCCGCCTATCATTTCTGGTTACGACATACACCTTATGAGGCCCGCAAACATCAGTTACTCAATTGGCTGAACCAATTTGCTAGTATGCGTGCAGCCATTGAAATCTCGCTGAGATTAATCCGTGGCAGTACTGGATTCAAACCTGCTACAGCTTCAGCCGGCTTTTTCCAACAAAATTTAGATAGTAGTCAATCCAATCAGCTTATTCGTGTACAAGTGATGAATGACACCTCATATTATCCAGAAATAAGTGGCGGTAAACATCGTTTTACAGTACGTCTAATGGACTTTGATATTAATCAGCGCGCTAAGCAAGCTACTGAAAATATTGATTTTTCACTTAGCATTTGTGCGATGTAAGGCGATTATCTGATGGCTAAAACTATAGTACAATGTCCACAGTGTGGCCAGTCAGTCCCTTGGCAAGATGATCAAGTTTGGAAACCATTTTGTAGCGAGCGCTGTAAATTAATCGACTTGGGGGACTGGGCATCAGAAAATCATCGTATTCCTGATAAGTCATCCCAAATTGAACAGATCGACATCGACGAGTACAACCCTTCTGACTATCACTAGTTTATTTGGCCGAGATAGTACGCTCAGATAACAATAGAGATCAGGCATCACCAGCAGTCAGAATACCTTGTTGATATGAAAATTCTAACATTCGATTCAATGGTATCAATGCTTTTAGGCGTGTTTGCTCGTCGACCTCGACCACATTGGTGGTATCACGCAATGTTTCGTACAAGTTAACTAGCGTATTCATTCCCATCCACGGGCAATGAGCGCAACTCTTACATGTGGCACTTTTGCCACCAGTAGGTGCTGGAATCAAGCGTTTATTTGGAACGACTTGGCTCATTTTATAAAATAAACCATAATCCGTCGCGATAATTAAGGTATCTGCTTTTGAGGCTTTACCCGCAGCTATAATTTGTTTAGTTGAGCCGACAAAATCTGCTTTTGCAATAATAGATTCAGGCGCTTCTGGATGAACCAAGACTTCGGCATCTGGGTATTTTTGCATCAAGGCTTCAAGTTCATATAGTTTGAACTCATCATGCACAACACAATGTCCTTGCCATAGGATCATATTAGCGCCGGTTTTATTATTAATATATTGGCCTAAATGGCGATCTGGTCCCCAAATTATTTTCTTACCTTGGGCCATCAAGTGTTGGATAATCTGGATCGCATTACTTGAGGTTACAATCCAGTCTGCTCGTGCTTTTACTTCAACACTGGTATTGGCATAGACCACAACTACGTGCTCGGGGTATTGGTCACAAAATTGACTAAATTCTTCTATCGGACAACCTAAATCTAAAGAGCACTCTGCTTCCAATGTTGGCATTATGACGGTTTTTTCTGGGCTCAGAATTTTTGCTGTTTCACCCATGAAACGTACACCGCATACGACTAAAGTATTCGCTTGGTGTTGAGCACCAAAATTAGCCATATCTAATGAGTCAGAGACATAACCTCCTGTTTGCTCAGCCAGCGCCTGTAATTCATCATCCACATAATAATGTGCAATTAATACGGCATTTTTTTGTTCAAGTAATAACTTAATCTTTGATACATAATCTTGTTTTTGATCTTCTGTCAGCCATGGATTAGATGGGACATTATCAATAATATGATCAATTTTTGATTGCAATTTTTTAGGAATCGTTTCTGCAAGACTCATTTTATATATTACCCTTAATACTCGAATACTTAGCTTAAATTATAACAATGCTTGGAGAGCTGAAATAATAGGCACATTAGCTGATGGGAACTCGATATCAACTAAATTAGATATAGCACACCATTGTAATCTTTGACCTTCTTGACCGTGCGGTGTTCCATCAAATTTATCGACATGCCAAACATCTAACAAAACCGACCTATCGTCATAGTCATGAGAAACTGTCAGTAATGGCTTGGCGGCAATGACTGTAATAGCCAATTCTTCCCAAATTTCACGCTTCAATGCAGCATAAACCGTTTCATCAGCCTCTACTTTACCGCCAGGAAATTCCCATAAATTGCCTAGGTGTTGATGTGCTTGCCGAAGTGCTAATAATACCTCGTTGTCAGCATTAACTATGGTTGCAACCGCGACGTGTATGACTTTGTTCATTCAACCAATACATATAGTGCACCACAATAGGGACACGATACTTCACCGTTACTTTGTATATCTAAATAGACTTTGGGGTGGCCATCCCAAAGCGTCATCTTTGGCATAGGACAGCTCAAGGGCAGATCAGTTGAACGAACCTCATATCGCTCTTGGCTACATGAGGTTACTGGCGTAATGTCATTCATCTGAACGGCCCTCGTAGTTATATTAGACTTAAGACTTCTCTGCAGTCTCGACCAAAGTTGCTTGCTTACGCACACGAATATTCAGCTCTTTTAGCTGTGCATCGCTCACCGCGCTTGGTGCGCTGGTCAATAAACAACTTGCTGATTGTGTTTTAGGGAATGCCATCACATCACGAATAGATGACGATCCCGTCATCAACATGGCAAGTCGATCTAAACCAAACGCTAAACCACCATGTGGCGGGCAACCAAATTTCAAAGCATCTAATAAGAAGCCAAATTTATCATCGGCTTCTTCTTTCGAAATACCCAGTAATTCAAATACTTGACTTTGCACGTCAGATTTATGAATACGCATCGAACCGCCGCCTAATTCGGTACCATTCAACACCATATCGTAGGCACGTGATAAGCATTTACCAGGATCTGTTTCTAATAAACCAAGATCAGCTTCACGTGGTGCTGTAAACGGGTGATGTAGTGCTGTCCAACGATTAGATTTTGCATCCCACTCAAACATCGGGAATGCGACTACCCACAACGGTTGCCAACCATGTTTCACTAAACCTAAATCATGGCCAATTTTAACGCGTAAAGCACCTAATGCTTCGTTAACAACATTAATGCTATCAGCACCAAAGAATACTAAATCACCCGTTTGTGCGTTGGTGCGTTGCATAATTGAGGCAACGACTTCGTCAGGCAAGAATTTCAAGATAGGTGATTGCAAACCTTCACGACCGGCATCAAGATCGTTGACTTTAATATAAGCTAGGCCTTTCGCGCCATAGATACCGACAAATTTAGTGTAATCATCGATCGATTTACGACTCAACTCTGCACCCGCTGGCACACGTAGAGCAGCAACACGACCATTTTCATCATTAGCTGGACCAGAGAATACTTTGAAATCAACATCTCTCATTAAGTCGCTAATTTCAACTAGCTCTAAGTCAATTCGTAAGTCAGGTTTATCACTGCCGTAACGAGTCATTGCATCAGCATATGTCATACGTGGGAAAGGATTTGGTAAAGCCTGTTCTAAAACATTGGCAAACAAACTACGAATCATTTCCTCCATCATCGTCATCAGATCTTCTTCTTCAACAAATGAAGTTTCTATATCGACTTGGGTAAATTCAGGCTGGCGATCAGCACGTAGATCTTCATCACGGAAACAACGCACGATCTGATAATAACGATCCATCCCTGCCACCATCAGCAATTGTTTAAACAATTGTGGTGATTGAGGCAAGGCAAAGAAGTCCCCTGGATGAGTACGACTTGGCACTAAATAATCGCGCGCACCTTCAGGTGTTGCCTTAGTTAGAATAGGCGTTTCGATATCTAAGAAACCATTCTCATCAAGAAAACGTCGCAATAGGCTGGTTATTTTTGAACGGAAACGTAGCTTTTGCAACATTTCAGGACGACGTAAATCAATATAACGATGACGTAAACGTACGTCTTCACTTACTTCTGCTTGTCCTGTTAGTGGGAATGGCGGTGTTTCAGAACTATTCAAAATATCCATGCGCTTAGCAACGATTTCAATTTTCCCACTACTCATGTTTGGGTTATCGCTACCTTCAGGACGTAATCGAACAGATCCTTCAATTTGTAATACGTATTCACTACGCACACCTTCTGCTATAGCAAAACTGGCTACATCTTCAGGATTACAGACCACTTGAACCAAACCTTCACGATCACGTAAGTCAATAAAAATAACGCCACCGTGATCACGACGACGGTGCATCCATCCAGCGATAGTTACAGTTTGACCTTCCAATGTTTCGTTCACATCGCCGCAATAATGGCTACGCATAGTTCAATTCCAATAGTTCAATTTATTAGGGTCACACCACAATCAATGTGTGGCACTCAGAGTTTTTACGGCTTATCGATATTCACATCATTGATAAGCTTATCTTTATTAAATTTTGGCACAACAACACCCATTGAGATAATCATCTTGAGACCCTCTTCAACGGTCATGTCCATTTCAATCACTTCCGATCTCTGTACCATCAACACAAAACCAGATGTCGGATTAGGTGTCGTTGGAATAAATACACTGACAACATCTCCGGCTGTTTTTTGCTGAACTTCCCCTAAATCAGATGACGTCATAAATGCTAGACTCCAAACTCCTTTACGAGGGTATTCAACTAGCAATACTTTACGGAATGATTTGCCATCAGCTGCCAGCACAGCTTCTAAAACTTGTTTAATACCAGCATATAAGTTGCGCACAACAGGAATTCTTGCCAATAACGATTCCCATGCAACAACAATACGCCGCCCCAAGAAGTTAGCGACAATCATGCCTGTAGCTAACACCATAACGACGGCTAAAACGACGCCAAAACCAGGAATATGGAAACCTAGTAAATTATCTGGTTGATATGCGTAGGGTAACAATAATAGAGAACGGTCTAAAAAATCCACTATCGCACGTACAACTAGAAAAGTAATACCTAACGGCATCCACACCAACAAACCAGCGATCAGATATTTTTTCATTTCAAGTTAATTCTTTATGAGAGATAGGGGTTTATGCTGTTTTATCAGACTTTTTTGTTGGTGAATCAGCCCCGCTATCTGCCAGATTACGTTTGTTACCACTTTTAAAGTCTGTTTCATACCAACCATCGCCCTTCAAACGAAAGCCTGCGGCTGAAACCAACTTGCGTAATGACGCTTCATCACAAGCAGGACAATGAACTAACGGCTCATCACTCATTTTTTGTAATGCTTCAAATTCATGCTCACAAGCATCACAATGATATTCATACAATGGCATTAACTTTCACCCTCAAAACCTACACAATAAATTAGTACAAACTTTTTAATTTCAATCAGAAAACAGCCAATTATACCCAAAAACTAAGACTAGGGCTTTTATGCTTTAATTTCAGGTTGCTAAATGTCATCACTAGCAATTAATAATCCGCTACACTTCTCTTTATGAAAGAAAATCAAGACTGGAAAGCTATCCGTAGCCTTTTGCCCTACATATGGGAGTTTAAAGGCCGTGTGGCGATTGCCCTAACGCTATTAACCTTTGCTAAAATCGCAAATGTTGGTATTCCTCTGGCGCTGAAAGGCGTGGTAGATGCACTTGATCCTCAACAACAAGACATAATCTATTTACCGATTGCCATGCTAGTTACTTATGGTTGTTTGCGCTTAGCAAGCAGTCTATTCAGTGAATTACGTGACGCGCTATTTGCTAAAGTCATTTATCGTTCAGTTCGTCGTATTGCCGGCAATATTTTTGAACACCTACATAAACTATCACTGCGATTTCATTTACAGCGTCAAACGGGCGGCATTTCACGAGATATCGAACGCGGTACCCGTGGCATAAGCTTTTTAATGAATTTCATGATCTTTAATATTTTGCCAACCTTAGTCGAAATAGCGCTCGTCACCATCATTCTTCTTACAAAGTACGACAGTATTTACGCCATTATCACCACGATGACTATTTTGTTTTATATCATTTACACCCTAATTATCACTGAATGGCGTATGCGTTATCGTCGCGCGATGAATGATATGGATTCCAAAGCAAATAACCAGGCTGTTGATAGCTTACTCAACTATGAAACGGTCAAATACTTCAACAATGAACACTATGAATTGCAACGTTATGATGAAAAACTTAGGTCTTGGGAAGGCTCTGCGATTAAAAATCAAACATCATTATCGCTACTCAATGTAGGGCAAGGCGCCATTATCGCGGTAGGCCTTACCATTCTAATGTTACTAGCTGGCCAAGGAGTTGTTGAAGGAGAGTTGACCTTAGGTGATCTGGTTTTAATTAATGCCTTTTTATTACAACTCTATTTACCGCTAGGCTTTCTTGGCTTTGTCTACCGTGAAATCCGCCATTCCTTAGCCGATATGGAACGAATGTTTACGTTGCTCGATGAGCAACAAGAAACGGTCGATAACATTGATGTATCAACGCTCACTGTGCAACACGGTACAATTCAATTCAATCATGTTAATTTTCATTATGATGCAAATCGGCCCATCCTGCATGACATTAACTTTACTATTGAAGCCGGTAAAAAGCTGGCCATCGTTGGTGCTAGCGGTTCAGGGAAATCAACACTGATCAGATTGTTATTTCGTTTTTATGATCCCCAAGCGGGCAATATCACCATTGATGGCCAAGATATTCGAAATGTCGACCAACACAGTCTGCGCCAAGCCATCGGTGTAGTGCCGCAAGACACCGTTTTATTTAACGATACCATTTATCAAAATATTTTATATGGTAATCCACAGGTTGATAAACAAGCAGTTTTCGATGCAGCTAAACAGGCGCATATTCATGACTTTATCGAAAAACTGCCGGATGGTTATAAAAGCTTAGTTGGTGAACGCGGCCTAAAATTATCTGGCGGTGAAAAACAACGTGTTGCCATAGCGCGAACATTACTTAAAAATCCAAAAATTCTTATTTTTGACGAGGCCACATCGGCTTTAGATAGTCATTCTGAACAAATCATAAATCAAGAACTTAAATCACTCAGTACCAATAAAACAACTTTAGCCATCGCGCATCGTCTATCAACAATCACGGATGCAGATACCATTTTAGTGTTAGATCACGGTAAAATCATAGAACAAGGCAATCATAGAGAACTGCTCGTAGCCCAAGGACGTTATGCCGCAATGTGGGCACTTCAACAAACTGAAGGTAAAAATTAATGAACAATATCGTAGCTTTTTTTATTATCACTCTATTTTCATCTTCTGTTTCCGCGCAATGGCAAATTGAAACCTTTTCGCAGGACGGTAATCAAAACGAAATAAAATCCGCCATGGTCAGAAATGAAGAAGGCTATGAACTAGCTATTTTTAAAACGGTGGAAGGTATTGTTTGGTTAGATTTCAGCCTGTCAGATAATAACTTTGATGAACTATCACAAAATGAACTGCCCATCTTTCAAATAGATGACAAAAAGCCTGTAAAAATGATTCGAGGCTTCACGGCTACTATCGTTCCAGCTGATGAGGGTATTGAGGCAATAGTTGTTAATGACAATCAATCTATCTCAACTCATAAAGACTTCAGCTTCAATCATATTATTGCAGAGCGCCTACCTGAACGTGTTATATGCCCTATATGGCAAGGCGAGTCTCGTCCTCATTTAGGCACAATCGATGCCCTACTTAATGGTAAAAATATAGACTTCAAATACACCTTACTTAACGATACAAAAGGACAAACATCATTCAATCTAGAAGGCGCTAAAGAAGCCATCAGCGCCGCTATCTTTGACTGACTTAATAGCTAATTAGGTTTAAGTTTTGGACATTACCAACAGATTCAGGTTAGTATTTCCGGCTGAAAACAGGCCCTCCTGTGATTCTAAATGCACTAAGATGCATATATCTTGTTCAGCTTCGGTTCAGCTTCGGTATGAGATAGTGACCTTGAACTAGCAGTTAAGACAAATAACCTAAAAATATCCGAGGAATACTATGAAATACGGCAAAACACTTATCAGCACATTGTTGGGCGCATCAGTCCTACTTTCTTCAGCTGTTATGGCTGAAAACCATGTGATTTCAGCAGCAGTAACTGCATTTAAACCAATGGTAATAAAAATTGCTCCTGGTGATACTGTTTCTTGGGAAAATATGAACGGTCATATAACCAATACTGTATTTACTGATAGTAGTGGTGAACACCATTATATGCCAGAAGGCGCAGTAGGCTGGACGTCACAAATGGGGGAGAACTTCCAAACGCCACCATTAACAGTGCCCGGCATATACCTTTACAAATGTGACCCTCATTGGGGGGCAGGTATGGGCGGCGTCATTATCGTAGGTACACCAACAAACCTAGATGATATCGAAGCAACTAATCCAAAAGGCGCGTTGAAACGTCTAGTCAAGAAAGCAGCGAAAGCGTTAAATTAAACTTAACGATTGTTGCGCAATAATAAAGCCCGCATTAATTGCGGGCTTTTTTGATCCAAAGCTCAGCGTATATGATAAAATCTCTTAGTTTTTGTCCGGACCAGATGCTTCTGGCCTGCAATTAATTTATTAGAATTTTATAATTTACCGCTGGGAGAACCCCCCTAATGTCTCACACTGTTGATAACAGTAAGCGACGAT
The DNA here is from genome assembly GCA_030576275.1 of Pseudomonadota bacterium. GTDB lineage: Bacteria > Pseudomonadota > Gammaproteobacteria > Nitrosococcales > Methylophagaceae. Next base: position 11,041 of record JALIBN010000024.1, on the reverse strand, counting down.
TTCTGACTACCGCAGCTAGTGTCGTTGTTGGCGGTGCAGGCGCTGCTGCAGTTGCCGTACCTTTTGTCTTATCTATGTTACCGAGTGCTAAAGCACGCGCGGCAGGAGCCCCTGTTCAAATCGACATCAGTAAACTTGAAATTGGTCAATTGATAACAGTTGAATGGCGAGGCAAACCAGTTTGGGTATTAAACCGTTCTTCTGAATCTCTACTAACGCTGCCCAAGCTTAATGACCGATTAGCAGATCCTCAAAGCGATACAAGTTCACAACAACCTGCATATTGCCAAAATGTGAATCGTTCTATTCGCGATCACATTGTTGTACTAGTCGGTATTTGTACACATCTTGGTTGCTCACCAACCTACCGACCTGAATTAGCACCCGCAGATCTTGGCCCTGAATGGAAAGGTGGTTTTTTCTGCCCATGCCATGGTTCTCGCTACGATCTTTCAGGACGTGTATTTAAAAACATGCCTGCGCCAAAAAATCTAGTCGTCCCTCCCTATCATTTCTTAGGTGACAATAATGTTGTTATCGGTGAAGACGCACAAGGAGCTGCATAATGTTTTCTAGTTTAATGGGCTGGATAGATGCCCGCTTTCCTGCCACAAAATTGTGGGAAGAACACATTTCTAAATATTACGCCCCAAAAAACTTTAACTTTTGGTATTTCTTCGGCTCACTAGCATTACTCGTTTTGGTGTTGCAGATTGTCACAGGTATTTTCCTGACAATGCACTATAAACCTGATGCCGCGCTAGCCTTTGCCTCAGTCGAATATATCATGCGAGATGTAGAATGGGGCTGGCTAATACGCTATTTACATTCTACGGGTGCATCTGCTTTTTTTGTTGTTATATATTTACATATGTTTCGTGGAATTATGTACGGCTCATACAAAAAACCTAGAGAACTGGTATGGCTATTTGGTATGTTCCTCTACATGGCGCTAATGGCTGAGGCATTTATGGGCTACTTATTGCCATGGGGTCAAATGTCATTCTGGGGCGCACAAGTTATTATTTCACTATTTGGTGCTATTCCATTTATTGGCGACCAATTAGCCTTGTGGATACGTGGTGATTTTGTGGTTGCTGATGCAACATTAAACCGTTTTTTTGCTTTCCATGTTATTGCTGTTCCTTTAGTTATTCTAGGGTTGGTTGTTGCTCATATCATTGCGCTTCACGAAGTGGGATCAAATAATCCTGATGGCGTTGATATCAAAAAATTTAAAGATAAAGATGGTATCCCGTTAGATGGCATTCCTTTTCATCCCTATTACACGGTGAAAGATATTGTCGGTGTAACAGTCTTTTTATTCATATTCTCTTTAGTATTATTTTATGCACCGGAGATGGATGGCTGGTTCTTAGAAAATGCTAACTTTGTGCCTGCAGATCCACTTAAAACTCCGCTTCATATAGCCCCAGTCTGGTATTTCACCCCTTTCTACGCTATTCTAAGAGCAGTCCCAAGTATTGCTGGCTCATCATTTCCTGGTGTTGTGGCAATGGGATTATCTATCGTATTCCTGTTTCTATTACCTTGGTTAGATCGCAGTCCTGTAAGATCAATTCGCTATCGCGGTATTTATTTCCGCACGGCGCTTGTATTATTTGTGATTAGCTTTTTGGGACTAGGTTTCCTTGGCACACAGCCCGTCACACCAATATATACCTTATTGTCTAGGATCTTCTCAATAATATATTTTGCATTTTTTGTACTAATGCCTATTTACACTAGCCTTGATAAAGACAAACCAGTACCAGAAAGGGTGACATTCAAATGAGAACTTTTATCTTCGCATTTTTCTTCAGCTACCTGTCTATGATTTCTGGTCAGGTCATGGCGAGTACTGATGGTATTCATCTCGATGAGGTTGAGGTAGATTTATCTGACAAAGCATCATTGCAGCGTGGTGCGAAAACATTTGTTAATTATTGTTTGAGCTGTCACCAAGCTTCTTTCATGCGTTATAACCGTATGGCTAAAGATCTCGATCTAAGCGATGCTCAAGTTAAAGAAAATTTAATGTTTGCATCAGAAAAGATTGGCGACACTATGACGGTTGCCATGCGAGCTGAAGATGCTAAAAAATGGTTTGGTGTTACCCCACCTGACCTTTCAGTTATTTCTCGCTCTCGTGGCACAGCATGGTTAAACACTTATTTGCGAACATTTTATATAGATGATACTAAAGCAACGGGTACAAATAACCTAGTATTCAAAGATACCGCAATGCCGCACGTATTATGGAAGCAACAAGGTTATTTACACCATGATGAAGAAACTGGCCATCTAACACCAGCTAGCGAAGGCTCATTATCATCCTATGACTATAACGTTATGGTGGCTGATTTAGTGAATTTCCTAGCCTATGTAGGAGAGCCATCAAAAATTCAACGTTTGGAACTCGGTAAATGGGTATTACTATATCTATTCTTATTTTTCCTTGTTGCCTATCCAATGAAGAAAGCATTTTGGCGAGATATCCACTAATACCTCGCTTTATCTAGCTTGTATTATTTAAAGAAAGGGAGCCTGCTCCCTTTCTTTAAATTTTAGTATGAACAATAACTCACAGATATTTCACACTAAAATAAATATCTTTAGGAGCATAACCAAAATGGCTAATAGTAATCGCCGCGCGATGATGACCGTGTATTCAGATCCATCATGTCCGTTTAGCCACCGCACTCGTATTGTCATGCAAGAAAAAAACATTACTGCTAATCTTGAAGATATCGTTGATGGTCACTGGCCTGAGGATGTTGCGGTAGCAAATCCTTACGGTACCAGCCCAACACTTATTGATCGTGACCTCGTTTTGTATGATGCTAATGTCATTATTAATTACTTTGACGAACGCTTTTTGCATCCGCCTTTAATGCCTGTTGATCCGGCATCTCGCGCTAAAGCAAGATTGATGCTACATCGCATAGATAAAGATTGGTACTCTCAGTGGCAAGCGCTGACCGCTGCAGAAAAAGGCAAAACAAGTAAGGCGCGTAAGACTATTCAAGAAGACTTGACTGTATTATCGCCACTCTTTGCAGAATCGGCTTTTTTTATGAGTGATGAATTTTCATTGTTAGATTGCAGTTTAGCCCCATTATTGTGGCGTTTACCTATACTAGGAATCAAACTATCTGCCAAAGCCAAAGCAGTAGAAGAATATGCTGAACGAATTTTTGCCCGGGATAGCTTTCAAGCAAGTTTGAGCGATGTTGAACGAGAAATGAGATAACAACATGACGTCACAAAAACCTTACCTTATTAGAGCAATATATGAGTGGTTACTTGATAATAATATGACACCTCATTTATTGGTTAACACCTCGTATGATGGCGTTCAAGTCCCACGAGAATATATCCACGATAATAAAATCGTATTGAACATTTCTGATGGTGCCGTACAAAATTTCCATACTGATAATGATTGGATAAGCTTTTCTGCACGTTTTTCAGGAAAACCAATGGAATTGTTCATTCCTATTATCGCGGTGCAATCTATTTACGGTAAAGAAAATAATGAGGGCATGTTCTTTCCTAGTGATGACACTCCGCCACCTAAACAACCTAGGCAACCTCTGCAATCTGTTAAAAAAGAACGGCCCGGGCTGAAGATTGTTAAATAATAAACAGCGTAATACTCATCAGCTATTTACAGTTTATATTTATCCATTCGGTATCGCATTGCCATACGTGTGAGACCTAACTCCCTCGCAGCCTGTGATACATTATTAGTTGACCGCTGCAAGGCTCGTTCGATCAGATGTTTTTCAACCTCATCTAAAGTCATTTTTTCTAATTCATTCAGCATTGGTAACACTATCGTTTCTGCTCTAGATGATGTTCCCATCTTTAAAATTAAATCATCAGCATGAATTTGATCATCCTGACATAACATTACAGCACGCTCTAACACGTGTTGTAACTCCCTTATATTTCCCGGCCATGAATAATGTAGTAAAGACTCTAAAGCATTCTGGAGTAATTCTGGTGTCTTTAGTCCATAACGACGAGCAATCTTTTCTATAAAATGCTGGGCTAAAAGCGGGATATCTTCACTTCGCTCAGATAATCGAGGGAGCTCAAGTTCCAATACATTTAAACGAAAATAGAGATCTGAACGAAATAGGCCTTCAGCGACCATGTCATCTAAATTACGATTTGTTGCCGCTACAAAATGTGCTACTACAGGATATTCTTTAGTGGAACCTAATCGTCTGGCGACGCGGCGTTCTATCACATTTAATAATTTTGCTTGCAAAGCTAATGTTAATTCGCCAACCTCATCTAAAAATAAGGTACCGCCCTCAGCTACTTCGATGAGCCCTACTTTTGCCTGGTGTGCATTAGTGAAAGCACCTCGCTCATAACCAAAAAGCTCAGCTTCAATTAATTCACTGGGCAATGAGGCGCAATCAACATGGACAAATGGCTGCATATGCCAATCACCTAGCTGGTGATATAAGCGAGCGGCAACATCCTTTCCCGTACCCGTCTCACCACGAATCAAAATTACAGGATGGTTACCACTACTATTTGTTACTAATTGTGCAATTCGGCTGAGATGATGACGGACATCAAGTGAAGCCTTACTGACGCCAATCATATCTATAGCATCTAATGATTGCTGCTCACGAACATGCGAATATGTTAACTGCTGTTTAATTTGTTGTGTTGCTAAAACTTTTGATATTGTTAACACCAAATCATCAAGATCAACTGGTTTTTTTAAATAATCTGTCGCTCCCAATTTCATCGCCGCAATAGCATCATCTAATTCGCCATAGGCTGTCATGACTATTACTGGCAAAGATTTCCAGCCCACGTCATCTCGTGCCCGAATCTCAGCTAATAAATCTAGGCCATTGCCATCAGGCAGACGAATATCTAGTAACAAAAGATCGGGCAGTGCTGTTGTTATAGCGTTACGAGCATCAGCTATCGTTGAAACAATACTTCCTTCATACTCTTCTTTTTGTAAACGTCTCAACACAGATTTGGCAAATAATGTCTCATCTTCAACTAATAACACATTTATCATAAAGTCATTTTTACCTTATCTGTAATTCTAAAAGTTTAGGCTAGGGTATCGAGAGTAATCGTGACAGCGGTGCCTTCAGTATCTGAACTATCGTATGCTAAGCTTCCGCCGTGTTGCTTGATTATTTTCAATGAAAATGGAATACCTAGTCCGCAACTTAAACGTTTAACTTCACCATCCGTCACTTTTTCGGCCACAGGGTCAAATGTCATCCCACGGCCATGATCGTGAATGGTTAGTGATACCTTATTTTCATATTGACGATAAACAAGTTGAATCACATTGCCTGAGGATGATGCTTCCAGTGCATTCTGGACTAAATTGAAAATGGCTTGTTCAAACAAATGAATATCTAGTAATAAAGATACTGCTGGTTTCTGCCAACCCAATCGTTGTAGAGTAATATTTTTATCTGCTAACTGTAGTTCGATCAGTGATAAAGCATTATCCGTTACCGCGATCAAAGTTGTTTCACTCAAATGTGGTTTTATTGGATGTAAATAACGTAATAACGATGTCACCCAACGTTCTAGCCTATCAACGGCTAGTATAATATCGGTCAAGGTATCACGAGTAGGATCAGAAATATCTTCATCCCGAGCCACTTGAGAAGCCGCACGAATCCCAGCTAAAGGATTTCGAATATTATGGGCTACTAATGGCACTAACTCACCTAGTGCCGCTTGGTTTTTCGTTTCAAATAAACGATCTCGACTATTGGCTAATTCTAAGGCCATACTATTTATTGCTTGTGACAAGCGGACTAAGTTTGATACACCAATAAGTGGAACTTTATGATTCAAGTTTCCCTTACTTATTAATCTAGCGCCTTCTACAAGCTCTGTCAGTGGATACACAACATTTTTGCGTACAAATCGTCGTGCAAGTATCAATAAGCCAATAGCGAGTAAAACGGGTATCGGTGCAAGCCAAGTTAAACGTTGCGTCCATTGTTGTTTTGATAGCGATAATGCCATTTGCTTGTTAAGAAGCATCTGATCTAAGTTTGTAAAAGCTTGCTCTAATTGAGCAAATGTATATTTCTCTAATTCTTTATCAAGCAACTTCTGGCGATCAACGACAGTATAACCATCATCAAGTAGCTGCTCTGTTTTAGTATGAAAGGCATCGTAAGCATTATCGACGAGCTGAACAGCTTGTAGTTCTTGTTCGTCGTTGGCTAATAAGGTCAAGTCTAGTAAATAGCCTTGTATTGAATTCGTGTAAGCCAGATATTCCTTAGAAGCGTCATTATCATGTAAAAAGGTCGCATCAAATACCTCTTTTAACTGCCTATATACATCACCACGAATATTCTGCATAGTCGAATTCATTGAGCCTATGCGTAAGGACTCCTCTGAACTACTCTGCCATGAAGCAGACCATATAATCCCGACCATTCCTGTTATTAGCACAAGTAGAATAAAACTTAACTCATGCAATAACAGAATCGTTTGGAGAGAGTTAAATCGCTTAACCATAGAGTTAAATATTAAAAACGGGTTGTTATACCCGTTTTGATATTACCGATAATAGTAATATTTTATAGATTGTCAAAGCCACTAAATGTTACCGTCTCTTCAGTAAGAATAGCATCACCTTCCTGCCATGTTTTACCATCAGGTACTATTGTTCTCACCTGATAAATTTCACCAGGAATAGCCTCAGACATGGTGAAGATATAATATTTACTTGCATATAAAGGATATCGAGAGTTCTTAGGATCATTTATAAATGGTTGAATTATATGCTGAACCGCTTTTACTTTCTTACCTTGATAATCAATCTCGATGTCTTTTTTGTCTGCACCTTTCGATAAAGCCCAGCGAATTTTACGCTGAAAATATCGCCAGTCACCTCCCGTTAAACGTTTGAGTTCATGTACATCAAATTCCAGAAAGTAAAGAAAAACACTATTTCCTTGCTGGTTATCTCGATCTTCATATGGGCGCTTATTCGCACCAGTGAAGAACTCAAAATGAGTATCTCTACGGCCTGTATTACGAATATTACTGACGACTACATCAATGGTGTCTTCACGCGGACCATCTATAAAACTTGTTCGGTTGTATTTGTAGTGCAAAATGGTCGGTTGAGTAATATTTTTTAAATGTGCCTTATCGAAAAGTTCATTATTAACTTCAGAATATCCTGCTACGGCAAATGCATTCACCGTAAAGCCCATTAATAGACATATTGAAATTAACGAAAACCATATTTTTTGTACCATGACATCCCTCTTTGATTTTAATGTTATTCTTAGCGAATATATTTATTTTACAGTAAAGACTATCTATGACTAGCAAACGATTACTAAAAGTTTCCATTTTACTGACATTATTGATTACAACTATTATCGGGTGCTCAAAAAATGAGTCCACTAATATCTACCAACTGCTTAGTGATTATAGCTTTGAAGAAACCTTGTTAAACCTTGATCTTGCTATATCAGAACATAACTACCGTATCATTCACCGTAGTCAAATTGGTCAAGCCATACGAGATCGCGGTGAAAAAGACTTCCCATTGTCCACCATCACCAATTTCTGCAATATTACTTATGCTAAAGAAATGATTGAAATCAACGCCGATCTAATCAACGAAATGCCATGTACCATTGCAGTTCGTGAACAATCGGCACAAGGAATAATTGTAAGCAGTAGGCTCATGGATGAACAAACTGCAAATGACCAACAAAATCAATTTGCATTAAAGATTAATAATAATCTAAAATCAATAATTGCGGCTACCGTCGAATAGCCGCAATTTTGGCAGAAACTTATTTTTCTATTTGTTCTGGTCGCCCTTCACCTAAAGCACCGTCCGAACGCGCTTTCAAGTACGCATAAAGATCACTTATATGTGGGCGAATATTTGGATCGTCAGACCACGTTGGCATTTTAAATTCACTTACACCTTGTTCACCAGCAACTTGGCTTAAAAATGCTAGGCGACGATCTGGATCATCCAAATTTACCTTAGCAAAATAACGATGTAATACCGCCTTCCTAAACTTAAACTCACTCATACCTTCAAGTCGTGTCAGTAAATTAGGCGCTATATCTGTTCCAGTTGCATTTTGACCATGACAAACAAAGCAGGTTGAGTTAAATAAACGCCAGCCTACGAATGTTTTATTATCAACCTTGCCATTTTCAATGGTATATACAGCTCGTTTTGTATCAGCCGTGTGCTTCACATTGGCTAGTGATGGCATATTGTATTGTGCAATAATTTTTGCGATATCGTCTTTACGTTTTTCTAAGATCTGATTTAAAAGGTTTTTCCACTCAATATCTTGTGGACGAACCCCCATACCAAAGCTAAACACATAATCTGAGCCAATCTCATTAAGTGGCACCACGGTCATCGCGACGTCTGATTGAGTAGCATAAAAACCAGCAACAGGTCCCCATGCAAAAGCGACATCAATCCGTCCAGAGGCTAATTCTTCAGTGATAATTCGACCGCTATTAAGGCGAGCATCACCAGGCATCATTTGAAAATATTGAATGTAATCTGCAAGATCATCTTTTATCAATGTTTTTGTTGCGATAGCGCGATCAAACAATCCGATTTTAAGTTTTTTACCTTGTGTGTGTAATTTAGCAATATCAGAGATTTCAGTTAATTCATAGCCTTCGCCTTTACGGTAAACCATTGAATCGATCGAACTAAAGTATGGGGTCGTTGGTAAATACATTCCACGTTCTGCAGGAATACTCATCGCAACATCACACATAAATTTGCCTGTTTGAGGATCAACTTTTTTAATCGTATTACGACTAAAGCCAATTCGCTGTGGAAACCAATAATATTCAACAGGCAACCCTAATTCTTCACCAATAATAGTCGCGATCTTATTGTCAAAGCCTTCTAACGCTTTATTGGAATATGGTAAATTAAATCCATCGGCACAAACTTTTACTGCAGTTTGCCCTGGCAACGGTGTAAAGTCTGCAGCCTGGGCCGAAGTAGTAATGCAGATCAAACCTACAAAGAGGTATGAGAATAACCGAGTTATTGTCATTATTAATTCCTTATTTAATTTAATTAGAAGCGCAATGCACACTAATATCTACTATGACCATAACCATCAATTAAATATCCCTAATAGGATCTTTTAATTGATGGTTATGGTCATAAAATTATAAAAAAAAGCCCGACACAAGTGCCGGGCTTCTTTATTAAGGTTTTATCTATTAAAAAGATTAATAAATAAAGGTCTTATAGGCTAAATACGCTTAAAACACCACCCAAGTTAGTCCAGCTAGATAGGGCTTTGTAAGCACCTACCGCACCAAGACCATCTGTGTCGTTTTCTAAGCTAGGGATAGCCATACCGATACCAGCCCAACCACCAACACCAGACAAAATTGAGACAAACTGTTTGCCATCATTCTTGTAAGTGTTCACGTTGCCGATGATACCTGACGCAGTTTTGAATCTATAAAGCTCACGACCTGATTGAGCGTCTACTGCTTTAAGATAACCTTCTAATGTACCGTAGAACACAAGATCAGATGCAGTTGCTAAAGCACCACCCCAAGCTGAGAAACGTTCTGGGTTAGACCATACGATCTTACCTACACGTGCATCCCAAGCAATGAAGTTACCTAAGTGTGTACCACCTGGTGCTGGGTACATGTTTAATGTAGCACCAACATATGGTTGACCCGCAGTGTATTCAACTTCAAACGGTTCATAATCCATACATACGTGGTTAGTTGGAACATAGTACAAACCTGTACGTGGAGAGAATGCAGCCGGTTGTTGATCTTTAGAACCTAGTGCAGCAGGACAGATACCTGTTGTATTTACATCAGCGCCATTACGAGCCGTTGAGTATTTAGCAACACGATCATGAAGACCTGTTTTAAGATTCACACCATTTGACCAGTTCACTGCTGGATCAAATTTTTGAGCTACTAACAATTCACCTGTTCCGCGGTCCATTGTGTAACCAAAACCGTTACGATCGAAATGCACTAAAGTTTTACGCATTTTACCGTCGATTTTTTGATCTGCTAAAGGTACTTCATTGATACCATCATAATCCCATTCATCGAATGGAGTCATTTGGTAGACCCATTTCGCCATACCTGAATCTAAGTCACGACCAAATAAAGACATTGACCATTTGTTGTCACCAGGACGTTGCGCAGGGTTCCAAGTTGATGGGTTACCTGTACCGTAGTAGAACATGTTCAAATCAGGATCGTAAGAGAACCAACCCCAAGTTGTACCACCACCGATTTTCCATTGGTCGCCTTTCCAAGATTTCAAAGAAGAATCTTTGCCAACTGGTTTAAGCATGTCCATTGTTTTAGCTGGATCAATACCCATTTCAGCATCAGGACCGGTGCTGTACATTTTCCATTTTTGAGCACCATCTAAGTCATAAGCTTGAACGTAACCACGTACGCCGAACTCACCACCAGAAATACCCACTACTACTTTATCTTTAAATACGTGTGCAGCACCTGTAGATGTTGCGCCAACTTTTGGATCATCACGTTTGTGAGACCAAATAACTGCACCACTAGTCATATCTAAAGCGACTAATGTAGTATCTGCTTGGTTCAAGAAGATTTTGCCATCGCCGTATGCTAAACCACGGTTAACGGTGTCACAACACATGACAGGTACAGTTTCATCATAGTTTTGCTTTGGTTCATATTTCCATTTGATCGCGCCGTCGTTATTTAAATCTAACGCAAATACGATATTAGGAAATGCAGTGTGAACATACATAGTACCGTCGATAACTAAAGCGTTACCTTCATGTCCACGTAAAACACCTGTAGAGAACGTCCACGCCATTTTCAAATCAGCAACGTTATCTTTGTTGATTTGAGCTAGTTTGCTATAACGTTGGTTGTTATAGTTACCGGCAGCAGACACCCAGTTATTTTCATTTTGTTGCATTGTCAAGATTTCATCAGCTACTGCTACACCCGTAGCGGCTAATGCCATCATTGC
>JALIBN010000023.1 GCA_030576275.1 Pseudomonadota bacterium | reverse complement strand
TTGCTAATAACAACGGCCCGAGCATATTTTGCATCGTTATCAGCTGGACATAACTTGAATGTGCCATTTTGTGACAATGTCATGCCTCGGGCTGTAAATCGAATATAGTTATTTGAGCCAAAGGCTGACCAATTCAACTGATAATCATTGCCTATAGTGCCGGATGAAATTTTTGTTTCTCCAGCCTCTCGGCTACCATCTTTGTCATTATCTTGAAATACAATCCAGCCATCAGACCAGTTGCCTCCACATAAATCAGCATCATTACTCTTACAAATAGTGACAACGCTGTTACGTTTTATAGCTTCACTTCGAGCGAGATAAACTAAAGAGAATAAGACATTCGCTTCACCGCTAACTTGCTGCCGACGAATAATGTCACTAAATGATGGAACGGCAAGTGATGCCAGTATTGCGATGATGCAAATAACTATCATCAATTCAATGAGCGTGAATCCTTTCGCGTTCATATTGAAAATCCTTTTCAATTGAGTACGCTACTAACATTGCTCTATTTTTTAGTTATTTGCAAAAATATTAATACTAAAACTCAATTGTTGGAAAAACTAGATATATCCATTGCAGACATGCTAATGCAAATATGCCAGCAATTAGATCATCGACCATAATACCTAAGCCACCATGAATGGCTTTATCGGCGAGATTAATGGGCCATGGTTTTAAGATATCAAAAAAGCGAAATAACACAAAGCCCAAGACCATCCACTGCCAGCCAGCGGGGGCCGCAATCATCGTAATTAAATAACCGACAATTTCATCCCAGACTACAGCTGAGGGATCATTTTGACGTATCCAATCAGCTGATTTCTGGCAAATCCAAATACCGGCAATGAAGGCGACGACGACTATCGCAAGATATAGCGCTAATGATAAATCTTGCATCAACCAATAAATTGGAACGGCAGCTAATGTACCAAAGGTGCCAGGTGCTTTAGGCGCTAAACCTGAGCCAAAACCTAGTCCTAGAAAACAAGCAGGACGTTTGAGTAATTCTCGAAATGTAATTTTAGACTGGGAAGTGGTCATAGCCGGTACCTTTTAATGCAATCAACGCATCATTGTCGTCAATAAAATAAATACCTTGATCATCGGTAATCGTGCCAATGAGGGTACATTGATCTTTAAAGCGTTGTTCAATTTCTGCAAAATATTGCGGTGGCACGGTAAAACACAATTCGTAATCATCACCTGATTGTAAGGCAAAACGTTCTGCCGTTTTTCTATCCACTTTCGACATGGCTAATGATAGTGGCAATTTTGCTAGGTCAAGTATCGCACCAACAGCACTTTTATCGAGAATATGGCCTAAATCTGATAACAGTCCATCTGAGATATCAATCGCTGCCGAAGCTAGACCAGCTAATTGTTGGCCAATTTCCAGTCTTGGTGTGGGTTGTTCTAAGCGTTGACGGAGATAGGCTTTATCTTCAACATTCAACGCGACATTATTCCACTTCTGTAATTGCAATTGTAAGGCTGCACCAGCATCACCGAGCGTTCCGGTCACATAAATCAGATCGCCAATTTCAGCACCACTACGCCGTAACGCTTTTTCTGGTGGAACAAAACCATGAACTTGAATGCTGATCGTTAGTGGCCCACGTGTCGTGTCGCCACCGACCAATTGAATATTATGCTTTTTTGCTAATTTGGCTAAGCCTTGAGAAAAACCTTTTAGCCAGTTCCCATTCACTTCGGGAAGCGTTAAAGCTAAAGTAAACCAAGCGGGTTGAGCACCCATCGCCGCTAAATCGCTCAGACCTACGGCTAGACTTTTGTAACCTAAATGTTCTGGATCAACATCAGCAAAAAAATGAATATTTTCAACTAAGGTATCAATTGACACAGCAATAACGTGTTCGGCAGGACATTGTAATAAAGCGCAATCATCGCCGATGCCTAACAATACATCGTCGCGTTGAGTACTGAGTTGTTCAAAGTAGCGCTGGATTAAAGAAAACTCAGATAATACTGTCATAAACGTAATCTCAAATATTATGTAGGTTGGACTTTAACTCAGTCTGTCGGGTTGAAACCCGACCTACTCTTTCTAATTATTATCTCAAATATAATATGTAGGTTGGACTTTAGTCCAACATGTGGGTTGAAACCCGAGCTACTATTGATCGTTATTTATTATTACGACGTGCTTTTGATGCTTGGTACTCAACTGCACGTAATTTAGACCCCATCTTATCTAAAACACCATTGACATAACGATGGCCTTTTTCACCACCAAATGCTTTAGCTAACTCAACGGCTTCATTTAATACCACGCGATAAGGGACTTCAGGACGATGGATGAATTCGTATACAGCTAGCCTTAATACTGAACTTTCGACAGGATCGATTTCCGATAGGCTACGATCAACTGCAAAGGCTAATTCATTATCTAGCGTTACAAGCTCTTTCGATACGCCTTCGACTAGTGTGGCGAAATACTTCTGATCCATCTTGTCTGAGTTTTCTGCGCTGACAAAATCTAGCGCATCTTTTGTGGTGGGTGATTGGCCATTTACTAAAGCTTGATACAAAGCCTGTACAGCGGCACGGCGGGCATGAGAACGAGGTAATCCACCTGCCATCTTATTTCCCAGCCTCAATTTGACGAAGCACATTAACCATTTCAATCGTTCCCATTGCTGCTTCTGCGCCTTTGTTGCCGGCTTTAGTGCCTGCACGTTCTATGGCTTGCTCAATGCTATCGACTGTTAACACCCCAAATGCAACAGGAATATCAAGTTGTAATGTCAGTTGGCCAAGACCTTTTGAACATTCACCTGCTACAAATTCAAAATGAGGTGTACCACCACGAATAACTGCGCCAAGTGCAATAATTGCATCATAGTTTCCAGTGCGTCCCATGCGTTGAACAGCCAATGGAATTTCTACAGCACCTGGAACACGTGCTAGGTGAATATCACTTTCGCTAGCGCCATGGCGAACTAAACAGTCAATAGCGCCTGAAATCAAATTATCAACGATGAAATCGTTAAAACGACCAGCTACGATGCCTACTTTTAGCCCTTTGGCTGAGTAATCACCTGAAAATGTTGTGATATTTGTCATGATTAATAAAGACCTGATTACGAAATTAAAGATATTGTACTTTGTTTAATAAATTAAACCTACACAGAACACGATTACTAAGACTGAACGATCGCTTTGTTTTTTGCATGCGGTAAACCTTCAGGATCCGCTTCTATAGTAAACCATTGATAAGGTTCGATATCAATACGAACAGCGGTTAGTTTCTCCCCCCACACCGCGCCACTATCTAGCGAGAAAACATTGCCGTATTGACCTGTACCTAATGTAGACCAATGCCCAAAAACAATACGGTCATTTATAGACGCTCGATTAGGCATTTCAAACCATGGTTTTTGATCTGTAGGTTTATCTTTCGGTGCACCCTTAAATTTAAGTGCTAAACGTCCATCATCGTAGCAATAACGTAAACGAGTAAAACAATTAGTGATAAAACGTAACCTATCCCAACCTTCTAATTTTACAGACCACGCTTTAGGCTTATTGCCATACATATTGTTGAAAAAGTCACGCCAGTTCTCGCCTTGCAAAACAGCTTCGACTTCTTTCGATCGCTCACTAGCTTCGGTAATGGACCATTCCGCTGGCAATCCAGCATGCACCATGCTAAACCCCAACTTGCTATCGTGGTGAAATAAAGGCTGATGACGAAGCCAGGTTACGAGTTGTTCTTTATCAGCTGCCTGTAGTACTGAATCCATCGTATCCATACGGTGCTGATGCTCGATGACTCCCGCGGCATTAGCCAACAAATGGAGGTCATGATTACCTAAAACTACCTTGACCTTTTCGCTACCTAAGTCCATCGCGAAACGTAATACATCAGCCGATTTAGGACCGCGATTAACTAGATCGCCAGCAAGCCAAATCTGATCGACTACTGGATCAAAGTTAATGTGATCTAGTAATTTAAGTAACTCATCAAAACAACCTTGGACATCACCAATTGCATAAACAGCCATTTATGTTAGCGGCGACGATATAAGGGTTCAGGCTTTAATGCTGTCGTTTGATAACTTTCACTAAAGTCGTTAAACGCCGCCAACGCATTTTCCATTTGAGCGGGGTTAGCTAATTCAAAACTATTAATGCCAGATTGTGACATGTAAAACAACTGATCCTGCAACACATCACCTTGGGCACGTATTTCGCCAGTGTAGTGATATCGATCTCGTAATAGTCGTGCAAAAGAATAACAGCGGCCATCAGTAAAGGCAGGGAAAATAAGCACAATCAACGAAAAACTAGCTAAGTCTGGCACGATTTCTTCTAGAGGATCACTGCCAGTCAATCGCAAGCCCAAATCATCTTTATGCTTCGACAAGGTATCATGCTGTTCTTGCCAGCGATTGATTGAGACAGTTATTTTACCGTCAACCAACGCTGCTTCATCATCTAAATGCAGCCAATGATCTTCAACAATTACGCCATTTTTAATTATCTGCATATACACGCTCCTTAAACGGGTCAATCCCAACACGACGTACCGTGGCTAGAAATAATTCGTCTTCATAACGAAGTTCTTTAAATACTTCCAACAAAGTCACAACCGTATCAACGACTTCATCTTTAGGGATGGCACGACCTAAACGTTCACCCAATGAAGCATCTGCTTCTGAACTACCGCCAAGCGTGAATTGATACCACTCTTCACCTTTTTTATCGACACCAAGGATACCTATATGACCAACACTTTGATGTGCACAGCCATTCATACAACCTGATATTTTTATTTTGATATCACCCAAGTCATACAAATAATCTAAATCATCAAAACGTTCATTAATTTCTTTAGCCAATGGGATAGATGTTGCATTGGCCAAACCACAGAAATCCAAACCTGGGCAACAAATCATATCTGCCATGGTATTGATATTAGCCGTCGCTAAACCTTCTGCTTGCAAGCGTAACCACAAGGCATATAAATCGCCTTGTTTAACATCACTCAATAATAAATTCTGATTGTGGCTAGCACGAATTTCACCCATACTAAATTCATCGGCCAAGTCTGCAACGACATCCAATTGCTCTGAAGTCACATCACCTGGAGGAAGCAGTGGCGCTTTAAGTGAAATATAGGCAATTTTATAACCCGCCACTTTATGATCGACGACATTTTGTTTCACCCAACGGGCAAAAGCGGCATCTTCAGTTTGCATTTGAGAAAAACTGACGTCATTAGCAGCAGTTGCTTCATAAGCCGGCTCAGTGAAATACTGTTTAACACGCGCAATTTCTTTATCATCTAACACTAATTGCTTGCGAATATGTACCCACTCCGCTTCGACTAACTCACGAATATGACTAAGGCCATGCTCACGCACCGTAATTTTGATACGCGCTTTATATTTATTGTCACGTCGACCCAAGCGGTTATACACACGTAAAATCGCTTCAAGATAAGACAACAAGTCCTTCTTTTCGAGGAATGGACGTATAACTTGACCTAGTATCGGTGTACGACCTAAGCCGCCACCGACAAGCACTTCAAAGCCGGTTTCACCTTCGTGATTTTTAACCAAATGCAGGCCAATATCATGTAATTTTGTTGCTGCACGGTCTTCTTTGGTACCAATAACGGCAATCTTGAATTTACGAGGCAAGTAGGCAAATTCTGGATGAAACGTTGACCACTGGCGGATAATCTCACACCAAGGACGTGGGTCTTCAATCTCGTCCGCGCTCACACCTGCTAGCTGATCAGAGGTTGTATTACGAATACAGTTACCACTACTTTGAATGCCGTGCATTTGCACAGTCGCTAATTCAGCCAAAATATCCGGTACGCTTTCTAAGGTCGGCCAATTCATCTGAAAGTTGGTACGCGTAGTGAAATGTACATATCCTCGGTCATATTTGCGTGACACTTCAGCAATTTTACGCACTTGCTTTGAAGACATCAGCCCATAGGGAACGGCAATCCGCAACATCGGCGCATGGATTTGAATATACAAGCCATTCATTAATCGTAACGGACGGAATTGTTCTTCTGTTAATTCGCCGGCTAAAAAACGACGTGTTTGGTCACGGTATTGTGCTACGCGTTGCTCAACCATCGTTTGATCGTAGTTATCGTACTGATACATCTAAGGTCTCTGACTAGATAAATGATCCACTATTATAACTGTCCAAAACTAATAACAGAAATATAAACCACTACATTAATAAATACTTATTAACTGATTTACAGTATGAAACCAAGACTCATCAAGCTATAGCCGTTACTAAGTAGTTTTACGTATAACGTTAAATGCTTATTTTCAAAGTATCCATGCGCCATTTTATTCAGTTCATTATATATATTATTTGTTAGTGATAATTTCTTCTACCATTTTCAGATAATTGGCATGGTGTTTCAATACCTCAAAAATGGCATTTTCAACACCCAAAATGAGTATAAGCGATAAGACGACAACCAACTGTCATGTTGCATACCTTCGTTGAAAACTAGAGCTAATTCTTATCTTACCTAATCTACTTTTAAATATTTTGAAGATATCTGATAGCCAAGGTAAGCTTGGTGCCCTATCTTTTAAACACAAGCATAATATTTATGTCTAAAGCAACACGTCAAAAACAACGCATTTGGCTGATCATTGCCTTTATTATCATTGGTTATGCTGCTAGCAAATATTCACCAGAACAAGTAACACTAAGCACCACCTCACCCAGTAATATAGAGCAGGTTTTTGAGCAACATCAAAGCAATGTTCAATTAAAAATAACCGGCAAAGTCATTAAGATATTAACTGATGACCTAGAAGGCAGTCGCCATCAAAAATTCATCGTCAAAATAGCTGAAGGCCAAACCATATTGATTGCGCATAATATCGACTTAGCACCTAGAGTTGAGGCATTAACAACCGGTGATGAAGTCACGATTTATGGTGAATATGAGTGGAATGAAAAAGGTGGTGTGGTGCACTGGACTCATCATGACCCGGCCAATAGGCATATCGATGGTTGGATTAAACATCAAGGTAAAACATATCAATAAATGACGAATATCCTGCCATTAAATCTCAGCTTTCCCCCTATTGCTAAACGCAATGCGAGCATCTTAATTCTGGGGTCTATGCCCAGCGTAAAATCACTTGAGCAACAGCAATATTACGCACACCCACGTAATGCGTTTTGGTTGATTATGTCATCGATTTTCAATATGGATAAAGACTTAGCTTACCCACAGCGCTGTGAGTATTTACTAGCAAATAAGATCGCCGTATGGGATGTGATTAAAACTTGTCAACGTCAGGGAAGTTTAGATCAAGATATCGTACCTGCCAGTATGATAGCCAATGACTTTAATGTATTTCTACAGCAACACCCAAACATTCAGCAGATCTGTTTTAACGGCACTAAAGCTGAACAAGTATTCAATCGGTATGTTTTACCGACACTTACTGAGCAACAAAAAAAGATTGTTCGATGTAAGCTTCCTTCCACCAGCCCAGCACATGCTGCGATGAAGTTCGAACAAAAGTTATTGCTATGGCAACAGGCTTTCAGCCTTTAATTGGCCTATCCCAAATCAAACGACCAAATAAGCATTTAAAAAGAACAAAAATATGTTCTATTTCTAACTTAGATAATAATGAGATTTGTTATCCTAACAACTCAGTCATTAATTACTTTCTTGAGTTATAGTTACTCCATATTAAACAACAGAAAGAGCGGGCTGTGTGACAGAATCTAAATTTTATACCCACACATCCACTGGAAGTAAAAGTGCCATTTTTACATTCATTGCTACATTTATTGCCTGCTTGTTTTTGCTTGATAATACTGCAAGCCTATTTACAGGAGCGATTTTCATTTTTGTTGGGATGTTTACCGCCTCAGTTGCCGTTGCAATGCCTTTTTATTTTTACAAGAAGAAGCACCTCAAGGCGTACTCTATTGTCTCGATGATAGAACTTCTGTTGACGATTTTTCTAACCGTTATGTTCTTTTCATATTTCTTTACAAATCCGCTCAACTTTACGATCACCGCTAGCCCATCAGACAATGGTAGCCCCTATATTGTCAGGTGTGACGAGCCGATTCCAAAGTTTACTTTGGATATGAATATTATGCCTAGCAAGGCGCAGGCCGATGCGATTTGCTCTTGTATATGGAAAGAGCTGTCCCCCTTGGACATGAATTTATCAGCATCACTCGCCAGAGATGAGCGTCACGAGGCCTCTGAGGCACAATTAAGACAATTCATTTCCAGGCTCGACGTAGCAACGGAGTCATGCAAAACAGAAGGCTTGTAACCGCGCTAAATGCACTCACCCGCCATTCTAGTAATTGCTTTTATAAGCTCATCTCTTAGCTGACAGTTCAACTAGCAATGATTTCTGTAAGAGCTATTATTTTTTCAAAAATACCACGTACAAACCTTCATGTCGGCCGCATTGACCAAATTCAGATTCAATTTCTGCTATCAAGGTAATTCGTGCTTTGCCCTTTTCTTTTAGGATATTGAGGAATAATGCCAATTCATCTTCGCTGGGAAAAGAGCAGGTAGCGGTAAAGTCTGCGGTCACTGGCTTTTTAAAATCATAGATACTTTTTTGAATCACTAAATCATTAGTGATTCCCAGTTGTTTTAACGTTAGATAAATCAACGCCCAGCCGGTCAAAATCCCGATTGCAGCCTGACTGCCGCCAAAAGCAGTGCCATGGAGGTTTTTATTAGACTCTAACGGCGCAGTAACGATAATCTTATCGCCATCAAACAACGAAATATCAACACCCAAATGAGCAGTAATCGGAATATGTTGCTGTATGTAAATAAGTTCTTGTTCGAGATCCATTTCAATTCCATTAGACATAAAAAAGCCAGACTAAGTCTGGCCATTCTATATCGAAAATCAAACGAAAAGCTTAATGCTTAAAACAATTCGCTTAAATCTTTAGCATCCCAATGTGGGAAATGCTTTCTAACCAAGGCATTAAATTCAAGCTCAAATACCGAAAATTGTTCTGCTGATAAAGCGTGTGGTTTTGAAGAGTTGACTGCTTCGGTAATCATACCCGCACCAATAGTAACGTTTGTTAAACGGTCAATAATAATAAACGAACCTGTACTACGGTTACGTTTATAAGCATCAAATACCACTGGCTTATTTAATGAAAACTCACATACGCCAATTTCATTCATGCCTAATTCACTGGCTGAGTTTTCAGCCAAGGTATTAACATCAATTTGACTATCAATTGCGGTCAAAACGCCAGCGCTATCGATGACACCTACTTTAAAATTATATTGCTTGCCACTGACAAGCGGTTTTTCGGTCATCCAAACAACGGTGGCTTTAAAATGGCTACTAACATGAGGTTGATGATCTCGATGCACGATCATATCGCCTCGGCTGACATCAATTTCATCCGTCAATGTTACGGTAATCGCTTGACCAGGAACGGCTTCAGCCAAATCACCATCATAAGTAACTAGTGCTTTAACAGTACTTTCTTTGCCTGATGGTAAGACTGTAATTTCATCGCCTGGCTTAAGAATACCCGAGGCTAAGGTGCCACAGTAACCTCTAAAATCAAGGTTAGGGCGATTCACATATTGCACAGGAAAACGTACATCTTGTACATTGGCATCGCCAGCGATTTCGACATTTTCTAACAACTTCATCAGCGTTTCGCCCTGATACCAAGGCATATTTTCACTCTTATTTACCACGTTATCGCCGACTAATGCTGAAAGTGGCACATAATGCACATCTTCCATTTCTAGTTCACGGGCAAATTCGCTGTAATCTTTACGTATATCATTATAAACCTGCTCGCTGTAGTCTTTAATATCCATCTTATTAATGGCTACAACGATATGTTTAATCCCTAATAAATTAGCGATATAACTATGACGACGTGTTTGTGTTTGCACGCCATAACGAGCATCAATCAAAATGACTGCCAGTTGGCAATTTGATGCGCCTGTCGCCATATTACGCGTGTATTGTTCATGGCCTGGCGTATCCGCAATGATAAATTTACGTTTAGTCGTTGAGAAATAACGATACGCCACATCAATCGTAATGCCTTGTTCACGCTCGGCTTGCAAACCATCCACCAGCAATGCTAAATCGACAGTTTCACCTGTTGTTCCAGATTTAACACTGTCACGCGTTACCGCTTCCAACTGATCTTCATAGATCATTTTTGAATCGTATAATAAACGACCAATTAGGGTACTTTTTCCATCATCCACGTTTCCACACGTCAGAAAACGTAACATTTCTTTATTTTCATGTAGCTTTAAATATGCGTCGATATCGGTTGCGATAAGGCTATCCGACTGGTATTTACTATCCGTATGGCTCATTAGAAGTAACCCTCTTGTTTTTTCTTCTCCATCGATCCTGACTCATCATGATCAATAGCACGACCTTGACGTTCTGATGTCGTGGTTAGTAACATTTCTTGAATAATCTCAGGTAATGTTGACGCTTCTGATGCCACAGCGCCAGTTAATGGATAACAACCTAATGTTCTAAAACGAATTTTTTCCATTCTCGGCTTTTGGCCTTCTGGAATACGCATGCGCTCATCATCGACCATTATGGTCATTCCGTTGTAATCAACCACTGGCCGTTCTGCCGCATAGTACAATGGCACAATTGGAATCCCTTCGAGATGAATGTACTGCCAAATATCAAGCTCAGTCCAGTTCGATAATGGGAATACACGAATACTTTCACCCTTATTCACTTTACTGTTGTATGTGTTCCATAATTCAGGTCGTTGTTGCTTAGGATCCCAACGGTGATTCTTATCACGGAATGAATAAACGCGTTCTTTAGCCCGTGATTTTTCTTCATCACGACGAGCGCCACCAAAAGCGGCATCAAAACCATGCTTAGTCAGCGCCGCTTTTAAGGTATCGGTTTTCATAATATCGGTATAACGAGGATGATCAAACGGATTAATGCCTTCAGCAACTGCATCTAGATTTTTCTCGACGATTAATTCCAAACCTAATTTTTCAACAAGGTCATCACGAAACTTAATCATCTCTTTAAATTTCCATGTTGTATCAACATGCATCAAAGGAAATGGCGGTTTACCAGGCGCAAAGGCTTTCATTGCTAAATGCAACATGACGGCAGAGTCTTTACCGACCGAGTAAAGCATTACCGGATTATCAAACTCAGCAGCGACTTCACGCATAATATGTATGCTTTCCGCTTCCAACTGTTGTAGATGTGTTAGTTTTTTAGTCATAAAATTCTCTAATTATTTCGCTTTAACGTGCAGACCACATTCTTTGGATTCAGGATGTTCCCACCACCAGCGACCAGCACGAATATCTTCACCGGCACTAATGCCACGGGTGCAAGGCGCACAACCAATACTGGCATAACCTTGATCATGTAATGCGTTATAAGGCACATCAAATGCGCGAATATAAGCCCAAACATCGCCATTCGACCAGTCTGTTAATGGACTAAATTTTTGTAAATTAAAACCTTCATCCCATTCTGATACCGGCAATTCGCTACGCGTTACAGCCTGCGTACGACGCATACCAGTTAACCATGCTTTTTTACCTGCCAAGGCTCGTTTTAATGGTTTAACTTTACGAATAGCACAACATTGCTTGCGTAATTCAACACCATCATAAAAAGCATTAGGGCCCTGATGAGTAACAAAATCTTCAACATCCATGGCATCAGGAAAATAAACTTTTACCTTGCGATTGTAATGCGATTTAGCCTGTTGCATAACCTCATAGGTTTCTTTTGGCAAACGTCCAGTATCCAATGTAAAAATCTCAATTTCTGGTGCGAATTTGCAAATAAGATCCATTAAGACCATATCTTCCGCACCATAACTTGACGCCAAAGTAGCAGGATTATAATCCGCTACAATTTCAGTCAATACTTGCTTAACAGCTTCGATCTTTGCCGCTAATGTTTCACTAATCTTAGTCATATTCTTTTTATTACCTTAACCGTTGTTATTAACGATTGTTTTGACTTTATCTCACAAAGTTGTCCATCTTGACGTAAACTTTTTATAACGTCATCGAGCGCATCACCATTGTTAATCTCAAATAAAACGGCTTGGTCTAGCGACATTTTTCCGACCACTTCTCGCGCTTTAATATAATGCATAGGGCATCCATATAATGAGAGGTCGACGCTGTCAATTACACTAGACATTTAATACCTACTCCTAACAATATTACTGCTAAAAAAGGCCTCAATACTTGGTCTGGGATTTTAACCCCTAAATGACTACCGATATAAATGCCCGGCAATGAGCCCATAACTAAAAATGATAATAACGACCAATCTACCGTACCCACGGCGGAATGGCCTAGGCCTGCGATGGCAGTAAGTGGAACAGCATGGGCAATGTCAGTGGCGACAATTTCAACACCTTTCATTTTTGGATATAAAAATAATAGAATCACCGCGCCTAATGCACCTGCACCAACAGAAGATAACGTGACCATTACACCTAAAAAACCACCGGTTAATACGGTTGCAACAGCCTTATGCTTTTCATCCTGCCGCATTCTATATAAAGCACTCACCACTGGATGACCTGCTTGCGCCCGCATAATATTGCCTACCCGATCTTTTAATAGTAAAGCACTGGAAGTCAAAATTAATGCAATGCCTAACGCCATGGTGATCACGTCATTATGCTCACCTTTGCCAACCCCAGTGGAATTCATAACCCATAGGGTTATGAGCGTTGTCGTAACACTGCCCATTGCCAAGCGTTTTACCACCTGCCAATGAACAACACCGTGCCGCCAATAAGCCCATACGCCACCAGCCTTGGTTATCGCAGCAAATAATAAATCAGTACCGACCGCTACCGCCGGTTGAACCGCAAAAGCAAAGATAAGAATCGGCGTCATTAATGAACCACCGCCCACTCCTGTCATACCTATCATTATACCCACTGCTAATCCAGCTAACGTATATCCCCATTCCATCGTATAATTTGTGCCTGCAGCGATTTATAGAGCGTTTATTTTACCAGCCCACAATATTCTATCAATGAATATTATCAGCTATTATTATAACAAAATGATATATACATACATTGGCATATAGATTGCTAATCATTAACAACGTCAATATTTATAGAATAATATGAAAAACACGATATTGTGGTTAGCAATAAGCATCAGCGCTTTAGTGTTGGCTATCTATTTATTTTATTTTCCACCCAATCAGTTTTTTAATAAATTAACGAGTGGGCTGGGACTCTATGGCTTTCAAACAGAACTGAAGCTATCTTCCTATCCAATGGAAAATCATCAGGGGGATATTCGGTCATGGTCAAACTTTTCTGACAAACCACTTTATATCACCACGGGTTTTACCGCGTGTCGACTGACCTGTCCAATTACGATGAAATTTTATCAAAAAATGGCAAGTCATACTGGTGACAAGGTGAAATACGCACTCTTCACCATCGATCCTACAAGTGATACGACTGCAAAGTTAGCAACCTACCTTAATGGCTTAAACCCAGACTTCATCGGATTACGAATCAGTAATACAGTTCTGTTCAAAAAGATAATTTCAGAACTTCAACAAGGGATTTATGACACTGGTGAACGCGATAATATTCAGCATAAGAGTTATATCTATCTCATTCACCCCAAACTTTCTGGTCTAGTAATCTATACTAAACCTGATATTAATCTAATGATAAACGACCTCGAAATCATCGAAAGGCAGAATGACTAAATTATGAGCACTCACCCAAGTACCGAGATCACACACCACCTTAATCAAAGGCTATTAGAAGACGCTCAAGCTTCTGATAAAATCATGCTATGGATTCTTGCGGTTCATCTTCCATTTATCTATTTTTTCATTCCTGCTGGTTACGGGACTCATTTGCAAGGCGCCATACCGGCAACACTTGCCGTGCTCGCTAGTTTTGCAGCATATAATGCGGCAAAAGGAACCCTCTTTTCGCGCATGGTTATTTCGATCAGCTTTATGGTAATGTCAATGATCATTATCATGCAGCAATTCGGTAGACTTGAAATGCACTTCCATATCTTCGCGACCTTAGCCTTTCTGCTTATATGGAGAGACTGGCGAGCAGTGGTCGCTGGTGCAGGAGCAATTGCAGTTCACCATGCTATAAGTGTTCCCTTGCAACTATCTGGTACTTCATTAGGTGGTATACCCTACATAGCCTATGGACAAACTTGTGACTGGCCGACATTTTTTCTGCATGCCACATTTGTCATTATGGAATCTGCTGTATTAATTTTTTTCTGCTCGCGTATGCAAGGCCAATTCACACTGGCCAATCACGTAATTGCCAATATTCGTAATGCCGCAGATAACAAAGATTTAACTGGTGACGTGAGCGGCATTCCAACCAACAATGAAGAAGATAAATTATTTATTGAAACACTCAAAGGCTTCTATGAGATGATTCGTAGCAACATGATAGAGTTTCAGTCGGCTTCATCACAACTCACCGACATTGCTTATCAATCCTCTGATATTTCAAAAGAAAATCAAACTCAGCTGATTGCCCAAAATGACAGTATTCATTCCATTGTCACCGCCATTAAAGAAATGGCTAAAAACATAGCTGAAGTATCAAAATCAACAACCATAGCCGCTGATTCATCGATAATGGCCAAATCACTCACTAACGAGAGTAATCAGAAGGTCAGCGAAGCAGTAGAGCAGGTTGCAGAATTAATTGCTCAAATAAATGATGTTAAACAAGAAGTTGATCGCTTAGATAATGGCACCATTTTGATTGGCAACACCATGGATATCATTCGTAGTATTGCTGAGCAAACAAATTTACTCGCATTGAATGCCGCCATTGAAGCAGCTCGAGCAGGAGAACAAGGTCGTGGTTTCGCCGTTGTGGCTGATGAAGTCCGAGCACTCGCACAGAGAAGTCGTGATGCCACTACTGAAATTAGCACCGTCATTGAAAGTCTTAGAGAAGCATCGGGCAAAGTTGTAAATCTGATGATAGCCAGTCAACAGAAAAGTGAACATACTGTCACAATTGTTTCTCAGACTCAGATCCTTCTCACTCGTACCAATGAATCTACATCTCAAATAGCTGATCTTAATTTTCAGGTTGCTAGTGCAATGGAAGAGCAACACGCAACATCTGAAAATATTAGTGAAAACTTGGAACGTATCAGTCAAGCCAATATTGTTATTCAAGCACGTGCGCTAGAATCATCAAGACTAGCTGACAGTGTTTCAGATATGGCGGACAATATACAAACTGCCGCAAGGTCTCTAAAAACATAAAGATATAGCAACCTACTTATAATGAAGCTACAACAACTGAAGTATGTAAGAGAAATATCCCGCCGCGGCTTAAGTATCTCCGCGGCATCTAATGCTATGCATACTTCTCAACCTGGAGTTAGCAATCAAGTACAATTACTTGAAGAAGAACTTGGCCTACAAATTTTTGAGCGGCATGGCAAACGATTAACCGGGTTAACCGCATTTGGTCAATCCGTTATTACGATGGCAGATCGCGTGTTACTGGATGTAGAAAATATCCGCCAGCTGGCAGCCGACAGTCAAAATGATCAACTAGGCACCTTATCTATAGGTACAACTCATACTCAAGCACGCTATGCACTACCCAAAGCTATCAAAGCGTTTTCACTACATTATCCCAATGTCCATTTAAATATGGTGCAAGGCACCCCAACCGAAATTGCCGAATTAGCTGCCACAGGAAAAGTTGACATTGCCATTGCTACAGAGGGTTTAGCTCAATTTGAGACTTTAGCTATTTTGCCCTGCTATGAGTGGAATCGGTCGATTGTCGTGCCCCCCGATCACCCCTTATTATCAGAGAAAAAGATTACTCTAAATGCTATTGCCCAATACCCTATTCTGACCTATGTAATGGGATTTACCGGCCGTGCGCAACAAGATCAAGCCTTCATTGAAAAAGGCTTAACACCTAACGTTATATTCACCGCAACGGATGCCGATGTTATAAAAACATATGTCGAACTGGGCTTAGGTATCGGCATCATAGCTAGCATGGCGTTTGATCCTATTAAAGATTCACCGCTTCAAGCGCTAGATGTCAGCCACCTATTCAAACCTAGCACCACACACATGGGTATTCGCCGTGGTAGTTATCTACGTGGTTTCAGTTATGCCTTTATCGAACACCTTGCACCACACCTCACTCGAAAAGTTGTCGAAAAAGCCATCGCTTAAAATTTAAGGCATAAGGAAATCCATATGGATATTTTTGACCCCATCAATCACTCACAAGCACTATTAGCTGAACTTTCACAAGCCATTAATAGCAACAATGAGTCAGAAGTAAAAACAGTCCTCGGTGCGCTGGCAAGTCACTTAGAGCAGATAAAGACAAATACATCGACGTTACAACAGCAGATAACCCTGCTGAGTAAAAACCAAAGCATGACACTGAAACAAGCCCCCATAATCATTGCCAAACCAGAATTAAAATCAGGCTGTTATATCTTTTCGGGTGAAAAAGGGTTTTTCTGCCCAAGATGTTATGACAATCACGGCAATAAAGTTGCCACCACCCGTCTCAACAGCAAGCAGAGAATTTGCCCTGCATGTAGATCCAGCCTGAAATAAGTCTATTACAAAAAATAGTCGATTAGTTCCTTGTTCTCATTTTTATTGTTCCGTAGTCTAGATTTGTTATTCAATAGACTGGCTGGAGGCCTTGGCAAATGCCCAAAAATGATTACGAAGAAAAACGCCAATTTACACGAGTCGCTATTGAAACACAGATAAGCTTTACCATTGATGAGCATGATGAGGTTTCTTACTATGGCATCAGCCAAAATCACTGTGCCCGTGGAATTTATCTCACCACTAGCCACGCTCCAAGATTAGGTAATCATATTAAAATTATGTTTAACGACAACGGCGGCTCCTGCGTACTCGCCGAAGGCAAAGTTGTTCGATGCAAATTTGATAAAAAAGATCCTAATTTATTTCACGTTTCTGTCGAATTATCTGAAACGCTTCCATTTATGGAACAAACCATTACTGACAGTATGGTTTTACTAGCAAACAAACATGGCTAAAAACAGTAGCTTGGCGTATAATCTCGCCGGATATTTGATGGCTATTTAAATCGCCATCAAATTTAAGCCTAGGGGCGGCCACATTGCCTGAGACTTTCTTCTATATAGAAAGAACCCTATGAACCTGATCCAGTTAATACTGGCGTAGGGACAGGCCGAGATACTGCATTCACACTTTGCAATAGAAGTGT
>JALIBN010000022.1:1993-18955 GCA_030576275.1 Pseudomonadota bacterium | reverse complement strand
ACACCCGTAGCGGCTAATGCCATCATTGCAATGGATAATGTTTTCAGCTTCATGATCTTTTCCTTATTTATACGTTAGTTAATTATTTTGTTCTTTCTTCAACATCACAATGTCAGCAAAATGCTTTCATCATTAAGGAAACTCCATCATACGGTAGGTATTTACTTTTGTCAGATTCTTAATCTGAAGAATACAATTTACTCTTTTCTATTCACACGATAACTGGGTGGCCACGATACATTTTGGGATTTTTCTTAGTTTTTCTACCCAGTTCTGCTGCTATTTCTGCTCGCTCTCGACTACCTCGATAAACTTTGAGTGTAAGATTTTTCTCCTCGATGATAGCCTCGTCCAGCTGGAACATCCATTCTGGACCAGTCTTAAAATACATTTTTTTGATCAAGGCATTGACGACTACATCATCTTCCAAACGTTAGATATCACGAAGTTCATAGAGTAAATCGGGGATTACTAACTTTAATGCTAGGTTCAACATCACTAGCAACATGTCGTCTAATTTCTCTCAACGAAGATGATCTGAATTACATTTTCAAAACAGTGACCGATTCACCCCACAATAAACTAAATTGCCTATGTGCAACAGATGAAGGCGCACTACTCCAAAACTCAACGTTACCCTGCCCGTTATGTGTTGAGAGTAAACTCGCGGTTTCTAAGCGTCGAGCAGCTTCCCTAGCAACAGCAAAATCTGTATTTACAATCTCCACATTCGGCCCAACTATTCTTTTTATAATTGGTGCTAAAAAGGCGTAATGAGTACAGCCAAGTACTATATGATCAGCTCCTTTTTCTAGAAGAGGAAATACATATTTTTTAATAAGCGCCTCCGTTTTCTCACTGTCAAGACTCAATGCTTCAACCTGTTCCATCAAACCTGGGCATGGTTGAACTTCAATTTTCACATGGGTTGAGAAACTTTTAGCTAAATCGTTGAATGAAACACTTTTAAGTGTTTGTGCGGTTGCAAGTACGCCGACAATACCGCTTTTAGTATTAAAAACAGCAGGTTTAACGCCAGGCTCGACACCGATAATGGGGATTGTATATTTAGCACGAAGTGCTTTTATTGATGATACCGTTGCCGTATTACAAGCAACCACAATTGCTTTTACGTTGCGATGTATCAGAAACTCACTTATTGAAAATGCTCTTTCTGTTATATAAGACTCTGACTTTTCACCATATGGCGCATGAATAGAATCTGCGACATACAGTAGATTTTCGTTGGGGAGTCTTTGATGAATTTGTCGTGCGATTGATAAGCCGCCGATACCGGAATCAAATATGCCAATAGCTTGTCCATTAATCATAAATGGTCGGATATCGAAGTGTGCATAGCCCAGTAGTTGTAGCCAGAAGTTTGCTCTAATAGCTTATAAAAACAAACTGGGACACTCAAACAGCTTTCACTAACGATTACGCTGAACAATGCCCATCATCTTATAAGTCAGCATGGCAGCAGCAAAATCATAGGCATGGAAACCTTTGATCGGTGCAAATTCCATAATATCAAAACCAATAATTTCACGTTGTTGGGCAACAGATTCAAACAAGCTCAAGGTCTGATACCAACCTAAACCGCCAGGAACAGGTGTGCCTGTAGATGGAAATACTGATGGGTCTAAACCATCAACATCGATGGTGAAAAATACTTTTTTCGGGAAGTCTTTTGGAAGCTCAATGCTAGTGATATTGTTCGGTACTAATTCATCGGCATCTTGATAAAGAACTCCAAACTCCTCACGGTAACCCATTTCTTCTTCACAAAAGGCACGGATACCGAGTTGATATAGTGGAATTCCCATATCAACGGCACGTTTCATTACTGAGGCATGACTTAATGGATCGCCGTCATAGGCTTCACGCAAATCAGCATGAGCATCAATTTGCACAATACCAAAATCTTCGATACCAGCAGCTTTCAGTCCCTTTAATACGCCATAAGTAACCGTATGTTCGCCACCAAACACCACGGGCATTCCACCCTGCTCAACTATTTTTTGGGTGGCGGCAGCAATATCTTCAATAACTTGTTCGGCTTCAACACTGCAATTTATCGTCGGGCAGGTGTAAATACCTTCATCGCAAGGTTTACTTTTACCATCCCATTGTTCAAGTTGCCATGATGCTTTTAATATTGCTTTTGGGCCTAATGCCGTACCACCGCCATAGGACACACTCTTTTCATACGGCACTGGCAATACATGAAAAAATGCTTTTTCTGGTGCAGGCTGGTCAATTTCAGAACCTAAAAAAATCGGATAGGGTTTTATAGTTATTTCGCTCATTATGACAGTCTATTTTTAAAGTCTTCATAGCCAAAGGTTTTGACTACGGTTAAGGAATCGGTCTTCGAGTTCCAAATAGCAATTGCAGGTAAATGCGTGCCATTGAAGGTACTGGTTTTTACCATGGTGTAATGGCTCATGTCTTCAAATATTAATCGTTGACCAATTTGCAAAGGCTCAGCAAAACTATAATCATCGATCACATCGCCAGCCAAACAGGTCAAACCTCCTAAACGATAAGTATGTGGCAATATGCCTGCTGCTTCTGCACCTAAAACATCTGGTCGATATGGCATTTCTAAAGTGTCAGGCATGTGACAAGTCGCAGATGTATCAATAATGGCTTGGTTTACCTTGTTCCAAGTGATATCCAATACTTCACAACTTAAGACACCGGTACCAATTGCCACTGCTTCACCCGGCTCTAAATATACTTGTACCTGATGACGACTAGAAAAATTCTTTACTAACTCAATCAGACCATCAATATTATAGCCATCGGCAGTGATATGGTGACCGCCACCAAAATTAACCCACTTCATTTGGGGCAGTAGATGACCAAACTTTTGCTCAACAGCCTTCACAGTACGCGCTAGAGGTTCAAATTTTTGTTCACATAAGGTATGAAAATGTAGACCACTAATACCATCCAACACACTTTCATCAAGCTGTGATATTGGAATACCTAGACGTGAACCCGGTGCGCAAGGATCGTAAATCGGCACTGCACCTTCAGAATGTTCAGGATTTATTCGTAATCCAAAATGTAACTCAGGTCGCTTTTTCTGTGCAGCAAGACACCGGTCACGAAAACGAGTCCACTGACCACAGGAGTTGAAAACGATGTGATGTGCAAACTCTACTAGCTCAATAATATCTGCTTCACTATAGGCAGCAGCAAACACGTGCACTTCACCACCATACTCTTCATTGCCTAGCTTAGCTTCGTGCAAACCGCTGGCACATGTGCCACTAAGATACTTAGCAGTTAATGGTGCTAATGACCACATTGAAAATGCTTTGAGCGCAGCTAAAACCTTGGCACCACTCTGATCGGCAACATGTTTCAAAATTGATAAGTTACGCTCAACAGCGACCTCATCGACCACAAAACAGGGTGATGGTAAGCGCTGTAGTTCCAGCTTGGAAAAGTCAGTAAATTGCATAAGTGGTCTTTTCTATAATGGTCTTATTTATCTAAATCAAAGCTATCTAATTCAACCACATGCCATGGCAAACCGTATTTATTCATATCTTCCATAAATGGATCGGGATCAAATTGTTCTATGTTCCATACGCCCGCTTGTTTCCATTTTTTCTCAAGCATCATCTTGGCACCGATCATTGCCGGCACTCCTGTAGTGTATGAAATTGCTTGAGATTGCACTTCTTTGTAACAGTCTTGATGATCTTTAATATTGTAGATATAAACAATTTTTTCTACGCCATCTTTCACGCCTTTAACAACACAACCAATGCATGTTTTACCTACAGTGCGCGGACCAAGTGATGAAGGATCAGGTAATAATTTAGCCAAGAACTGAATCGGCACAATTTCTTGACCGTTATACATAATAGGTTCAATGCCAGTCATACCCACATTGCCTAATACTTCTAGATGTTTCAGATAGCTATCACCAAAACTCATCCAAAATTGTGCACGTTTTAAACT
This sequence comes from Pseudomonadota bacterium, assembly GCA_030576275.1. Lineage (GTDB taxonomy): Bacteria > Pseudomonadota > Gammaproteobacteria > Nitrosococcales > Methylophagaceae. Next base: position 14,974 of record JALIBN010000022.1, on the reverse strand, counting down.
CGGGAAGTTCTTACTCAATGACTCTAATTCTTCGTGGTACATACGATAGATGTTATAGGTACCCACTTCTTCTGGGCAGGTAAATTCAGCTTTTTTCGACATTGCTGACGTGGTTACAAACTCACCATTTTCCCAGTGACGACATTCTGCAGTTACTTCACGAATGTTGATTTCAGGATTAAAGTTAGTCGCAAACGGGTAACCATGGTCACCACCATTAACATCAATAATATCCAACTCATGGATTTCATCAAAATAATGTTTGGCAACATAAGCAGTAAATACATTTGTTGCCCCGGGATCAAAACCACTTCCTAATAATGCCGTTAGCCCTGCTTGTTTAAATTTATCTGAATATGCCCACTGCCAACTGTATTCAAACTTTGCGGTATCTAAAGGTTCGTAATTCGCCGTATCCATATAATCGATACCTGCCGCTAAGCACGCATCCATAATGGTTAAATCTTGGTAAGGTAAAGCAACGTTAATCACTAAACTTGGCCTTTCAGCGTTAAGTAATGCCGTTAATTCAGGCACATTATCAGCATCAACTTGTGCTGTTTTAATGGGTCTATCTAACTGGGCAGCAATTGCTTTACATTTAGCTTCAGTGCGGCTCGCCAACACGATTTCTGTAAAGACTTCAGGTAGTTGTGCACATTTGTGGGTCACTACACCACCGACACCACCTGCACCAATAATCATCACTTTAGACATTCTGAGTTCCTTTAAAACGGTTTCTAACGTTCAAAAAATGTGTAACCATGCAAACTTTCGTGGAAAGCGTGTAATACTTGCTGACGCATTGCTACTGTAATTTTGCCATCGCGCACCGCTTGTTCTGCAATACGGCGAAATTGTTCTTGCATTGTTTTAGGATCGTATTCGACATAACTTAGTACATCGGCAATGCTATCACCGTGGAACTCACGAATAAAATCAAAACTACCGTCTTCATTTACACGCACGCTGACTACATTGGTATCACCAAATAAGTTATGCAAATCACCTAATGTTTCCTGATAGGCTCCAACCAGAAATACACCAAGGTAATATTCTTCATCTTTAAGCAAGGGATGCAATGGCAGTGTTTTACTTGGGCCATCAACCAGTGAAAACGAATCAATTTTACCGTCACAGTCACAGGTCATATCTGCTAGAACAGCATCACGAGTAGGCTCTTCATTTAAACGATGAATTGGCATAATTGGGAAAATCTGATCTATCGCCCAAATATCGGGTAGTGACTGAAACAAACTGAAATTGCCATAATATATATCTGACAATAATACAGGTAAGGTTTCTAGCTCTGGTGAAATCCGTTTAGCCTCTGGCAATAACAAGGCGATTTTTTCTAGAATTGCTAAGGAAAGGTTTTCTGCTAACGCACGTTCACGCAGACTTGCTTGTCCTCGATGAAACAATTCACGGACTTCATCACGGTAATAAAGTGCATCGTTGTAACATTCTTGCAATCTTTTCTGGTTAACGTTTTTTAATACATCATACAAATTGACAATCTGATCGACGCTGTCAGTCGGCGCCGTATCTGGAATAACACCTGGTTTGTGATCACGTACGTCTAAAACGTTAAACAACAACATGGATGAATAAGCAACTAATGCACGGCCTGATTCAGAAATAATAACGGGGTGAGCGATATCGAGAGGATCGAGACTTTCCAAAATCGTCTCTATAATATTTGAACAATATTCATCCAATCCATAGTTCATACTATGTGTGCTATTGGTCTGAGTTCCCTCATAATCGACAGCTAGACCACCGCCGATATCGATATAACCCATCGGTGCGCCTTCTTCGATAAGACCCGTATAAAAACGACATGCTTCCAATACACCAGTTCGAATATTGCGGATGTTAGGGATTTGTGAACCTAGGTGACTATGTAGCAATTGTAGACAATGTAGCATGTCTGCTTCTTTTAATTGCTCAAGTACTTCCAGCAAGGCATTAGTCGATAATCCAAAAATTGACCGGTCACCGCTATCTTCGTTCCAATGTCCTTCTACCATCGATGCCAAGCGAATCCGCACGCCAATTAAAGGCTCAATACCTAAAATACGGCTACGTTCAATAATGATCGGCAATTCAGACAAGGTTTCTAGTACAAAGAAACACTTAATACCCATTTTGCGAGCATATAAACCAAGATCAATGAATTCCGCATCTTTATAACCATTACAAATGATAAGACTTTCATGATCTTGTAATTGCGATAAAGCAATAATTAACTCGGCTTTACTACCGGCTTCTAAACCGTGGTGATAATGTTTGCCAAAGTCAGCAATCTCTTCGATAACATGACACTGCTGATTAACTTTAATGGGGAACACACCACGGTAATGATTTTGATAACCGCCGAGTTCTATAGCGCGAGCAAAGGCTTCGTTAAGTTGTTTAATCCGGAGATCTAATAGATTTTCTATTCGTAAAACGGCGGGCATCTCTAAACCGCGCTCTTTCATACCTTCAACTATATCTATCAGTGATACTTGAACCGTTTTGTCACCAAACTGAATACTAACTACAGCATTACCTTCTGGTGATATATCGAAACAATCGGCACCCCACTCACGTACACCATAAAGTTTGGCACTCTGTTCTGAATCCCACTCAACTTTCGGATGTTGATAATTGGAGTCAACAATGGAATTCATAGTGGTATGCATATGCAGTTATTCTCTTCAGCAACGGTTAAACCTGAAGATCTTCTACATTTTCGCTCTAAAATGCAAAGGTTTTATTTCATCATCATCACGGTGATAAATCTCAGGTATTAAATAATCGGCAGATCATCTGGAACACCAGTATCTGTCGCCGGATCCAGATCAGAATGAAAGGCATCCACGCTATCTGCAACCTCGCCCGGCTGATTAAACCTTGCGATATGAAATAAAGCCTCACCTTCATTAACTAAAGGCAAGTTTGTTCTACCAATGACAACACCAGAATAAGTGGCAAGCACTGGTTTCTCAGTATCTACGGCACCATATGGCGCCGCGACCATTCCTAGTAAATCATTTTTAGTTACATGAGCTCCCATAGGTACAATCATTCGGAAAATACCACTTTGTGGAGCTCGCACCCATGCGCTTGATCGTGCTACAAAAGGTTGCCTGATTGCTTTCTTAGTTTTTGCTCTTGCAGCTAGCATGCCGAGGCTACGCATAACACCGATGACCCCCTTAACACCGGCTCTAATGGCTAATTCATTAAACCGTAAAGCCTCTCCCGCCTCGTACACAATAACGGGCACATTAAGTCCCATACTGGCATGGCGAAGCGAACCTTCAATCAAGTTAGAGTTAACAATAACAGGCGCTTTAAATGCTTGCGCCATTTCCTCTACCGTAGAATTAGACAAGTCTGCGCGAATTTGGGGCAAATTATCACGATGGATTGCGGCAGTGTGTAAATCAATGCCATGCGTACATTTACTAGCAACTTCTGTCATAAAAGCATTGGCTAATCGAGCCGCTAGCGATCCTTGATCAGAGCCTGGAAAACAGCGATTTAAATCACGTCTATCTGGCAAATAACGAGATTGATTGATAAAGCCGTAAACATTCACAACAGGAATCGCTATCAATGTTCCTTTCATGCCTTTCAACACCGAATCACTTTTAACCAAACGGCGAATAATTTCTACACCATTTATTTCATCTCCATGAACAGCTGCTGATACGAATAATATTGGCCCTTTTTTGCGACCTCGAATCACCTCTACTGGCATGCTCAATGATGTATGCATATACAAATCTGGTAGCGGAACATCTATTAATTTGCTTTGCCCTAAATGTACTTCTGTGCCAGCAATAGTTAAAACATCAGACACCTAAGTTAGCCTTGCCCACGTGTTTTTGTTTTGCCTAATTTTGCATTTTTTTCAATAAAATCAATAATAAGACCGGCAACATCTTTACCGGTAGCCGCTTCAATACCACCCAAACCTGGAGAAGAATTAACTTCCATCACAACCGGACCGTGATTAGAGCGCAAAAGATCTACACCACAAACATTTAAGCCCATAGTTTGAGCCGCGCGCACAGCTGTTGAACGTTCTTCTGGCGTGATGCGAATAAGGTTAGCCGAACCTCCTCGGTGTAAATTGGAGCGGAACTCTCCTTCTTTACCTTGACGCTTCATCGATGCAACCACTTTACCACCGACAACAAAACAACGAATATCTGCGCCACCAGCTTCTTTGATAAATTCCTGTACTAAAATATTGGCTTGTAAGCCCATAAACGCTTCAATAACACTTTCTGCCGCGCCCTTAGTTTCAGCTAAAACCACACCAATACCTTGTGTGCCCTCAAGCAACTTAATAACTAAAGGTGCGCCACCTACCATTTTGATTAAATCATCAACATCATCAGGGCGGTGCGCAAAACCTGTTACCGGTAAACCGATGCCTTTACGAGATAATAACTGCAAAGCACGTAATTTATCGCGTGAACGGCTAATGGCTACTGATTCATTTAAGGGATAAACATTCATCATCTCGAACTGACGCAGTACCGCCGTTCCGTAAAAAGTCACCGAAGCACCAATTCGTGGAATAACGGCATCAAAGCCTGTTAAGTTTTCACCCTTGTAATGCACTTCAGGCTTCATAGAGGTGATATTCATATAACAACGCATGGTATCGATAACATGGACTTCGTGACCACGAGCCTCAGCGGCCTCAACCAAACGACTGGTTGAATATAGCTTAGGGTTTCTCGATAAAATACCAATTTTCATTCTTTTTCTCCTTCAAGGTCATCTTGTAATGAATCTTGAATATGTTCGATTAGGGTTTGACCAGCCAGGTAAGATAGTGCGGGGTTGACGACTATATTACCAGCACTCATAGCAGTTCGCCCTAATAACATTCTAAACATCATACTGTCGCGATTAGTTAGCGTCGCCTCAATCGTCCATGTTTTTTTGCCTAACACCACATTGGTCTCAATAACATAACGCTGTTCAGTGTGGCCACCTGAATCAGTTACTGCTCGCTGATCTGTCACTTTAGCTTCACACCAAATTTCTTTCTTGTTGTTGTTTTGATATGGATGCATACCAAACTTTACCCACAATTCACCGTTTTTATCAAAAGATTCAACAGCAAAGGCATGGAGCGCGGAGGTGCGAGCACCAGTATCTACTTTGGCTTTAATTGATGCTACACCCAAATCAGGTAAAGCTAACCACTCGCGCCAGCCAACTACAATATGTTCGTTATTTTCAGACAAATTAATTTCCACTATGCAATATGATTATTCAAGAATTTTTTTATTCCAATCTGTAACAGTCTCCTCAACATTATTCATTTTATGATCAACCTTATTGACCATATCTGATAATGACTTAGTGATGCTTGTCCCATATTGATCAGCAATAATATTACCTGCTGTAACCACCAATATCCCAACAATGATAACGTAAAGATGTGTAAAAATGACTCTGAGCATGTTGTACCTCCAAACTCTTAGCTGATTGCAGCAGGTAATATTATTTAATTATAGTAATGTTTTGTTATAATTTTTAGGATGATTGATAGAGTAATTTATTCATTGTAGTGATATTACTAACGCTAATTTCTTTCGGGCAAACACGTTCACATTCACGATAATTACTACAACTGCCAAAGCCTTGTCCCTCCATCGCTATCAACATTTTTTTAGCGCGTTGATTATCCATCTGACCTTGCGGTAATGATGAAAGATGACTTACTTTGGCGGCAACAAATAATGTCGCTGAGGCATTAGGACAAACAGCCACACAGGCACCACAACCGATACATGTCGCTGAGTCAAATGCTTCATCAGCAACTTGTTTTGCAATCGGCATGGTATTAGCTTCAGGTGCCGAACCTGTTCTGATGTCAATATAACCACCCGCTTGAATGATTTTTTCAAATGCGGTTCGATCGACAATCAGATCCTTGATAATAGGAAATGCCGTTGCCCGCCAAGGCTCAATCCACAGCTCTTTTTCATCCGCGTAGTCACGCATATATTGCTGGCAGGTTGTAGTCGCTCGATGTTTACCGTGTGGCGTGCCATTAATTACTAAATTGCACGAGCCGCAGACTCCCTCTCGACAATCAAAATCAAAGGCAATAGCTTCTTTGCCAGCAACAATAAGCTGTTCATTTAAGGCATCGAGCATTTCTAAAAATGATGTCCCTTCTTCGACATCAATTTCATGTAGCTCAAAATAGCCGTCCGATTTACTATCTTGCTGGCGCCATATATGTAAAGTAAAAATCATCGGTAGTTTCTTGTATTAGGTCTAACAAATTCGAAATGAAGCTCTTCCTTATGTAACGTTGGTAAGCTAGCATTACCGCTATATTGCCACGCAGAAACATAAGAAAAATCATCATCATGACGTTGTGCTTCACCATCTTCAGTAATATGTTCTTCTCTAGCATGACAACCACAAGATTCTTCTCGTGCTAAGGCATCAATACACATCAGTTCAGCTAACTCAAAGAAATCTGCCACGCGCCCAGCTCGTTCCAAGGTCTGATTTAATTCAGTATCTGTTCCCGTTATTTTAACCTGTTGCCAGAATTGTTCATTTAGCTGTTGAATCTCAGTTATTGCAAGTTCAAGTGCTTTTTTCTCTCTTGCCATTCCGCAAGCATGCCAGAGTATTTGACCTAACTGACGATGAAAATCATCCGGTGTTTTTTGTGGATCTGGGGCATTTAATAAGCGATCGATGCGAGCTTTTGAAGTTTTTAACGCTTGTTCTGCTTCTGGAAATTTTCGTTCTGGATCGAATGGTTTTTGCTGGGCTAAATAATCAGATACTGTCGTTGGCAAAATAAAATAGCCATCAGCCAAACCCTGCATCAAGGCACTTGCTCCAAGTCGGTTAGCGCCATGGTCGGAGAAATTAGCTTCACCACCGGCAAATAAACCATCAATCGACGTCATTAAATTATAGTCAACCCATAAACCGCCCATCGTGTAATGCACGGCAGGATAGATTCGCATCGGTGTTGAATAAGGATCTTCTGAGGTGATACGTTGATACATTTCAAACAAATTACCGTATTTTTCAGTAATAGCTTCTAAGCCTAGTTTTTTTATAGCTTGGGCAAAATCGAGGTAAACTCCCAATTTTTGACCTTCAATTTCGTGACCAACACCACGACCTTCGTCACAAATCAATTTAACAGCACGTGAAGCAATATCTCGTGGCACTAGATTGCCGAAGGCGGGATACATCCGCTCGAGGAAATAATCACGATTTTCCTCTGCAATATCATCCGGATTTTTATCACAATCTTCTTTTCTTTTCGGTGCCCAAACCCGTCCGTCATTACGTAATGACTCGCTCATTAAAGTCAGTTTTGATTGCAATGCACCATGTTGCGGGATACATGTTGGATGGATTTGAGTGAAACATGGATTGGCAAACAAAGCACCTTGTTTATGGGCTCGCCAAATTGCCGAGGTATTACAACCTTTGGCATTGGTTGATAGGTAATACACATTGCTGTAACCGCCGGTGCATAACACCACGCAATCAGCCATATGTGTTTCGAGCTTACCCGTTATTAAATCACGGCTTACTATCCCTTTTGCATGATTTTTCACCATAATAAGATCTTGCATTTCACAGCGTGAATAATGGGTTATGCTACCTTCGGCTATTTGTTTGCTCATCGCCTGATAAGCACCTAATAACAATTGCTGACCCGTTTGACCGCGAGCATAAAACGTCCGTGATACCTGAGCACCACCAAATGAACGATTCGCTAAATAACCACTATATTCGCGGGCAAATGGCACACCTTGCGCTACGGCCTGATCGATAATATTACTGCTTAATTCGGCAAGGCGGAAAACATTGGATTCACGGGCTCTAAAATCGCCCCCTTTAATCGTGTCATAAAATAAGCGCCAGACGCTATCACCATCATTCTGATAATTTTTAGCGCCATTTATCCCACCTTGGGCGGCAATACTGTGAGCACGACGAGGGCTGTCTTGAAAGCAAAACGTTTTCACGTTATAGCCCATCTCACCCAATGATGCCGAGGCGGCAGCACCCGCCAAACCCGTCCCAACTACAATGACCGTATACTTTTTACGATTAGCGGGGCTCACGATCTTGGAATTGAACTTATGCTGTGTCCAGCGATCTTCCAAACTGCCTTTTGGGCTATGGCTATCTAACTCGAAATCTTTCATGGCATCACACTATAAATATAAAGCGGAATCACCGCAAAACCAGCTGTTAATAGCAAGCAGCCAATCAAAACCAGACCATTCGAGGTCATTGATGTCTTACCCAATGTCTGTAGAACATTTGCTAAGGAATGATGTAAATGCATCATCAGCACAAACAAGCCCGCGAGATAAAACAACACCATCCACACTGATTGAAATTGCAGTATGAGTTCACCATAAACATCGCAAGGGTCAAATGATAATGTTTGAAAAACATGCACCACAATAAAACCAAATAAAAAAACAATGCTCGCAGTGACCAAGGTTGCAGGCACATGAAATTTATCATGTTTTTTATACGCTACTGTTCTTGCCTTGGCATTGACCCTACGAATTCTAATGGCCGCTTTAATATGAACTAATAGTGACATGACGATCAGAATCAATACTATCCAGCGCGCAACACCACTGTTATACCAATTATAAAATTGGCTAAAACTGCTTTTACTAAAAAAGCTCAAATTGGTTAACATATGGAGAACTAGGTACACAGTCATCAACATACCTGCAAGAGCCATCGATCTTTTTTGTAGTTGTAGTAACTTCACGATTAGCTTTCCATATCAATTAAAAAGTCTTCATTATCACGTCGTGGCTCAAGCTTTTCTTTCTCAATAGTTCTAATACAACTATTCCATCTTAATATCGCTTCATCATTATTTTCAGGCCGAAGTTGCTCCGCTTGTTGATAACATTGCAAGGCTTCAATGAAGTAGTCATAAGCAAAAGAGCGTGACATCGGTTGAGACAATAAAAAGCGCGCCTGTCGTTCATTAAGCAGGCCGGTATAATAGTGGCGACGATATTCGCTATCTAACTTTTCAATGGCTTGCTGGATGACTTTGCTTTGTGCTTGTTTATCAGGATGATGTAACTGATCACTCAAAGACAGAATATAAAGTACTAACGCTGGTTGATTATTTTGATCAATCTTGAGGATATCTAAACAAATACTCTCTGCCATTTCTGGTTCCAGCAAGGAGCGATATTGACGAGCCCTGTCCAATGCTAACTCTATCGAGTTAGCATGGATATCGTGTAAATTCAGTTCCATCGATGCCTCTATTAGTTCAGAATAAACGGTAGTAATGAATTTAAATCTAATCGAAAGCCTAACTATTATCAATAAGTCATTATTAATAACCACTTGATTTGTGATTATTATTCAATAAAAAATAAAATGGTCGTGGAGAAAAAGGTCAATTTCTGGTATCTTTCATCCACATTTTTATAGTATTTCTCGGTTAATTCATGCAAAGAAAAATTCTCGTTACCAGTGCCCTACCTTATGCCAATGGTTCAATTCATCTTGGCCATTTGGTCGAATACATTCAAACCGATGTCTGGGTGCGCTTTCAAAAGATGCGAGGCCATGAATGCCACTATGTCTGCGCCGATGATGCACATGGCACGCCAATCATGTTGCATGCGCAAAAGCTAGACATTACGCCTGAGCAACTTATTGCCAATATTCAACAAGAACACCAAGCTGATTTTGCTGACTTTGCTGTTAACTTCGACAACTTTCACAGCACTCACAGCCCTGAAAATAAAGCGCTAGCAAGTCAGGTCTATCTTGCCAATCGTGATGCTGGACATATAGCCACACGCACAATCAGCCAAGCTTATGATCCTGAAAAAGAAATGTTCCTGCCAGATCGTTTTATCAAAGGTGAATGTCCTAAATGTGGGGTAGCCGATCAATATGGCGACAATTGTGAAGCTTGTGGTGCAACCTATGATGCTACGGAATTAAAAAATCCTGTTTCAGCCGTATCAGGTGCGACACCTATCACTAAAGACTCTGAACATTACTTTTTTAAACTGGGTAATTTTGAAGAAGATCTTAAAGCATGGACACGAGGTGGACATCTGCAAGATGAAGTCAGTCACAAACTAAATGAATGGTTTGAAAGCGGTCTTAAAGATTGGGATATTTCACGTGATGCACCCTATTTTGGTTTTGAAATTCCTGATGCACCCAACAAATTTTTCTACGTATGGTTAGATGCACCGATTGGTTATTTGGCCAGTTTCAAAAATTACTGTGACCGCACTGGTATTGATTTTGATGAATATCTAAAACCGGATAGCACAACCGAAATGATTCATTTTATCGGTAAAGATATAATAAACTTCCATGCTCTATTCTGGCCAGCGATGTTGCAAGGTGCAGGTTTCCGTCGCCCAAATGCTATCTATGCCCATGGCTTTTTGACTGTCGATGGCAAAAAGATGTCTAAATCACGCGGCACCTTTATCAAAGCCCGCACCTATCTCGATCACCTAAATCCAGAATATTTACGTTACTACTTCGCCGCCAAATTAGGTTCAGGTATTGACGATATTGACCTTAATTTAGAAGATTTCCAAAGTCGCATCAATTCAGATCTTGTCGGTAAAGTCGTGAATATTGCCAGTCGATGTGCAGGATTTATCAGCAAGCGCTTTGATGGAAAATTAGCCAGCACATTATCTGAACGAGCCTTATTTGACGATTTCACTAACCAAGCAGATAGCATTGCTGACAAGATGGAAAAACGTGAGTTTGGTCATGCCATGCGTGACATCATGGCCTTAGCCGATAAAGCCAACCAATATATTGATGATAAAAAACCGTGGGCACTAGCAAAAGAAGAAGGTAAAGATCAACAAGTGCATGATATCTGCACCATGGGTATCAACCTGTTTCGTGTTTTGATCGCCTACTTAAAGCCGGTATTGCCTCGCACAGCTGAACAAGCAGAAGCATTTCTTAATATTGAGCCAATTTTGTGGTCAGATATTGCATCGCCATTATTAAATCACAGCATAGACAAATTCAAACCGCTGATGACACGTATCGAAACCGATAAAATTGTTGCTATTCAACAAGCATCAAAAGAAACCATGGCAGCTGAACCAACAGCACAAAAATTAGAAACTAATAGCAACATCGATCCGATTGCTGATGAAATCAGCTTTGATGACTTTGCCAAGATTGATTTACGTATCGCCAAAATCGTTAATGCTGAACATGTTGAAGATGCAAAAAAACTACTTAAATTGACGTTAGACATCGGCCTAGGTGAAAAACAAGTATTTGCCGGTATTAAATCAGCTTATGCACCTGAAGATTTAATTGGCAAACTCACCGTGATGGTCGCCAATTTAGCTCCAAGAAAAATGCGCTTTGGTTTATCAGAAGGCATGGTGTTAGCCGCAGGTCCTGGAGGCAAAGACTTATTTATTCTTAATCCAGATGATGGTGCCCAAGCAGGAATGCGTGTTAAATGAGTACGGTTATTCATAATGTCATTTCTGATGTAGAAGCATGGCTCGATGAGGTTGTTATCGGGCTCAACCTTTGCCCCTTTGCTGCGATACCACGCAAAAATAAGCAAGTACGATTCACCGTTAGCCAAGCATTAGCTGAAGAAGTGTTACTGGCAGACTTACACGCTGAACTAATGTTTATGAGTCAAACGCCAGCAGCAGAAGTAGAGACCAGCTTATTAATCGTGCCTGATCTGTTGGCGAAATTTGACGACTACAATCAGTTTTTAGATCTCGTGGATGATTTGTTAGAAAGCTTTGAATGGGAAGGAATATTTCAAATAGCCAGCTTTCACCCTGATTATTGTTTTGCTGAAACCGATCCCGATTCAGTTGACAACCTCACCAACCGAGCGCCTTACCCAATCTTACATATTATTCGTGAACAAAGTATGGAAAAAGCATTGGCAAAGATGACATCACCCGATGAAATTTATAAACGTAATATTCAAACGATGAATGATTTATCAACTGAACAAATTAAGACTTTATTTCCGTATTTGCATTTGTCGTAGGCAAGCTAAAATGGCATATTGAAGTGCTACATTGCAGATATTCTAGCTAGTTCTAATGGCCCATATGATTATACTTAATAAATGTGGGTCGGGTTTCAACCCGACAAGTTGGATTAAAATCCAACCTACTCTTTGACTTAAAGGTCAAAGAGGTCTGACTCGATTGATTTTTGATTGCTCTTGATACCGGACTGACTTTCTATCGCCCCCTTTCGCTGCAGGTGAAAGACGCCGCCCCAATTGCTGCTCAATCTTATGTCGAAAGTGGTCATTACCCAACACCCAAGATTTATTAGTCGCATCACGAATATTTTCTATCTGCGTAAGGGAAATATAATTTTCAAACAGCGCACGATATTGTACAAGTCTATGCTCACTCGTCTCAGCCAATCCAACATAAAGTTCATGAGCTATCAGCATGTCATTACGTTCACCCAGTGCATTAGCGCGATAACTTGACCACGGGTATTGGGCAGGCTCATCAACCATGCCTGCGCGAACCGGATTAAGCTCAATATAGCGATAACAAATGAGTGCATAAGCATCACTATCAATCAGTGTAGATTTATATCGTCCTTCCCACAAAGTTCCAGTTCGACGGTAGCTATAGTTGAAATACTGAACATAATACCGCCCGACCATCTGCATCACCTTAGCAAGACTCTCATCTTTATGCGGCGTTATAAGCAAGTGAACATGATTCGTGCTTAACACATAAGCATGCAGATCGCATTGATGTTTCACGCAGGCATCATTTAACTTTTCAAGATAAAACCGATAATCCTCCTCGGCAATGAAAATGGGTTCGCGGTTGTTACCACGAATAATCACATGGTGTGGCTGTCCTGCCACTACTAAGCGCGATGCTCTAGACATAATTATATCCTTATAAA
>JALIBN010000022.1:0-1893 GCA_030576275.1 Pseudomonadota bacterium | reverse complement strand
ATAACCACTATCGCACAAACAAAAAAGCCCCGATATTGCTATCGAGGCTTGTTCGTAATCTTCAAGTTAAATCAATCGAGTCTGACCCCTTTGATTGCTCAAACAAAAAAGCCCCGATATTGCTATCAAGGCTTGTTCGTAATCTTCAAGTCAAATCAATCGAGTCTGACCCCTTTGATTCCATGGTGTGGCTGTCCTGCCACTACTAAGCGCGATGCTCTAGACATAATTATATCCTTATAAAATAGTGTATTAATCATAACCACTATCTCACAAACAAAAAAGCCCCGATATTGCTATCAAGGCTTGTTCGTAATCTTCAAGTCAAATCAATCGAGTCTGACCCCTTTGATTCCAACAAAAAAGCCCCGACATAACTGTCGAGGCTTGTTCGTAATCTTCAAGTTAAATCAATCGAGTCTGACCCTTTGATTTTCGATTCTTTGCTGTGAGTGATTATGATTTTGGTAAATATTTATCTGCCATCACTGGTGTACCACCACCCACAATATTCCATTGCATACCCGCTGGGCTACATGTACCTTCGTATGTAACCTCACTACCTTTAACTTGTATAGGTGTTGCTGGTTGATCATAAGTTATGACTACATCAGCTGTAATTGCCGCAGGATCTGTTACATCAACGTTATTAACAAGCACAGAGGTTACATATTTCCCAGCATATGCAGTGCTGACTTCTATACCTAGAGCCGCGCCGAGTGCTGCAGTGCTGTTACCTGTTGATGATGTTATTGATGCCTCACTACAAGCAACGCCAAGTGCTGTTCTGACAGGTGCGGAGATACTCGGTCCTTCTGAAACCTTAGCTCTAATCGTATAATCCTGATAAGCAGGCAACGCAATCGCCGCCAAAATACCGATAATCGCGATAACGATCATCAACTCAATTAATGTAAAACCTTGTTGTACTTTTTTCATGTCATTTCCCCATAAATTCTAAAAAATCAGCAAAGCCTTATTATTGCCTCAGCTAAGGAAAGCCATTTTCATGCCAATAGCTATCTATATGTTATTTAACTCTTTTAATTTTAAAATAAAACAAAACAAAAAACTATTTGTCACTATGTGACCTTATTTGTCAGTTCTGGCAATACTCTTTGGCTAATTTCAATCGCTGTGCTTGTGGATATACTGCCAATCCTCGTTCAGCAGTAGCACAATATGCAATTTTATCGCCCAAAAATTGGTATGCATCGACCAATTTGCCATATAGATCAATATCGGGGGTTTCTAGCAATAACTTTTCTGCCCAGCCCACATAATATTGGACATTATCTTTTTGCCCATATTCCATGCTGGAATACATCAGAGCACTCATATCTATCCATCTCGCTTGCTCTGATAGATAAGGGTTTTTATAAGCATACGGCAATGGTTTGTCATTTTGCTCACCTTTATAAAAAGCCACAAAATCCCAGTTGGAGCGTATCGTGTGAGCAAAAAAGGCCATGAAAACGACAACCAAGATCACCAAGGTTACATTGATAAGTCGTATTAAAGAAACCGTGATGGTTTTTGTTTTAGTGCTAACTTGGTGCTGGTTTAGCATTACCAAAAGAACAATAAATACGAACCAGTGCAAACCTGACATATATAAGGGCAGTTCCACCTGAGTATGTAACCCTATCGGCAATAGCATAGCTGCATAAGCACCACTGCGTTGCCAGCCCAGTTTCTTGAGCGCCAATATCACCCCAAGCAACACAGCCAATAATCCAATACCGGCGATCACGCCACCTTCTACCAACCAGAACAGTATTTCATTATGGGGGTGACTCACATACTGATTAGGTAATACTGCATCAGGGTGCGCTTCATAAAAGTCGGGTCTAGCATACTGAAACACCCGCCCAAAACTACCAACCCCATAAC
>JALIBN010000021.1 GCA_030576275.1 Pseudomonadota bacterium | reverse complement strand
ATTGGTTTACAGAACCGCTTACGCCCAATGTCCAACCATCGTTAGCTGCTACTGTTACAGCTTGAGCTGAGCTTGCTGCTGCTAGAGCAACTAGACCAGCTAGTAATTTTTTATTAAATGTCATTTTTATGTACCTTTATTTTTAGTTACTTAAAATTCTCTCGAACCGGAGTAGAACTCGGTTGGAAGCTATATTTGCCCAACAGAGAAACTTTTGCAACACTTTTGCAACAAAAATGTTTTTTTTGTGGAAGATAAATGTTGTTTTGTGTTTTTTTTACCACATTTTGACGTGGGCAATGATGCTTTAGCTAGTAAAACCGTAGTGTTTGAGAGGGTTAGCTAAACAACGGCTAATGACAAAAATTAACTGAGTTTAAGTCATATTTATTCGTTTGCGATGAATTTACGACTGATATTGTCAGTAATACAATATTTTTCTGAATCTAATTGTGGTCATTCACCTAAAATAATAAATACTTATCTACTTTAATTTAGCTTTGTAGTTGATTGAAAAATAGAACTATACCGGTAATTATTTTAGGTGCAGTTTCACGCGTCGTCAATCACATGAAGCTGGCAAAATAGGCAGTTGATATATACACGGTCTTGTGAATTATCATTGTATATGAGGATGAGGGCGCATTTTCAATTCACTGTATCTTAAATGCCACAGTTAGATATCTTAAAATTTTGGACTTAAAATAGTCTCACGTTAGCTATTTTTCCTAATCATACAAGTGATGTTGCTTTAAGCATTATTCTGATTGGTCATTAGAGCTGGGTGGACTATGGCGAGTAATGAATATTATTGTAAGTAAGATCGGCAAGGCTGTTGATTAAGCCCCCCCAACAGGCATATGCAACACGCCGCTATTCACACTGTCTTTTCGCTAAGCTGTGACCAAATTGTTTGTTGATTTTGCTCTCCGCATAGATTCCGGCCAAGAGGTCAACGGAATAACGGCATTTTTTACTTCGTACTGTTGAGCCCTATAACTTTAAATTATAGGTCATCACTGATATCAAATAAAAATATCTACCTTAGCTTGTACATATAAGTAGTGTGTTATCTAAATGTTTATGGAAAGTCGTTCGGTGTAACTATTAAAGATGTTGTCTTGTGGGTGATGACCATCGTTATGACAAGCTGATATTTGCTTTGACCCATAAAAAAGCCCCAACACTTAAAAAATGCTGGGGCCTAGATATTTAATGGTGGCTCGACCTGGAATCGAACCAGGGACACAGGGATTTTCAATCCCTTGCTCTACCAACTGAGCTATCGAGCCATTTAAGGTCGAGCATTAAACCTTCTACGAGGCCTTGTGTCAAGTTAAAAGTAGTTTAATTTTACCGTTGTCTTGTTCCCGCGATGTTTGCGTGGTGTAATAACCCACTTATTTAATTTACTCTGGATGTGTAATGGGCTTGCGCGGAAAAATTAGTGTGTGGATAACGGTACTGCTAGTGCTGGCGGGAATTTTATTTGTAATCCCTGCGGCATCAAAATCTACATTTCTTGATCAGCTTGAAAGTTGGTTTGAGGACTATTCCGAGGCGGTAGATAGCGCTCAGGATGATGATGACGATGATGATGAGTCATCAGGCGATGTTGCAACGACTCCTGCCGGTAAGATGGTGGTGCGAATAGAGGATGAGATTGGCGCTTATGCCGGTATTGAGACAGTAAACTTAGTTCAAACCAGTTTCTTTCCTGAATCAAAAGCTTTAGCAATAGTGGTTGATTTACGGCCAATGCTTGCATTACGAGCACGGCATCATCAGGCATTAGCCGCTTTGAATGTTGCTAATGTAGCTGAGCGGGCTGCGGCTGCAGAATTAGCTCGTTTAAAGACTTTGGCAAAGGGTTCGGGCAGTGTTGCGACAAAAAACGTTATCTATGCAGAAGCCTCTTGGCACGAAGCCAAAGCTAAGTTGCAGGGTTTAAATTTTGATCTACAGGCTACTCATGATGAAGCCTTACAAATCTGGGGTGAGGTCATTAGCTCATGGATTTTGACCGAGGACTCAACACAATGGCATCGGCTCTTATCACGACAAGATAGTTTGTTATTAGTAACATTACCGCTAGATTTATCGTTAGATAAAGAGGTGAGTGATATTCGAATTGCCCGTGATGGTTCACGGCAACAAGCGCGTAAGGCTATTTTTGTATCGGCCGCTTTGGCAACGGATCGGGTGATTCAAGGCGAAACGTATTACTTTAAAACCGCTACGGGTCAGTTACGAACGGGTATGCGATTAGATGCGTGGTTACCTGAAGGCTCAGAGCCACTGAACGGAGTGTTTATACCTGATGAAGCGATGGTGTGGAATGATGGCCAAGCTTGGGTGTATGTGAAGCTTGAAGATGACCTTTATCAGCGTAGATCCTTACTTTCCGGTTTGGTAGCCGCAGGCGGCGTATTTATGACTGATGAGCTTAGTGCCGGTGATACATTGGTAATGCGAGGATCACAAATGTTGTTATCAGAAGAATTTAGATGGCAGATTGAGGGTGATGATTAATCATGCTGTCACATATTGTTGCTTTTTCTGTTCGGTTTCGCGGCGTTGTTGTTGCTTTGGCGATATTGCTTTTAGCTTACGGCATTTATAAATTATCGAATTCAAGTTTAGATATCTTCCCTGAGTTCGCTCCCAAGCAAGTGATTATTCAAACGGAGGCACAAGGGCTTACTGCTGAACAGGTTGAAGTCTTAGTCACCCAACCACTGGAAAATGGCTTGGGTGGCTTGGTAGGTACTGAATCCATTCGTTCGCAATCTATTCCCGGATTGTCAGTGGTCATTCTTACCTTTTATGACAGTACAGATATATATCTTGACCGCCAGTTAGTCTCTGAACGTTTATTGGGTTTGAATAACGCATTACCAGAGAGTATTGGCCCGCCATTGATGGTACCGCTGGAATCATCGTCGGGTACGATCATGACCATAGGTTTAAGTTCGGATAGCCATGATTTGATGGCGTTACGCGCTTTGGTCGATTGGACTTTATCGCCTAGATTATTAAGTGTGGAAGGCGTTGCCGATATTAATGTTTTTGGCGGTGATGAAAAGCAGTTACAAATCCAGCTTAATACCGACAAGCTAGCACGTTACGGTATCGCTATTGACGAGGTGACCGAGGCGGCAAAGTCAGCTACGGGCATTATGGCAAGTGGTCATATTGAAAATAGTAACCAGCGGATGATGCTGAGTGTAACGGGTCAACCGATGTCGGCTGAAGAGTTGGCAAAAGTAGTGTTACGTAATACAGAAAATGGCACAATCTTATTAGGGGATGTTGCAAATGTAATTGCTGCGCCCGCCGCCGCTATTGGTGGTGCAGCCATTGGTGGTAAACCTGGCGTGCTCTTGATGGTGATTGGGCAATACAAAGCTAATACTTTAGCGGTAACGCACGGCATTGAAGCGGCATTAGCTGAATTCAAAGACGGTTTTGCTGCTGATGACATTACTTTGCATGATGATCTATTTCGCCCCGCTAATTACATTGAATCTTCATTAAGCAATATCCGTGAACATTTGCTAGTAGGTGGTGCACTGGTAATGTTGGTGCTGATCTTATTTTTGTTTAATTTACGTACCGCATTAATTTCGATCACGGCTATTCCCTTATCCCTATTTACGGCGCTCATTGTATTGCTAGAAATGGGTGTCAATATAAATATCATGGTGCTAGGCGGCTTGGCGATTGCTTTGGGCGAAGTCATTGATGATGCCATCATTGATACCGAAAATATTTTTCGACGTTTAAGAGAAAATGCAGTGTTGGCAGAACCAAAATCAACGATGGAAGTGGTTTTTAATGCCTCGATGGAAGTGCGTAGCTCGGTGGTTTATGCCAGTTTTATAGTGATGTTAGTCTTTATTCCATTATTGACTTTGAGCGGCGTGGCAGGCCGCATGTTTCAACCTTTAGGCGAAGCCTATATTTTGGCGATTTTTGCTTCATTAGCGGTGGCATTAACCGTCACACCGGCCTTGTGTCATATCTTGCTGACACGATGGGGTGATTTGAGTGATAAAGAGCCGCCACTAGTACGCTTATTGAATCCTATTTATGGCTGGGTTTTGGAACTAGTCAGTCAGTTTCCCAAAATAACCTTTGGTGGCGTTATTATATTTTGTTGTGGAGGTTTAGCTATATTACCGTTGTTGGGGGGTAGCTTCTTACCTGAACTGCGCGAAGGTCATTACATTATTCATACCGCCAGTGTGCCGGGCACGTCGATCGCCGAATCATTGCGTATTGGTGGTCAGTTAGAAAAACGTGTATCTGAAATAGACGGTGTGCGATCAACCTCGCAATGGGCGGGGCGTGCAGAACGTGGCGCGGATACCTTTGGCACGCATTACAGTGAATATGAGATTGATCTGGTACCGATGGATGGAGCTGGACAACAAGCCGTATTAGATGAGATCCGTGAGGTCTTAGAAGCCTTTCCGGGAATTAATTCAGAGGTAAATACCTTTTTAACAGAACGAATTGATGAAACGATTTCTGGCTATACGTCACCGGTAGTGGTTAATGTGTATGGTAAAAATCTCGCCGAGCTTGATCGTAAAGCACAAGAAATTGCGGCGGTGATGCGAGATATTGATGGGGCTGCCGATGTGCAATTACGGGCACCCGCTGGCGAGCCACAATTGGAAGTGCGATTAAAGCTCGATGAGTTAGCCTATTGGGGCTTGAAACCTGCCGACGTAATGCGCACGGTGCAAACGGGGTTTGAAGGTACAGTGGTTGGTCAAGTGCGAGAAGGTAATCGCGTGTTTGATGTCGTAGTGGTGTTGCCTGCTGACCAACGTGAGCAACCAGATGATGTGGCTAATTTACCCATTCAAACGTCAGCAGGTGTTATGTTGCGCTTGCAAGATGTGGCAACAATTAAACAAGTATCTGGCCGTTATATGATTTTGCATGCTGGTGCCCAGCGATTGCAGACGGTGACATGTAATGTTACTGGACGTGATCTGACGTCATTTTTTGCTGAGTTGAAACAACGGGTACATGATGAAGTTGAGTTCTCGGCGGATATATATCCTGAATTTACCGGAGCAGCGGTTGCACAAGCTCAATCACGCGAAGACCTACTGGTACATTCGACATTGGCTGGCGTGGCAGTATTATTACTGCTGTATATCGCTTTGCAAAGCTTACGAAATATGTCTTTAGTGCTGATAAATTTGCCCTTCTCGCTGGTGGGCGGGGTGATTGCAGTATTGTTTACCAATGGCGTATTGTCGATTGGCTCAATGGTTGGATTTGTCACCTTGTTTGGTATTACCTTACGAAACTCGATTATGTTGGTGTCACATTTTCAGTATTTAGTGCAAGAAGAAGGGGCGCCTTGGAATGCTGAAACGGCGATTCGTGGGGCAAAAGAGCGACTACCTTCAATATTAATTACTGCCTTAGTCACCGCGTTGGCTATGCTACCGATAGCGATGAATTCTGATAGTCCAGGACGAGAAGTAATGGGGCCGATGGCCAGTATTATTATTGGTGGCTTGATCTCCTCGACAGTGCTTAATCTACTCGTGTTGCCGAGTATTATGTTGCGCTATGGCAAGTTTGAGAAGCGATAGGCTAATCCAATAAATCAAAGATAAAGATTAATCAGCGTGTGTTATGACACTACGTTGATTAGTCTTTATCGATTAATCAATCATCTTTATTAGCCACAATAAAAGCGCTGGCAATAATTAACCCAACGATAATGAGAAAGAGCAAATCAAGCATGTTTAATTATTGCCGTAGATTTCTTGGTGCGTTTTAATTGGTAATAGCAAACGTTTCAATATTATGATTTCGTTGTGCAGAGAAAAATCGATAGATCCGCTCGAGTTCATCGGCTGGGAAATGAATTAAGATTAATTGCTGACCAGGGAAGATAAGGTTTGCATCACGGCCCATAGTACGAGTCTTTAGGTTATAAATAAAACTATTATCGACCTTGTTTTTGAGTATTTTGCCAAGGAATGAGCTGAGACCAGAAGGTAATCTTTCATCGGCATCGGCAGGGATAATCGCTTGGATTAAATTCTTATTAGGTGCAATGCCTTCTAATTGTATGCCCTGT
The DNA here is from genome assembly GCA_030576275.1 of Pseudomonadota bacterium. Taxonomy (GTDB): domain Bacteria; phylum Pseudomonadota; class Gammaproteobacteria; order Nitrosococcales; family Methylophagaceae. Next base: position 12,853 of record JALIBN010000021.1, on the reverse strand, counting down.
CTAAATTTACTAATTAACCCTGCTTGAATGATTCCCCACAAACCTTGTACATCACGTTCTGTCACCCGATGCAAATAGAATAGGGCATCATCTGGTAGTGATTTCGATAGGGTTAGATCTTTTAAGGTAATGGCTAGCGAACCATGCGTAATGGTGGCTATTAAGGGTTGGTCAGCGGGGATATCGATAGTTTCAAGCTCGCCCATCGTAGTTTCAATACGGTGTTTTTGGGGAATGACATGGGTAATAGTTGTGCTTAGTTCAAGGTCTTGATGATGGAGTAAGTCAGCAAGCGGCGAGATTATTTGCCTGCCATCAGGGGTGATAATGGTGATATTTGAAGTTTTATCTTCTACCGTATCACTGAGCTCCGCTAGGGTAGTTTGAACCTTGTCATGAGTAATGTAATTCAAGGTGAGCGGTGTATCAGCTTTTAAGCTTTTATCAGCAAGTAGCCCTTTTTTCGTGGTAGCGAGATACTCTAAATCAGGTAGCACAATCACACTGTCATTACGTACGAATTTATCCTCATTTTCATTGATGGTGATAAATTCTTCGGTTGTCGCTAGGTTATTTACAAATATTTCGGCTTCTTGTTCAGTGGTGATTGCTTCAGGTAGGGCTGGAATGATGGTTAATGGCGGTACTTCAATAATTTCAATAGCAGGACTAAGATCGTGTTCTGTACGTGTTGGTTCGAGATCGGTAAACATTAAAAAAGCGATAATGACTAAAACAAATAGAGCCAGGAACGCAGGAATGAGAGAAGGTTTCGGAGATGTTTTTGTCATAGTGTTTGCCTTAATTCTTACGAAAAATGTCTAGCCTACAGAAACCTCAGAATAAGCTATTCAGTGTTTGTTGATCAAGTCGACGACACCAAGGCGCTTCAAGAGAACATTCATTCAGTTGGAGCAGTAGCTGAGTAGCCTGTTCTAGCTGGCTAATCGTGATGAGTGGTAGGTGTTGTTGCAGAATAATTGCCAGTGACGCTTTATCCGTTTGATTATTACTCAGCGCAGTGAGTAGCGACAGTACCAGGACTTTTAGATCAGTTTGAGCCAATAAACTGGGAATGCTTCTAATAAGTAAAGCCGAGGGCTGCGGCTGTAATCGGACGCCCACACTCTCTAGTAATCTCTCGTATTGGCTGGCGAGGGCTATCAGATGATTATCAACCGACAAGCTAATAGGGACCAATATAGGGCGAGCACTCAGCGTATTGCTGTTGATGGCATTTTGTAGTTGCTGGCGACGGAGTTGTTGTTCGGCTTGTTGTAAGTCAATTAACAATGAGTCCTGTGAAGACTTTGTGATTACATAACGCTGTTCAATTAAAGTGATGGCTTGGCCAAATTTAGCCGATATAGATTCTTTAAAACGAGACTGCGTCACTATTGGTAATTGGTAATCAGAGGCGTGTTCGGCAATTTGAGGCTGTTTGGAAGCTTGGTTGCTCGCTCGCGATATCGATCGTATATTTTGTGATGCTTGAGCAGACAATGGTTCAGTCATTGGCTCTAAAACGGTTTCATCAGTGAGTGCTTGTTGCAGAGCACTGGTTAGTAAGCCATGAATTAAGCGCGCGTCACGAAATCGTACTTCATGTTTGGTCGGGTGGACATTAATATCAACCCGATCTAATGGAATTGTCAGGTATAAAACATAAGCGGGTTGGCGGCCAGCAGGAATTTTGTCACTATAAGCTTGGCGTATAGCATGGGTTATCACCCTGTCACGGATAACGCGGCCATTGATGAAAAAATATTGGACATCAGTTTGTGGTCGGTGGGCATCTGCTTTGCCTAACCAGCCTTCGAGCTTAATGTCATCGTAGTCTTGTTCGATAAATAGACTGTTATTTATAAAGTTCTTGCCACATATTTTTGCAATGCGTTGTTGTTGTTGAGCAAGGGTAATCGCCGCCGGTAATTTAAGGCTAATGCTTGCTGATAGTTGGCACTGAAAGCCCACTGCAAATTGACTTAATGCTAAGCGTTGCAAAGTGGTTAGTATATGATTTTGTTCTGTTTTATTGCTTCGAAGAAAATGTCGTCTAGCGGGCAAGTTAAAAAATAAATCACGGATTTCGAGTGTGGTGCCCTGAGGATGAGCTGCCGGACTAATAGCGTTATTTTGGTCGCCGCTAAGTTGCCATGCACAATCACTATCAGCTTGACGGGAAATTAATGTTAAACGAGAGACTGAGCTAATACTGGGTAGTGCTTCACCACGAAAACCTAGGCTAGCAATATGACTAAGTTGTTCGCTGGAATGAAGTTTGCTGGTGGCATGACGGCTGAGCGCCAATGGCAAATCTTCAGGGTGGATACCGAGACCATTATCACGAACGCGGATGAGTTTATTTCCGGCGCCTTCGATTTCAATAAAAATTTGATCTGCGCCGGCATCGAGGCTATTTTCGACGAGTTCCTTAACTACTGAAGCAGGACGTTCGATAACTTCGCCGGCAGCAATTTGATTGGCAAGATGTAAGGGGAGAGCATGAATGCGTGGCATATCTGACATGATGTTTATATTAACAGCAACCAGCCGGTGATATATCTAAGAGATTTGATATTGTGCATTAAAGCCAGCTCGGTGCTTAGGGAATAAGTAGTACATCGCCAACATTGATATCTGAACGATTCAAATTGTTACTTGTTTTAAGCTCAAGCATACTAATTTGGTAGCGTTGGGCAATCATGCTTAAGGTATCGCCACTGCTTACAATATGTTGCTGTGGTGAACCTGAACCAGGTAGTGGATTGCGCTGAAAATAATTACTAATGCCTGATAGTATTGCTCGCGCGATCTTATTTTGATGGCTGGGCGTATTTAATTTTCGTTCTTCATCAGGGTTCGAAACAAATGCTGTTTCAACTAGAATCGATGGGATATCTGGTGATTTCAGTACGACAAAAGCCGCAGATTCCACATGTTTTTTATGTACATTACCGACACGTTTCAGTCCCGCTAAAACCGTATTGGCAACCTCAAGGCTGGCCTCTAAACTGGCTGTTTGTGATAAATCAAGCAGGACAGATGCTAGCATGTCATCTTTATCTTCTAAGCTAATACCACCCGCTAAATCTGCTGCATTTTCTTTGTCGGCCATCATTTGTGCGGCCTCACTACTAGCACCACGTTGAGACAACACAAACACCGAAGCACCTTTTGCTTTTGCATCTTTAAAGGCATCAGCATGGATAGATATAAACATATCGGCTTTATTTTCTCGTGCTCTTTTTATGCGTTGACGGAGCGTGATAAAAACATCGGTATCGCGGGTTAAATAAGCACGCATACCAGGTTCAGCATTAACCATCTTAGCTAAGCGTTTGGCAACGGCCAGTACAATATCTTTTTCTTTAGTGCCATGTCTACCCAATGCGCCAGAATCCAGTCCGCCATGGCCAGGATCTATGGCAATAATGATGTCACGTCTCACCATGTATTTTTTTGATTTGCTGACAGTGGCCAATGGAGTCGGCCTAGTAATCTCAGCTGGTTTGGGGGAGATTTCAGTTTGGCGAAGAGCAGGGGCTGGAGCCGCCACTTGTTGGCGCTCGGAGGCTAATACGGACTGCATCGTTGGTGCATTAGGAGAATCATGTAAATCAATGACAAGACGGTGTAGATAATCTGCTTTTGGGCCTAACGTTCGGCTGTCATAGCGTACTTTATGATGTAAATCGAACACGAGACGCAAGGTGTTATCTTGCCAACTGGCATAGCGAATAGCACGAATAGGACTGTTTAAAAGGTCGGGAAACCTGAGCTGACTAGTTTGTAGTGTGTTTTTTATGTCCACAACTAGGCGAGCAGGATTAGCGAGTGAGAATACTTCGTATTGAAATGCTTTATCTAGGTCAATAACAAGGCGAGTTTCACTGCCTGCTTGAGATAAACGCATAGCTTGAATGTTTGCTGACCATGCGTTACTGCTGATCAGGAGTAATATGAGGCTCAAGCAGAAACGGAGCATTATTGTTTTCCTAACAATATTCGAGTGATGACTAGTGTGTAATTATTTAATAAAAAAATCAAGTTTCTTTTATATTAATAAGGAGATAGCGACTAAACCTGAATTAAATATTAAGGTTTTTACACAGCGCGACGGCCTCAGGAGAGAGTGCCAATAAATCGGCATCACGAGCATGCTGCTGGTAAGTAAAGGTGATCACAAGATCTGGTTGAGGTAATAATTCACCACCTTGTTTGGCCCACTCAAGCAAGCAAATTGCGTTATGACTAAAATAATCATCGAGTCCTAAATAATCTAATTCCTCAGGATCTGACAGACGGTAGAGATCAAAATGAAAAACAGTGCGATCTGCTACATCATAACGCTCAACCAAGGTGTAAGTTGGGCTTTTAACATTGCCTTTATGGCCTAAAGCCCGCAAAAATCCGCGGCTAAATGTTGTTTTTCCTGCTCCCAACTCCCCCTCTAAATGAATGACAAAAAGCCGTGGCGGACACAACTTTGCAATGCACTTTCCCAGTTCAAGTGTAGCGGCTTCATCAGCTAAGTGGATCTTCATAGTGTGTGAACTTAATTATTAGATTTTAAAAAATAAGATTAGATAGGTGACGCAGATGAGGAATTAAATCCATTGCTAACATGCCACGCTCACCATCTTGTTTAGCGGCTTTATCACCCGCCATGCCGTGTAAGGTAACACCAACACATGCCGCTTCCATAAGTGGAAAGCCTTGCGCTAATAAGCCACCAATCACACCGGCAAGCACATCACCCATGCCGCCACTGCCCATGCCTGGGTTGCCCCATGTTGATAGTCGTGTCGGCGTTTCGCCATTACTAATTAGTGTGCCTGAACCTTTGAGTACTGCAATGCCACCATAACGTTTTTGCAATTCATTAACCGCAATAAAACGATCCGCCTGGATTTCTGCAGATGAACAATCTAACAAGCGCGCTGCTTCACCAGGATGTGGCGTCAAGATCCAATTGTCATGACGTTGCGATGTTCTACTCAACATATTAAGTGCATCAGCATCAACAACCATAGGTAAATTACTTTCAATCGCTTTTTGAAATAGCGCTTCACCCCATTCGCCCTGACCGAGACCTGGTCCTACAGTGAGTGCGTTTGCTCTTTGAATAAGTGTTTCGAGGTCATGGGCATTTTCAACCCCATAACACATCAATTCTGGGCGAGCTTGATTAAGCATCGGACTGTGGGCGGAGCGAGTAGCGATGCTGATTAAGCCTGCACCTACCCTAGCGCCGGCTTCTGCGGCTACCCGTGCTGCACCTGGCATGCCATGGTCGCCACCAATAATTAAAAGATGACCATATAAGCCTTTGTGGCCAGTACGTTCGCGAGGCGCCAAACGGGCACCATCTTCTTCTAAACTAACGCGGCGTGCAATCGGAGTGAATTCTTTATAAATAGCGGATGGAATTTGTAAAGAGTCAAAACAAACAGTGCCACAATAGTTAGGACCTTCCCCCGTAAATAACCCTTTATGGAGGCCAATAAAACTTAATGTAATGGTCGCTTTAACAGCAACACCTAAAGCACTTCCGGTATCAGCGTGTAAGCCAGAAGGAATATCTAATGATAAAACAGGTACACGTCTTGCTGCTTTATTGATGGCAGTAATCACTGCTTTATACTCACCAGAACACTCTCGGTCTAAACCTGTGCCTAGTATGGCATCAACAATGATATCGGTAGAAGGCAGTTTTTCCTTGAAACGTTGAATTTCTGCACCGGTGATGAGTAGTGCATCGCGAGCGGCAGTGCTTTCTGGGCTCATTTTTGCTTCATCACCAACTTGTATTATAGATACGCGATAATCATTTGCTAATGCTTGTCTTGCTAATTCGAATCCATCGCCACCATTATTACCTGTGCCACAGATGATTAATAAACGTTCAGCTTGGCGCCATTGATTTTTAATTGATGATAAGGCTGCGGCACCTGCACGCGACATTAGTTTGGCGGCAGAGATATTGTGGTGCTCTATTATAATACGTTCTAATTCGCGTGTTTGTTCAGCGGTGTATAGGTCATGAGGCAGATTAAGCATAGACTTTAATTCCAATGTATAAACGTGGTTATTCACCTATAATAGCCTGCATGGAAGAAATAAATACAACTTTAGCGATGAATGAATTGCTAAATAAAATGCAAGACTGGGCGCAAACGTTTGGTTTTCAGCAACTTGGCGTAAGTGACCTTGACCTAGCTGATAGTGAAGACAAATTACTTAGCTGGTTAGCGGATGGTTTTCATGGCGAAATGGGTTATATGTCTCGTCATGGCACTAAACGTACTCGCCCTAATGAATTAATTCCTGGCACTATGCGTGTAATCACATTGCGTATGGATTATTGGCCTGAACCTACTGCCGAGCCTTGGTCAGTATTAGAAGACGACCAACTGGGCTTTATTTCACGTTATGCCTTAGGGCGTGATTATCACAAATTAATGCGTAAGCGTTTGCAAGGGCTAGCAAGTAAGATAGAGCAAGAGCTGGGAGATATGGAGTATCGTGTATTTTGTGACAGTGCTCCCATTATGGAAAAAGCCTTGGCGGCCAAATCTGGCATAGGCTGGGTTGGCAAGCACAGCAATATTTTAAATCGAGATCATGGATCTTATTTCTTTTTAGGTGAGATTTATACCGACTTACCGCTACCATTGACGGAGCCTACTTCCGAACATTGTGGTTCTTGCACCGCTTGTATTGACGTGTGTCCGACACAAGCGATTGTGGCACCCTATAAAGTTGATGCGCGACGTTGTATTTCTTATCTGACTATTGAATTAAGGGGCTCAATTCCAATCGAATTTCGTTCTATGTTGGGGAACCGAATTTATGGTTGTGATGATTGTCAGTTAGTGTGTCCGTGGAATAAGTTTGCTCAGGCCAGCGTCGAATCCGACTATTTACCTCGCCACGGGTTGGATGCACCACAATTAGTCGATTTATTTGCATGGACTGAACAGGACTTTTTAGTAAAACTAGAAGGTAGCCCAATTAGACGTATTGGTTATGAATGTTGGTTGCGTAATATTGCCGTTGCATTGGGTAATGCGACAACCAATGATGCGGTATTGGCGGCTTTAACGTCACGGTTAAATTACCCTTCAGACTTGGTGAAAGAGCATGTTGAATGGGCATTAACACAGCATTAATGAACGAGGCAGCTAAGCCGTAGTAACTAGACGATATAGTGATACTTGCATTATCTAAAACAGTGAAGCTGAGAATGTAATTATTTAAGGCGTAACAGCTCCAGTTGATGATTTCACATAACCTTTATCAACATACATCGCCTGCGTCGCTTTTGATAATAAATCTTCAACGTCATCGCCATTGTCTGGATAAATGGCAACGCCAATACTGACCGCTATTTGAATAGCATAGCCGTCAATAAGCGTTGTTTGATCGATTGCTTTTTTTAGCTTTCTACAGATCAGTGCAGGATCTTTATCGGTATTAGTCACTTCAAGTAAGATGATGAATTCATCACCCGATGTTCGAGCGGCAACATCACTTTCACGTAAATTATCACGTATCTTAGCGGCGATATTTATCAGTAATTTATCACCGATTTCATGGCCAAATTTAGTGTTAACTTCCTTGAAGTTATCTAGATTTAACAATAAAACAACCAGTTTAGTGTCTTTTCGTTTGCATTCTGCCAGCAATAACCGGAGTTGCTCATTGATCAGATCGGCATTAGCCAGCCCTGTTAGCGTGTCATGAACTTTTCCATGTTGAGATATCAAGTATTCATTTGCTTTTTCTAATGTTGTGGTTCTTTTTTTGACAATCTTGAATAGTTCTCGGTCATTAGTTCTTAATGTATCTTGGAGTTGATTCTGGGTTTTAAACATTTCTTGTCGAGTAATGTTATTTTCTTTATTAAGTAGTGTTATTTTTTGTGCCAATGTAAAAAACAGCACGATCATCTCTAATGTACTACCGTAGATTATGCTGTTGTGAGTCCAGAGATTATTAGGCAACCAATCCATTGCTTGGGCTGAGAATAATGCAATGCCAACTAAAAACGCTAACCAGGACATGAGATAGAGACGTCCCTGCAAGCTTCCTCTTATGCTAAGTATTATCGAGGTAGTAATAGCAATAAGTGTAAATAGTAGTGCGCACAAGGCAACTATTTGCATACTCATTCCGCTGGCGATAAAAGGGCTGGTAACAAGTGTTATTGCAAAGGCGACACCAATGTAAATAAGCGCCTTATCCAGCGTTGGCGCATCTGACTTAGTCTGTAGAAATGATCTGGAAAAGAGGACTGCAAACAAGCCTGCGACAGCAAAGCTGATAGGGATCGACATAGTCTGCCAGTGAGGCTGAGTAGGCCAAAAAAGTTCAAACCATATACCTTGGTATGAACCGACCGCCAATAACATCGCACTAGCAAATAAGGCGTAGTAAATATGATGGGAGTCGTGATTTAGAATAAACAGAAATAGGCTATAAACGATTAAGCTAACGAGTAGCCCCAAATACAGACAGATTAAAAAATAAGTGAGTCTGTCTTGTTCTGCAAAGGCATTGGGTTGCCATAACGTTGCTTCTGCCGCTACATATCTATCAGACTGAACACGAAAATAGAAGATTAGATCTGATTTGGCAGGAAGTGTGACAGGAAAAATAAAATTCGAATGCTGGTAGAGTCGGCTATTAAATGACTGACTATCGTTGGCATCAAAACGAGCCAAGATCCGCTTACTATGCTGGTGAACAATATAAACGCCTAAATCGTCGAGCAATGGGAAATTGAATTCGAGTAACTGTTTAATATCGTAGGCATTGGTATTAGTTACGTTGACTCTAAACCATAGCGCTTCTTGGTTAAACTCAAGCTTATAACTTTGGTCCGCTAAAGGGGAAAATTGAATCTTGTTACTGGGTGATAAAATGTCATCTATGCTTAGCTTATTTTGGCTGTCTATGTGTAGCTGATAGTGGGGTGCTAATTCAATAGGGCTTGGATTGTCACCCTTTAAAATAATAGGTTCAGCATGGGCAATAGAGATAAGACCCAACAGCATTAATAGACTATGAATTAACCAGAAGGTGATGTGAGACTGAATCTTCATCATTTATTTTATCCCATGCTAAATTTCTTGCAACCAGCCATTGTTCCCACTATTGCAAGTACGTGTTACTCAGGTAATTTTATAAAGTGCTCGCGATAATGTTGTAGTTCACGGATGGAATCTTTAACATCATCCATCGCAAGATGAGATGATTTTTTCTTAAAACTTTTTTCGACTTTAGGTGCCCAGCGGCGAGCTAATTCTTTTAAAGAACTAACATCAAGATTGCGGTAATGAAAAAAGGCTTCAAGTTCTGGCATAATGCGGGCCATAAAGCGTCGATCTTGGCAAATACTGTTGCCACACATCGGCGATGTTCCTGCGGGTACGTACTTTTTTAAAAACTCAAGGGTTTGTTGTTCGGCCTCCGCTTCCTTTATAGTGCTATTACGGATACGTTCTACGAGACCTGAACCACCATGTTGCTTGGTATTCCAGGCATCCATACGATCGAGAATTGAATCAGGTTGATGTATAGCAATGATCGGGCCTTCCGCTAAAATGTTCAAATCAGCATCGGTAACAATAGTCGCAATCTCTATGATTTCGTCATTAGTTGTATCAAGGCCGGTCATTTCTAGATCAATCCAGATTAGATTTTTTTTACTTTTAGACATAATATCCGTCTTTTTGTTTGTGAGTGAATGAACTTACTTGCCAGAGATTGTATCAAAGGCTAACCTGCATAGCATGTATGAATTTTTGGGATGAAAATATGAATGAATTTACTTGGGTTTTTCTCGCCGCATTAGCATTGATGATAGGCATCGAGTTGTGGCTATCACTACGACAAGGCCGATATGTGCAAGCGAATAGAGGACAAGTACCGAGCGCATTTAAAGAACAGGTTAAGTTGTCTGCGCATCAAAAAGCCGCCGACTATACAGTAGCAAAAGGTAAATTAAATAGAATCGAAAATGTATTAGGCGCTTTGTTTTTGTTAGTTTGGACCTTGGGCGGTGCATTGGCATTGTTATCGGATGCATGGCAAAGTGTGGGGTGGTCGACATCGCTAACAGGGATAGTCTTTATTCTTAGCTTTTTTGTGATTGGTTCATTATTAGATTTGCCCCTGTCATGGTATCGCACCTTTGTTTTAGAACAGAAATTTGGTTTTAATAACAATACGCCTGCTTTATATTTTGCTGATCTAGCCAAGCAAACATTGTTAATTATAATCATTGGTGCACCTTTAATTTGGGGCGCATTAACTTTAATGAATACCACTGGTGAATTTTGGTGGCTATATTTGTGGGCGGCATGGATTGGCTTTGCCATCTTAATGATGTGGGCATACCCTGCTTTTATCGCACCGTTATTTAATAAATTCACTCCATTAGATGATGCAAGTTTACAAGCGCGCGTTGAGGCATTACTGGCGCGTTGTGGTTTTAAAAGCCAAGGTATTTATGTAATGGATGGCTCACGTCGAAGTGGTCACGGTAATGCGTATTTCACGGGTTTAGGTAATAACAAACGAATCGTCTTTTTTGATACCTTGTTAAAAACCTTAAATGAAGACCAAATTGAAGCGGTATTAGCACATGAGTTGGGTCATTTCCGTCGCAAACATGTCATTAAAAACATGGGCGTAATGGCCTTATTAAGCTTGATTGGTCTAGCCATTTTGGGTTGGGCATCAGCTGAATCATGGTTTTATACGGGATTAGGTGTCGATACTGAATCTCATGCAATGGCATTAATTTTATTTATGATGGTTGTTCCAGTATTTAGTTTCTTTTTACATCCAATGATGACCGGTTTATCACGTAAATATGAATACGAAGCGGACGCTTATGCAGCCTCAGTATCAAATGCCGATGATTTGATTACTGCCTTGGTCGCTTTGTATCAAGAAAATGCCAGCACATTAACGCCAGATCCATTAGTGTCAGCCATTTATGACTCACATCCACCGGCGAGTTTGCGTATTGCCCAGTTGCAAGCGAGTAAAGCGTGAGTAGGGGAGTGTTCCTTACTGTAGGTCTTCTTGTGCTATCACCGATGGTGATGGCGCAAGGCAAAGACTTGCATGAAGCCTCCTGTTTGCAATGCCATGCTTCGTTAACCGGTGGTAAGCCAAATAGCCTTTATACAAGGGCTGATCGCAAAGTGACAACATTGGCAAGCTTGCAACAACGCGTCAAAGGCTGTGCTGTTGCTGCCGATGCTAACTGGTCAGATGCTGAACGTGAATCAGTGGTGCAGTACTTAAGAACGACGTTTTATGGCTTTTAAATAAAGCCATGCAGTGCATTCAAACAGCTTTTATAATAAAACAGTGACTTTGTTTCGACCATTATTTTTTGATTGATATAATGCCTTGTCAGCCCGCTCAATAATACTTGATGGCGAGTCTTCCGTTTTTAACATACTGATGCCAGCTGAAACGGTGACTTGATGAATATATTCCTCTTGGCCTTTCTTTTTTAAACGGCTATCTGCAAGTGCAAAGCAAATTTTGTCTGTTATTGATTTCGCTTCTTCAAGTGAGATATTCATCAAAATCATCGCCATTTCTTCGCCACCATATCGTGCTACTAGATGGTCTTCTCCGGCATGTTTTTGAAGTAGACTTGAAAAGTACTGCAAAATTTTATCGCCTAATACATGACCATAGGTATCATTAATTTTTTTGAAATGGTCGATATCAAACAGTGCTAATGCAATATCTGCTTTTGGCCGCTGGCAGACTTCATTGAGCTCGTGGTTAAACGTCCCACGATTTAATAATCCGGTCAAACCATCTTTGCGAGAAGTTTCTTTGACCGCATTTAACTCTTCCTTGAGCTTGGCTATTTCTAGAGATGATTTTTCTAAATCTTGTTTGAGATCGCTACTCGCCTTGGTGAGCATTTGTGTTGAAGCAAGTATGTCACTCACCAAATTGTGGAGTTCGTTGATGTCACGACAATTATTTAATAAACTTTTGGTATTGTTCAATTCACTAATAGAGTGTGCTGCATCAGCTTCCGTTTTGTTAAGATTACCTAGGGTATTGTCAACGACCAGCTTCAAGCCATTATTAGTTGATTCAAGACGCTCAGGCATGTCCATTAATACATATTTCTCAAACAAGTGTTGGGCAAATTCAGCTGAGATAGGTAAATTTTGGATAAGACGATTGTTAATTTCTTCCACTAAAGTGTGGTTGTCCCCTGACACATATTCATACCAAACAGCATAATTAGCAGGGTTTACTGGGATTTTATGTTTGCTAATTAATGGTATTACTTGCCTCAGGTTTTCCGATGCCTTTTGAATAGGATCATTGTAAACAGGAGGAAATGAAGATTGTTTAGACATTAAAGCTCTCTCTCAAATAGCGGCGTCATTAGTTATTATATCGAGTTATCCTTATCTCTAGGTAATAAAATACGCCTAGAAAACGATTATGTAAATATTTTTTTGTTATATTTAAGTAGGATAGAGCATAAAGCTTGGAAAAGGATTAGGTTTGGTCCCGGTATTAATAATCTGTTTTGACTTAGAAAAAATTAACCGAGCTTGCAATAATATCTTGGCACAAACTCTGCATTAGCTTAAGCAACATAGCTTTTTTGGAGAGCGATCATGACATTTTTGATACGATTTTTGGCACTAACCAGCCTGATATTACTGACGGCCTGCACGACAACTGAGGTAAAGCGCGATCCCGCTTATGCCGCTGTTAGGCCAGTGGCACTGCCGGAGCACCCAAAAACTGATGGTGCAATTTTTGATGTTGGCACTAACGTTTCCTA
>JALIBN010000020.1 GCA_030576275.1 Pseudomonadota bacterium | reverse complement strand
TTTTAATAGATAAAACCTTAATAAAGAAGCCCGGCACTTGTGTCGGGCTTTTTTTATGCCTAAACATAACTATCAATACTATATTAGTGAACTATAAAAATGATGTCCTAAGATAAAACAGTCCTATAAGTTAACCGGCTATTTCGTTGAATAAACAGCTTCTTAATAGTAATACACCGCTGTCCAAAAAAATAGTTAGTTATTTAAGATATAGGAATTTAATCAATGGCTTGAACATCATAATATTATTGCAGGTTCCTAAATAGAACTTTTATAAATAGTGTAAACGCGCTAGAATCGCGCGTTTTCATGAGGATAGAATGATGAACCAAACAACAGCACAATTATTAACCGCATATTACGCCGCATTCAACCGCCAAGATATGACTACATTTCTTGATATGCTAACGGATGATATTATTCATGACGTTAACCAAGCCTCACGTGAAGTCGGTAAGCAAGCATTCTCAACATTTATGGATCGTATGAATGCACATTACAAAGAAGAAATCGTCGATATTTCAATTACAACCAATGAAGCAGGTGATCGTGCTGCCGTTGAATTCACTGTATTAGGTGAATATTTGTCTACTGATGAAGGTCTACCTGAAGCCAATGGTCAAAAATACAACTTACCTGCCGGCGCATTTTTTGATATTCGTGATGGCAAAGTTGCTCGCGTAACGAACTATTACAACCTCGAAGATTGGATTGCTCAAGTAGTAGGCTAGTTGCAATATGCTGACTTTAAAACGGCTGTCTGGTGAAAAATTAATACGATATCTACCTGATCTCGCACAATTGCGGATTCAGGTTTTTCGTGATTTTCCTTATTTGTATGACGGCGACCTAGCTTACGAAGAACGCTACCTGCAAACCTACATTCAAGCACCTGCTAGCGTGATTGTATTAGCATTTGATGGCGATAAAGTTGTTGGGGCATCAACTGGTATTCCACTTAAATACGAAACTGACGAAGTCAAACAACCCTTTATTAATGCTGGTTATGACATCGATAGAGTCTTTTATTGTGGTGAATCAGTATTGATATCTGCCTATCGTGGACAAGGTGCTGGTGTGGCTTTTTTTGAACATCGCGAAGCCCATGCCCGTGAAATAGGCGGTTTTGAGTATTCATGTTTTTGCGGTGTGCAACGCCTTGATAATCATCCAGGTCGCCCAGCAGACTTTGTGCCCTTAGATGATTTTTGGCGTAAACGAGGCTACGACAAACATCCTGAACTCAATACAACGTTTAGTTGGAAAGAGTTAGATGAAATAAATGAATCGCCTAAATCAATGACGTTTTGGATGAAAAATCTGTAATGACAAAACTAAAAGTAGCTACCAGCCAATATGACATTAGCTTTTTTACACAATGGTCAGATTTTGCTGACAAGTTGACGCAATGGGTTAGCTTAGCTGCTGGTCATCAAGCTAAGTTATTGGTGCTACCAGAATATGGCAGCATGGAATTACCCTCATTATTTGGTGAAAAAGTTTACAAAGATCTAAATGGTCAATTACATGCTATGCAAACTGTTTATTCAGAATGGCAGGCATTACATAAAGAATTAGCACGTCGATTTGATGTGATGATTTTGGGTACATCGTATCCTGTCTTACAAGATGATGGTTCATTCCGTAATCGAGCAAATTTGTATGGCCCAGATGGTTTAATGGGTTATCAAGATAAACTCATCATGACACGATTCGAAAATGAGCAATGGTTAGTCAAAGCAGGGAATGAGATCAAAGTCATTGATACCGATGTCGGTAAAATCGGTATTAACATTTGTTATGACTCAGAATTTCCGCTGATTGCACGGCAACAAGTCGCTGCAGGCGCAGATCTTATATTAGTACCAAGTTGCACTGATACCGAAGCCGGATTTCATCGCGTTCGTATTGGTTGTCAGGCACGCGCCTTAGAAAACCAATGTTATGTTATACAATCGCCTACTTTTGGCAACGCTGCATGGTCAGAAGCGGTGGATGTGAATACCGGCAGAGCCAGTATTTATACGCCAGCGGACTATGGCTTTCCTGATAATGGCATTTTGGTCGAAGGTTCATACCACCAAGCAGAATGGGTTTACGCTGATTTAGATTTGACTGAAATTGCTCGCGTTCGTAAAGAAGGTCAGGTATTTAATTACCGAGATTGGGTGAAACAAGATGAGTTAGACGGTAGCCTTTTGTAACTTAGACGATTTCTAAGACTACTCTGACATGAAAAGACAATGGATGTAAAACAGATTTAATTTCAATGCCTAGTGATCCAATCAAACTACAACAAGTCCATAAAACATGTAAGGATGAAGGTTTAGCCAACACAGTATAAAATAGGGAGATAATTATTCACTCCCACTGCGAGAGCACCCGTAACTTAAAGGAAGCAAAATGTTAAGTCAGCCGCAAGTCGAACAAATCGTAAACGATTATCAAGATCAATCCGCATTGATGACCTTTGGAGAATCTAAAGCAAGAGTAGTCGTTAAAATAGAAGGTAATATCATCGATGTGGCGGTGACATTGGGTTATCCTGTGAAGGGCTATATTGCTGCCTTACAAACAGGTTTACTGGCCGAATTAAAGCAACAAGCACAATCTGCCGAGGTGACTGTTGTAATTGATTGGAAAGTCACTAAACATAAAGTACAACAAGGTATAAAAGGCATTGCTAGTGTTAAAAATATTATTGCCGTTGCCTCTGGAAAAGGCGGTGTTGGTAAATCAACGACATCAGTAAATTTGGCTCTGGCTCTTGCCGCCGATGGCGCTAAAGTCGGTATTTTAGATGCTGATATCTATGGCCCAAGTCAACCTAGAATGTTGGGAACATCGCAACGTCCGGAGTCAATTGATGGCAAACGCATCGAACCTATTGAAAGTTATGGCCTGCAATGTATGTCGATTGGCTTTTTGATCGATGAAGAAGAACCAATGATTTGGCGTGGCCCTATGGTGACTCAAGCATTGGAACAAATGCTGAATGACACTAACTGGAACGGACTCGACTATTTGGTTATCGATTTACCTCCTGGCACGGGTGATATTCAACTAACATTGTCGCAAAAAGTACCGGTAAGTGGTGCGGTCATCGTTACAACACCACAAGATATTGCCCTACTGGATGCACGTAAAGCATTAAAAATGTTTGAGAAAGTCAATGTGTCGGTCATGGGCGTGATTGAAAATATGAGCACCCATATTTGCAGTAACTGTGGTCACGAAGAACATATTTTTGGTGCCGGCGGTGGTGAAAAAATGGCTAAGCAATACGGCGTTGATTTACTGGGTGAATTACCCTTAGACATTAAAATTCGCGAAGATGCTGATGGTGGTCATCCGACAGTGGTGAATGACCCCGATGGTTCGATTGGTATGGCTTACCGTACAATCGCTCGTCGTTTAGCTGCTCGTTTAGCTAAACAAGGCAAAGATTATACGTCGGCATTTCCAAATATCGTGATTAAAAACGATTAATCACGATATCATTAAGGTTATTAATATTTAAAGCGATTCAACTATGAGCATAAAGTCAGACAAATGGATCCGCCGAATGGCGCAAGAACATGGCATGATCAGCCCTTTTGAAGCGGGTCAAGTGCGAGAAGGTGAGAATGGAAAAATGATTTCTTATGGCACATCAAGTTATGGTTACGATGTACGCTGTTCGACGGAATTTAAAATTTTTACCAATATTAATTCCGCTATCGTTGATCCCAAAAACTTTGATGAAGCTAGTTTTGTTGATGTTAATTCAGATGTTTGTATTATTCCACCCAATTCATTTGCTTTAGCGCGGACGATTGAAACATTCAAAATCCCTCGCAATGTTTTGACTATCTGTTTAGGAAAGTCGACTTATGCTCGCTGTGGAATTATTGTTAATGTCACCCCACTCGAACCTGAGTGGGAAGGGCATGTGACCTTAGAATTTTCGAACACAACTACCTTACCGGCAAAAATATATGCTAACGAAGGTGTGGCACAGATGTTATTTTTTGAATCTGATGAGGAGTGTGAAACTTCTTATGCTGATCGCGCAGGAAAATATCAGGGACAACAAGGTGTGACATTACCTAAGTCTTAAATAGGAAATGATACCGATGATATTAGATTTGCCATCCTCACGATTCGTAAAACTACTTTTAATGGCGCTATTGTTAGTCGGTTGCAGTAATGAGCGTATTTCAGATGAACAATGGCCTCATAGTGATTTAAGTAGCTATGCCGCAGTATTTTCACCAGATGGTAAATATGTCTTAGTCGGCGATACCGATGCTCCAGCAAGACTATGGGATATTGAAGCCAATAAAGTGCTTTATAGTTGGCAGAATAATGATGAAGTGGGAACCACCACTGCCGTAGGTTTTTCTGGTGATGGTAAGGTGGCTGCGACGTCTGAGCAAGATGTTATTGTATTATGGGAAGTGGCAACGGGCAAACCTATGTTGCGTTTGAGCTTTCCCGTTAAGATCAAGGCGCTCGCTTTGTCCCAACAGGGCGATTATTTATTGCTGGCGCTATATGATCGCACTGCTGTTTATTTCGATGTTATTAAAAATCGTGTAATACAAATTTTAGAGCACGATGGCAAAGCGGTTAATTCACCGATTAATCAACTTATAAATGCCGTTGCAATCTCTCCTAGTGGCAAATATGGATTAACAGGAGGGGATGACCAAACAGCGCGATTATGGAAGTTAGATACCGGCGAACAAATACGTAGCTGGAAACATAAAAACTTGGTCAATATAGTGGCATTTTATCCCAAAGGTGGTTTTGTATTAACGGGTGCTGGCAATGGCCATACCCATTTTTGGAATATGGTTACAGGTGAAGAACAATATACCTTGCGAACGTCAGCTTGGCCTAAAGATAAGCCATTGCCCAATTTCCCATCATTTAAAACCACTACTTCCGCCATTGCTTTTTCTCCAGATAATGCCTATTTAGTTACTGGCCATCCTTCACAAAAAATTTGTTTGTGGGCGGTGGCGAAAGGCGACAATATAGATTGCTGGCAAGTAGCTAGAAAACAGGCTTTACGTCCAGGGGTTGTAATACAAGCGCTCGCTTTTTCACCTGATGGTAAAGCTATTTACAGTGAGTCTGGAAATGGTATTGGTCAAAAATGGCTAATTAAATAAATGTATAAACTGGTGTTCTTTGTACCCGAAAGCCATAAAGAAATGGTAAAGCAGGCCGTGTTTGCAAGAGGCGCGGGTCGTTATGAAAGTTATAACTGTTGTTCATGGGAAACACGAGGTACAGGTCAATTTAAACCTTTGTCAGGCAGTCAGCCTTTCATTGGTGAGCAAGATAAGATCGAAACTATCGCTGAATATCGAGTAGAAATGATTTGTGCGGCAGATAATATTAAAGCTGTTTTACAGGCATTGATCGACAGCCATCCTTATGAAACGCCTGCATATGAAGTCTGGTCAATTAAAACACTGGACGATTTTTAACCCCCCACAGAGTTGTTATTATGTCATCACTACAAGCTACGCCTAAAGAAACCTTTTTAGCTGATTATAAAGTACCGAATTACTTGATTGATACGGTGCATCTAACCTTTGATATCAATGCTTCTTCGACAAGAGTGCGTAGTGTGCTGACAATGCGTAAAAATCCGCAATCTGAAGAAGAAAATACTGATTGTGTATTAGATGGAGAACATCTTGAGCTCGTGTCTATTAAGGTGGATAGCCGGCCATTACAAGGCAATGAATATCAGCGTACGGACAAGTCATTATTATTATCTTCCTTGCCAGATAAGTTCAAATTAGAAATTGAAACACTCATTCAGCCTGATCAAAATACGGCATTAGAAGGTCTTTATCATTCGGGCTCGTTGTTATGCACCCAATGTGAAGCAGAGGGTTTTAGGCGCATCACATACTATATGGATCGTCCCGATGTAATGGCCGTATTTACGGTTTCAATTGTCGGCGATAAGCAACAATGGCCAATCATGTTGTCTAACGGAAATATGGAAGAACAAGGACAGTTTGATGATGGTCGGCATTGGACTCGATGGCACGATCCACATCCAAAACCAAGTTATTTGTTCGCCTTAGTGGCCGGTGATTTATATCGTCAACAAGATAGCTTTACGACCATGTCAGATCGTGAAGTGAGCTTGCAGATTTATGTGGATCATGAAAATAGCCATAAATGTGATCATGCCTTAATGTCGTTAAAACAAGCGATGTTATGGGATGAACAAACCTATGGCCGTGAATATGATTTAGATGTCTTTATGATCGTTGCCGTCAATGATTTTAATATGGGTGCGATGGAAAATAAGGGGTTGAATATCTTCAATTCATCCTGTGTTTTAGCCAGCCCTGAAACGGCGACGGATGGAGATTATCACCGAATTCAAGGAATAGTTGGCCATGAATATTTTCATAACTGGTCCGGTAATCGTGTAACTTGCCGTGATTGGTTCCAACTGAGTTTGAAAGAAGGTTTTACGGTACTTCGCGATCAACAATTCAGTGGAGATATGAACTCAGCCGCAGTACAACGCATTGATGACGTAAATCAATTACGTACCATGCAGTTTGCTGAAGATGCAGGCCCAATGGCACATCCAGTTCGTCCTGCTTCATTTATTGAAATTAGTAACTTTTACACGGTCACCATTTATGAAAAAGGTGCTCAAGTTGTTGGCATGATAAAAACAATTGTCGGTGCTGAAGGTTTTAGAAAAGGCACAGACTTATATTTTGAACGTCATGACGGCCAAGCGGTGACCACTGATGACTTTGTTCACGCCATGGAAGATGCTAATGCTGTTGATTTAAGCCAATTTAAACGTTGGTATTCACAAGCTGGCACGCCTGTGCTGACAATTGAAACTCAATATAATGCATTACTGAAAACCTATACCTTAATTGTCAATCAACACTGCCCAGCAACTCCGGATCAGAACGAGAAATTGCCCTTATATATTCCTTTAGCAGTTGGTTTATTGAATAGCAAAGGCCAAGCAATACCTTTGCAACTTGAGGGTGAAAATCACGCAATTGAGGAAAATACTAGAGTGCTCAATATTGTTGGGCAGCAACATACG
Source organism: Pseudomonadota bacterium (assembly GCA_030576275.1). Classification (GTDB taxonomy): domain Bacteria; phylum Pseudomonadota; class Gammaproteobacteria; order Nitrosococcales; family Methylophagaceae. The sequence continues at coordinate 14,199 of JALIBN010000020.1, read as the reverse complement.
TTTGTTTTTGTTAATGTTCATGCAGAGCCTATCCCTTCATTGCTACGTGGTTTTTCTGCGCCAGTAAAAATATCAATGGAACGCAGCAATGCTGATTTAGCGTTTTTAATGGCTAATGATAGCGATAGTTTTAATCGTTGGGATGCAGGGCAAAAATGGCTAATTAATGTGTTATTAAGTTTGATTAATGACTTTCAGCATCAACATCCTTTGGCTTTACCAGATGGACTCGTTGATCAATTTAGTTATGTGCTAACAGATGAGCATACCGATCCGGCATTAATTGCCAAGATGTTAACTATTCCTAGTGAAAATTATCTTGCCGCACAGATGGCTATTGCAGATGTTGATGCCATTCATGCTGCCCGCCAGTTTTTGAAAAAGAGTCTTGCCGCTGTTTTAAAACAACAGTTTAGTGCAATTTATCTACGTTATAGTGCCAAGGGGAAATATCAGTTTAATGCTATAGATATGGCTAAACGTAGTCTTAAAAATGTGTGTTTAAGCTACCTGATGACTGCTGAAGATCCTATGCAAACTCAACGTTGCCTTAAACAGATGAAACAATCTGACAATATGACGGATACATTAACGGGCTTAGCCTTATTATCAGATCAAGCCGGTCCAGAAAGCGAACATGCATTACGGGCCTTTTATGAACAATGGCAACATGACCGTTTGGTAGTAGATAAATGGTTGACCGTGCAAGCACAATCTACGTTACCAGGTACCTTAATACGGGTTAAGGGTTTGATGAAACATCCTGCTTTTAGTATTAAGAATCCTAATAACGTACGCGCATTAATTGGTCAGTTTTGCCGAAATAACCCGATTAATTTTCATGCTAAAGATGGTTCAGGTTACCAGTTTTTAGCTGAGCAGATTTTGGTCTTAAATAAACTTAATCCACAAGTGGCATCAAGAATGTTGGGTGCTTTTAACTCATGGCGCCAATATGATGTACAACGACAAGTGATGATGAAACAAGTATTAACGGATATTGCTAGTCAACCTGACTTATCGTCTGATGTCTATGAAGTTGTGACCAAATATCTAGTGGAGTCATAGGCGTTATGGCACTATTCACTCTCGATCCTCGACTACAGCAAGATACACTTGAAATAGCTGAATTTTCGCTATGTAAAGTGCTGTTGATGAATGATGCACGTTATCCGTGGGTTATTTTAGTACCAAAAATAACCGGTTTAACGGAGATCTTTCAACTAGATGACGCTGGACAACAGCAACTTATGGTTGAATCAAACTTTGTAGCCAAAAAATTGAAACAAGTGATTCAGGCAGACAAAATGAATGTTGCTGCCTTAGGTAATGTTGTGTCACAACTACATATTCATCATGTGGCTCGATTTATACAAGATGACTCATGGCCAGCACCGGTTTGGGGAAAAGGGGAGGCAATAGCCTATACTCAAGCTGAATCTGATGCGGTTATTGCACTGTTGAAATCAGAATTTTCTAGTTTAATGCAAGATGGCTAACGCGTTACGTTTCTACCTTAATATCAGTCGTGAAGAAGCTTTACGCTATTACCAAGGAACCGCTCGTGCGGTGATTGTAACGACCATTGATGGCCAGAAATTACAGTTTCCGGCAGAGCACATAAGACCGTTTATTGATCAAAAAGGTATTTCAGGTCAATTTAGTATTGAGTTTGATAGTAATAATAAATTGATTGGTTTAAAGCGAATTTAAGCGCTTACTTTAATTATGGCTACCATTACAAGTCAAAATAGATAAGCGAGCTCTAAAGAAGATGCTGTAGCTCTTAATTTACCTTGATTAAAGCCCTCAGAAGGGATCTTATGACAAGCGCGAAAGTGGTTTAGGCACGCTGTTTTTATCGTACTGTAAATAGGTATGTGAGATTAAATCCGGCCAGCTTTTTCGGTCTTTGCCAAACCATTGCCACCAAAAGCCAATGCCGATTAAAAACCATGATGGTATGGCGACGATAAACCGCAGAAGTGCTTGGCGCCAGCTTATTTTGTGCTGATGGTCACTTAGTAGAAATACTTTCCAGGTGCGCATACCTAATGTTTGGCCACCATGAGTCCAAAACCAACCATAAAATAAGAAACTAACAGCAAGCAGATAAAGAAAGAAAAAAGGGTTGCCGGCAGCGATTGCTTGACCACCTGTTGCAACAGCATTAACACCTACAGCAATCGCTGCGGCAAATAATAATACAGAGCTTAGTAAGAGTAAGTCATACAATACGACCGCTAAGTGTCGTAATAAACTAGGGCGAGAAGAACATTCTATGGATTGTGTCATCTAAAAATCGTAAATTAGTTGGGTTGAGAGTGTACATAAAGTATCATTATTCCTTTATTTATTGTGAATTGAGATCCGCATGTTGCAATTGATTGGCCGTTCGGCACTATCTGCTTTCCGTCTTGAGAAACTGTTAACAACAATTCAAGCTCAGCTTGATAACGTTTTAACACTCAGAACTGAATATCGTTACTTCATTGAAGTGGATGGCGATGGTGAATTATCTACGGCGGATCAAGCAGTTGTAGCTACTTTATTAGAAGCTGATTTGCGCAGCAGTAATGCCGCGACGGATGAACTCTTTTTTCTAGTCACCCCTCGTCCTGGTACTATTTCACCATGGTCAAGTAAAGCCACCGATATTGCGCATAACAGCGGCTTAACTTCAGTATTACGCATTGAACGCGGTACGGCCTATTTCATACAAGCCACAGGTGAATTGAGCTTATTACAACGTACTCTACTCATTAAGTTACTCCATGATCGGATGATCGAATCGGTATTTTCTTCAGAGGATGAAGCTGAACGTTTATTTATTCATGGGCAATCACGTCCATTAGTCGCGGTTGATATTCTAAATGGTGGCCGTGCGGCATTGGTCAATGCCAATAAAACTATGGGCTTGGCCTTAGCTGAAGACGAAATTGACTACCTAGTTGATAACTTTACTGGTCTGGGACGTAATCCGAATGACATCGAGTTAATGATGTTTGCCCAAGCGAATTCAGAACATTGTCGTCATAAAATATTTAGTGCTGATTGGATTGTGGATGGTAAAACGCAACCACACACTCTATTTAATATGATCCGTAATACTCACAAGCTACATCCAGAAGGAGTGGTAACGGCATATAGTGATAATTCATCAGTGATTGAAGGGCCGGAGAGTCATCGCTTCCATGTTGATATGGCAAACAATGAATATAGCTACCAAGGTGAAGTTCAACATATCTTGATGAAAGTCGAAACACATAATCATCCTACAGCTATTTCTCCTTTCCCTGGTGCTGCAACGGGAGCGGGTGGTGAGATCCGAGATGAAGGCGCGACAGGCCGAGGCTCCAAACCTAAAGCGGGTTTAACGGGTTTCTCGGTATCTAATTTAAACATTCCAGGTTTTGAACAACCTTGGGAAACACCCTATGGCAAGCCAAGTCGTATGGCTTCAGCTCAAGAAATTATGCTTGATGGCCCATTAGGCGGCGCGGCATTTAATAATGAGTTTGGTCGACCAAACTTATGTGGTTATTTTCGCACCTATGAAGCCTTAGTACCTTCAGCCGATGGCTTTGAAGTGCGCGGTTATCACAAACCTATTATGGTGGCGGGTGGCATGGGTACGATTCGTCCACAACATGTTAAAAAGAATATTTTTGAACCGGGTGTGCAACTTATCGTTTTAGGTGGCCCTGCAATGTTGATTGGTTTAGGTGGCAGTGCTGCTTCATCAGTAACATCAGGCACCAGTGAAGAAGGTTTAGACTTTGCTTCCGTACAACGTGGTAATCCTGAAATGGAACGTCGTTGTCAGGAAGTTATTGATCGTTGTGTCGCTTTGGACGATAAGAATCCGATTGTGGCGATACATGACGTGGGTGCAGGTGGTTTATCAAACGCCTTTCCAGAGCTAGTCAATGATAGTGGTCGAGGTGGACGCTTTGAATTACGCGTGGTGCCAAATGACGAATCAAGCATGTCACCAATGGAAATTTGGTGTAATGAATCACAAGAACGTTATGTGTTAGGTATTAATCCTGAAGACGTTGAGCTATTTCAAGCGATTTGTGAACGTGAACGTTGTCCTTGGGCAATTGTAGGTGAAGCGACTTCAGAACAGCATTTGTTAGTGGGCGATGCTGAGTTTGATCACAATCCAGTTGATATGCCTTTATCATTATTATTGGGCAAACCACCTAAAATGCTTCGTAACGTGAAACATCACACATTTGAAAAGCCTGGATTAGATTTGGTTAATGTAGAAGTAAACGATGCGCTAGAGCGTGTTCTAAAACTCCCCGCGGTTGCAAGTAAGAACTTCTTGATCACCATTGGTGATCGAAGCGTGACGGGCTTAGTGGCCCGTGACCAAATGGTCGGGCCTTGGCAAGTGCCTGTAGCTGATTGTGCTGTCACCTTAGCTGATCATCATGGCTTTCAAGGTGAAGCTATGTCGATGGGCGAACGGGCACCACTAGCGTTAATTGATGCACCATCATCGGGTCGAATGGCAGTAGGGGAAGCGATTACCAATATTGCCGCTGCCAGTATCGCCAAAATGAGTGATATTAAGCTGTCAGCAAACTGGATGGCTGCCTGTGGTCATGCCGGTGAAGATGCTTTGTTGTATGACACGGTTGAAGCCGTAGGTATGCAATTGTGTCCAGAACTGGGTATTGCTATTCCAGTAGGTAAAGATTCCTTATCAATGAAAACAGTATGGCAAGATGAGGGAACAACTAAATCAGTGACATCACCACTGTCATTAATTGTAACCGCCTTTGCACCAGTGACCGACGCGGTTAAAACCTGTACACCACAATTGCGTAGCGATCATGGTGATACCGATCTTATTTACATAGATTTAGGTAAAGGCCGTAACCGTCTTGCTGCTTCAGCTTTAGCTCAAGTTTATAGTCAAGTTGGCCATCATGGCCCAGATTTAGATGATCCTGCTGCATTAAAACATTTTTTCTATGCTATTCAGCAATTGAAACAAGATGATTTATTATTGGCTTACCATGATCGTAGTGATGGGGGTTTGATTGGCACTTTATGTGAAATGGCGTTTGCTGGACATTGTGGTATTAATGTTAACTTAACCGCCTTGGGTGATGCCTTACCCGTGCTGTTTAATGAAGAACTCGGTGCTGTGATTCAAGTTCGTCATTGTGATGTTGAAGAAACCCTGTCAGTACTGAGAGACGATGATTTATTAAATCACTGTCATGTTATCGGAACATTGCGTGATGATCAGCAAATTATCGTGACGGTAAATGGCGAACAAGTCATTAATGAATCACGCGTTACATTGCATCGTTTCTGGGCTGAAACTAGTTACCAAATGCAAGCATTACGTGATAATCCTGATTGTGCCAAACAAGAATTTGATGGTTTATTAGATGCAAATGACTCTGGTTTACACGCTGAGTTAACATTTGATCCAGCTGATCACGTTGCCGCACCTTTTATTGTTAGTGGCATACGCCCGAAAATGGCTATTTTGCGTGAGCAAGGCGTCAATGGTCAGATTGAAATGGCTGCTGCTTTTGATCATGCGGGTTTCACCGCTGTTGATGTTCATATGAGTGATATCCTAGAAGGCCGTGTTGATTTGGCTGACTTTAAAGGTTTAGTCGCTTGTGGTGGTTTCTCTTATGGTGATGTATTAGGCGCCGGCCGTGGTTGGGCGAGCACTGTTTTACATAATGGCAAAGCAAGACAGCAATTCAGTGATTTCTTTAACCGTGAAGATACCTTTGCCTTAGGCGTTTGTAACGGCTGTCAAATGTTGTCACAACTTAAAGAACTGATCCCAGGCAGTGAACATTGGCCACGCTTTGAACGCAATGTTTCAGAACAATTTGAAGCACGTTTTTCATTAGTTGAAATTGTCGAGTCAGCCTCTATTTTATTGCAAGGCATGGCTGGCTCAGTAATGCCGATAGCCGTCGCTCATGGCGAAGGTCGTGTTGATTTTAGTAACACAGGTTCACAAGCAGATGCCTTAGTGGCAATGCGCTTTGTAGATAATAATGGCAATACGACTGAACGTTATCCTCAAAACCCGAATGGTTCTGCGGAAGGTATTACAGCGTTAACTACAACAGATGGTCGTGTCACCATTATGATGCCTCATCCTGAACGCGTAACCAGAACGGTTCAACATTCATGGCATCCCGATGATTGGGGTAAAGATGGCCCGTGGGTAAGACTATTCCAGAATGCGAGAAAATGGGTTGGCTAAGAGAACAATAGTAGAAAATGTAAAAGGGAGCCTTGGCTCCCTTTTACATTTTGAGCCCTTCTTAATTAACATCAAGAAATTCGCGACCAAAAGATTTCAAATAAAACTAGTCTTTCGACTCGCCATACTGATGTTTTATAGGGGACTTGTCACTAGGAAACCATCGTAAATAATCTAAGGCCAAGTTAACTATACAATAGTGTGTTATATTTTGTGGGTATTAAGTAACTTCTGGTGATCGCATGTTTAGTGACATTAAGCTGACTACAGTGAGTTCGATTATTAGCCTGTTTATGCTGGTTATAATCATTGTTATTTCAGTGAGTGCGTCGCTAGCTGAACGCAATATCACTCTTATTGACAGCACTTGGCAAGAATACAAAGTAGTACGTAGCGATAAAGCAGTCTTAGTGACTGCATTGCAGGCAGAGATCGGTTATGACGGAATGATTCATGATTTTAAGAATTATGTGTTGCGCCACAATGATCTTTATAAAAGACATGTAGTAACTCATATCAATCGTGCTGAAAGTATAATCAATCGATATCAAAACTTAGATATTAGTCAAGCTGAAAGTAGTGCTTTAAATGACTTATTAATAATATTTTCTAGTTATTACATTGCAGTCGAAAAAATTGAAAGAATGATATCTCAAGGTCATAGTACGCTTGAAATTGATCAAGTAGTTAGAATCGATGATGAGCGAGCATTTCTGGCATTGAATTTACTGCGAGCTAAATCTTCGTCAAGAGGTGAGGATGCTTCGACTTTGAAGCCAAGCAAGAGTGCACTAGCGACTGACCTAAGAGCCTCATTAGGTTACGGTGGCATGATCCACCTATACAAAGATTATCTTCTGCATGCTAGACACAACCACAGTAGTCATTATAACAAGATGATGACTGTTGATATTAATAAAAAAATACAACTTGCACTAAATATAATTGAACAATATGAAAAATTAGATACGACACAGAATGAAAAAATCTCACTTGAAAATATTAAAAATACACTTACTGACTATCATTCAATGGTGTTAGACATTGCTGTTTTAGCTGAACAGAATTCAACCCCTATTGAGATTGATCACAAGGTAGCAGTTGACGATAGCATGGCTGTACAAGGGTTAAAAGTTCTTGATCGTGAAATTGATCGGCAATGGAGAGTTAGCGCAGAAAATGTGGAAAAGACGATCAACCTTGTGAGTCTAGTGACTAGAACCGGTAAATGGCTCAGCATTGCGATGATTCTGATTGTGATGGCCATTACTTTATGGCTACTTCGCTATAGAGTTATAAAGCCCATAACACAATTAATAGACATTATGGTCAAACTTGCAAATGATAAATTAGATGTAGAAGTGCCAAACAGTCAACGACATAATGAAATCGGACAAATGATGCATAGTGTCGCGGTATTTAAGAAAAATATGAGTGCTCACAGCGATGCTGAACAACAGTTAGCTTCAAATAACAAGTCAATGGCGATCAAACTTGATGATATATCACATCTACCTAGATTAGCTGAAGAACAAAGTAAAAAAGTGCTGTCTTTAGCTGAAGGTATGGAAGAAGCTCATTTAAGTACCGAAAAAATGATGCATCAACTACAGAATGAAAAAAAGCAGGTTAGCTCAATTCTAGATGCGGTTCAAGATTGTATTCTTACTATGGATAGTTATGGCATAATCAAAATGGTTAATAACGGTGCAGAACAAATATTTGACTACAAATCAATTGAATTAGTAAATGAAAACCTGTCGAAGATTATACCCGAAATTTTGATTAACGAGAATGGTGGTCATTTATTAAGTGATAGTAATGGACATTTTATTTATGATCAAATAGTGACTTTTGAATCAGATGGTTTGCGGAAAAATGGCGAGATTTTTCCGGTTGAAGTAACGCTTAATCCAGTAAAAACTAATGATAAAATCAATATTACAACCGTTATTCGTGACATCACTGCTCGCAAAAATGAACAAGAAAAAGTTAATCTACTTGCTTTGTCTGATCCTTTGACTGGGCTGGCAAATCGACATAAATATAATGATAGATTAGAGCGTGCAATCAAAGAAGGTTTACGTTTTGATACTCAGTTTGCACTATTATTCATTGATTTAGATAACTTCAAACCTGTTAACGATACTCATGGACATCTTGTTGGTGATCGCGTACTAGAGCATATAGCAAAAGAATTATCGGCATCATGTCGAGATGTCGATCTTGTTGCTCGTCTTGGTGGTGATGAGTTTGCGATTTTGGCAATAGGACTCAATCAACAGACTGAAGTATCAATTTTAGCTGAGCGGATCATTAAGAACCTATCTAAACCCATTATTATTTCCTCGCATGAAATTCAAGTTTCGGCTAGTATTGGTATTAGTAACTTCCCTCAAGATAGTTTGGAAATAGAAGCGTTGAGTCGTATGGCTGATGAGGCACTCTATAGTGTTAAACGACAGGGGCGAAATGACTATCGTTACTATTCTGAATTATAATCGCAAAAAAACGTATCATAACTCCATTAAGCCCCTCATCAATGTATAATTATTGCCAGGATTGAACCCCAAAATCCTTGACTAGCGCCTAACTCATTCTCCGCGAAAAAATAATGTGAAAAAAGTACCTCCAAATAAAAATAGCCCAGCTCATCATAACGGCAAAGCCTTTCACCCCGACAATCTACATAACCATGGTTATGATTTCCCTGAACTGATTAAGAGTCATGCAGCACTTTATACCTATGTTGCAACTAACAAATATCAACGCCTATCAATAGACTTTTCAGATCCTATAGCAGTAAAAGTTCTCAACTGTGCTTTACTTAAGCATTATTATGGCATCGTCGAATGGGATGTTCCGGATGGCTATTTATGCCCACCTATTCCTGGAAGAGTAGATTATATTCATTATGTAGCAGAACTCCTTAACGTTAGTCATTCTGGCAAAAATGAACTGGTCAACGACTCATCCGTTAAGTTGCTTGATATCGGAACAGGCGCTAACGGCATCTATTCATTATTAGCTTGTCAGGTCTATGGCTGGCAGTGTGTTGCCAGTGATATCGATCCAGTATCGCTTGACAACGTTGCAGATATCATTCGTAAAAATCCTGCTTTGAATAATCGTCTTAAGTTAAGGCTTCAGCACCATAAAAATCACATTTTTGATGGTATTATTCAACAGGGTGACTATTTTGATGTCAGCGTATGCAATCCGCCTTTTCATGCCTCTTTAGAAGATGCCCGAAAAAGTAGTCAGCAAAAGCGTGACAATTTAGCGATAAATCGTAATGCAAACACTATCAGCTCAGCCAGTCAAAACTCGCCAATCTCAAATTTTGGCGGTCAGAAAGCCGAGCTTTGGTGTAAAGGCGGTGAAAGTAAATTTTTACGAATGATGATCAAAGAAAGCAAAACGTTTGGCAATCAATGCCGCTGGTTTACAAGTTTGATTTCAAAAAGTGACAATGTGCAACCTGCAATGAAATTATTACGCAAACTCGAAGCTACTGATATTAAAGAAATAGAAATGAAGCAGGGCAATAAGATAACGCGTATTTTGGCATGGACTTTTTTTAGTACTAATTAATGGGTTTCCCAGCAACATCAATTAGCTACTTTCTGGATAGGCCTTAAATAACAAGCGAAGAGGCTAGGTAATTAAGATCTAGGTTGCTTCTGTCTCCTAAGTAATACATAAACTGCACCAGTGCCACCATCTTCAATAGGCGCAGAGCAAAATGCTAATACATCATCAGCTTGCTGTAACCAGCCATTGAGTTTACTTTTTAGCACGGGTTTTTGATGCTGTGAACTCCAACCTTTGCCATGAATAATACGGACACAACGAATGTTATAAAGTTGGCAGTCATGGAGAAATTCCGCTAAAGCATGATGTGCAATAGAAATTGTCATGCCATGCAGATCAAGTTCGGCTTCCATTTCTAAATGGCCATTGCGTAGGCGTGAAAATAATCGTTCTTGAATACCACTGCGTCGAAAAGCCAATGATTCCTCGCCCGTTATGGTGTGAGGTTCATAATCTTCTGAAAAGGTATCATTAAAGTTTTCAGCAACACCTTGCTGTTGAAAGCGGGGTATAGGTTTTGGGTGTTTTGTTACTGGATGAATTTTGTCTTGTTCAATTTGCTCAATTTCACCAATTTCTTCTCGGAACAAGGCAATTTCATGTAGGTCAATTTTTGATGGTTTTGATTTCATAATTATTGCTTTTGATGGCGAATTAAAGGCTACTTAAGTCTTAAAAAGGTGAGTCATTTTAGCATTTTGATATACAAACTATTTTTTATGCTTTAGTATTTCTTCCACTTGTCGGGGTGCCTTAAGTGGCTGAGATGAAACCCGTTGAACCTGAAGAGGCTAGAACCTCCGTAGGAAACAAGTGAGTCCACATGATACTTCATATGAGGTCATTGGGCTCATCCCTTGTTCGCTTCCGCGCAACTTTTCTCTCGCTCCCCGTTATTTTTGTAACATTTAAGGGGAAGAGCAATGTCTGAAAAAAATAACGTCATTGATATAAAAAAACGCTCGGGAATTAGTACCGCGCCTATGCCAGCTTCAGAAAAGGCTTATGTCACTGGTAGTCGTGCCGATATCCAAGTCCCTTTCCGTAAAATCAATCTGACCGATACGCCAAATCGTGATCCAAGTTTGCCTGGCGAGCCGAATCAACCTATTTTCATCTATGACACCGCGGGTATTTATACCGATCCAAAGGCAACGATCGATCTTGAAAAGGGCTTGCCAGCTATTCGCCAAGCATGGATTGATGACCGTGCAGATACCATCGAACTAGCAGAATATAGTTCTGATTATACTAAGCAACAAGCTGCAGAAGAATTAAATATTCCCTTATTTGAACATAATCGTAAGCCACGTCGAGCTCTACAAGGTAAAAATGTCAGCCAAATGTATTACGCTCGCCAAGGTATTATTACTCCAGAAATGGAGTACATTGCGATCAGAGAAAATATCGGACGCGTTGCGTTACAAGATGAAGGTTCCTTACCAGCTTGTGTAGATAGCCACATTACCCCTGAATTTGTCCGTAAGGAAGTAGCAGAAGGCCGAGCGATCATTCCTGCCAATATTAATCATCCTGAAGTAGAACCGATGATTATTGGCCGTAACTTTCTGGTTAAAATTAACGCTAATATTGGTAATTCGGCTACCACGTCTTCGATTGAAGAAGAAATCGAAAAAATGGTGTGGAGTATCCGTTGGGGCGGCGATACTGTGATGGATTTATCAACTGGTAAACATATTCATCAAACGCGTGAATGGCTTATTCGTAACTCACCAGTGCCAATTGGTACGGTGCCATTGTATCAAGCTTTAGAAAAAGTAAACGGTATTGCTGAAGATTTAACATGGGAAATCTATCGTGACACATTAATTGAACAAGCGGAGCAGGGCGTCGATTATTTCACTATCCATGCGGGAATTCGTCTAGCACATATTCCATTAACCGTTGATCGTACAACCGGTATCGTATCTCGCGGTGGTTCAATTATGGCAGCATGGTGTTTAGCACATCATCAAGAAAGCTTTTTATATACTCATTTTGAGGATATTTGCGAAATCATGAAAGCCTATGATGTTTCATTTTCTTTGGGTGATGGTTTACGCCCGGGTTCACAGGCCGATGCTAATGATGCTGCACAATTTGCCGAATTGATTACTCTTGGTGAATTGACACAAATTGCCTGGAAACATGATGTACAAGTGATGATCGAAGGCCCAGGTCATGTACCGATGCATAAAATCAAAGCAAATATGGATATGCAATTGAAACATTGTCATGAGGCGCCATTTTATACATTAGGCCCATTAGTGACTGATATTGCACCAGGATATGACCATATTACATCAGGGATCGGTGCGGCGATGATCGGCTGGTATGGCACAGCAATGTTATGTTATGTAACACCAAAAGAGCACCTTGGTTTGCCTAATAAAGATGATGTAAAAACTGGCATCATTACTTATAAAATAGCCGCCCACGCCGCCGATTTAGCAAAAGCTCATCCAGGAGCAGAAATCCGAGATTACGCTATTTCTAAAGCACGTTTTGAGTTTCGTTGGGAAGATCAGTTTAACCTTGGTTTAGATCCAGATACAGCGAGAGCATTCCACGATGAAACCTTGCCAAAACCGAGTGCTAAAGTGGCTCATTTCTGTTCTATGTGTGGTCCTAAATTTTGTTCAATGCAGATTTCACACGATATTAAAGCAGCATTTTCTGAAAAATCGGAAGAGTTTAAGGCTGGTGGTAGTAAAATTTATCATCATGTTTAATTGATAATGAAACGCTATCTCATTGTTGGCAGTGGCCTAATTGGCCGCTTGTTAGCTTGGCGACTTTGTCGCGCAGATCATTATGTTGATATTTTATCGAGTGATGATCTGCAAGGTACTGGTAGCGCTGGTTATATAGCGGCAGCGATGGTCGCTCCGGCAACGGAAGCGATTACTAGCGACGCGATGGTACAAACTATCGGTAACAAGTCATTGCAGCTTTGGCCGCAGTGGCTGGCTGAATTACCAGAGCCTATTTTTTATCAAAACAATGGAACTTTAGTGGTGGCGCACGCAGGAGACCAAGCTGAAATGGCTCGTTTTACTCGTCGTGCCGAGCATGTGTTGTCAACTGATGATTATAAGGTGTTAGATAAGGTGAACTTAGCTGAATGTGAGCCACAATTAGCCGAACAATTTGATCTGGCGATGTTATTTGAACAAGAAGCGTATTTAGATAATCGTCATTTATATCGACTATTGGCACAGGTGCTGGCTACCGAACATTGTCGCTGGCAACACTGTGATGATATTGAGTCTTTAACTTGTGAATCTATTGATTCTAATTGTCGCCATTATTTTGGTTATGGTAGTGCGATTTACGACGCGGTGATTGATTGCCGTGGTAATGGCGCGCGGCAAGATATTGGTGATTTGCGTAGTGTTCGAGGTGAAGTGATACGTGTACATGCGCCCGAGGTTCATTTTAAACATGCCGTTCGTTTAATGCATCCACGTTATCCCTTGTATTTAGTGCCTAGACCTAATAATGAATATGTATTGGGGGCAACAGTGATTGAAAGTGATGATATGTCACCGGTGAGTATTCGTTCTGGTTTGGAATTAATGTCAGCCTTATATAGTGTTCATAAGGGCTTTTCTGAGGCGAGAATACTGGAAATGTCAGCCCATTGTCGGCCAGCATTACTTAATAATATGCCCAGAATTAGTCGGACAGAATCGGGGTTTCGTATCAATGGCTTTTATCGCCATGGCTATTTGTTTTCTCCGGCTATTATTAGCGATATGGTCGCGATTTTAGAAGGTGATACAGGACAAGTTTGTTTTGGAGAGTATTACGATGTCTAGCAACGACAGGCATAAAATTAGCGTCATGGTTAATGGCAAAGTTATGTCACTAGACAATGATGTATCCGTTCTTGATTTATTACAGTTACTTGAGATAAATAATCGACGATATGTCGTTGTCATTAATGACGAGGTTACACCAAAATCCATGCATGGCATGATGGAATTAAAACAGAGTGATCGCTGTGACATTATGTCTCCTATAAGTGGAGCTTAACATGCAGGCATTATCTTGGAATGTATATGGCACAGGACTTAATAGTCGTTTATTTATCGGAACCGCATTGTATACTTCACCACAGGTTATGTTGGACGCTATAAAAGCGTCACAATCTCAAGTGATTACCGTGTCACTTCGTAGGCAAATATCCTCAAATTTGGACAGTGGTAACAAGTTTTGGCATTTAATTCAGTCACTAGGCTGTCATTTATTACCAAACACCGCAGGCTGTTATAGCGCGCAAGAAGCAATTAAAACGGCGCGAATTGCTCGAGAATTATTCGATACTGATTGGATTAAACTCG
>JALIBN010000019.1:197721-201136 GCA_030576275.1 Pseudomonadota bacterium | reverse complement strand
GGCATTTTTTCTGATATCACGGCTAAAAAACAAGCCGAAGAAAATATTCATCACATGGCCTTTTTCGATACCTTAACTAAACTGCCAAATCGTTCATTATTATATGATCGCTTACGTCAATCGCTTTCGCAAGCAGAACGTAATCTCAGTTTTGGTGCATTAATGATGCTGGATCTAGATCACTTCAAGATAATTAATGACTCTTTAGGACATCAAGTTGGCGACGAATTATTGCAAGTCGTCGCCCAACGCTTACAGGATGTAATCCGTGAAGAAGACACCTTATCAAGGCTGGGGGGGGATGAGTTTGTTGTGTTATTGACCGATCTCAAAAAAAATAAAAATGAAGCCATTCAGCAAGCGACGATTGTGGCAGAAAAAATTCTGGAGGAATTAGATAAAACCTTCGACATTAATGGTCATGAATTACAAATATCAGCAAGTATCGGTATTGTTATTTACCCTAATGATGCTAGTGAAATAAGCGATATCATCAAACTCGCAGACGATGCCATGTATAAGGCAAAAAGTCATGGCCGCAACAATTTTCAATTTTTTACTGTCGACATGCAAAATGAAGCAAGTCGAAGAGTTGCTATGCAAAGTGACTTAAGAGAGGGCCTAAAAAGAAAGGAATTCGTACTTTTTTATCAGCCACAAATTTCTATGGCTAATGGCTGTATTCAAAGTGCAGAAGCATTACTTCGGTGGCATCATCCAACTAAAGGCCTACTGACAGCCGCTGAATTTTTTCCTATGATTGAAACGTCTGGGACAATACTTCCTCTCTTAGATGTGACAATAGAAGAAGCCTGTCACCAAATGCATCTTTGGAAGACCGGAAACATACAAAATGAAATCCAATTTGTGGCGGTAAACATCAGTGCTCGTCAATTATTTCCAAATGATTTTGTAGCTAAAGTTGAAGTATCAATTAAAAATGCCAACATAGAACCAAATCAATTACAGTTAGAAATAACCGAAAAGGTTATTGACGGTAATATCAAACAAACCATAGAGACATTAAAAGCTATGGGGGTGCGTATTGCTATGTCTCATTTTGGGACCGATTATTCCTCATTAACATCACTTAAACTCATCGCTGTCGATACCGTGAAGATTGATCAATCTCTTGTTCATGAAATGGAATCAAAAAAGAGTGATGCAAGTATTGTAAAAGCAATAATTTCATTCGCTCACGATTTGAATCTGTCGGTAATTGCAGAAGGTGTCGAAACAGAACAACAGCTTGAATTTTTAAAAGAAAATTCATGTGATGCTTATCAAGGCCACTATTATAGTAAGGCCGTTCCAGCAGAAAAACTTCTCCAATTACTTGAAATAAATCCACAACAGTAAACAACCAGTGGAAAGTGTTCAAACCAGCCTTATAGAGCATTAATACAAATGGTTAAAGATATCACCCGATAACCGTTAAAAAAATCAGCGTGTCATAAAACAAGCAATCAACCGAGATTTATATCGATATAATGCAAACATTGCTCAAAAAGATTTTGGGAAAGGCGAAACGTGGAACCGTCGTAAAAATGGCGAAATGAAAACGAACAGCGCTGTTCCTGATTCACGAGGCGTCACCACAAATCATGTCGTATTGTGTAGCGATATTACTCAGATGAAAGAACAACTAGAGCACATGGCCAACTTCGACGTTTTAACGGGTTTACCCAACCGCACATTACTAGCTGACCGTCTAAGCCAAGCAATGGTGCTATGCCAACCTAGATATGAGTCACTGGCTGTGGCATTTCTAGATATGGATAACTTTAAAACCATCAAAATCGGGAAGGCCCAAATCAAGTAATATAATATCGGGCTCGATATTGTAAGTCATCGCCAAAGCATCTTGGGCTGTTCTTGCAATATAGGTCTCACCGATCTGACTAGTCAGTTTGGCAATAGAGGCTATGGCAACTTCTTCGTCATCAACAATCAATATTTTCTTTTCCATTACGCAACACCCATTAAATTCGGTGGCTAACATCTAATTTTATAATATATTATTTGTCGTATAAAGTGTTGTAGATGATGTTAAATGTATGTGCTTTACTAATGCCTCTTGTAGGCTATTTTGTTCAATTTGAAGCACATGCTAAAAGATAGCTCATTTAGTTATCAAAACATTCACCTTGTGTAAATAAGTGACCGAATAATGTGCATGTAAAGCCATAAAGATATCTCGAACATCATAATCTTGCCATTATTGAATGATGAATTGTTTAGATGACTATAATACAAGTACATCGATAGTCATAAGTTACATTCCTTATTTAAAACAAAAAAGTAGATATCTAATAATGATAATGTAGCCTATTCATTAGGCTCTAGAACATTGGGCAACGGTAAAATTAAAGGTAAACACTGATGATCAAATACACCACCATAGTGATCGCCACACTACTCATAAGTGCTTGCTCAAATAATGACTGGCGAACAGCAAGTCGCGAATCTGCGGGTATTGCCCCAAACCCTACAAAAGAAAAAAGCGCAGTGATTGAAATCTACGCCGCTAATGCATTCAGTTGGCGAGGTTGGTTTGCTGTCCACACATGGATTGCTACAAAAGCAGAAAATGCATCTGAATATACCGTTTACGAAGTCGTAAGCTGGCGTATAAAACGAGGGCTTCCAGCATTAAATGAATACAAAACAACAACACCAGATCGCTACTGGTATGGTGCAAAACCACAAAAAATTCTGTCTCTAAAAGGTGAACAAGCAGCGGAACTGATCCCCAAAATTACTGAAGCTGTCAGCCATTATCCATGGTCAAATGAATACAGTCTTTTCCCTGGGCCAAATAGCAATACGTTTCCGGCATGGGTAGGCTTACAAGTTCGCGAACTCGGATTGGAAATGCCATTTCGAGCAATTGGCAGTGGTTATGCAAACTAGTCTTTTGTCTTTTAGAGAATAAAATACAGTCGTTATTTTCATTTAAAAGCCTTAAATAAAAATGGATTCAGTAATCAATACTATTTAATATTACATAGAGATAGGAACATTTATGGTTAACAGTTGGTAACAAATTCTAAAAGCATCAGGCTCATTAATTACGAATTTATTCGCTTGTTATGATTATGGTCCGAAAACTAACCACAAATCTAGGAGGTTCTCGATGGAGTTACTGAACAAATTGATTGAAAGTATTGATTACGCGTCACTTATCAACACATCCTTTCGCATTTCACTCATACTTTTTATCGCTTGGTTGCTCACCTTTCTTCTGAAAAGGACATTAGTCAAATTGGAAATACTTTGGGTAAGTCGCGCCGCAAATCAAGTTGAGTCATCATCAGAAACAAAAAAACGAATTGAAACCATAGTCAGGTTACTTAAAAAAACAGGTCTCATAGCATTATGGGTCACAATGACATTAGTTATTTTCCGTGAAGTG
>JALIBN010000019.1:0-197621 GCA_030576275.1 Pseudomonadota bacterium | reverse complement strand
TGGTGCCGATGGGCGGACTCGAACCGCCATGGACTACGTCCACCACCCCCTCAAGATGGCGTGTCTACCAATTTCACCACATCGGCTGTTTTTTATCTGACTCTCTACTTATGGTAAATCTGGTAGATCTGCAGGTGGAGCGTCTTTAACTGTTTCTGTAATAGCTGTTTTGGTAATACTATCAACACCATCCGTTTTACCAGAAAAATAGGCCAGTGTAAGGCTAGTTATAAAGAAAACAGTTGCTAGAACAGCACTACTTCTTGATAGAAATGATGTAGAACCTTGACTACCAAACACGCTTGATGAAGCTCCACCGCCACCACCTAAAGCCGCGGCACCAGCATCAGCCCCTTTGCCGTGTTGAATAAGGATCAACCCAACTAGTGAGAGTGAAACTACAATATGTACAACAAGAATTATTGAATCCATTTTTTAAACCTAAATGCTAACTACATGCAGCCTGACAAATTTTCACGAACTCATCCGCATCTAACGATGCACCACCAACAAGTCCGCCATCAATATCAGGCATTAAAAATAACGGTGCGGCATTATCTCCTTTAACGCTGCCTCCGTAAAGTATTTGTAATGATTCGGCTGTAGCTTGATCATGTTTAGCAACACGTTCACGCATGAAAGAATGCACTTCTTGCGCCCATTCAGGTGTTGCAGATTTTCCCGTGCCAATCGCCCATACGGGCTCATAAGCCAACACAGTCTGCGCCAATGCTTTAACGCCGCTTTGGTTTATTACAATATCCATTAACCGTGCGATGACCTCTTCTGTTTGTCCTTTTGCGTGTTCTTCTGGGCTTTCGCCAATGCAAATAATAGGCGTTACACCTTCAGTAAGGGCCATATCAATTTTGTCGGCAACGATATGATCGAGTACTAATTGATCTAGATCTAATTCTGCATAAAGGCATCGGCGCTCAGAATGACCAATCAAAACATATTTACAGCCAAAATCTTTCAACATAGCTGCCGATATTTCACCGGTATAGGCACCTTGACTGAATTGAGACAAGTTTTGTGTTCCCCAAGATAAGCCTGAGCTCTGTAATGCCATTTGTACTTGATGTAAGTAAACAGCAGGAGGAAATATCGCTACATCAACAGCAGAAAATTTATCTTTCTGAGCTAAAACTCCATCAAGTAATAGCGCATTACTGGCACTAGTGCCGTTCATTTTCCAATTTCCAGCAACTAACGGTTTACGCACTGATAACATCCTATTAACTATATTTAACGTTTGAGGTTACCGACTCACTTCTAATAAATCAATAAACAAATACCTAATGCTAAAATAACGATGCTTCAGCTTATAACACCCTGTAAAATCATACGTACAACGGTTACCAAAGCTAAGCACTTTAGATTAGTTTATATTCAAATTGTCTTAATTTTTTGCTAAAGCAAGGTTTCAATCACGCCAGCCAGTTCAATTGCCAATTGATTGATTAAAGCGGCATCACGTCCTTCAACCATTACTCTTATAACAGGCTCAGTTCCTGATGCTCGTAATAATACACGACCATTATTACCTAATTTATCTTCAACCGCTTTAATGGCAGCATTCACTTCAACATGGTCAGATAGATTAACCATTTTATTAATACGTACATTAATTAATCGCTGTGGGAATTTAGTAACAGCAGATCGTAGTTCATGCAATGTAATTCCCGTTTCCTGAATTTCAGCTAAAACTTGTAGCGCAGCAACGATACCATCACCTGTCGTTGTTTTATCCAAACAAATAATATGGCCAGATGCTTCACCACCGACTGTAGCGCCTGTTTCTTTCAACATCTCCATCACATAGCGATCACCGACTTTTGCGCGGTGTAAAGCCATATTATAGGACTCTAATGCCTGTTCTAAGCCTAAGTTGGACATTAACGTTCCAACTATCACTGGGTGTTTATTGCCAGCTCGCTGTTGAGCGCGGGCAATAACAAATAAAAGTTCATCGCCGTCGACTAATTCACCACGGTGATCAACCATAATTAAACGGTCGCCATCACCATCTAAAGCAATACCCAAATCAGCTTTATTTTCAAGAACCGCCGCCTGAAGTAGTCTAGGCTCGGTTGACCCACAATCTTTATTAATATTAAGGCCATTTGGTTCAGCCCCCATCACTACAACTTCAGCGCCGAGTTCTCTGAAAACATTTGGCGCAATGTGATAAGTCGCGCCATGGGCACAATCAACAACTAGCTTCAGATTAGAAAAATCTAATTTTGAAGAAACCGTACTTTTACAAAATTCAATATAACGTCCAGCCGCATCATCAACGCGATGTGCTTTACCGAGTAAAGCTGAATCAACAGTCACCAACGGCTGATCCATCATGGCTTCAATTTCTAACTCAATGGATTCAGGTAATTTGGTACCTTCACCCGAGAAAAACTTAATACCGTTATCTTGATAAGGGTTGTGTGACGCGCTGATAACAATACCAGCTTGGGCATGAAATGTGCGTGTTAGATAAGCAACTGCTGGGGTAGGCATCGGACCTAATAAATAGACATCAACACCCGCGGCAGATAGTCCAGCCTGTAGAGCAGATTCGAACATATAGCCAGAAATGCGGGTATCTTTACCTATCAGTACTTTGCTTCTGTGTCCTTTGGCAAAGACATGACCTATTGCCCAGCCTAGCTTAAGTACAAATTCTGGAGTGATGGAACCATCACCAACTCGACCACGGATACCATCGGTTCCAAAATAACGTCTTATTTGTTCACTCAATACCATTCACCTTCATTACATAATCACACATCATTATAGCTTGAACGGTTTCAAGCACATCATGACTGCGAATAATCTTTGCACCTTGCCATACTGATATTGCTGCCAACGACAAACTAGCCGCTAAACGTTCTTCAACCGATACTTTTAATAAGCTACCAATCATCGATTTACGGGATACACCCACCAATACAGGTAAGCCTAGCTCTATGAGTTTTGATAGATGTTTCATTAATAGCAGATTGTGGTTGGCTCGTTTACCAAAACCAAAGCCAGGGTCAAGAATTAATAAATCTCGGGCTATACCGGCTTGTTCGCACGCCGCCGTCCGTTCCAATAAAAATGCAATTACATCAGTAACTACATTATTATATTGAGGGTCATTTTGCATCGTTTGTGGATTGCCTTGGCTATGCATCAAACAGACCGGAACGTTGCAATCAACAGCCGCTTGCATCGCACCCTCAACTTGCAAGGCACATACATCGTTAATCAGCCCAGCGCCCGCATTAATAGCGGCACGCATAACTTCAGGTTTACTGGTATCTATTGAAATTGGAATATCAAGCTCACTGCGAATCGCCTCAATCACAGGTACGACACGTGCAATTTCTTCTTCTACCGATACCAGCGTTGCTCCTGGTCGTGTCGACTCACCACCAACGTCAATTATCCCGGCACCATCCGCTACCATTTTTCTAGCCTGAGCTAAGGCAGCATCTGTAGCTATGAATTCTCCTCCATCTGAAAAAGAATCTGGCGTAACATTTAAAATCCCCATCACCTGGGGATGTGTTAAATCTAGCAGTTTTCCTGCACAGTTTAGAATCATTGAGAGATCCTAATATAATTGATCCGCTGGTTTCCCAGAAGTTTCAGAGTCAGATGAAGAAGAATCTTCATTTGGCTTAGAAGGAGTATCCGTCCAATCTTTCGGTGCACCTGGTTCGCGCCCTTCCATAATCGCATCAATCTGATGACTATCAATCGTTTCATATTTAACTAATAACGCAGTCATGGCGTGTAATTTGTCCAGATTTTCCGTCAAGATATTTTCAGCACGTTGGTAATTACGGTTAATCAAAGTACGAATATCTTCATCAATCGCTTTAGCGGTTAGATCTGACACAGATTTATGTTGGGTTACGCTACGCCCTAAGAATACTTCACCTTCATCTTCGCCATAAGACATAGGTCCCATATTGTCAGATAAACCCCATTTAGTAACCATATCATGTGCTAATTTTGTCGCACGTTGGATATCGTTAGATGCACCTGTCGTGACGGCTTCTTTACCATAAATAAGTTCTTCAGCAATACGACCACCATACAAAGTTGAAATTTGGCTTTCTAACTGCTCTTTACTATTACTGTACTTATCTTCTGTAGGTAAGAACATTGTCACACCCAATGCTCTACCACGAGGAATGATACTCACTTTATAAACAGGATCATGATTAGGTACGACCCGGCCTACAATCGCATGACCCGCTTCATGATATGCAGTCATTTCTTTTTCTTTTTCGTTCATGACCATCGAGCGTCGTTCAGCACCCATCATGATTTTGTCTTTAGCTTTTTCCATGTCTTCCATTTCGACTAAACGTTTATTCGTTCTAGCCGCAAACAAAGCCGCTTCATTAACTAAGTTAGCTAAATCAGCACCTGAAAAACCGGGAGTACCCCGAGCAATTAATGCTGCTTTCACATCATCTGCCGCCGGCACTTTACCAAGATGTACGTTCAATATTTGTTCACGACCACGAATATCTGGCAATGGCACAACAACTTGGCGATCAAAACGACCTGGACGTAATAAAGCAGGATCTAAAACATCTGGACGATTTGTTGCCGCAATAACAATAACGCCTTCGTTACCTTCGAATCCATCCATTTCTACTAATAATTGGTTTAATGTTTGCTCGCGCTCATCATTACCGCCACCTACACCGGCACCACGATGGCGACCTACCGCATCGATTTCATCGATAAATATAATGCAAGGTGCATGTTTTTTAGCTTGTTCAAACATATCTCGTACACGTGACGCACCGACACCAACAAACATTTCAACAAAGTCTGAACCAGAAATAGTAAAGAATGGAACTTTTGCTTCACCAGCTATCGCTTTTGCGAGCAATGTTTTACCTGTACCAGGCGCACCAACCATTAAAATACCACGTGGGATTTTACCACCTAATTTTTGGAATTTGGCAGGCTCACGCAAGAACTCAACCAACTCAGCGACTTCTTCTTTAGCTTCTTCTACACCAGCGACATCTTTAAAGGTCACTTTAACTTGGTCTTCATTCAGCATTTTGGCTTTGCTTTTGCCAAAAGACATTGGATTTTTACCACCGCCACCACCTTGCATTTGACGCATGAAGAAAATCCACACACCAATCAGTAATAACATCGGGAACCATGAGATAAAAATCTGCATTAATAGGCCAGTTTGTTCAGCTGGTTTAGCTTGAATACTTACGCCATTATTCAGTAAGTCACCCATTAAACCTGAATCATAATCTGGGCTGTAAGTTGTAAACTCACTACCATCAGTCATTTTACCTGTGATGGTTTTACCCTGAATATCGACCGCTGATACTGCGCCATTTTTCACATCGGATATGAAAGTGGAATAATCGATTTCGTCTTGTTTGACTTTTTGGGGTCCAAAGTTATTGAACACCGACATCAGCACCATGGCGATGACGACCCATAAAACGATATTTTTCATCATGTCATTCAATGTTTGTTACCTCTGTAACTTTAATTATTTTAGGCCACGGCCAAGTAAATAAACTTCTCGGCTCCGTGGTCGTGATGCATTTGGTTTTCTTGTAACCACTTTTTTGAAGCCATCTCGCATTGCTTTGAGATAGTCATCAAAGCCTTCACCTTGAAATACTTTTACTAGGAAAGTTCCTTGCTGACTTAAGTTGGTCAAAGCAAAATCTAACGCCAGTTCCACTAAATGCATACTGCAAGGCTGATCAATAGAATCCACACCAGTTATATTGGGGGCCATATCTGATAATACAAGGTCTATTTGTTGACCATTTAATACGACCGTCAGTTCCTCCAGTACAGAATCTTCACGAAAATCACCTTGAATAAAGTGAACACCCGTCAATGGGGTCATCGGCAATATATCTAAAGCGACGACTGTTCCTTTTTCATTCATCTTGCGAAGAGCATAATCAGACCAACCACCAGGTGCAGATCCCAGATCTACTACGGCCATTTTTGGATGAATTAATTTGTCTTTTTTATCTATTTCTTCTAATTTAAACGTTGCTCGCGATCGATAACCTGCTTTTTGAGCCATTTTGACGTAATGGTCATCAAAATGCTCTTTCATCCAATCATTACTGGATTTACTTCTAGCCATATGACTTAAGTCCTTATTTCATTAGATTGTTTATCTGAGCTAACAACTAATGCCAATCCTAATAAGCTTAGAATTATATAAAGATTTTTACTCACTGAATGCAGTAAATCAAATTGTCCTACAACTGAATTATCACCCATTTGGATGATGTGTTTTACGACTTCAAGTTCGGGCTGTAAATAAAAATTAAAAATGAGCGTTAAGATCACCATTGCTAATACAACCCAGAAACGCCACAAGCCTGTTGTCTGTTTACCGTAAATAACAATTTTAGTGATGAGCAGTATTGAGCCACAACCTAAACCCAATATATTCACCGCAGAAAATAAGTGGCCTGCATAATTACCCGCTAAAGTCACATCACCTAAGTTTGCAAATGCCATTGGAACAGCAATATAACCTATAGCTAAAAGACTACCCACCCATAATGTCAGTAATAAACGCTCACCCAATAAACTCGATATCATCTGGTTGCTTATACCTCGTAGCGAATAGAAACGATCTCATATTCAATCGCACCACTCGGCGCTTTTACTATGGCAATATCATCTACTTCCTTGCCAATTAATGCTCGGGCAATAGGAGAAGAAATAGAAATACGATTTTTCTTTATGTCCGATTCATAGTCACCGACAATTTGATAAGTCACTTCATCATCGTTATCAATGTTCAATAAGGCTACAGTAACGCCAAATACAACACGACCGTCACGCGGTAATCCTGCTGGGTCGATAATGTGAGCATTAGACAACACGCCTTCTAGTTCTTGGATTCGACCTTCAATAAAACTTTGTTGTTCTTTAGCCGCATGATATTCCGCGTTTTCTTTCAAATCACCATGAGCACGCGCTTCAGAAATAGCCGCCACGACTTCAGGTCTAGCTTTATATTTTAAATGTTGTAACTCATCTTTTAACTCGTCTGAACCAAGTAATGTAATAGGTACTGCCATTAGTTTAATTCTCCATGTAATGACTGCAAACAATTAACTGAGCCATTATCTTTACTGTTTAATGCTTGGCATGTCGCTCGCGCGGCAGCCAATGTTGTTGTGTAATTAACTTGATGTTGTAGTGCCGCACGACGTATTTCGCGAGAATCGGCAACAGATTGACGACCTTCAGTCGTGTTTACAATCAAGTTAATTTCGTCATTTTTAATCATATCAACGATATGCGGTTGACCTTCAGCCACTTTATTGACCCGCTCACAGTCAACACCGGCAGCATTCAATACTGTTTGAGTACCACGCGTCGCCAATATTGAGAATCCTAAAGCGCTTAAATCTTTAGCTATATCAACAATAGTCGCTTTATCCACTTCGCGTACGCTAATGAATGCCTTACCACCTGTTGGCAATGAAACACTGGCCGCTAACTGTGATTTTGCAAAGGCTTCGCCAAATGTTCGGCCTACGCCCATCACTTCGCCCGTTGATTTCATTTCTGGACCTAAGATCGGATCAACACCTTGGAATTTAATGAACGGGAATACAGCTTCTTTCACTGAGAAGTATTTAGGAATAACTTCTTTAGTCACGCCCTGCTCAGCCAAACTGCGTCCGGCCATACAACGTGCAGCCACTTTTGCCAAAGGTACACCAATCGCTTTCGATACATAAGGCACAGTACGGGAAGCGCGTGGGTTAACTTCAAGGATGAATATCTTGTCACCTTGCACAGCAAATTGGGTATTCATTAAGCCAACCACACCCAACTCTAAGGCCATTTGACGGACTTGTTCACGCATGCGGTCTTTAACGTCTTCACTCAAGCTATAGGTCGGTAATGCACAAGCTGAGTCACCTGAATGGACACCTGCTTGCTCTATATGTTCCATTATGCCGCCGATCAACACGTCTTTACCATCACAAATAGCATCAACATCGACTTCAATCGCATCATCAAGGAAACGATCAAGTAAAACGGGTGAATCATTTGAAACTGAAATGGCCGTTTTCATATAACGACTCAATTCTTCTTCGTTATAAACAATCTCCATTCCACGACCGCCCAATACATATGAAGGACGTACCACCAGCGGATAACCAATTTCAGACGCTAAAGCTACAGCAGTATCTACTGAAAAAGCTAAGCGATTTGGCGGTTGCAATAGGTTTAGCTTTTCAACCATTTGTTGGAAGCGTTCACGATCTTCAGCGTGATCAATAGCATCTGGCGACGTACCGATAATCGGCACACCAGCAGCTTCAAGTGCACGCGCTAATTTAAGTGGCGTTTGTCCACCATACTGAACGATTACACCTTTAGGCTTTTCTAAATCGACAATTTCTAGGACATCTTCTAAGGTCACTGATTCGAAATACAGACGATCCGACGTATCATAATCGGTCGATACGGTTTCAGGATTACAGTTGACCATAATGGTTTCATAACCATCTTCACGCAAAGCTAATGCCGCATGAACACAACAGTAGTCAAATTCAATACCTTGACCAATACGGTTTGGTCCACCACCCAAGATCATGATTTTTTCACGATCAGTCGGATTGGCTTCACATTCTTGCTCATAGGTTGAATACATATAAGCAGTATCACTTGCAAACTCAGCAGCACAGGTATCAACACGTTTATATACTGGACGTACATTTAGGTCGTGACGATGCTTGCGTACTTGTTTTTCAGTTTTTTGTAACAATTTTGCCATACGAGAATCAGAGAAACCTTTACGTTTCAATGCTCGCATCTTCAACTCATCAAGTGATGCCAATGATTGCTCTTTCAAGCTATTTTCGATTTCCACCAACTCTTGAACTTGTACCAAAAACCATGGATCAATTTTCGTCAGTTGCTGAATTTCGTCATAACTAAAACCGTAACGGAAAGCATCCGCCACATACCAAAGACGATCTGATCCTGGCAGGCGTAATTCACGACGTAATGTATCGGCGACATCAGGGGCTTCTAAATCGATAATTTCAGTCAAACCATCACGGTCAATTTCTAAACCACGCAGTGCTTTTTGTAATGATTCTTGGAAGCTACGACCAATCGCCATTACTTCACCGACAGATTTCATTTGTGTACTTAAACGATTATCTGCTTGAGGAAATTTCTCAAACGTGAAACGAGGGATTTTAGTAACAACATAATCAATCGCGGGTTCGAATGAAGCTGGTGTTGTGCCTCCCGTAATATCATTTTGCAGTTCATCTAGAGTGTAACCTACCGCCAATTTAGCTGCTACTTTGGCAATTGGGAAACCGGTTGCTTTTGATGCTAATGCAGATGAACGTGAGACGCGAGGATTCATCTCAATAATAATTAATCGACCCGTTTCTGGCTGGACTGCAAATTGCACATTAGAACCACCGGTATCGACACCGATTTCTCGTAAGACTTCCAAAGAAGCGTTACGCATAATTTGATATTCTTTATCGGTCAGTGTTTGAGCGGGGGCAACGGTAATTGAATCGCCGGTATGAACACCCATCGGATCAAAGTTTTCAATCGAACAGACAATAATGCAATTATCTTTACGATCTCGCACCACTTCCATTTCGTATTCTTTCCAACCGATAATTGATTCTTCGATCAATAGTTCAGATGTTGGGCTGAGATATAAACCACGCTGACAAATATCAATAAAGTCTTCTTGATTATAAGCGATACCACCACCACTACCACCCATCGTGAATGATGGGCGAATAATCACTGGATAACCAAATTGCTTCTGAGCTTCAATTGACTCTTCCATATTGCGAGCAATGGCTGATTTTGGCATATCTAAGCCAATCTTTGTCATAGCTGCACGGAATAAATCGCGATCTTCTGCTTTGTTAATTGCTTCGCTATCAGCACCGATCATTTCCACGCCGAATTTTTCTAAAACACCATGGCGCTCGAGATCCAATGCACAGTTTAACGCTGTCTGCCCACCCATCGTTGGTAAAATAGCATCAGGACGTTCAGCCTCGATAACCTTGCTCACCGCTTGCCAAGTTACTGGTTCAATGTAAGTGGCATCAGCCATATTAGGGTCGGTCATGATGGTCGCTGGGTTAGAGTTCACCAAAATGACGCGATAACCTTCCTCGCGTAATGCTTTACAGGCTTGCGCCCCGGAATAATCGAACTCACAGGCCTGTCCAATTACAATTGGACCCGCGCCTAGGATTAGGATGCTTTTGATATCAGTACGTTTTGCCATTGTGGTTTACTTACCTGTCGCTGTTTCAAGTAGATCGATGAAGTGATCAAATAAAGGAGCTGCATCTTGTGGCCCAGGGCTTGCTTCTGGATGCCCTTGAAAACTAAATGCTGGTTTCGTGTTGTGATGAATACCTTGTAAGGAACCATCAAACAATGAAATGTGTGTTGCAGTCAAGGTATCAGGCAGTGTCGTTTCGTCAACAGCAAAGCCATGGTTCTGGCTGGTAATCATCACCAAACCTGCGGTCAGTTCTTGTACCGGATGATTCGCACCGTGATGACCAAACTTCATTTTGACCGTTTTCGCACCACAGGCTAACGCTAATAATTGGTGACCTAAACAAATACCAAAAATAGGTAGATTAGTGTCAAGTAGGGTTTTAATCGCTTCAATGGCATAAGTACAAGGTTCAGGATCGCCTGGACCATTAGACAAGAACACACCATCTGGATTTAATGCTAACACCTCTTCAGCAGAAGTTTCGGCAGGTACAACGGTTAAACGACAACCACGTTCTACCAACATCCTCAGGATATTGCTCTTAGCGCCAAAGTCATAAGCCACGACATGAAAACGTTCTGCAACAGCTTGAGATTCGCCAGACAAATGCCAGCAAGGCTTATCCCATTGGTAAGCTTGTTCAGTGCTCACAACCTTAGCTAAATCCATGTTTTTTAAGCCACCAAAAGCCTGAGCTGCTGCAATTGCGGCATTAACATCAATATTATCTCCGGCGACGATACAGCCTTTCATCGCACCTTTTTCTCGGAGAAGACGTGTTAATGAACGCGTATCAATGCCAGCAAGACCTACAACATTATGACGTTCGAGATAAGTATCTAATGCTTCTTCGCTGCGCCAGCTACTGACAACGGGCGATAACTCACGAATAATTAAGCCGCTAGCATAGATATTTGCTGACTCTTCATCTTCAGCATTAACACCAACGTTACCAATATGCGGATAAGTAAGTGTAACAATTTGGCGACAGTATGAAGGATCGGTCAGAATTTCTTGATAACCAGTCATTGCAGTATTAAATACGACTTCACCAACTGATTGCCCAATAGCACCAATCGATTCACCGTGATAAACCGTACCGTCTTCAAGAGCGAGTAATGCGCTTGTTCGCAAAGGGAACCTCCACCAGATAAAAATTATAGGGCCAACGTGACGCTCTCCCCAGACAAAATCCTGCCAATTTTATCGTAAAACCACCCCACTAGTCTATGTAAAAAACCATGACAGTTTGGTTTTCAGGCGTTAATATCTAATCTCATCACGTGCTTTGCACGATAAACATTTCGGGCGAGGTCACGGTAAAAATGATGACTTGCTCAATCAGCACAAATTACATTTTACAAAGGTAGCCATTGTGAATCCTTATTTATCAGCATCGGGATATCCTGCTCAACGACCAAGACGTCTTAGAAAAGACACTTTTTCACGTAATCTTGTGCGTGAGAATCAACTCAGCGTAAATGATCTTATTTATCCTTGTTTTGTGTTGGAGGGGACTCAACAACGTGAAGCGGTATCATCTATGCCAGGTGTTGAACGTTTGAGTATTGATCTACTGTTGAAAGAGGCTGAAATCGTACACCGACTGGGAATTCCTGCCATGGCTTTGTTTCCAGTGACACCCGCTAGTGTTAAAACGGATGATGCTCGTGAAGCCTATAATCCAGAGGGTTTAGCACAACGTACCGTCCGAGCACTAAAAGCGGAATTTCCTGAACTCGGGATCATAACTGATGTCGCCCTTGATCCCTTTACCAGCCATGGTCAGGATGGCCTGATTGATGATACTGGCTATATTGTTAATGATGAAACAGTAGAAGTATTGATCAAACAAGCCCTGTCTCATGCAGTAGCTGGCGTAGACATCGTCGCTCCTTCAGATATGATGGATGGCCGCATTGGCGCAATTCGCCAAGCTTTAGAAGCACACGGTCATATACATACTCGGATAATGGCCTATTCAGCTAAATATGCATCTAATTTTTATGGCCCATTTCGAGACGCCGTAGGCTCTGCCGGTAATTTGGGTAGTGGCAATAAAAATAGCTATCAAATGGATCCTGCGAACAGTGATGAAGCTTTACATGAAGTTGCATTAGATATTAATGAAGGCGCTGATATGGTGATGATTAAACCAGGTATGCCTTACCTTGATATTGTACGTCGGGTTAAAGATACCTTTCAAAAACCGACATTCGCCTACCAAGTTAGTGGCGAGTATGCGATGTTAAAAGCCGCCGCACAAAATGGCTGGCTTGATGAAAAAGCGACTGTTATGGAAAGCATGATCGCCTTTAAACGTGCAGGTGCCGATGGTATTCTGACTTATTTTGCTAAAGATGTAGCGCACTGGCTGAGCAATAAATGACCGATCATTATGCCGTTATCGGTAATCCAATAAATCACAGTAAATCACCGTTAATTCACACTGAGTTTGCTAAACAATCTGGTCAAGACCTGGATTACATTACCAGAAAGATCCCACTTGATGATTTAGCTGGTGGGCTGAAAAAATTACAAGAAGAGGGTTTTAAAGGTATCAACATTACGGTTCCATTCAAAGAGCAAGCTTGGCAGCAAGTGTCAGATAAAAGTGCCCATGCTCAACGCGCTGGCGCAATCAATACTATTATTTTTAATGACGACGGCACGCTGACAGGCGACAACACTGATGGCATGGGCTTATGTCGCGATCTAATCAACAACCATCAGATTGAGCTTAAAGGTAAACGACTATTATTGCTGGGTGCCGGAGGTGCTGCACGAGGTGTTATTGAACCGTTGCTTGAGTATCAGCCATCGTCATTATTTATCGCCAACCGTACCGCCAGCAAAGCCAATGACTTATGCGCGCTCTTTGCAGATTTTGGTAATGTACAAGGTGGCGGCTATGATGCCATAGCGGGCTCATTTGATGTCATCATCAATGCCACCGCTGCCAGCCTTAACGGTGAAGTCCCGCCACTACCAGATAAGGTTATCAGCCCAAATGGCGTTTGTTACGACATGATGTACAGCAATAGCGATACCCCATTTATAACCTGGGCAAAACAACACGGTGCAACTAAAGCTATCGATGGCTTAGGGATGCTTGTTGAGCAAGCAGCAATATCATTTCGATTATGGCGTGGCGTTCGACCGGACACTCAGTCTGTGATTATGCTCATTCGACAGCTAAAAGCGGTGTAATTGATCCGCCATGTTATTGTGCAAAAAAATCAACGCTTAGATCCAAGCAGGTAACAACTGACGATGATATTTAAAATAACTCAATATCATCGTCAGTTGATTCTGTGACAAGCAATGTTTGTTTTAAAACATCTTCAATCGACATTCCCTGCATCATCAATTCAAACATAAGGTGCTCTGCTGGCATTGTATATTTTGATTTAAGTTTGCAACAAAGACCACTCATACAGGACTAAATAACCGCTTATTATCGCCGACAAGATCAACTAGTGAACCCAAGGAATAGAAACATGACTAAGCCTTTGCGTTAGCTTGTCATAGAACTAAAAAGCGATAATGGCTTGATGCATCTCGGTCAATGTATCAACCGAATCATCACCCTCTTTCATTGACATTTCTATCTGGGCAACAGCTAAATTCATCATTCGTACCGTTTCTCGTACTTGACTTCAATGTAAATCAGGGTTGTTCGAATGGGATGCTGTCATATTTTTATCTCTATTTTTGTTATTCTAGATTCAATTTTTTAAGCTTATATCGTAAAGCTCGAAACGTAATTCCCAATCTTTTCGCCGCAGCAGTTTTATTCCAGCGTGTGGATTCTAATGCTTGGGTAATTAATTCGCGTTCTTGCTCTTCAAGCTTACTTTCCAGATCATTTTCTACACTTAATACTCTGTCAGCTTGCCGATTATTAAGGAGTCCAGTGGGATTTAATTGCGTTGGCAACATTAAATCTTGTTGAGTAATGCTTGTGCCCTCAGCCCAAGTTAATGCTCGCTCAAGTATATTTTCCAATTCACGGACATTGCCTGGAAAGTCGTAAGTATTTAATGCCGCTATTGCCTGCTCATTTAATGTAGGAGATATTACCGCGTTTTTCTTCGCCACATGTTGCAGGATATGATTCGCTAGCAATAATATATCCGCTTGGCGTTCTCGCAATGGTGGCACTATCAACTCAATAACGTGCAATCGATAGAATAAATCTTCTCGAAATATGCCTCGTTTGACGGCTTCGGCTAAATTTTTATGGGTTGCGGATAAAATACGAACATCTACATTGATTTCTTCATGACCACCAACAGGGCGTATTGCTTTTTCTTGGATTGCTCGTAACAGCTTTACCTGCATCATCAAAGGTAGATCTGCCACCTCATCTAAAAATAAAGTGCCGCCATTAGCTGTTTGAAACAGGCCTTTTTTATCGGCAATAGCACCTGTAAATGAACCTTTCACATGACCAAACAATTCGCTTTCAACCAATTCTGAAGGAATAGCACCACAGTTTATCGGCACAAAAGCATGTTCTGAGCGTGCACCAAGTTGGTGAATCAACTTTGCCACTAATTCCTTCCCTGTACCCGATTCACCACTTATGTATACTGGTGCTTGGCTACGTGCTAATTTTGTAATTTTTCCACGCAAGGTTTTCATAATGTCAGTTTCGCCTAACAGCGTATCGCGTGAACGCCGCTCTTTTCTGATAGGTTTTATAGGCGATAACTTAAGTGCCGTCGCGACCAAATCTCGTAAGACTCTTAATTTGAGGGGTTTTGAGACAAAATCAAACGCGCCTAATTTTAAAGCTTGGACGGCTAAATCCATATTGCCATGTGCAGTAATTACCGCTACAGGAAGATCGGGATAGTGTCGCTGTAAGGCTTCGACAAAATCTAAACCATTGCCATCCGGCAATCTCATATCTGTTAGGCATAAATCAAAAGCTTGCTGTTTTAAAGCCTGTTTCGCTTGAGCCAAATTCTCTGCCGGCACACAATCAATCGACATGCCTGACAATGTCATCGTCAATAATTCGAGAATATCTGGTTCATCATCAACAATGAGTGCTTGTGGATTCATTATAAAGTCCTTTGGTTTACAAGTGGAAAGCTAATACGAAAACAGCGTTCTGGTTGATCAGGCAAATAATTTAAGCGGGCTCCATTTGCTTGGCAAAGCTCTCGCGCCAGATACAAGCCTAAACCAGTACCGCCCGTTCGATCAGAATGAAAGGGTTCAAATAAATATTGCTGCATGTTGTCTGTAACACCTTTTCCATTGTCCCTAATATCGATGACCACTTCATTATATTGATGATATAGGTGAACTTGCACAGGCGGCTTAATCGACGAGGTTTTATCAGAATAGTGCCATGCATTTTCCACTAAATTCCACATAACTTGATGTAATTGCTCAGGATCCATGTTGACACTAGCCAATGAAGAAGAAATCATCAGCTTAAAATCATGTTGTTGAACATGTTTGAACTCACAAAATTCAGTTAAAAATTCTTTGAGCCATGGTGCCAATGCTACAACGGTTGGTTTGACTACTTTCCGGCGACTCATCTCTAATATGGTTTCAATAATGCCATTTACCCTCGCGCTATGGCGTTGGATAATATCAGTCAGTTTACTACTTGCTGAATCATTATTATGTACTTCTGCTAATAATTCACTGGCATGACTAATAGCGCCAAGTGGATTACGAATCTCATGTGCAATACTTGCTGTCAATCGACCCAAAGAAGCTAGTTTTAATTGTTGAGCTTGCTGAGCTAATGCGGAAGTATTATCCAAATAGATCAATGTTTCGCCATTTGTTAACACGGTTGCGCGAGCATGAATCTCTGGTAAATCAGGTCGAATCTGTACTGTTTCAAATGCAGCCTCGTTATGATTTCTCCACATTGTTAACTGTTTAGACAATGCTGGTACAGTATCAGCCAAAGATCTTCCCGTTGATTGATGATTAAGACCTAATAATTTCCTTGCTGACTGGTTACTGAGTTTCACCACACCATATTCGTCGACCACCAACACACCTGTTTGCATACTACTAATAATATGTTCATTTAAGGCTGCTGATTTAGCCGCATTTTGAGAGTGTTTCTCAACCAGCACTTGTGAAAGTTTCATTTTTTTTGAGAGGGTTTGAGCCAACAAGGCTGTTACAAAAAATGTCGCACCTAGCATACCAGCGTGACTGTACTTAGTTACACCATCACCCGTAAACTGACTATAACTCACTTCTAACAACACTGATAAGGCCGCCATCGCCGCGATAAAAAGTGAAATTCGGCCTGGGGTCAATGTTCCGCCAGTAACGACAACGACGACTAACAAGGTACCTAGACCTGTTTGTAAGCCACCACTGAAGTGAACTAGCAAGGTAATAAACACAATATCTGAGATCAACTGTATTTGGGTTTGAAAGCTAAATTCCCCCCATTTACTAAAGCTCGATACTAACCATACAAGGGCTATTAATAAATAAAGTAGACTAATCGTTAGATATAAAACTGGATTAGATTGACCTAAAAAGCTTGGTGGTAACTCTAAATAAAATGTCGCAAACAGCATGACAGCCAAAAACACTCTGTAAGCAGAAAAGATCGTTAATTCACGCCATGAGACCCCTAAAGAAGATGATGGTGATGTTATCCTAAATTTAAACCATTCCATGTCTGCTAGCTGTCAGCCTCAAGGTGTTCAGTCGAACAATAATGGTTGTCACCTTTTTGAATGGCTTCTTGCTCAAGAACATGTAAACCACAGTGTTTACACTTGACCATTTTTTCAGTTATAGCTTTTGGCGAAGACGGGCGGCTCGCTCGCAATAAACGACCAATAATCACATACAGTAAAAGACCAATGGCAATTAAAACTAAAATTCGCATTTTTAAACCTCGTTACAAATAAAAAAGGGTATTACAAATAGAATACCCTTTTATGAATTAGCAGTCTCGCCTTTAATAGTAATGACTATGGGCAGGACATTTTGACACCATCGCACATATTGTCTCCCACATCTTCTTCATAGGCGGGGGATTGCATTCGTACTATGGCATCTGCAGAAATAATAAAACCTTCATTTGAAGCTACACGGTCACCGCATAATTGCTCATAGCTAGAGAATGTGACTGCGGTAGCATTCATATAGTAACGATTAGCATCCGCAAATTTGGGATCATTTAGCGTTTCATTAATACGCTGAATAGTACAATTATTATTTAACTCACTTAAACTGCCAATAATTCTATTAACTAATGGCACCATTAATTTATAACAGTATTGCACAATTAATATCCTTACTAGTCCACGATATTATAAAACTTGATCAAGCCGACTTTTAAAAAACGAGATAACATGCATCACCAAGAGTAGCGTTACAATCAAAACCTTAGGTGATCGTTGATAGAGAATTTTTGCCTGTTCGGCCCGAATCTTATTCTCTTTAAACATATGGAATCATTTCATTGCTCTTAATTCGTGTACTTGCCTATTGTTAGTACTTGTTTGCAAGTTGTGACCTAGTACTGGAATCAAAATCTGCTGTTCAAGATTAGACCTTGCTATCCATTATCACTCATTGGTGAATTACAGACATAAAAAAAGAGCACCCTGTCCATAGGATGCCCTTTTTTATTTACATTTAGCTAAATTAAATATTATAAATTCAATAAAGCTTATTTACCACGTGACGCACTTTTACGTTCGTGTTCCAGTAATAATTTTTTACGAACACGAATTGATTTTGGCGTTACTTCTAATAATTCATCTTCACCGATAAATTCTAAAGCTTGTTCCAAACTCATTCTAATAGGTGGTACTAAGTTGATTGCTTCATCGGTACCTGATGAACGTACGTTAGTTAATTGCTTACCTTTTAATGTATTAACAACTAAATCATTATCGCGTGAGTGAATACCGATAACCATACCTTCGTATACATCATCATTGTGACCTATAAACATACGGCCACGCTCTTGTAAGTTGAAGATTGAGAAGGCAACCGCTTTACCCATGCCATTAGAAACCAATACACCATTTTGACGCTTACCAAAGTCACCCACTTTAATGGGTGCATAATGGTCAAATACACTGAAAATCAAGCCTGTGCCTTGAGTTGCCGTTAAGAATTCTGTACGGAAACCAATCAAGCCACGTGATGGAATGATAAAGTCTAAACGTACGCGACCTTTACCGTCTGGCACCATGTCAGTTAATTGAGCACCACGCTCACCCAATTTTTCCATAATCGAACCTTGATGCTCTGCTTCTACATCGGCAGTTACTGCTTCAAATGGTTCTTGTCTTTTGCCATCGATTTCACGAATGATAACTTCTGGACGTGATACGCCCATTTCGAAACCTTCACGACGCATGTTTTCAATCAACACGGATAAATGCAATTCACCACGACCTGATACGCGGAATTTATCTGGATCTGTTGGGATTTGTTCAACACGTAATGCTACGTTATGAATCAATTCACGATCAAGACGCTCTTTAATTTGACGGGTTGTGACAAACTTACCTTCTTTACCCGCCATCGGTGAATTATTAACTTGGAATGTCATCGTAACAGTTGGTTCGTCAACCGATAATGGCGGCAGTGCTTCAACTTCAGATGGATCACACAAAGTATCAGAGATATGAAGTGGGTCAACACCTGTGAAGGCAATAATATCACCTGCTTGAGCAAACGGAACTTCTTCACGTTGCAAGCCCATGAAACCCATCACTGTTAAAATACGACCGTTGCGCGTTTTGCCTTCAACGTCGACAACTGTAACCTGAGTATTAGTTTTAACAGTACCGCGTTCGATACGGCCTACACCGATAACGCCGACATAGCTGTTGTAATCAATCGATGAAACTTGCATACGGAATGGACCGTTTACATCAACATCTGGTGCTTTGACTTTATCAACAACTAGTTGGAACAACGGCTCCATATCGCCGTCACGTACTGTTTCTTCTAAACCAGCAAAACCATTCAAACCTGAAGCGTAAATAACTTCAAAATCTAACTGTTCGTCGGTGGCATCAAGATTAGCAAACAAATCAAATGTTTGATCTAAAACCCATGCTGGACGGGCGCTTGGTTTGTCGATTTTATTGATAACCACAATCGGCTTCAAACCTAAAGCTAAAGCTTTTTGAGTTACGAAACGAGTTTGTGGCATCGGACCTTCAGATGAATCAACCAATAACAACACAGAATCAACCATCGATAATACACGTTCTACTTCACCACCAAAATCGGCATGGCCCGGTGTATCAACAATGTTGATGTGGTAGCCATTCCAACGAATTGCCGTGTTTTTAGAAAGAATAGTAATACCACGTTCTTTTTCAAGATCGTTTGAATCCATCACACGTTCTTGTAATTCTTCGTGGTCACTGAATGTGCCTGATTGGCGTAATAATTGATCAACCAAGGTTGTTTTACCGTGATCGACGTGAGCGATGATAGCAATATTTCGTAACTTGCTGATTTCTCTAAGATTAATTGTCATATTTAGTTCTGCATATAAAAAAGGAATGCTATTAGCATATAAATGTAAGAATATTTAAATACTCTAAGCGTTATTTTTTTAACTCTTCAGTTAAGTGTGGCGTAATACTATCTAAAATTTGTTGCTGAATCGCCAGGTTGCCTACAACCAAATTTCCTTGATTGAAATAATTGTCACCACCGGCAAAATCAGTCACAACACCACCAGCTTCTTCAACGAGTAAGATGCCAGCAGCTAAATCCCATTTTTCCAGGCCGATTTCCCAATAACCATCTAAGCGTCCTGCGGCAACATAGGCCAAGTCTAAGGCCGCTGATCCTGCTCGTCGCACATCAGCAACTTGCAGGAAAACTGCATTAAACGTAGCTAGATAGGGCGTTAAGTGCTGTGGATATTTAAAAGGAAAACCCGTTGCTATTAGCGTGCCTGCCAATTCTTTTTTCTTAGTCACACGCAAGCGGCGATCGTTAAGTTTTGCACCACCACCTCGGCTGGCAGAAAATAATTCATCACGCAATGGATCGTAAATAACCGCATGTTCAGTTTTACCACGTACCATCACTGCAATTGACACGCAATAATGCGGAAAGCCATGTAAATAGTTAGTCGTACCGTCTAGTGGATCAATCACCCACATAATTTCATTATCGCCCTGCTTTCCAGACTCTTCAGCCAAAATGGCATGATCAGGATAAGCTTTCTTGATGGCATTAATGATCTCTTGTTCAGCCAAACGATCTACGTCAGTAACAAAGTCATTGCGACCTTTAGTCGTCACCTCAAGATGTTCAACATGTTGTAAAGAACGAACGATGATACTGCCCGCGCTACGGGCTGCCCGAATGGCAATATTCAGCATAGGATGCATAGACTAGTTTTTTCCAGAGCGAGTGAAACGGTTTTATCTACCGTTTCTGTGACAAATATATTATCACGGGGTTATTAAAACGAACCATTATAACAATAATTCACTATATTTATCAGCTTTAAGTTAAAGGACATTAGACAGCCAAAATAATACCTGCTAGCCTATTGGTATATATTGTTCTTAGCAATATAGTTGACCCACAAAAACTTATATTTTCCTTATGGAGACTCGTTATGAAATCATTGACAAAATTAGGTGCTATTGTACTTCCTTTAGCGTTTTTGACTGCGTGTGCAAATACTGCAGAAATGGATGCATTAAAATCATCTGTTAGCGCTGCACAATCAACTGCTGATTCTGCATTATTAACAGCAAAGAATGCTCAATCAACAGCTGATGTAGCACAACGCTCAGCTAGCGATGCTGAATTAGCAGCATTAAATGCTCAAAAATCAGCTGATGCGGCTCAAAGCTCAGTTGATGAATGTTGCGCAAAAATTGATCGTATGTTCGAAAAAGCAATGAGCAAGTAAGCTCTTAGCTAGAAAAAGCCGGGGTTAAATCCCGGCTTTTTTTTGCCCAAAATAAATGCCTCAGGCTCGGTCATAGCACGCATTACTTGCGCAATAAGTTACAATGCATCACTTGATATTAGCGCAGTCCATGCCAAAATATCTGTAACCTTTTTTAACGCTATCACGCGCTCATTTGCCTGTTGTTGAGTATCGAAAGGTCCAAGAACAATTTCCCCTTCAGCTCCCCGTCTTAATGGCCAGAAAGAATCATTAACATTTAAGCGCATGGATGCTTCTGCTAGTTTTAGCTTTGCATTCTGTGTTAGACCCGTATGGACAAACCAAACGTCATTTACAATGGCTTCTTCAGGTTGATTAACGCGTCTTGCCAGACCACTATGCAGTCTTACTATTCTTTCTGCAAACGGAAAATCAGCGTCACTTAATAATGAATCCTGAGCTTTCAAGATAGCCGTCACCATAGATGTCATATTATTACCCTGACGTTGATCAAAATCGCTCTGCACATCATGTGCTTCGAGATAAAGTTCACCATCTAACAATCCAGCCTTGTCGGGCTGATATAAAATTTCCACCGGTGTGTTAACGGCGACAATCCCAAATAAATGTTCAATATCTTCTGGAAATAACCGAATACAGCCATGACTGACCCGCATACCTACACCAAAGGGTTTATTAGTGCCATGTAGCAAATATCCAGGCATTCCTAAGCGCATCGCAAACGCACCCAATGGATTATTAGGTCCAGCGGGCACAACATTCGGTAAGGGATCACCTTTCTCAAGATGCTCTGCTTTTATAGATGCAGGTGGCGTCCATGATGGATCTTTTATTCTTTGAATAATCCGCGTTTTGCCAAGTGGCGTTGTCCAGCCTTCACGTCCAACACCGATCGGGTGCGTGATTACTTTTTGGCGTTCATTTTTATTTGGTTTTGGATAATAATAAAGTCGCATTTC
This sequence comes from Pseudomonadota bacterium, assembly GCA_030576275.1. Classification (GTDB taxonomy): domain Bacteria; phylum Pseudomonadota; class Gammaproteobacteria; order Nitrosococcales; family Methylophagaceae. The sequence goes on along the minus strand of JALIBN010000019.1, from coordinate 175,420 downwards.
AGCCAAATTAATTACAATACCTTCATGCGGCGCATCCGGTAATATAAAACGATTGGGTACTATAACGCGTTGATTTTCGCCTGGTAACCAAGGATCTAAATCTGGATTAGCACTTACTATTTCTTCATAACCGACATCGAAAGCGCGACCGATATCTAACAAAGTATCTTCGCGGTGGCTATATACAATGAGATTATGGCCGACTACCCGAGTATCAGCATCCTCCAACTCAAAGGTTGTTGCGTGTGCAGATGTAAATATCAGACCCATAATTAGGGTGATAACTGTGTGTAGCATTCTTTATTCCTGCTTATCTATGATTTGTTAATCCGCTAATTGTACATGATTACAATTTTTGCACTTAACTCTAGATCGTTTTAAAAAAAGGTGAAATCTGCTTTGCCAACAATCGTAAGCTAGCGTAATCTACGCACATGAAAAAATATTACATACCTCTCATTATTTGCCTAGTTTCCTCTTCTGGTTGCTCACTTTTTTCTAAAGATGAGGTCAAGACGGCTGAAAACTGGCCTGTAGAACGTGTTTATTCTGAAGCTAAAGCAGCCTTAGATGCTGGTGATTACCGTACTGCGCTTCAACACTACGGTCAGCTTGAAGCTCGTTTTCCCTTCGGTGAATATGCGCAACAGGCACTATTAGAGTCAGCTTATGCACAATATAAAGATGATGATCCTGAAACAGCGATCGCTACCATTGACCGTTTTATGCGAGTCTACCCATTAAACACTAATATGGACTATGCGATCTATCTCCGAGGATTGACTAACTTCACTCGTGATATAGGCATTATGGAAAAGTATATTCCACGCGATGAAACACAGCGTGATCCTGGCTCAGCGCTTCTTGCTCTTCAAGATTTCACTACATTAGTAAATCGTTACCCAAACAGTAAATACAGTGAAGATGCCTCACAGCGCATTGTATATTTACGCAACCGTTTAGCTCAGCATGAAGTCAATGTTGCGTATTATTATATGAAACGTAGTGCTTATCTTGCAGCCGCTAATCGCGGTAAATATGTTATTGAAAATTATCCTCGTACTCCATCAATGCCCGAAGCCTTGTTGGTAATGGCTAAAGCATACAAAATAATGGGTTTAGACACCTTATCCGAAGATGCCTTGCGCGTCTTAGAATTAAATTATCCTGGTCATCCGGGTGTAGCAGAAGTAAGCAAAACTATGGCTCAATGACCGTTAAGTTAATTTAGTGACGCTAGCTTTGAGCTTATTACTTTATTAAGAATGGCTAAAAGTAAAGGTCTGTACTGCTTGAATATCTTGTTTATTTAAGGCCAGCATTACAATTCGATCAAAACCTAATGCGACACCTGAGCATACAGGCATGCCTGATTTCATGGCGGCTAGTAAATTATGATCAATGGGCATTTCAACGATAGCTTGATCTTGTCGGAGCTTATTATCTTCGGTAAATCGACGTTGTAACTCATCTGCATCTAGTAATTCGTTATAACCATTCGCGATCTCGACACCCTTGATATAAAGTTCAAAACGATCTGCTACATCATTCCCAGCGTCATCTTTTTTTATTTTAGCTAATTGCGCTTGTGAGGCCGGAAAGTCATAAATAAACACCGCTAAATTCATTGCAGCTAATCGCGGCTCAATAATATGGCTCATCAGTAATTCTAGCCAACCATCGCGATCAAGCTCTAAATCAATGGGTAAGCCTGTTATCACCCCTAAAGCACACTGTTCTATTTGTTGGTCTGAACAGGTCAACACATTCAGTTTCACATAAAACTCAAACACGCCACGATAACTTAAACGCATAATTGAATTTAAATGAAAGACTTGTTGCACTAGCGCCTTCACTTCATCCATCAGTTGAATCAGTGATAATTCTGGTCGATACCACTCCAGCATGGTGAATTCAGGCGAATGAAGCCTACCCTGTTCTCCGTTACGAAACACGTGTGCGATTTGATAAATGGCGCCTAAATTTGCTGCGAGTAAACGCTTCATCGCAAATTCGGGTGAAGTTTGTAGGTAATAGGCTTGCCTAGATGACGAACCTAATGGCATAAAGTCTGTAGTAAAACTATCCATATAAGGTGCCGTAGGTGCCGCTAGCGATAAGATAGGCGTCTCAACCTCCAATACATCGCGCTCATGAAAAAAACGGCGGACATCAGCTAAATACTGTGCCCGCCGTTTTAATGTTGTTATGTCAGCCGAGGGCTGCCAACTATATGCCATATTAGTAACTAAACAGTCTAGCCTTTAGCTCGCTCAACATATTCACCACTTCGCGTATCTACGCGTAATAGTTCACCAATTTCGATAAATAGTGGTACGCGAACAACGGCACCCGTTTCTAATGTAGCAGGCTTACCGCCACCTCCTGATGTATCACCTTTCAAACCAGGATCTGTTTCAGCTACAATTAGATTAACAAAGTTAGGTGCCGCAACGACTAATGGCGAACCATCCCAAAGTGTTACAGTGTAAAAATTTTGTTCTTTTAACCAGTTTTTACATTCAGCAATAGCATTTGCATCTGCAGCATATTGTTCAAATGTAGTTGGATCCATAAAATGCCAGAACTCGCCATCGGTATATGAATATTCCAATTCCATCTCAATCACATCGGCACCTTCGGCGCTTTCATTTGACTTAAAAGTGCGCTCATTAACGCGCCCTGTTTTCAGATTGCGGAATTTTACTCGGCTAAATGCTTGGCCCTTACCTGGTTTTACGAATTCATTTTCAATGATATTGCATGGATCGCCATCCAACATGATTTTGAGTCCTGATTTAAATTCACTTGTACTAAAATTTGCCATGGCAACCTCTTTTAGGGGACGATCAACGTCTATAATAATTTTAAAGCCCCCTATGATACCGCAATCACACAACTTGGTGACAAAACAACCATGGCAAACTGCTTTAGCTAATGCAGTCAAAGAGCCTACAGCCCTACTCACACAACTGGGTTTATCAGATAAATTACAAGAAATTGATGCTGATGCCATCAAAAACTTTCCACTGCGTGTACCACAAGCTTATATCAATAAAATGCGCCATGGAGATAAGGACGACCCTTTATTAAGACAAGTTTTCCCACTTATAGACGAAAGTTTTGATGTCGCTAATTTTGTTGCCGATCCGGTTGGTGATAATTTAGCGGTGACGTCGCCGGGCATATTACAAAAATATCATGGCCGTGCATTATTACTAACCACTGGCGCTTGCGCGATTCATTGCCGATATTGTTTTCGTCGGCATTTCCCTTATGGTGACAGTAACCCACTGGCAAGTCAGTGGCAGCAAACACTGGAAAATATAGCAGAGGATCTTAGTATCAATGAAGTGATTCTCAGTGGAGGTGATCCCCTGTCATTAACCGATAATAAGCTCGTTAATCTAGTGCATGATCTTCAAAAGATTCCTCACCTTAAACGTCTGCGCATACACACACGATTGCCTATCGTTTTACCGGAACGTGTAGATGAACACTTATTGTCGTGGATTGCAGATGCTAAACTGCAAGTCGTCATGGTGATTCATGCCAATCATGCCAATGAAATTGACGACTTTGTTGCCAAGGCTCTCAATAAATTACGCTTAGCAGGATGCCAGCTACTTAATCAAACGGTATTGCTAAAAGGAATTAATGACTCGTCACAAGCTTTATATGACTTAAGCGAACGCCTTAGCGAGGTTAGTGTCATACCCTATTATCTTCACTTACTCGATAAAGTTAGCGGGGCTAGTCATTTTGACGTTTCAGAACAGCATGGCATTGAATTGATAGCACAGATTCGAAAGATGTTGCCTGGCTACCTTGTTCCTCGGTTGGTTCGAGAGCAACAAGGTGAAGCCAGTAAAACCATAATCGCTTAATTTCTAGATCGTTCTTCGGCTGGAATATAATCCCGCTCACCACTACCAATATAGATTTGGGTTGGACGATAAATACGATTATCAGATATTTGTTCTCTCCAGTGTGCTAACCAACCAGCGGAACGCGCCACAGCAAAAAGAGCGGTGAATTGATCGGCTGGAATTCCCATTTCTGCATATAAAATTCCAGAATAAAAGTCTACATTTGGATAAACACCTTTGTGGCCTAATCTGTCTGCACAAATTTCTTCTACTCGCATCGCCGTCTCAAACGTAGTGTCTAAGCTACTACCTCGATCCTCAATCAATTCCGCAACGAGTTGATGCAAAATGGTTGCTCGTGGATCTTTTACTTTATATTCACGATGTCCCATACCCCAAATTACTTGTTTATTAGCCAGCGCATTATCAATCCATTTTTCAGCTTTATCTGCACTACCAATTTCTTTGAGCATATCGACTACACGAGAGTTGGCACCACCGTGTAAAGGACCTGATAATGTGCCAATGGCTCCCGAAATAACACTATAAGGTGTTGCCAATGTAGAACCTGAAACTAAGGCCGAAAACGTCGAGGCATTTAAGGTATGTTCGGCATGAAGAATCAAGCAAACATCCATAATTTTAGCCATCAGGGGATCTGGTTCTTTACCTGAAAACATATAGAGCAAGTTTTCAGCAACAGATAAATCTTCGCGAGGATTAATAGGATCATAGCCCCGGCGCATATGCTCCCACATGGCGACTAGAGGCGCCATTGATGCGATGATATTAACTGTCATATTTCGAACGTAATTCAGATCCTGGCAAGAATCACTACTCGTTAGACATTCATTACCAGGATAAAACATACCTAGGCTGGATACGGCTGTTTGCAACATATCCATTGGATGGCCCGTTGAGGGGAAGTGACGCATCATTTCGCGAATGTGATATTTAATACGATACTGGCCCCGTAATTGCGTCGTAAATTCAGCCAACTCAGTCGTAGTAGGAAGCTCGCCCTGCAGTAATAATAAGGTTGTTTCTTCAAACGTACTATGTTTGGCTAAAGTTTCAATCGAATAACCACGATAAGACAATAAGCCTTTATCACCATCAATGTATGATATTGCCGACTGCGTAGCGGCTACGCCTTCTAGCCCTGGTAAAAACTCACTCATAACAACCTCTCGTAAAATTCATTAAATGTTATTTAGCCTAGTGTTCGAAGAAATTATAAAGGGACTAACACTATTGCTTTAAAATGAGCGTAATCATATCAGATCTTGTGATATTACTCAGTCTGCTATCAAATATTCAGGTTGGCTGATTGCTTAATTTTAAGCGAGACCTTTGACTATGAACTTAAATTGAGCAAAACCTTCGCTATGCCAAACAGCATCTGCCAAAGTAAGCAATAAACGTTCACCATGATGATTTAATTCAATATAATCACCCGTTTTAAATTCGGCACGGGTTAATAAAAGAGTATCACCCTGCTCGCCTCCTGCTAACCATAACGCATCAATCGATACATCATCATTTGTTCCCATTTTCTCTACGGTAACCCAATCGACTTTAGTCGACAAAAGATATAGTCCTACTTTCAATTCTTTATATGACAAACTCATCCAAAGAACCACACCCAGCGTCCATGCAACTGAATTATTACGCCTAATTATCATCAGCTCGCCAATGCACAAACCATTGCCATGTAGGCTATCACAACTAAGACAAACACTTGTTTCACTTTCATTTTCTATCGTAAAATCATGCCGTCTAACGGAAGGCTTCATTCTTTCTTCTGAACGATTTTGTGTAGATGAGACACTAGATTCATAAAATTGATGTCCATCCCAACTGCTTTCAAGATGTCTTCCCCAATCATTATTAGCTTCTGAGCCTTGATCCTTATTGATATCAGATAGCAAGTCAGCTGTATTATCACTAACAATCGCTCTAATATGTTCTAGGAAAACATGAATATCTTGCAAGCCGATGATAACTTCTACTTGTTCTCCACCACCGTCCAAACGCTGTCTAACAGGCCGTTTACTGACATCAAGGTTCGAGATAAGATGTTTTAATAATTTAGTAGACATAGCTTTATTGTCGACTAATTTTGGCACGACACCAGACTCTAACCAGGTTTGTAGCTTATTCAGCAATTTACTACTATCTACTATTAATGATTTTTTGCCCAGCTTGATTTCATCTACATAACTAGGTCCTATATCACTCTGTATTTCAAGAACATAACCAGAACTTTGCTCTTTTATTGTCCTCGTCAGCTTAATGTCATTCAACCAGGGTTCTAAAGCAAAATAAACTTGATCTAATTCTCCGTTTCGCAAACTATAGGGTGAAATCATTGCTAGCAATAAAATCCGATGATATAGATTTCCTATCGAACCTTTATTATTGTGATGATATGCAAATTGATCTGTTATTTTTCCCTTATTTAGCCGGAAATAAAAAGAAAAAGCGTAACTTACATGAAAATCTTTCCACAGTTGTTTAGGTACAGTCTCACTTAATAGGTATGAAACTCGAATTTGTTCACCTAAATAATACACTGTCCTTTGAGCTAATAAACGATATCTGTTCCGACTAAAAAAAAAGGGTTTCTGTTTAGCTATATTAAACAATAAGCGCTGATATCCAATAGCCATCCCCATTATCAATTCTCTGGTTACTAGCTCAAATTCTCGATGTTCTTTTGATAGATATAAGTTTCTACCTCTGATTTCTTTAATTATTGAATCGTATAAATAATCGACGGTTGGGCGTAAACGTTCAAGTATTAAAAATCGTTGAGCATCTGATATCGGAAGGCGATTAATGTTGTAAATGTATTGAGGAATTTGAGATGACAACTGCCGTACATTTAATAGCGGTAAACTGCTGAACCATAGATCCAGCTGTTTTAAGGTTAGAGGAATACCTTTGGGCATTTTAGCATCAAGTAATTCAGGGAGTTGATACCCTAAGAATGCCTGTCCGTTAAATGTCATCAAGATCCCTCCGCACGAAAAATACTACTCCAAGATATCATGCCAAATGTTGTTAGCCCATGCATTTGCGTATACACCCTCAAGTTTCGAGGGTTGTTCTGAAACGCCGCCGCCAGGCATAGCTATCATCGATTGTTGTTGCTTATCATAACGATATACAGCGGCAACATGACCAGCTTGCTGATCATCAATAAAACTGTAACAGGTATTACTAAATACAGGTTGTTGTTCCGGCTCCGTTTCAGCTAATAGCGATGCTATTGCTGCCGCACACACTTTTGCTTGTGCATTGGCTATGTGACCTGACTTAGGCAATACGGCATGTACCGCATCCCCAATCACATGCACATTACTTTTAACTTTCGATTCATAAGTTACAAAGTCAACCTCACACCAACGTTGGTCAATATTTATGACTCCCGCCAACTCAGCTACTTTTCCAGCTCTTTGTGGTGGGATAACATTTAACACATCCGCAGAAAATTTATTAAATTCAGTATCAATAGTCAACATCTCTACATCGACACTCTCAATCATGCTACTAGGGACATAATCAATCAAACCAGCATAATGTTCTTGCCATGCGCCTTTAAATAAGGCTTTTTTAGAGGCTATATCGCCATTAGCATCTAGGATAATTAATTTACCGCTAGGGTTATGAGTTTTTAAGTAAAGCGCTATCTGACAGGCCCGTTCATAAGGTCCAGGCGGACAACGAAAAGGTGTTGGCGGAACAGTCATTATGACGGTACCGCCTTTTTTCATACTCACTAACTGTTGTTTTAATATTTCGGTTTGAGGACCTGCTTTCCATGCATGAGGCACAATATTTTGAGCCTCATAACTTGCCAACATCGGCAGATCGTCATAAATAAAATCAACGCCCGGTGCAATGACTAGACGATCATAGCTCACGACAACACCATCATGCAGTGTTACTTGTTGTTTATCGGTATCAATGGCCATGACTTCAGCTTGTACCGTTCTCACGTCATATTTATAAGCTAGGCCATTGTAATCATAAGTAAGTTGCTGCAGAGTGCGGCTACCACTCAATACGAGATTACTCTGAGGACATGAAACAAACTGAGCATTTCGCTCAATCATTATCACCTCAGTTCCAGGGGACCACATCTTGAGATATTTGGACGCCGTAGCGCCGGCAAAACCACCGCCAATCACTACTACTCGTTGCGAAGTAGCTGACTTTTTCGATGCTAATGCTATTTTAGGCAAGATTGCCAGAGAACCCGCTGCAATTGCTGTTTTAATAAAACATCTACGTTTTAAAGCCATAACAATAAACCTCTTATATTCAACACCCTAAGATACGTGTTCTCCTTGCGCTTGTAAATCAGCATGATATGACGATCTAACCATTGGACCACTAGCCACATGTTCGAAGCCCATTTCTTTTGCAACAACGGCCAGTTGATCAAATTCCGCTGGTGTTACAAAACGTTCTACTGCCAAGTGATGTCGGCTGGGTTGTAAGTATTGACCTAAGGTTAACATCCGACATCCATGATCACGCAAATCCTGCATCACTTGCTGTACTTCTTGCAATGTTTCGCCTAATCCCAACATTAAACCCGATTTAGTTGGCACTTCGGGATGTAGTTGCTGAAACCTTTTAATCAAATTTAGTGACCATTGATAATCTGATCCGGGTCTAACGGCTTTATAAAGGCGAGGGATACTTTCTAAATTATGATTAAAGATATCCGGCGGGCATTTTGACAATTCAACTAAAGCCACATCCATACGTCCACGAAAGTCGGGAACAAGTACTTCAATTCTTGTGTTAGGTGATTGTTTACGTATTTCAGCGATACATTGGGTGAAATGAGTAGAACCTCCGTCTCGTAAATCATCTCGATCCACAGAGGTCACCACCACATGTTTAAGCTGCATAGCTGCAATCGTTTTGGCTAAATGCTCTGGCTCATTGACATCAAGAGGATCAGGCTTACCGTGTGCGACATCGCAAAATGGGCAGCGACGAGTACAAATATTACCCATAATCAAAAAAGTGGCAGTGCCATGGGTAAAACATTCACCTAAATTAGGGCATGAAGCTTCTTCACATACGGTGTGTAGCTCATTCTCACGTAGCAGTTCTTTTAAACGAATGACCTCGGGACTACTCGGTGCTTTCGCTCTGATCCAAGCGGGTTTACGTTTAGGTTCACTAGGTATTATTTTTATTGGGATGCGGGATACTTTGGATGCACCTTTCAGTGCACTAACGTCGCGTTTTGGCTGTACTTTTTCGGTCATTTATTCACCTTAAACATCTGCGCTTCAAACGCTGATAAAAACTGTTGTTTCGCCTGTGACATTGTCATGTCATAACCTAGGCATTTTAAATCAACCACTTCCATACCTTTATAACCACAAGGGTTAATATAGCTGAAAGGTGCTAAGTCCATTGAGATATTGATACTTAGGCCATGATAACAAGACCCTTGCTTAACTCTTAATCCTAATGCCGCTATTTTACGTTGTTCAACATATACACCGGGCGCATCAGCACGCGCATTCGCTTTAATTGCCATGTCATCAAGCATGCTTATCACACTATTTTCCATGCGTGACACCATCTCACGTACGCCGATATTGAGTCGTTTCAAATCAAATAATGTATAGGCAATTAATTGCCCAGGACCATGATAGGTAACTTGACCACCACGATCAGTTCTAATAACTGGAATATCGCCGCTATTAAGCACGTGTTCATCTTTACCATTCAAGCCTTGTGTAAAAACGGGGGGATGTTCTACTAACCATAGTTCATCTTGCGTATGTTGATCACGCTGGGCAGTAAATATTCGCATGGCGTCACAAGTAGCCTGATAATCAACTAGACCCAAGTCTTTTATTATCATTGTGTGAAAATTATAAAACGTATTTAACTGCTTCGTGGTTAATCAAATCGCGATGTATCGCTTCTAATTGCTCACGACTCGTCACGTAAAAATCAACCGTAACTGAAGTAAATTTGCCGCTAGAACTTTGTTTGATAGTTACCGCGTCTTCCTTAATATCTTCGACATGGCGTCGAACAATGTTCACGACAGTAGCATCAAACTCTGGGTCGGTAATCCCCATCGCTTTGATCCCATATTCACATGGAAATTCCATCTTAGCTTCTTTTTCGTCTAATGCCATGCTGCGACATCCTTTTTATAATGCTGATAAAGTACATCTATTCTTTGCCATACCGGACCAGGAATTCCGCTTCCTACCTTGTCACCATCTAATAGTGTAACGGGCAATATCTCTTTAGTAGAACTGCTCACCCAGACCTCATCAGCGTGTTTTAACTCGTTGAGTGTAACGCCTCGCTCCAACAATGGTATCCCTGACTTAGCAGCCAACGCAATGACAACTTCACGGGTAATGCCAGGCAATACTTTTTCATCTTTAGGCGAAGTATAAATAGTACCATTAATGACTATATAGGCATTACTAGTTGAACCTTCAGTCAGACAGCCATCACGAATTAACAATGCTTCCTGCGCACCCGCTTCCAGTGCCTGCTGCTTCAATAAGCTATTCGGTAACAAGGTAATCGCCTTGATATTACAATTGTGCCAACGAATATCAGGCAAAGTAATAGCCGCGATACCATGTTTTTTATACTTTTCTTCCACGGGGTGTAAAGGATTACTCATTGCAAAGATCGTAGGTGTAACCCCTTGTGGAAATAGATGATCACGTGGCGCCGCTCCTCTTGTAACCTGTAAATATAAAGATTGATTACCTCCACCATTACGCTCGATCAATTGCTCAATCATGGTTTGCCATTCGGCCTTGGTGAATGGGTTTTTCATCCGCACGCCATCGAGGCTACGCTGCAACCGTTCTAGGTGAGCCAATAACTGAAAACTACGACCATCATAAACAGGGATTACCTCATAAACGCCATCACCTAATAAGAAGCCACGATCAAATACTGATACCTTTGCCTCAACCTCAGGCAAAAAATCACCATTTAAATAGACCTCCTTCATTCTTTAGCCCCAAATAAGCATCAATAAAGAATCAATCAAACGACGCCACCAGCTACCTTGTTCTACAGCAGTTATGGCAACTAGATTTTGCTTAGTAATCAGCTCGTCACCCAAACGAATTTCTACTTCGCCCAATTGTGCACCTGTGGCAATAGGTGCAATTATTGGTTGCTGTATGTTAGTGCTCGCTACCAATTCTTTGTAACGACCTCTAGGCACCGTCACAGAAAGAGGTTTTGCCAGTCCTAACTGAACCAGTTTTTCACTACCTTTCCAAACTTTACTATCAGCAATTTTTGTCAGTGCTGGATATAACTCATGAGTTTCAAAAAAACGGAAACCATAATTAAATAGTTTTTGGGTTTCTTGAGCGCGCGCATTATCACTTCGTGTACCCAAAACAACAGAAATCAACCGCATATCATCACGCGCAGCTGAGGCAGCTAAACAATAACCTGCTTCTTCTGTGTGGCCTGTTTTTAAACCATCGACACTGCTATCACGCCACAATAATTTATTACGGTTATGTTGTGTAATATCATTATATTTATACTCTTTTTCCGCATACCATTTGTAATGGTCAGGATAGTCTTGAATAATCGCCGCCGACAAGGTCGCTATATCTCTAGCCGTCGTGTAGTGGTCAGGGTCCGGTAAGCCTGTTGAATTTCGATAATTAGTATCAACCATGCCTAATTGCTGAGCATATTGATTCATCATTTGAGCAAAGGTTTCTTCGCTACCCGCTATGTGTTCAGCTAATGCAACAGCGGCATCATTACCTGATTGAATAATCATTCCGCGTAATAATGCTTCGACGGGGACTTTAGTATTAACTTCAATAAAACTTCGTGATCCCACCATACGCCATGCTTTTTCACTAATCAGCACATCATCATCCAGCTTAATATTTCCTGACGCCAACTCATGTGATACCACGTAAGCGGTCATTAATTTAGTGATACTTGCTGGCGGCAATCGTTCATCTGGATTATTTTCAGCGATGACTCGACCACTGGCAAAATCCTGCAATATATAAGATTTCGCAGCTATATTTGGCGCTGTTGGATTAGGGGTTATGGCTGCCTGAACTGTTATGTTGCTCAACATAACACCTGCTAGCAATATGGTTTTTACTATTTTCAGCATGAAAACTCTCTATTAAAATAAATTATTCGACGACTAAATGGGTATCATTAAAGCCTAAATTCAGCAAACGACTGGCCAAGGAATCACCCTCTTCAACATTGTCTAGTGGGCCGATACGAACTCGATATAACTTGCCATCTGAGGTCACGATTACCTCATCGCCAATCTTACTTTGTACTTTACTTTTGAACTGTTGAGCATTGGTCGAGGTACTAAAGGCCCCGACTTGTAAGTACATTCCAGCTTGCGTATCTATGACTGGTTTTTGTTGCACATTAGTTGCTACGTTCATAGGCTCTTCACCACTAGAAATGGCTCTTACTTCTACCATGCCTGTGCCGTGGCCAATAATCCCCAGTTTTTTCGCCGCACTGTAAGATAAATCAATCAAACGATTGTCGTGAAAAGGCCCTCGATCATTAACTTTAACAATGACCTTACGACCATTACTCAGGTTAGTCACTTCCACGTACGAGGGCAAAGGTAATGTTTTATGGGCCGCCGTCATCGCATACATGTCATAAGTTTCGCCACTAGAAGTCCGTTGACCATGAAATTTTGTACCATACCAGGAAGCAATACCTTTTTCTTGATAACCTTGACTACTCGTTAAGGTGAAATAACGCTTACCTAAGACATCATAACTTGTTGGATTACCATATTTACTTCGCGGTTCATCTTTAGGTATTGCATTAGGTATATTAGAGACATCTGGCGGTGAAGTTGGCGCCCTATCAGCTTGTTCCGTAATGCTACTACATGAGATCAAACTCAAATAAATGCTACTAATAGCGATCCATTTCAAACTTCGCAACATTAATGCTTGTCCTCATAGCCTAATCGTATTTCCTGCCCAAGCTGAGTGACTACCATGGCGTACATCCGACTGTGATTGTAACGCGTAATCGCATAAAAATTCTGCCTAGCCAACCAATATTCTTCACCATTTTCTTGAGTTAATGAGATTAAGGCAAGTTCATCATCACCTTCAGGCACCCCTCTCAAACTAACACCAGCCGCTGCTAGTGTTTGGCGAGTAAGCGAGGGCTTCATTCCTTTATCAATCAAATCATCGGCAACTTTGCCAGAAAAATAGATAGGATGAGTAATGCTTTCACCTGCAACCCAACCATGTCGTTTAAGATAATTAGCGATACTCCCTATCGCATCAATAGGATTTGTCCAAATATCACGGTGTCCATCACCATCAAAATCTATCGCATATTCACGATAACTACTGGGCATAAATTGCCCTAAGCCCATTGCTCCAGCATAAGAGCCGATAGGATCCAGAACAGATAGGTTTTCTTCACGTGTTAAGAGTAGGAATGCTTCCAATTCTGAGCGAAAAAAGGGGCTCCTCGGTGGATATTGAAAGGCTAAAGTTGATAAAGCATCAATAACTCGGTAGCTGCCAACATTGCCGCCATAGCGTGTTTCCACACCCAAGATAGCAATAATTATTTCTGCTGGCACACCATATTTCTTCTCTGCACGCGCCAAATCATCCGCATGCTGTTGCCAAAATTCAATCCCACCTTTTATCCGTGAGTCTGTAATAAAAATAGCGCGATATTCAAACCAATCTTTACTCTTTTCCGCAGGACGTGAAATAGCACTAAGAATCGAATCTTTGACTTCAACCTGAGCAAATGACACCGCTAGCTCATCACTATTAAAACCGTGTTTCTGCTGCATTTCAGCTAAGAAATCGGGCAAGCCCGGTAAATCCGGCTCATTATCTGCTTGTGCTAAGCCGGCAAATAAAAAAGCACTTAAGAGTAAAACTATTTTCATGGAGACATCATCCTTCTGTGAGTATGAATAGACATTAGAATACCGAAGCCAGCCAACAAGGTCACCATTGATGTTCCCCCATAACTGATCATCGGCAACGGGACACCTACAACTGGCAACAATCCTGTGACCATTCCGACATTAACGAATACATAGACTAGAAAAGTCAAAGAAATACTCCCAGCTAATAATCGCGCAAAACTAGTTTGTGCTTTACTAGCAATATAAATACCCCTGCCAGCAACCAATAAATAAAGTATTAATAATATAGCTACGCCCACCAAACCGAATTCTTCGGAGATAACGGCAAAAATAAAGTCGGTGGTACGTTCAGGCAAAAACGCTAAATGTGATTGCGTACCATCTAACCAGCCACGGCCAAATACCCCACCCGATCCTATTGCAATTTTAGACTGAATAATATGATAACCAGAGCCTAAAGGATCACTTTCTGGGTTGAGAAAGGTTAACACGCGTTGTCGTTGATAGTCATGCATCACATACCACAATACCGGTAACGCAGCAGTACTTAGGCCAATAAAGCCAAAAATAATCCGCCAGCTAATACCCGACAAAAAAACTACAATCAAACCAGAACTAGCAATAAGTAATGCCGTGCCCAAATCCGGTTGTTTGGCAATCAATATTGATGGCACAATAATTATTGCCAAGCTCACCAATAATCTTCCCGAAGTAGGGGGCAAAGGTCGCTCGGCTAAATAGCTGGCAACTAATAACGGTACTGCCAACTTCATCAATTCTGAAGGTTGGAATCTAAAAAACCCCAAGTCTAACCAACGCTGGGCGCCTTTACCCTCATGGCCAAACACTAAGACAGCGACTAGCAAAATCAACCCGACCCCATACAACCAATAAGCGGAATCTCGCATACGATCAGGATGAATATTAGCTAATACGAATAACACCGTAAACGCAGTGCCCATTCTAATCAATTGTCTAATTATAAGTGCAGTACTCTGATCAGCCGCACTGTATAGAATAACTAAACCAGCGGCCAATAACATTAAAATGCCCAATAGAAGTAAAGCATCAATATGAATAATTCTTAAAGCTCGAGTGAAGCTCCATCGCTGTGGTTGACGTCGATCGTATAGTGAGTTATTCATTAACTGCCGTCCCAAAATATTGATCGATAATTTTACGAGCAATAGGCGCAGCCATTGTACTACCACCACCACCATGTTCAACAACGACGGCCACCACAAACTGCGGGTTTTCTGCTGGTGCAAAAGCGATAAATAAAGCATGATCGTGCAATTTTCTTGCTAAGGTTTCTGCGTCATATTTTTCATCTTGTTTGATGCCAAATACCTGTGCTGTTCCTGTTTTCCCTGCTATTTTGAATGGCAGATCTTTCCCAATATGACGAGCAGAACCACGAGCACCATGTACTACCTCGACCATCGAATCAATCACCGCTTCCCAATTCCGACTATTTTCCATAGGTAATGTTTGATAGGTCTGTGCTGGGAAAAGTTGCAATTCGCTTTGTCCTGTTGGTCTGCTGGCTCTGGCCACTCTTGGACTAATATCAATGCCACGCATTGCCAAAACAGCTGTGGCATGAGCGATCTGAATTGGTGTCATTTGATTAAATCCCTGACCAATACCTGAAATTAAGGTCTCTCCTGGATACCATGCTTTATTGCGACTAGCACGTTTCCATTCTTTTGAAGGGGACAAGCCTTTGCTTTCACCAGGGAGATCTATCTCAGTACGCCGCCCAAATCTGAATAAATCTAGAAAACTATGAATGCGATCTATGCCCATAGTATTAGCAAGGTCATAAAAATAGACGTCACATGACTGAGCAATGCCTGCTTTCAAATCCATATGTCCATGGCCATGAGATTTCCAGCAACGATAGCGATGATCTTGACCTGGTAAGGTGTACCAGCCAGGGCAAAAGCTTTTAGATTGTTCGGTTATAACGCCATATTCTAATCCAGCTAGCGCAATGAACGGTTTCAAGGTAGAGCCCGGCGGATAACGTCCACGTAAGCTACGGTTAAATAAAGGCATATCCGGCGAATCTCTTAAAGCCGCATAATTTTTACTACTAATGCCTAAAACAAACTCATTAGGATCAAAGTCCGGCTTACTAACCATTGCCAGGACACCGCCTGTTTTTGGATCAATCGCCACGACTGCGCCATTAAAATCGGCCATTGCTTCAGCGGCAACGCGTTGCAAATTGATATCTAAATGCAAAAATAAATCTTGTCCTGATACTGAAGGCATACTGTTTAACTCACGAACAATTCGTCCTTGCACATTGGTTTCTACTTGTTGATACCCCACCTGACCATGCAACAATTCTTCATATTGTTTTTCTATGCCTGTTTTGCCTATCTGCATAGAACCCTTGTAGTTGTTTACATCGATCTCTTGTAAATCTTGTTCGTTAATCCGCCCAACATAACCGACCGTATGAGCAAATAGTGCACCTTGCGGGTAGTGACGAATCAACCTTCCAACAACATCTACACCTGAAAAACGATGGCGGTTGACAGAAAAAATGGCAACCTCTTTTTCGGTTAACCTTTCTTTAAGAATGACCTGTCGAAAACGACGTTGCTGCTTAATCTGCTCTTTAATATCGACCATATCCTCTTCAGTCATCGCAAATAAAGCGGCTAATTGTTGTAGCGTATCCTCGATATCTGGAACATTTTCTGGCGTCAATTCTAGGCTAAACGTAGGAATATTCTCTGCTAGTAGCACGCCGTTACGATCATAAATCAGGCCACGTTGCGGTGCGATGGAACTAATATCTACTCTGTTTTGTTCAGATAACGAGTCAAAATGTTCAAATTCTACCACTTGTAGAACAATCAAACGGGCGATTAACGCTATAAAAAGTAGCCCAGCAAACAGGGCTGAAAAAATGAGGCGATCATTTACTATTCGACCTTCGTGAAAATGATTCTTTAATGCAAAATGTGTAGACATTTAAAGTTCAACTAACATTAAATGCGCGTCGAACAGCCCGCAAAAATGCGTAGACAATTGGCCATAGCACGGTTGTTGTTACGGCGGGTAACCACACATACCAACTGGCGAAATTAGATGCCATTAATACCGATGGAATATTAACTACAAGCACAAAGGCCATAATACTTAACGCTTGCTGCCACAGAGGATATTGGCGTAGCTGTAAATGAAAACGCAATATCAAATAGATAACAAACGCATAAGAAAATGCCTCAACGCCTAACGAACCGCCCATAAGCACATCCATCAACAGACCCACACACCATGCATAACCGACACCAATGCGTTGGGGTAAGGCCATTGCCCAATAAATGAGTGTCATCAATACCCATTCTGGTCTCGCAAATCTTAGGTTATCAGGGAGTGGCACCAGCATTAATAACATGGCAATCATAATGGTAATAACGATAAAGCTACCACCCTGTGGCGCTCTAGTGGTGGCCATTAACTTACTTCCTCAGGCGATTTCAACTCGTTTTTTTCTTGTTTATTTTCTGTGGGTAGTACTAATAACACTTCTCGACTAGTATCTAATTCAGCCGCTGGTTTAACGGCAATATGAGCAAATGCTTTCCCTTGAGGAAAATGAATAGCGATTACCGTGCCGACAGGATAGCCGACAGGAAAACGTCCACCTAGTCCGGAAGTCACCAATACATCACCTACGCGTACGTCAGCATTATGCGCTAAATGTTCCAATTGCAAGGATTCACCCATTCCTCGTCCAATGGCGACTGCTCGTAACCCATTACGATTAATCTGGACAGGCAAGCCATGACTAGGATCTGTCAATAACATTGCTCGACTAGAAAAACTGGTGACTTCTGTGACTTGCCCCATCACACCATGAGCATCTAATACCGGTTGACCACTAAAAACACCATCACGTAGTCCTTTATTAAGGACCACCTGCTGAGAAAAGGAGTCAAGGTCTATCGACAGTAACTCCGCAACTAAGACTCGTTCCGTCAGACGAAAAGAAGAACCTAATAATTCGCGCAGTCGCGTATTTTCTCGTTCCAAATTCTGTAACTTTTGCAATCGAACATTATTTAATAGATTTGTAGCTTCTAAAACCGCATTTTGTTCTTTTAACTCGTCTCGATTTTCAAAAAACTCACTCATCCATTCGCTGGCATCACTCGGAAAAGAAGCAACGACTTGAATTGGGTAAACAATTGTAGATAACGCACTTCGAGTAGGTGAAAAATAATCCAGTCGTGTATCTAGAAAAAACAAGACTAATGATGCTATTAACGCTAATAGCAATCGGACATTCAGTGACGGGAGATGGGTAAATAAAGGTTTGATAGTCTATGTTCCAAAAACTAAAAAACCTTTGCGACAGTTAGTCTGTCGCAAAGGCCTAAAATGTAGCGATAAGTAATAACTTATTCAAACGTAAAAACGTCAGTGCCTCGTTCATCAATCATCTCTAAAGCTCGACCACCACCACGGGCAACACAGGTTAATGGATCTTCCGCCACGATCGCCGGTAAGCCGGTTTCTTCCATCAATAAACGATCAATATCACGTAATAAAGCACCACCGCCAGTTAATACAATACCGCGTTCAGCAACATCAGCACCTAATTCAGGCGGCGTTTGTTCCAATGCGGTTTTCACTGCAGCGACAATACCCGCTAGAGGATCTTGCAATGCCTCAAGGATTTCATTGCTATTAAGGGTGAAACTACGCGGAATACCTTCCGCTAAGTTACGACCTCGCACTTCCATTTCCCGCACTTCATTGCCAGGATAGGCAGAACCAATTTCTTTTTTAATTTTTTCTGCCGTTGCTTCACCAATCAATGTACCGTAATTACGACGCACATAGTTGATAATCGCCTCATCGAACAAGTCGCCACCAATTCGAACTGATGCTGAATAAACAATACCATTCAAAGAAATAATAGCGACTTCTGTTGTGCCACCACCGATATCCAACACCATTGAACCGCTCGCTTCATCCACTGGCATACCCGCACCAATCGCAGCAGCCATAGGCTCTTCAATCAGATAAACTTCTCGTGCGCCTGCGCCTGCGGCTGATTCACGAATCGCTCGCCGTTCTACTTGCGTCGAACCACAAGGTACACAGACCAAAACGCGCGGACTTGGTTTGAAAAAGCGACCTTCGTGCACTTTACGAATAAAATGTTGTAACATTTTTTCTGTCACGGTGTAATCTGCAATCACACCATCTTTGAGGGGCCGAATCGCGGTGATATTACCAGGCGTTCTCCCCAACATTCTTTTTGCTTCGGTGCCCACAGCAGCGATCGATCTGCGGCCGCCAGGCCCATGTTCTTGACGTATTGCTACCACCGAAGGTTCATCAAGAACTATGCCTTTACCACGCACATAAATGAGC
The DNA here is from genome assembly GCA_030576275.1 of Pseudomonadota bacterium. Taxonomy (GTDB): domain Bacteria; phylum Pseudomonadota; class Gammaproteobacteria; order Nitrosococcales; family Methylophagaceae. The sequence goes on along the minus strand of JALIBN010000019.1, from coordinate 156,187 downwards.
GTATTCGCCGTTCCTAGGTCAATAGAAAGGTCATTTGAAAACATTCCGCGTAAACGTTTAAACATTGAAAGAAACCACAGCTGAAGAGGTAAAAACGATACTTTATCAATGCAGTGGGCTGTTGAGCAAGCCACTAATGATTTAAACTCCAGTATTTGTGACTAATAATAACCTCTGGAAGCGTCAATGAGTTTAGATAAAACAGATGTAGAAAAAATTGCGCATTTAGCGCGTCTAGCGATTAATGAGAATGACATTCCTGGCTATGTGCGGGATTTGAGCAATATATTTAATCTTGTTGAAAATCTCAGTTATGCCGATACTAACAACATATCGCCAATGGCCCACCCGCTAGATGCACATCAGCGATTACGCCCAGACGTCGTCACCGAAACAAATCAACGCGAATTATTTCAAGCGATTGCACCAGAAACAGCGGACGGTCTTTACCTCGTTCCACAAGTTATCGAATAAGCTTAGATACTCGGTATTTAAAGATCTCACCAGTATTCCTATGCTGTATCGCAATTAAACAAAACATCGAATGACAGGCACACACATGCATAACAAATCTCTTTCTGAACTTTCGGCGTCATTACACAGCGGCGAATTTAGCAGTGTTGAATTAACCCAACACTACCTTGACCGTATTAATACGCACAATAACAACTTAAATGCTTTTATTACCGTGTGTGACGATCGCGCCTTAGAACAAGCAAAGATGGCCGATCAACAATTACAACAAAAAAATGCCGGCATTTTGACCGGTATTCCCTTAGCCCATAAAGATATTTTCTGCACGCAAGGTGTATTAACGAGTTGTGCCTCAAAAATGTTATCCAACTTCATTTCACCATACAACGCGACCGTCGTAGAGAAAATTAATGCGGCCGGCATGGTGACCTTGGGTAAAACCAATATGGATGAATTTGCTATGGGCTCATCCAATGAAACAAGCTTCTTTGGTGCCGTAAAAAATCCTTGGGACACTAACCGAGTACCAGGTGGTTCATCAGGCGGCTCTGCTGCTGCCATAGCTGCACGCTTAGCACCGATTGCAACGGGCAGCGATACCGGCGGCTCAATTCGTCAACCAGCATCATTGTGCAACTTAACAGGTTTAAAACCTACCTACGGACGGATTTCACGATACGGCATGATTGCTTTTGCATCTAGCCTCGATCAAGCAGGTCCAATGGCTAATAGCGCAGAAGATGCCGCCATATTATTGAATGTAATGTCAGGCTTTGATGAGCGTGACTCAACCAGCGTAGAACGTGATGTACCAGATTATACCGCGGATTTAAATAATTCATTAGCAGGTCTTCGCATCGGCTTACCAAAAGAATATTTTGATGAAGGATTAGATCCTGAGGTTGCCACTACTATTGAAGCCGCCATTAAAGTGTATGAATCTCTAGGCGCAACAATCAAAGAAATCACCCTGCCTAACACTCACCTAGCAGTCCCCACTTACTACGTGGTTGCACCTGCTGAATGTTCATCTAATTTATCGCGGATGGATGGTGTGCGTTTTGGTCATCGTTGCAAAAATCCTAAAGATTTACAAGATTTGTATCAACGTTCACGAGGCGAAGGTTTTGGCGATGAAGTTAAACGACGCATATTGATTGGCGCTTATGCCCTATCTGCCGGTTACTACGACGCCTATTATTTAAAAGCACAACAATGCCGTCGTTTAATCAGTGATGATTTCACACAAGCATTTGCCGATATCGATGTCATTATGGGACCTACATCACCGACCACAGCCTCTAATTTAGGCGATAATATTGATGACCCAGTCGCCACATATCTAGCTGATATTTATACAATTAGCGCTAATCTTTCTGGTTTGCCAGGCATGTCAATTCCAGCTGGTTTTGTTAATGGTTTACCTGTTGGTCTGCAAATTATTGGTAATCACTTTGATGAAGCACGTTTATTGAATGTGGCTCATCGCTACCAACAAGCAACTGATTGGCATACTCAAATACCTGCCGCATTCAAATAAAGAACAATCTGACATTCGGAATTATCGACATTAGTAAAATGTCACACGCTATTCTTTTTTGCGTAGCAAAGGATCTTGAAAATGAAGGCAGCTGAACTTTTTGTCCGTAGTCTTGAAAATGAAGGTGTAGAATTTATTTTTGGCATTCCAGGTGAAGAAAACCTAGATGTTATGGATGCACTGCTAGATTCAAAGATAAAATTCATCACGACTCGTCATGAACAAGGAGCAGCCTTTATGGCTGATGTTTATGGCAGGCTAACAGGCCGTGCTGGTGTTTGCCTCGCGACATTGGGTCCAGGTGCAACAAATCTAATCACCGGCGTTGCCGATGCTAATATGGATCATGCACCCCTAGTTGCCATAGCAGGACAGGCCTCAACACACCGACTTCATAAAGAATCACATCAAGTGCTGGATCTAGAAGCGATGTTTCTACCCATCACTAAATATTCCACACGTATTCTTAGCCCAGAAGTCATTCCTGAAATAGTTCGTAAAGCATTTAAAGTAGCTCAAACCGAGAAAACCGGCGCCAGCTTTATCGAGTTTCCTGAAAACATTGCTGAAATGGAGGTTGATGATGCACCGTTAAGGGTCAAACATGCCACCCCACCTGAACCTGCTATCGAACAAATTCAACGTGCGGCAGAACTTATCTCGAATGCTAAAAGCCCGATCATTTTGGCTGGTAACGGCGTGGTTCGAGCCAATGCATCTCAGGCACTGGCCGAATTTGCTTTAAATTTAGGTATTCCTGTTGCCAATACCTTTATGGCTAAAGGTGTTATTCCATTCCATCACCCTAGCGCACTAGGTAGTGTTGGTTTGCAATCTGGTGATTATGCCAACAGTGGTTTTGCTAATGCAGACATTATTATATGTATCGGCTATGACATGGTTGAGTATCACCCTTACCTATGGCATCCATCACGAGATCGCATTATCATTCATATCGATGCTACCCATGCAGAAGTCGATGCTTATTACAGTGTTATTTTGGGTGTAATAGGTAATATCAATCATAGTTTGAATCGCATTGCAGCACTCAGTACGCCCCATAAAGACAAAACAATGCGTACGTTACGTGACAGTCTAGTCACCGAAATGAAGCAACATCGCGATGATGCAGAATTTCCAGTGAAGCCACAGAAAATTATTTGGGATCTGCGTACGGCGATGGATTTAAAAGACATCGTTATTTGTGATGTTGGCGCCCATAAAATGTGGATGTCACGCATGTTCCGCTGTGAACACCCCAACACCTGCATAATTTCCAATGGATTTGCTAGTATGGGTATTGCAGTGCCGGGGGCGATTGCCGCCAAGCTAGCCTATCCTGAACGCAAGATTGTTGCGGTTACAGGCGATGCTGGCTTCCTAATGAATTCACAAGAAATAGAGACCGCAATGCGGCTTAATATTGCCATCGTCATCTTGATTTGGAACGATGCGAGTTATGGCTTGATTGAATGGAAACAACAAAATCAATTTGGCCGCACCAGTAATGTAAAATTTACTAATCCTGACTTTGTGCAGTATGCTCAATCCTTTGGTGCGGAGGGTGTTAGAATTGAAGCTACAGAACAATTAATGCCTGAATTAGAAGCCGCCTTAGCAAGAGATACCGTCACCATCATCGATTGTCCCGTCGATTACCGTGAAAATCTTAAATTGACAGCCGCTCTCGGCCAACTCACTTCAGCTAATTAATAGATTTGAAGGCAAGTATAATGAAAACACAGCATCGCAATATCCTATTAGCGCTCGTTTTAATAGTCGCCCTATTTGCTATTAACTGGCTAAATACTAGCTCAAGCATGCGTCCCGAACTTTCTTTTACCGATATTGATGGTCAGCAACATTCATTGAGTCAATATACAGGCAAACCGATCCTGCTTACTTTTTGGGCAACAGATTGTCCAGGATGTATTCAAGAAATGCCTGATCTGATCGCTTTACATAATCAATATACGGAACAAGGTCTTGTGATGATTGATGTAGCAATGGCTCACGATTCATTACATCATATTAAAGCGATGCGCGATGAGCGAAAGCTACCCTTTATTATCACATGGGATCATAACGCTGAAATGGCCTTAGCTTTTGATAATGTCCGAGTGACACCCACCCATTTTTTAATTGCGCCCGAAGGTGAAATCATCATGCGCAAAATAGGTAACATTAATATTGACTACATGCATGAAAAACTACAGAAAATGGGGTTTGTCAAAAGTTAATGTCAATCTAGTTTCACATTAACCAAGTCTTATGGTATAAAGTTTGGCTTTGTAGTTTTAGTTGGGTGCAATTGGTACCCAGTATATAGCATGTCCACCAGGAGCGATTTAATATGGCACGAGTATGTCAGGTAACGGGTAAACGCCCGATGGCTGGGAACAATGTTTCTCACGCCCACAACACAACAAGACGTCGGTTTCTTCCTAACCTTCATCCACACCGTATCTGGGTCGAATCAGAACAACGTTGGGTTAAATTATCACGTGTGAGTAATCACGGTTTACGCATTATCGACAAACGTGGTATTGATGCTGTATTAGTCGAAATCCGTGCCCGCGGCGAAAAAGTTTAGGAGATAAATCATGCGCGATAAAATTAAATTAGTTTCATCTGCTGGTACTGGTCATTTTTACACTACTGACAAAAACAAACGTACTATGCCTGAAAAACTGGAAATGAAAAAATTCGATCCAGTTATTCGTAAACACGTTATGTATAAAGAAGCTAAAATCAAATAATATTAGCTTTAAATACATATAATATTAAAACCTGCTTTTTTGCGGGTTTTTTTATGCCCGTCAATCAGCTATTATCTTACAATGCATCGATACAGTATACTTCGGTTAAAGGGACATAATGTCTGGTTCATTTCTCAATAACGCTCCAATAGTTGCCAGACAAGCAATCTTCGATAAAGATTTGAATGTCTATGCCTATGAGTTACTATTTCGTAGTAACAACAAACAGACAGACTCGGGGGTCGTCGATGCTTGGGGTGATGAAGCAACCAGCCTCGTAATCAATCATACTTTCATGGAATTGGGTATCGAACGTGTTATTGGCAATCATCTCGCTTTTGTAAACTTAACACGTAAATTTATCTTGACCGATGATCCTCTGCCATTTGCTCAAGATCGCGTGGTTTTAGAAATTCTTGAAGATATTGTAGCGGATGATGAACTGATTGCTGCCACCCAAAAATTAGTTGATCAAGGTTATGTTATTGCCTTAGATGATTTTATCTTTGATGAATCCTTAAGACCATTAGTAAAATTAGCTGAGATCATCAAAATTGATCTATTGGCTTTAAGTGAACAAGCGCTGAAAGAACAGGTAACATTATTAAACCAAGAAAAGGTCAAACTGCTTGCCGAAAAAGTAGAAACTCATGAACAGTTTCAGCTATGCAAAAAATTAGGATTTGATTATTTTCAGGGCTATTTTTTTAGTCGCCCCACCATTATCGAAGGTCAAGCGATACCAGATAGTCAACTTAACTTACTTTCCATCATCACAAAGCTACAAAATCCCGATGTAGAGATTGATGATGTTGAACAATTGATCAGTCAAGATGTAGGTCTAACTTATAAATTGCTTAGGTTACTCAATTCTGCTGCCATTGGGCTACGAAGAAAAATAGAGTCTATCAAACAAGCTCTGATTCTTTTAGGTCTCAAAGCTATTAGAACATGGACCACATTAATCGCCCTTAATGATATGAAGTGTTCCCCACCCGAATTGATGGCTAATACCCTTATTCGAGCTAAAATGTGTCAACAATTAGCCCCAGATTACAATTGCGCAAATGAAACGGGATTTTTAGTGGGTTTATTTTCAACTATTGATGCCATGTTGTCGCATCCTATGGATAAACTCTTAAAATCATTACCTTTAAATAATGATATCAAGCAAGCGCTATCTGGACGGCAGGGCAGTTTAGGGCAACTACTAAAGGCTGTCATTCAATATGAACATGGTTTATGGGATGAAGTTGACACCACACAAATCTCGCTAGAACAGCTTGGAATGCATTACATAAATGCCACCGAGTGGACCATAGAAACTCAATCGAGCTTATAAACATTCCATGAGTTCATCACCACTTCTTTCTGCACAGTCACTCTCCCACCATTACGGCACTCACCTTGCCGTAAACAAGGTGAGTTTTGATATTTATAAAGGTGAGGTTTTAGGTTTCCTCGGTCCTAATGGTGCAGGAAAAAGCACTACCATGAAAATGCTCAGCGGCAATCTTGCACCCAATCATGGACAAATTACGATCAATGGCTATGATTTATTAAATCAACCAAAACAAGCAAAAGCGCACATTGGTTATCTGCCAGAACAACCGCCACTTTACAAAGAGTTAACGGTTAAGGAATTTTTATATTTTTGTGCCAAAATCAATCTCATTCCCTCTAACAACATCAATTCGGCAGTTAACACCGCGATCGAGCGCTGCGGTTTAGGTGATATGACCAAACGCCTAATTGCTAATTTATCAAAAGGCTATCAACAGCGTGTTGGCATCGCACAAGCCATTATTCATACCCCTGCCGTGGTAATCCTCGATGAGCCTACCTCAGGACTCGACCCTATTCAAATCCGAGAAATTCGCCATTTAATTCGTGATTTAGCCACCGAACACAGCGTTATTTTATCGACTCATATTTTGCCTGAAGTGCAGATGTTATGTGACCGAGTACAAATCATAAGTCATGGTCACTTAATTTTTAGTGACACCATCTCAGCTCTAAATAAACAGCGCCAAGTCTCCAATTTACTGTGTACATTACTTTCGCCACCACCATTGGGCGCATTGCAGGAAATTACTGGCGTTATCTCTGTAGAGACCTTAAATCCCACGCAATTTCGTATACATTACCAACCCGATATTAATCCTACTACTGAGTTGCTTAGCCGTGCAGTAATGCAACAGTGGCAGTTAACAGAGCTGATGCCCGAACAACATTCATTAGAAGATGTATTTATGAACATCATTCAACAAGAATCTGTGACTGTGGGTCAAACGATCTAATGTTTACGCTTGCTCGCAATGAACTTTACCGTTTATTTTTATCTCCCCTCGCATGGGTAATTTTGGCATTGTGTCAGCTCCTTATTGCCTATTTATTTTTGACCCATATTGATTATTTCATGCAACTCCAAGGCAAAATATCGGCTATTCCAGGTGCTCCTGGCGTAACCGAACTGATTGCGATACCTTTATTAAATAATGCCGCCACTATCTTATTATTAATTGCACCACTGATCACGATGCGACTTATTGCAGAAGAACGTCGTAATAACAGTTTACCCTTATTATTTTCCGCCCCGCTATCGATTAGGCAGATTGTTATCGGTAAATATCTAGGCACCCTGAGCTTTTTCATTATCCTACTTATTCTAATCAGCCTGATGCCACTATCGCTGAGCTTAGGGGCAGATTTAGACTATGGTGTTATTACCGCGGGCTTGTTGGGTTTAACCTTATTAGTGTCTAGCTTTACAGCCATAGGCTTATTTTTATCCTCGCTGACGACGCAACCCACTATTGCCGCAGTGACTACCTTTGCCACCCTATTTTTATTATGGATAATTGATTGGGCTGGCAATACACAAGTGACGGCGTCGACATCAGATCTATTCAGCTGGTTATCCTTATTAAGACACTATGAACCTTTATTGCAAGGCGAAGTAAACAGTAGCGACGTAGCCTATTACTTAATTATTATTGTGGCATTTTTAGCCTTAACTATTCGCCGACTTGATGCTGAACGACTCAATTAAAATGAACATCACTCAAAAAATACAGCGCCAACTTAAACTACAAAACATCATTTTTTATATACTGGTGATTATTGTGGTTGCATTATTAGCGCAGCTCTCACTTAAAACAAATATCCGCAGTGATTGGACGGCAAACAACCGCCATAGCCTTTCCAAGATCACCACCAATTTTCTAACTCATCTTGATCAAACTATTACTATTCAAGCTTTCATCAGCCCAAGTAGCGAATATCGCCCAGCTTTAGAATCGTTACTTTCAAGTTACCAAAGTCATAATTCTCAACTCAATGTCAGCTATATCAATCCAGACTTCTCGCCAGACTTAGTTCGCGAACTCAAGATCCAACAACAAGGTGAAATGGTTGTCGCGCAGGGAGACAAACAAACACACGTCTTTGATCTATCTGAGCAATCGTTAACTAACGCCCTCATCACAGTCTCTCGGCAACAAGAACAATGGCTAGTTTTTATTGAAGGTCATGGAGAACGCAGTCCGCTTAATTCAGCTAATTACAACCTCAGTGTTTGGGGCGATCAACTCATGCAAAAAGGCTTTAAATTTCTACCACTAAATTTGGTTGAAAATAATGAAATTCCTAATAATGCGACTGCCGTTGTGATTGCTAGTCCTGAAAGTGAGTGGTTGGATGGCGAAATTGATATCATAAAAAACTATGTCGCTAATGGTGGTAATTTACTCTGGTTAGCCGAACCAGATAGTAATCAATTCCTAGCTGGACTAGGCGAACAACTCGAACTAGAATTTATACCGAGTATTATTATAGATCCTAATGCCCAAAAATTGGGTATCAGCGATCCACAATTTGTGTTGATTACAGATTATGCTAATCATCCTATCGGGCAAGCGACCTCGGGCGTAACGGTATTTCCACAAGCCGTGGCGCTCGAACAGATTCCAAATGACGATGTTGATTGGCAATATTTGCCGCTATTAACCACTCACGCTAATGTCTGGAGTGAGACAACGCCCCCTAAGGAAGGAGCTGAACAACCTTTTGTTTTTAATCTTGGCGATGATACTAAAGGTCCACTTAATATCGGCTATTTACTTTCACGCACAATGACAAAGAAAGAAAAAAACGCAGAACAACGCATCGCAATCATTGGTGATGGTGACTTTTTATCCAACACCTATCTGGGCAACGGTAGCAATCTTGAACTTGGTATGGCGATAATGAACTGGCTAGCTGGCGACGATGCCCTAATCAGCATTCCGGTCAAAACGACCATAGATAATCAACTACAATTAAACCAAACTCAGTCCTTAATTATAGGCATCGGCTTTTTAATTGTTATGCCTTTATTACTACTTGGTATTGGCTTAAGCCTTTGGTGGTATAGGCGTCGACAATGAAAAAAAGTTACCTTAGAAACCTGATCCTTATAGGTTTAATCATTGGATTGTATTGGTTTAATACCTTCGATTATTCGGCTGAAAATGAGATGCCGCAACTTAGTTCACTCAACAGCAATAATATTCATTACATTACTATTTCTCGACCAAATATTGTAGATATCGTATTAGCAAAGTCAGCATCTGGTTGGCAAATCACTCAGCCCATTAAGGCCATAGCAAATAATAAACGTGTTGAATTATTACTCAGTTTTTTAAACACACCGAGTTATGCTCAAATAACAATTGGCGATGGTAAATCCCTCAGCCAGTACGAGTTAGAACCGGCCAATCTTGTTTTAACTTTAGATCAACACCGTGTCCAATTTGGTGGCGTAGAACCCATCAGTAAACATCGTTATGTTTTGATCGATAACGTTATTCACTTAATCACTGATCGCATTACGCCATTATTACGCGCCAATGCCACAAGCTTTATCGAAAATAAATTATTTCCTAAAACCAATATCATCACCAAGCTTATTGTATCGAAGTCCAATACTGACAACAGCCTGTCAGCTGAATCAATTATCATCGAAAATAACAATGGTCATTGGCAAAGTAATTCGCCAACAATAACAACCGATCGACTGAGCGCCTTCATTCAAAATTGGCAACATGCCTACGCATTGCAAGTTTTACCCCTTCAAGAAAATGGTCGCGTAAGCACTGCGACTCATAAATTACAAATTTGGTTTAACGATCAAGCATTACCCACTAAGTATGAGTTAAAACTGAGTGATAACGCCTTATTTGTTGTTGACCATCAACTACAGCTCAGCTATCAATTTACCTTAGAATCACTTGCACAATTATTGCCTTTCCAGACCATCGAATAGTAGCCTAAATCATGCCTGAATTACCTGAAGTTGAAACTACACTGCGTGGTGTAGAACCCTTTCTCAAAGATACAAAGATAAGCCAGGTCACGATCCGAAATTTTTCACTGCGCTGGCCTATAAACCCACGTCTTGCTGAGATACTTACTGGCCAGACAATTCATTTACTGTATCGTCGCGCGAAATATCTATTACTGGAATGTGATACCGGTACTTTAATTATCCATCTTGGCATGTCTGGTCGACTGCGAATCTTAAACGTCAGTGAAAATCCCCCCCCCGAAAAGCACGATCATTTTGATATGGTTGTCGAAAATGATCACATACTGAGATATACGGATCCTAGACGATTCGGTTCGATTTTATGGACTGAAGGTCCTATTCAAGTGCATCCGCTATTTAGCCATCTTGGGCCAGAACCACTAACCGAACCATTCGATGATGCTTATCTGTTAGCCAAGTCACGAAACCGTCGATGCAGTGCTAAAACCCTGATTATGGATGGAAAAGTAGTCGTTGGTGTCGGTAATATTTATGCAAATGAAGCGTTATTTATGGCTGAAATCCATCCAAAAAAAATCGCAAATAAGCTGACAAAAAAAGACTGCGACAAATTAGTAACAGCCATCAAAGCCATACTTACGCAGGCAATCATAGCCGGTGGCACTACCTTAAAAGATTTCAGGAAAAGTGATGGTAAGCCAGGATATTTTGCTCAACAGCTCAATGTTTACGGTCGACAAGGTGAACCCTGTATTCACTGCGGCACTCACATTGAACACTATAAAGAAGCACAGCGAGCTACCTTTTATTGTCCAAAATGCCAGAGACTTAAGTAAAGTTTAGCCTAATCAAACAATCTAATACAGAATGACTATTGTTTTGAAAAAAAGTCAGCCATCAATTCAATTTCTTCTGCTGTATAACCACTCGCGTGATGTAGCATGACAGTCGACGTGCGTTCACCACTGACAAATTGTTGCATTTGTTCAATCAAATAGAGCTTATCCACACCGGCTAAGCTCGGCAGTCCACCCACACTATGTCCATTTGTACCATGGCAAGCCGCGCAAGATGACGCTAGTAGTTCAGCATTTCTAGTTTCTTCAGCAATAACAGTTGTAGCGGCAAAGCCCAACAGACATAAAACAATTAAATTACAACGCATTATCCACTCCTTAAAATCAGCCAATAGTTATCGCCTAGGCTATAATGATGACTTCATCATCATAGTATAAATAACTTCCCATGTCTGAAACCCTTTTACTTGAAGACTTTATTCCTGACGAATCATCTGGAATGAGACTCGACCAAGCGCTTGCCCAACTTTTTCCTGACTACTCGCGAGGTCAACTCACAAAATGGATTAAAGCAGGTTTTGTCAGCGTAGACAAACAACAATTTCGTCCGCGTGATTCAGTTCTAGGAGGAGAACATGTAGTCATCAATGCCCAAATAGAAGCGGTTGATGATACATGGATCGCAGAAGACATTAAGCTTGATATTGTTTATGAAGACGAAGATATCCTAATCATCAATAAAGAAGCAGGTATGGTGGTCCATCCTGGTGCCGGAAATCACGATGGTACTCTCGTGAATGCATTATTAAGCCACGCACCAGAACTGGAAATTATTCCTCGAGCCGGTATCGTGCATCGTATAGATAAAGGTACTACTGGTTTGTTGATGATTGCCAAGACATTACAGGCACATAACTCACTCGTAAACCAGTTACAAGAGCGCTCTGTAGAACGTGAATATCAAGCCATTGCTATGGGTGTTATGACTGCAGGTGGTACTGTTGATCAACCCATGGGCCGTCATCCAGTTGAACGTAAGCGTATGGCTGTCACATCATCGGGAAAAACAGCGATTACTCACTACCGTGTAGCCCATCGTTACCGTGCTCACACCCATATACGCTGTAAGCTAGAAACGGGTCGTACTCATCAGATTCGTGTTCATATGGCACATATCCGTTATCCACTATTTGGTGATCCAGTCTATGGTGGTCGATTAAGACTCCCTAAGAACTCGACAGAAGAGTTTCGCGAAGCCTTACAGGGTTTCCGTCGTCAAGCGCTCCATGCAGGCTCATTAGGCTTTATTCACCCCGGATCAGGTGAAGCTGTTTCGTGGCAAGTTGAGATGCCAAATGACATGCTCAATATTTTGGCTGCACTAGCCAAAGATCAAAGACTCAATCGTGATGAGAAATAATTTATAATAAAAAATAGTGTTTTCGCCCTAGTTTTTAGAACAGTTAAAATAAAAACTATGTAACGATAAGGCTATTTAAACTTACTTCTCAAGGTACTGACATAAAAAAAGGGGCTGATTAATAATCAGCCCCTTTTTTATTTAACCAAATACTACTTACTTATTTCTTTGCAGCTGCTTCACGTTCTTTAGCATCTGTAATTACTTGCTCAGAAATATTCCGCGGACAAGGACTATATTGTAAGAACTCCATAGAGAACTGACCACGACCCGATGTCATTGTACGTAGCGTACCGATATAACCAAACATTTCACTCAATGGAACGTCTGCTTTAATACGTACACCTGTTACACCTGCATCTTGTGATTTAATCATGCCACGACGACGATTAAGGTCACCGATAACATCACCAACATGATCATCAGGTGTAAATACATCCACTTTCATGATTGGTTCCATGATCTGTGGACCGGCTTTTTTCATTGTTTGACGATATGCGCCCATTGCTGCTAATTCAAATGCCATTGCAGATGAATCGACCGCATGGAAAGAACCATCAGTTAACGTTACTTTGAAGTCTAAACAAGGGTAACCAGCAAGTACGCCGCGTCCCATCATTTTCTTGAAACCAGTTTCAACTGCAGGCCAGAATTCACGAGGTACAGAACCACCCGTAACAACTGATTCAAACACATAACCACTACCCGTTTCACCTGGCTCGATGATGTAGTCGATCTTACCAAATTGACCAGAACCACCTGATTGTTTTTTGTGGGTGTAGCTGTCTTCAGTACGTAGCGTAATTGTTTCACGGTAAGCTACTTGTGGTGCACCTACTGTAACGTCAACACCATGTGTACGGCGTAAGATATCAACTTTGATATCTAAATGTAATTCACCCATACCTTTGATGATAGTTTCGCCACTGTCTTGATCAGTTTCAACACGGAATGAAGGATCTTCTTTGATCATTTTACCCAGTGCAATACCCATTTTTTCAGATGCTGCTTTATCTTTAGGTGAAATGGCAATTGAAATAACTGGATCAGGGAAAACCATTGGTTCTAATGTCGCTGGGTTTTTAGGATCACACAAGGTGTGTCCTGTTTGTGTATCTTTCATACCTACGATGGCAATAATATCACCGGCATGAGCATGACTTAATTCATTACGATCATCAGCATGCATTTCTACCATTCGACCAACACGTTCTGTTTTACCTGTGAACGTATTAAGTACAGTATCACCTTTATTTAAAGTACCTGAATAGATACGGATAAAGGTCAATGCGCCAAAACGGTCATCCATTATTTTAAACGCAAGTGCACGGAAAGGTCCATCAGTATCAACAATCGCAAACTTACCTGTTGGTTCACCTTCCAAATCAACTTCAGGTTGAGGATCAACTTCAGTTGGGCTCGGTAAATAGGATACAACAGCATCCAATACCATTTGAACACCTTTATCTTTAAAGGCTGAACCACAATATGTTGGGAAGAAATCCATTTTCAATGTACCTGAACGGATACATTTTTGAATAGCTTCGATTGAAGGCTCTTCACCATCAAGATATTTTTCCATCAAATCATCATCTTGCTCAACCGCTGTTTCAACCAACATTTCGCGGTATTCTTCGATTTGATCCGCCATATCAGCAGGTGGCTCTTCAATACGGAAAGCAGTTGTATCTTGTTCGTTATCCCATATCCATGCTTTACGGGTTAATAAATCAACACAACCTTTGAAATCTTCTTCGATACCAATTGGTAATACCATTACTAATGGGTGGGCACCTAATACATCTTTAACTTGTTTAACAACTCGGAAGAAGTCTGCACCCATACGATCTAGTTTATTAACAAAGATAATACGAGAAACTTCAGAGTCATTAGCATAACGCCAGTTAGTTTCAGATTGAGGTTCTACACCACCTGAACCACAGAATACACCAACACCACCATCTAATACTTTTAGTGAGCGATATACTTCAATTGTGAAATCAACGTGACCTGGTGTATCAATTACGTTTAGACGGTGACCGTCCCATTCGCAAGTTGTGGCCGCTGATTGAATGGTTATCCCACGTTCAGCTTCCTGATCCATGAAATCCATTGTTGATTCGCCATCATGTACTTCACCGATTTTATGAATTTTACCGGTTAGTTTCAAAATTCGTTCTGTGGTGGTGGTCTTACCCGCATCTACATGCGCGAAGATACCAATATTTCTATATTTGGATAGATCTGCAGCCATTGTGTTCGTCTCTGAAAATGATAATGTGTTACAAAAACACGAAAATAAACCCTACTATTCTATACCAATTCGTAAGTTATCGCACGCTTAAACGACAATACAGGTAAAAGCAGGTTCGTAGCTTACTTAATACTCTTATGACTCCAGTTACAGTCTATTTAATGTATTATTAGCAACTAACATACAGATTTAGTTCTCGACATTCAAAAAAATTTTACACTTACAAAATCTTATTTTCTGAAGGCATCTGTTTGATATAAAGGTCATGCTTGCTATACGGGATTTCTATACCTTCAGCGGCAAAACGCTTATATACAGAAACATTAAGTAAATCTAATATGCGACCACGTACTTCCGGATCATCAATCCAAAATAAAAGCTCAATATCTAAGCCTGATCCACCAAAACGTCGAAATCTTACTCGAGGCTCAGGCGAGGTGCATGCCCCGTTTTCTTGTGCAGCCTCTTCAAGTAGAACTCTGCGAACCTTATCAATATCGCTACCATAAGCAACACTCACGGCCAACCTAACCCGTGACTTTACATGTTGGCCTTTGCTTTCATTGATTATTTTGCCATTAGCAATAAGCGAATTTGGCACGGTAATTTCTAAATCATCACGCGTTAACATTCGCGTTGATCGCAAACCAATGTGAGTAACCTTCCCTCGTTCACCAGAATCTATCACGATATAATCGCCAATTTCATAGGGGGAGTCTGCCAGGATAAATACCCCAGAAAACAAGTTGGCTAAAGTATCTTTAGCGGCAAAACCAACTGCAATACCTACAACGCCAGCAGAAGCTAACCAAGCAGTCATGTCTATTTGCCATGTCAGGAATATAAAATACAGTCCCAACACCACCATTGCGATGCTGGCGAGATTATCAAATAGCGGTAGTGTTTGGGGTTTTAAAAATCCGATCTTAGTAGACGATGTGCAGTGAGTTTTTAGCGTGAAGCGAATAATACGGTATGTAGCTTGGCCCCAGACAATAATAGTTACTGTTTGAGAAATTTGGAGGACTAAATTACTCAGCCAAGGTGATAAAGAGAGCTGTGCGATGGTGAAGTTTATGCCCAGTAAAATCACCGACCATGCTAATGGAACTCGTATTTTTTTAAGTATGAAGTGTAATATCGGGCGTTTATCTTCATTAATGCCGTAACGAGCTCCAAGTTTTACTAATAGATCTATAACTGATGCAAGCAACATTGCTGCGGCAAGATAATATATTGCGCCAACGACAAGCTGAGTTGTCGGGTCAAAATTAGCTATCCATATCGCTATATCGGTCATAACAATCCTTATTTATTACACCATATGTTTTTGCATAGCTAACCATTGATAACGATATATAACGCCTGGCACAGCCAAAACTAAAAAGGCGGAAAACGTAGTCACGAAAAACTCCCACTGTTGGGGGAAAATTTCACCAGAAAATTGAATTTCCGCAGCGATCGCAATCAATAAGCTTACAAAATAAAAGACGATTAACTCTACTAATCTCAGCCATGACGATTTAACGTTAGATAAACGGATGACAAGGAAAGCACGCTCACTAATCCACGGTAAATTAGCAATAATGAAAAATATTAAAATGAGTATTGTTGATGACATAGCTTTATCAGTTGTTTATGAGAAAACACTAGTACACAGTGCTAATAATGATCCTGGAAATATGCCAAGAGCAAAAACCGTCAAGGCATTCACACTAAACATAACACGCATATCTACCGGCGCTTGTAGTTCTTCATGTTGTATAGCTTTATCAAAATACATGACCTTGATAATCCGTAAATAATAATACGCACCTATTACCGACATTACTACCGCCACAACGGCGACTGACATCAAGTTAATATCGACCACCGATTTAATCACGGTTAACTTAGCATAGAAACCCACTAACGGTGGAATACCAGCCATTGAGAACATCAAAATTAACATCATTAATGCATACCATGGATTGCGACCACTTAAACCTTTGAAATCATTAATGTTATCTGCCTCAAAGCCATTTCGGCTCATCAAGATGATCATACCAAAGCCGCCCAAACTCATTAAAGAATAGACTAAAGCATAAAACATTGCCGCCGCGTAGCCTTCTTGGCTACCAGACAAAATACCCAGCAAAATAAAACCTATGTGCGATATAGTGGAGTACGCTAGCATACGTTTTAAGTTAGTTTGTGCGATGGCAACAACATTACCTATTATCATTGATAATACTGATAGCATGATAACCATTCCTTGCCAGTATTCATGGGCATCACCCAAGCCATCAACTAACAAACGCATGGCCATTGCAAATGCCGCAATTTTGGGTGCCGTGGCAATAAACAGTGTCACTGCGGTCGGAGCGCCGTGATAGACGTCTGGCAACCACATGTGAAACGGAACAGCGCCTAACTTAAAACCGATGCCGATAATCAAAAAGACTAAACCAAAACTAAGCACCGTATTATCTATTCCGCCTGCCTGAATAGTGTCTGCAATAGTAGTTAGCGCTAGACTGCCTGTCACGCCATAAATAATCGACATGCCATAGAGCAACATACCTGATGCGATTGCACCAAGAATGAAGTATTTCATTGCCGCTTCTGTAGCTACCGCTGAATCTCGATGCATCGCCACCATGGCATAGAGGCATAGCGACATCAGTTCTAGGCCCAAATAAAGAGTTAAGAAATGATAGGCAGACACCATGATCATCATGCCTAAGGTAGAAAATATCGCCAGTACATAATATTCGCCTTGAAATAGGCCGCGTGCCTTCAAGTAGCTAGTAGAGTAGGTTAACACCACGATATTAAGCGCACAGATAGTCATCTTTAAAATATCGCTGAAGATATCTTTTATGTAGGTGCCATCAAACGTGAGTCCCCCTACTTCACCCATAGATTGATAAATGAGCACCATTGTTATAGCTAACGTCAGTTGACTTAGCACATAAGCTGGACCTGCCGCAGTTTTACCTAAGAAGGCGACCACTAACAAGATCACGCACGCCATTGCTAGCATAAACATTTCTGGTAGCGCAAAAGCCATATTTGTCACTTCAAACATCATGTCTGTTGCCACCTTTAGATCTTAGACTGTGAAACTTGGGTTAATAAGTGTTCGACTGATGCATGCATCACTTCAGTCAACGGTGCAGGCCACAAACCTATCGCTAAAATAATGATGGCTAATGATGCCAACATCCAAAACTCACGACGATTTATATCTTCTAATTTGGCGACATTCTCGTTAGCTACTTCACCAAATATGACTCGTTTGACCATCCACAATGAATAAGCAGCACCTAAGATCAAGGTTGTTGCCGCCAAGAATGCAAACCAAAAGTTGGCCTGAAAAGCCGCTAAAATCACCATGAATTCACCAACAAATCCTGATGTCCCAGGCAAACCAGCATTTGCCATCGCAAAAAATACAGCAAAGCCAGCAAAGGTCGGCATAGTATTAGCAACACCGCCATAGGCACTGATTTCACGGGTATGCATACGGTCATATAATACACCGACACATAAGAACATTGCAGCCGCGATAAAGCCATGCGAAATCATTTGCACCATCGCCCCTTCCACCGCTAATACCGCTCCACTGCCCGTAGCCGAGTTAGCAAATATTCTAAATACAATGAATAAACCTAAGGTTACAAACCCCATATGAGCAATACTGGAGTAGGCGATTAACTTTTTCATATCCGTTTGCACCAAGGCAACAAGCCCGATGTAGACCACGGCGGTTAATGACAAACCGATCACTAGCCAATCAAGTGCCAAACTCGCATCAGGTGTAATAGGTAATGCAAAACGTATCAAACCATAGCCACCAATTTTCAGGGTAATAGCCGCTAAGATTACGGAACCGCCTGTTGGTGCTTCAACATGAGCATCGGGTAACCAAGTATGCACAGGCCACATGGGTACTTTTACTGCAAACGCGATTAAGAAGGCTAAGAACAGCCAAAACTGTTCTTGCATTGATAATGCTACATCATGAAAGTCCAAAATCGAGAAGCTACCTGCGACATGGTGTAAATACAATAATGCTAATAATAAAAATACGGAACCAAATAAGGTATATAGAAAAAACTTAATCGTGGCATAAACTCGATTAGGGCCACCCCAAATGCCTATGACTAAAAATAGCGGGATCAACATCGCTTCAAAAAACACATAAAACAATATGGCGTCTAATGCGGCAAACACGGCAATCATCAGTCCAGACATAATCAAAAATGATGCCATATATTGGCTTACTCGCTGCTCTATAACTTGCCAACCAGCAACCACAACAATCACAGTGGAGAATGCAGTCAAAATAATTAATGGCATCGAAAAGCCATCAATACCTAAATAATAGTTAATGTTGAATGTGCTAATCCACGAAGTGTGCTCAACAAATTGCATCTGATATGTTGTGTTATCAAAACCAGTGTATAAACCAATAGACAATACTAAAGTGAGCAATGACACTAGCAATGATAATGGCCGCGCCCAAGGGTTATCATCACCATTAATCAATACGGCTACGCCACCAATAATTGGTAGCCAAATAATGAGACTTAATAAAGGAAAATTAGTAATCATATTCAATTTCTTAGACCACAAAAAAGGTAAGCAATAAGTACAGACCTATAATCATTGCAAAGGCATAGTGATATAAATAACCTGATTGAACATGACGTACAACCTTGGAAGTAAATCCAACGGTTTTAGCGGCACCATTGACAATAAAGCCATCGATTAAAAGCCGGTCACCAACTTGCCATAACAAATTTCCAAATGATCTTGCACCGCCAGCAAACACGGTTTGATTAAAGCTATCAAAACCGTATTTATTATCAAGTATGCAGTACAGCCAGTTGAACCGTTGCTGTAACTTTGCGGGGATATCAGGGCGCATCATATACAAGTAGTAGGCTGTTGCAATGCCAGCCATTGCCAACCAGAAAGGTAAAGCAGTTAAGCCATGCAACATAAAGCTCATTACGCCGTGATAACTTTCGGCATGTTCCGCCAGTACATCATGATTAGCATGTACCACTATTGCACTACCAAAGAAATCACCGAATACCATAGAACCTATCAAGTAACCTGATATTACCGATGGAATAGCCAATAAGATCAACGGCACTGTCACCACAGCGGGTGACTCATGTGGAAGATGATGCCTATCAATTTTGAAACGTTCTTTACCATGGAATACTAAGAAAAATAGTCGGAAGCTATACAGCGCAGTTACAAAGACTCCAACTACCACAGCAAAATAAGCAAAGCTGCTACCGGCAATTTCGGAAGCATGCACTGCTTCGATAATCGAATCTTTAGAAAAAAAGCCCGATAAACCAGGAAAACCAATCAATGCCAATGATCCAATTAATGCAGTCCAATAAGTGATTGGCATATATTTCTTCAATCCGCCCATTTTGCGAATATCTTGTTCGTGATGCATCGCCATAATCACCGAACCTGCACCCAAGAATAATAAGGCTTTAAAGAAAGCGTGAGTCATTAAATGAAATACGCCAGCTGAATAAGCGGATGCGCCGAGTGCGACGGTCATATAGCCCAGTTGAGACAAGGTGGAATAAGCAATTACCCGTTTAATATCATTTTGAATCAGTCCCAAAAAGCCCATAAACAAAGCAGTTATAGAACCGATAACTAATACAAAAGATAAAGCGGTTTCAGAAAATTCAAACAATGGCGACATGCGAGTCACCATAAAGATACCTGCTGTTACCATGGTTGCGGCATGGATCAATGCCGAAATCGGTGTTGGGCCTTCCATAGAGTCAGGTAACCATACATGCAGAGGTACTTGTGCTGATTTACCCATGGCGCCAATAAATAGCAAAATACAAATAAGCGACATTACAGACCAATCATGGCCTGTAAAAATCGCGATGCTTTGTTCTGACATAACGGGAGCTTGAGCAAAGACTTCCACGTAATCCAGACTACCGGCATACATTAATATGCCTGCAATCCCTAGCAAAAATCCGAAGTCACCTACACGATTAACTAAAAATGCTTTTAAGTTAGCAAATATTGCCGTCGGTTTTTTATACCAAAACCCGATTAATAAATATGAAACTAGACCAACGGCTTCCCAACCAAAGAATAGTTGCATGAAGTTATTAGCCATCACCAGCATTAACATCGAGAAGGTAAACAAAGAAATATAACTAAAAAAACGGGCATAACCGTCATCGTCTTGCATATAGCCTATGGTGTAGATGTGCACCATCAGTGAGACGAATGTCACCACAACCATCATCATCGCGGTCAGGGCATCCACCATAAATCCCACTTCCAGACTCAAGGAACCAGACTGTAGCCATTGATAGACTTGCTGGTTGTATGTTTCACCGTCCATAGCGACTAACTTAAGTACCCATACAGATAAGACAAAGGCAATACCGACACCATAAACAGCGACGCGATGCGCCCAGACTCGGCCTACTTGATTGCCAAATAATCCAGCGATAATACTGCCGAATAATGGCGCAAGGACGATGCTGAGTAGTAAGGTTTGATTCATGAGCTATCCTTTCAGCTTATCTAAATCGGCGACATTAATTGTATGTATATTTCGAAAGAGCACCACCAATATAGCCAAGCCGATAGCCGCTTCTGCCGCAGCCACCGTTAATATAAAAAATACAAATACTTGGCCCGCTATATCACCAGCAAAATGAGCAAACGCTATAAAATTAAGATTCACGGCCAATAACATCAATTCAATACACATCAATAAGATGATGATATTTTTACGGTTAATGAATATACCCGCGACCGACAAACTGAACAGCAACGCACCCAAGGTCAGAAAATCTGATAAAGCAATCATGATTTTAGCTCCCGAGGCTTTTCATCTTTAGGCTTTGTAACAGCATCCATTCTAATTAGTCTCACTCGGTCTTCTCGGCGGACTTTTACTTGCTGAGATACATCTTGTGATTTACTTTTCTTATCACGCAAAGTCAGGGTGATAGCCGCCACAATTGCAACGGTTAAAATCACCGAAGCAATTTCAAACGGATATACATAGACGGTATAGAGCAAGAGGCCTATTTCTTTAGTATTACTATAGCCTTCTGGGTGTGGTGTTGGAGCAGGCACAATATCCAGTCCAAAATGGGCAGCGCCTAAGACGGCAATCATCTCAATAGTAATTAAAGCAGCAACGATGATACCCAGCGGTAGATACTTAGTAAAACCTTCTTGTAGCGGTGCTAAATCAATATCCAACATCATGACCACAAACAAAAATAACACCATAACCGCGCCAACATAAACCAGAACGAGCGTTAAGGCTAAAAATTCAGCTTCTAATAATAGCCAAATACCGGCACTGGTAAAAAAAGCTAAGATCAAAAATAAGGCTGCCCTTACTGGATTTCTTACCGTGATCACCATGGTAGCGGCTACTAATAAAACAGCGGCAAAACCATAGAATATGAATTGTTCCATTATCGGTACTCCGCATCGGCAGCCCGATCAGCCGCTATTTGGTCTTCATTTTTATCACCAATTGCCAACAACATATCCTTGGTCATAATGCTTTCACCACGATTCTCA
Source organism: Pseudomonadota bacterium (assembly GCA_030576275.1). Classification (GTDB taxonomy): domain Bacteria; phylum Pseudomonadota; class Gammaproteobacteria; order Nitrosococcales; family Methylophagaceae. The sequence continues at coordinate 134,039 of JALIBN010000019.1, read as the reverse complement.
AAGTGATAATCAAAGATGCGTGTTTCCACAATGGAATCTACAGGACATGATTCTTCACAAAACCCACAGTAAATACACTTAAATAAATCGATCTCATACTTCGTAGTACGCCGCGTACCGTCATCACGCGGTTCTGTTTCTATAGTTATGGCCAAGGCAGGACAAACCGCTTCACATAATTTGCAACCAATACAGCGTTCTTCACCATTCGGATAACGACGTAAAGCGTGCAGACCTCTAAAGCGAGGTGATTGCGGTGTACTTTCTTCGGGATATTGCACGGTTATTTTTTTTGCAAACAGGTATTTCCCTGTCAGTTTCAAGCCTAATAACAATTCCCAAAGCAAAAAACTCTTAAAGAAATGTCGAATAGAAGACATCATAAAACGGCCTCCGTAAACCAGGGGCCAATATCAAATACCTGTGCGGTAGCGACCACTACTAACCATACTAAGGTGACGGGGATAAATATTTTCCATCCCAAACGCATGATCTGATCATAGCGGTAGCGAGGAAACGTTGCTCTAAACCACAAATATAAAAATAAGAAAATACAGGTTTTCATCAACAGCCATACAATACCAGGCACCCATGAAAACAAAGTTTCAAGACCAGGAATGCCTTGAAATGGTGATAACCAGCCACCCATGAACAACACGGCTGCTAACATTGAAATTAAGATCATATCGGCATATTCCGCAAGGAAAAACACCGCAAAGGCCATACCCGAATACTCGACATGGAATCCAGCCACAATCTCCGACTCACCTTCAGACACGTCAAATGGTGCTCGATTAGTTTCTGCCACGCCTGAAATAAAATAGACTACAAAAAGCGGAAATAATGGCAACCAGAACCAATGTAAAAATCCGCCTTGTTGTGCCAACACAATCTCACCTAGATTCAAACTTCCAGCCGCCACAAGCACGCCTACCAAGGCAAAACCCATAGCAATTTCATAAGATACTACTTGAGCCGCTGAGCGTAATGCACCTAAAAAAGCGTAGCGAGAATTTGAAGCCCAGCCAGCGATTACGATGCCATAAACACCCATCGATGTGATGGCTAATATATACAACAATCCCGCATCTATGTTGGCCAAGGTCATCGTGGCATCGAATGGCATTACAGCCCACGCAGCTAAGGCAGGGCCTATAGCTAACACGGGAGCAATTAAAAATAAGTACAAGTTTGATTTGGCAGGAAATATTACTTCTTTTAATGCCAATTTTAGTCCATCAGCAATCGGTTGTAATAATCCCCAAGGGCCAACACGATTAGGACCAATACGCACTTGGATATAACCGATGACTTTTCGTTCAGCCAAGGTTAAATAAGCCACGCCCAACATCAAGGGCACAATTATGGCGACAATTTTAAGCACAGTGAATAACAAGGTATTGTTCACAACCCAGTCAATCATGATATTGCTCCTTGTTCAGCAAGCGCTATTTGAACATCGGCAAAGCTGGCACCAAGCATTGATGTTTGTGCAATACCGCCCGCTAAATAAATACAGCCATCTGCAATGGCATCATCAATTTCAAATGCCACAATCAGATGATTATGATCCTGAGTCACCTTAATCATTTTAGCTTCGCTGAGCTTATGTTTTTCAGCTTCTTTACTATTCATTCGTGCCAGTGAGGCGCGCTTATTTTCAGGCGTTTGCTGCAAGGGTTCACTACGCCTAACTACGGCATCAGTCTGATACATCGGCACTTCAGAAATTGCCATTAATTTACTAGTAACATTCAAACTATCAGGAATATAAGATGATATTTTAGCGGGTGAATGCAAATTAAATTTATCACTCACTTCATCACGCACATCTTGCGATGAGACGTAATCAAAGTTTTTAATATTAGCTAAATTACCTAATACTCGTAATATTTTCCAACCTGGTCGACTGTCACCTTTAGCAGTTACAGCTCCTGTAAAGCTTTGCCATTGGCCATCGATACCAATAAACGTACCTGAAGTTTCAGCAAAACTAGCCATCGGTAAAATGACATCGGCATAGGCTAATAAGGTGTCAGTAACATAGCTAGTGATTGAAACCACCAGACTGGCATGTTGTAAGGCATATTGAGCTAAGTTTGGATTAGCACAATCTAATTCAGGCTCAACACCCAACAATAAATAAGCACGTAATTTATGCTGCCAAATTTGCTCGCTATTAAGCCCCACAGATTCAGCTTCATTTGCTTTGACCTTATCTTTTGACAGAAGGTCCGAAAGAGTTATTGCAGTGGAATTTGCAGCAGGTAAGATTATAAGTTGACTATTAGTCAAACGAGCAATTAATGCTGTTAAAGCTTTTAATTTCATTGCCTGTGGGTGATTATTGGCTAAAGCACCCACAAATAATGTTGCTTTCCTAGCATTGGATAAACGGATGGCTATTGTCTGGTCGGCGGCTTTAGGAATAACATTTTCTAATAATTCAACCCAGCTTTTTTCTTCCTTGCCTCCTAATGCGAGCAATGCTTTTGCAATGCCTGACAGGCAACTTAACATGCCCTTGATGTTAACTGTCATGTGGGTGCTAACAGGCATTAATAGATCAGATCTAAAAAAGTTAATATCGGTGACAGTCGTTCCACCCACAGTGGCGGCTTGTCTAATACGATGGGCGATAATAGGCTGTTCGGCTCTAATATTACAACCGATTAAAACAATATCATCACTCTGTTCTATATCCGCTAAAGACCAATTTTGGTGATTATAATCGGCGTTGTCCCCAGAATAATCTTGTTGACGCAACCGGTGATCAACATTATTAGAGCCTAGACCAAGTAGCAGTTTTTGAAATAAATATGCCTCTTCCAAAGTCGCAGTCGGCGAGATCACTCCGGCAATTTGATCCGCACCATGTTTGGTTTTCAATGCTTTCAGACTGTCTGCCGCCATAGCAAGCGCAGTTTGCCAATCCGTAACTTGCCATTCGCCATTTTGTTTAATCATCGGCTCAGTAGCGCGTTGCTCGTGGTTAATACCTAAATAACTAAAACGGTCACGGTCTGATAGCCACGTTTCATTAAGGCTCTCATTGTCGCGAGGTACCACTCGCATAACGTCTTTTCCGCGAGTGTGAAATTCAATATTAGAGCCAACGGCATCATGCGGTGCAATGGATGGATGAGCAACGAGCTCCCATGCACGAGCACGATAACGATATGGTTTAGAGGTCAAAGCGCCTACAGGACACAAGTCAATAATGTTACCTGATAATTCTGAAATAAGACTACTTTCAACATAGGTGCCGATTTCCATATGTTCGCCGCGACCAACAGCCCCCAACTCTTTGATACCTGCGATCTCTTCACCGAAACGAACACAACGGGTGCAATGTATGCAACGCGTCATGTCGGTAGTGATCAATGGCCCTATATTTTTATCTTTAACAACCCGTTTACCTTCACTGAATCGACCGAGACCTGAACCATAACCCATCGACAGATCTTGTAATTCACATTCGCCACCCTGATCGCAAATTGGGCAATCAAGAGGGTGATTAATGAGTAAAAACTCCATCACACTACGTTGTGCATCAATCGCCGTTTTTGAATGGGTAAATACTTTCATCCCCTCCGTAACCGGTGTCGCACAAGCAGGTAAGGCTTTACGTGATTTATCTACTTCGATTAAACACATGCGACAATTGGCCGCGATCGACAGTTTTTTATGGTAACAAAAACGCGGAATATCAATGCCTGCCTCATCAGCCGCCTGAATAATCATTTTTGTCGAATCCACTTTTAGTGGAATACCGTCGATTTCGATGTTAACCATCTATTTACTCTCTACCTGACAACATTTGTGATCAATGTGATATTGAAACTCTTCACGGAAATGTTTGATAAAACTAATGACAGGTGCAGCCGCGGCATCACCTAAAGCACAAATAGTATTACCATTGATATTTTTGGCGACTTCAACCAAACGATCCAAATCTTGTTGGGTGCCTTCACCATGTTCTATACGTTTTACCACTCTGTAAAGCCAGCCAGTTCCTTCTCGACAAGGCGTACATTGGCCACACGACTCTTCATAATAGAACTCGGCGATTCGTTCTAATGCTTTCACCATGCACGTAGTTTCGTCCATGATAATGACTGAACCAGCACCTAACATTGATCCGCCACGGCTAATGCCATCGTAGCTCATTGCAAGCTCCATCATCGTATCACCTGGCACCACGGGTGTTGAGCTACCACCAGGAATAACAGCTTTTATTTTATTGCCATTTCGCATACCACCCGCTAATTCTAATAATTTGGAGAACAGTGTGCCCAATGGCACTTCGTAATTCCCTGGCTTATTAACATGGCCGGACACGCTGAAAATCTTGCTACCGCCATTATTGGGCGTTCCTAACTCATGAAACCAATCACCACCATATTGTAGGATGACAGGAACAGACGCTAATGTTTCGGTATTATTTATAGTGGTCGGTCGACCATATAAACCATAACCTGCAGGGAATGGAGGCTTATAACGTGGTTGGCCTTTTTTGCCTTCTAACGATTCCAATAAAGCAGTTTCTTCACCACAGATATACGCACCAGCACCGGGCTGAGTATAGAGTTCAAAGTTAAAACCTGAACCTAATATATTTTTACCTAGATAGCCTGCATCTTTTGCTTCTTGAATCGCCGCTTCGAAGCGGTCAATGGGTTCAACAAATTCCCCGCGAATATAGTTATAACCGGCTTGTGCACCGATGGTATAACCCGCGATAATCATTCCCTCTACCACTTGATGAGGATTGAATCGTAAAATATCGCGATCTTTACACGTGCCAGGTTCACCTTCATCTGAGTTGCAGACGATATATTTTGCACCAGGCATCCGGCGTGGCATAAAACTCCATTTCAAGCCGGTTGGAAAACCTGCTCCTCCCCGACCACGTAGCGCTGAATCTTTAAGTTGTTCGATTATATCTTCGGCACGTGTTTTTTCTTTTAGGATTTTTTCTAATTGCTCATAACCACCGACACTACGATAAGAGTCGAGAGTCCAAGGCTCATCAAGATGGCGGGTGCGAAAACAAATCTGATCAAGCTTCAAATCATCTGAAGATATGGATGTCATGATTTGAGCCCTGCCAAAATGTGGTCAATCTTGTCATTGGTTAAATACTCATGATAATCACGACCAATTTGCATCATCGGCGCGCCACAACAAGCACCCAAGCATTCTACTTGTCTCAGTGTATATTGACCGTCTTCAGTCGTTTCACCTAATTTAACATTCAAGCGTGATTCTAAATGGGCAACAACTTCATCAGAGCCATTAAGCAGACAAGAAATATTGGTACAGACATTAATTTTATGTTTGCCGACGGGTTTAAGGTCGAACATCGTGTAGAAGGTAGCTACTTCATAAACACTAATCGCAGGAATAGCTAAATAGTCAGCTAAGGCATTCATTACAGGCTTAGCTAACCAACCTTCGTTGGCGGCTTGTAATATATGTAAACAAGGAATAACTGCTGATTGAGCTTTACCTGCTGGATATTTTGCCACCCATGCATCGAATTGCTCACGAAGTTCAGCGTTAAATAGATGTTCTTTTGCACCAGTAAGATTCATCGATCGACCTCACCAAATACAATATCCATCGTACCAATAACGGCCACAACATCGGCTAACATATGACCTTTGATCATTTCATTCATCGCAGATAAATGGGCAAAGCCTGGCGCCCGAATTTTAAGTCGATAGGGTTTATTAGCACCATCTGAAATCATATAAATACCAAATTCACCCTTAGGATGCTCAACGGCGGTATATATCTCACCTTCTGGCACACAATAACCTTCGGTAAATAATTTAAAGTGATGAATCATCGACTCCATATCATTTTTCATATCGGTACGTTTTGGCGGAGCGACTTTGGCATCAGTGGTAATCACGGGGCCGGGATTAGTGCGTAACCAATCAACACACTGCTTAACAATTCGATTTGATTGGCGCATTTCTTCCACTCGCACCAAGTATCGGTCGTAACAATCACCTTCAACACCAATAGGAATGTCAAAATCCATCCGGTCGTATACTTCATAAGGTTGTTTTTTTCGTAAATCCCACGCAATACCTGAACCGCGTAACATTGGACCAGTAAAACCAAGTTGTAGAGCACGTTCAGGCGTTACCACGCCGATACCCACTGTGCGCTGTTTCCAAATACGATTATCCGTCAATAATGTCTCATATTCATCGACACAGTTAGGGAAACGGTGGGTAAAGTCCTCAATAAAATCGAGCAAACTACCTTCTCGATTAGTATTTTTTTGTTTAACTTCTTTTGCGCTATGCCATTTTGATTTTTCGTATTTAGCCATCGTATCAGGCAAATCACGATACACGCCGCCAGGACGATAATAAGTGGCATGTAAGCGAGCACCGGACACTGCTTCGTAGCAATCCATCAAATCTTCACGTTCACGGAAACAATATAAGAATACTGTCATCGCACCGATATCAAGACCATGCGCGCCCAACCACATTAAATGATTCAATATTCGCGTAATCTCATCAAACATTACTCGAATATACTGAGCACGTTCAGGCACTTGTACGCCTAGCATTTTCTCAATTGCCATCACATAAGCATGTTCATTACACATCATCGACACATAATCGAGTCGATCCATGTAACCAATACTTTGATTATAGGGCTTACTTTCGGCCAATTTTTCGGTACCGCGATGAAGTAAGCCGACATGAGGATCGGCACGTTGAATAACTTCGCCATCCATTTCTAAAATAAGGCGTAATACACCATGTGCTGCAGGATGTTGTGGCCCAAAATTTAAGGTGTAATTCTTAATTTCAGCCATCATTTATTCCCACTGTAACGATTATCATCTCGGATAACCCGAGGTACCAAAATACGTTCTTCTATGCTTACTGGTTCGTAAACCACGCGTTTTTTATCAGGGTCATAACGCATTTCCACATTACCAATTAGTGGAAAGTCTTTACGAAATGGATGACCGATAAAACCATAATCAGTCAATATGCGCCGTAAATCAGCATGACCATTAAACAAAATACCAAATAGGTCGAATGCTTCTCGTTCAAACCAGTTAGCGCCATTCCAGATTGAAGTCACACTATCGACAATAGGCTGATCTGCATCAAGTCTCACCTTAAGCCGTAGACGTTGATTGTGTTGAATAGATAGCAAATGATAAACCACTGCAAAACGAAAGCCTTCTTGAACAGGCTCCATGTTGCCAGCGCCATCAACCGCCCGACTAAAGCCGTGCTCAGAAGCCCCTTTTGTTTCCCAAGCTGTGCCGCCATATTGTGAATAATCAACGCCACATACATCGACTAGTAGCTCAAAGCCAAAGCGGTCACGTAACTGCTTACATACCGACAAAATACTTTCAGCAGCCACATGCAGTGTAATTTCTTCATTCGACAACTCACAATCAAGTAAGTCCGCTGAAAAATGTTGTTCTAAAGAGGCCTTCAACACATCAATCATAGCGCCTAAGTTTCCTGTGTCCGTGCGATAGTATTGGTACGGCGTATTTTATTTTGTAATTGGATAATACCGTACAACAAAGCTTCAGCAGTCGGAGGACAACCTGGCACATAAATATCTACTGGCACGATACGGTCACAGCCGCGAACAACGGCGTAGGAATAGTGATAATAACCACCACCATTAGCGCAGGAGCCCATTGAAATAACCCATCGCGGTTCTGACATCTGGTCATAAACCTTACGCAATGCTGGCGCCATTTTATTAACCAAAGTACCCGCTACAATCATTACATCCGATTGTCGTGGACTTGGACGAAAGACCACGCCAAAGCGATCTAAATCATAACGTGACGCGCCTGCTTGCATCATTTCGACGGCACAACATGCCAAACCAAAGGTCATCGGCCATAATGAGCCTGTTCTCGCCCAATTAATTAGTTTATCCGCAGAAGTCGTGACAACGCCTTGTTCAAGAATACCTTCTATTCCCATTCGAGCGCCCCTTTCTTCCATTCATAAATAAAGCCAACAACTAATATTCCTAGAAATAAAAACATCGCGAGCAAGCCAAAAACACCAATTTGGTCAAGAACAACCGCCCATGGAAACAAAAATGCAATTTCTAAATCGAAGATAATAAACAGAATGGCAACAAGGTAGTAACGCACATCGAATTTCATGTGTGCATCTTCAAATGGCTCGAAACCACATTCATAGGGTGAGTTCTTCTCATCATCAGGACGGCGCGGCCCCAAAACAAAGCCTGCAAGTAATGGCATCACACCAAAACCAACACCTATAATCACAAACAACAAAATTGGGAGATAGTTCTCCAGCATATTTTTAGTTCTTTTTCAGTTACTTAATAAAGATTATGATTGAATGCAGTTCCAATCATCGCTATTTTTATTACACTTATTATTTAGCTCACGTGACATGCCGAAATTAATTCTAATTCACTATACACCGTCTAGGGGTGAGTAGAAAATGCTGTTTTTTGTGAACGTAACAGTTTTGTTTTCTCACTGTCTACAAAATATAGCAAAAATGCCTATTAAAATTCCTTCGTTTTTATTCTCAAAATTTCTTTCTGCACAAGCGTAATAAATAATACTTGAATTAGTCTAAGGTATAATCTATTTTTGAACTTTACTCACGCTCTATTCCTCTTAAAGAGCCAAGTCACATTTAATAAGGCATTTTTTCAATGGCGCATACCACTAAAATTCGCAAATGTTTATTCCCTGCTGCCGGTTATGGCACCCGCTTTTTACCTGCTACAAAAGCCATGCCCAAAGAAATGTTGCCTATAGTTAGTAAACCATTAATTCAGTACGGTGTAGAAGAAGCCTTAGAAGCGGGAATGAATCAGATCGGGTTTATTGTAGGTCGAGGTAAGCGCGCCATCGCCGATCATTTTGATAACAACTATGAATTAGAACACCAGATTAAGGGCACATCAAAAGAAAAATATTTGGATGATATCCGCAAAGTAATGGATAAATGTGAATTTGTCTTTATGCGCCAACGTGAAATGTTAGGACTAGGTCATGCCATTTTGACCGGTGAGCCAATGATTGGTAACGAACCTTTTGCAGTGGTTCTGGCTGACGATTTATGTGCCGCGCCATCAGATGGCGACCATATGCGTGCCTTAGGCCAGTTAGCAGCGCTGTATGATCGATATCAGTGCAGTATTATTGCTATTGAAGAAGTCCCACCTGAAGAGACCGGCAGTTACGGTATTATTTCTGGTGAAGAGATAGCACCCGGCATATATCAAGTACATGACATGGTTGAAAAACCCAAGCCTGAAGATGCGCCCACCAACATGGCCATCATCGGACGTTACGTTCTTACTCCAGAAATATTTAGTTATTTACGCAATACCAAACCAGGCGCAAATGGTGAAGTCCAAATCACTGACGCTCTCAAAGCGCTGGCACAAGATCGCCAGGTATTAGCGGTGAAATTTAAAGGCCGCCGTTTTGACTGTGGTAGTGTTGATGGCTTTATTGAAGCCACTAATTATTATTATGAAAATGTCTACAAGAAGGAAAAGGCTTAGTTAATAGGTTCAGACCACTTATTAGCTATCAAGGTGCCCTGTTAAAGTTTAACAAGGCGATCTTTGCTGATAACTCGACCGAGCAACTCCACTTATAGGCGAGATTAATAGTCTCGCCATAACTGTATACGCCGTGACCACGAACAATAGTGACCTTGTGACCAGCGAGTTTATCGGCTACAGAACTAGGCGATAATTCAATATAACGATCATAGGGTATGGTTACGACGGGCACCGTTGGGAAGTAATACTGACCTTCGAAATCAACCGGCACAAAATCATTACCATTTAAGGTGAGCGCTATTGCATGTGGGCCATGACTGTGAAATACCGCCTGTGCCTTTGCATTATGTCGATACACTTCAATATGTAGCGGCGTGTCCAGTGATGCCCCGTCGCCCATAGTTCCATCGACATTACAAATCACTAAATCATCAGTCTGCAACGTATCTGCACAACATCCTGTAGGCGTAATCCAAATTTCATCATGCCAACGGAAAGAGGCATTACCACTATGAGAATCATTGCAGCCATACTGTCTTAACCAACGATAGTGTTGTACTAGATCACTTTTCAACTGTGCTAAATTAGCCTTCATCAGACTCTCCTTCAGACAGTAGATTATCTACATGTCGTAACCATTGACCAGCCTGATTACGCTCATTTTCAAACTTAACAGCTTTAGTAAAAGAAGCTCTCGCCTCTGGCAATTGACCTAAATGAAATTGCGTCATTCCTAATAATAATAAGGCAGTACCTGCTCGCTTGCCATTCAATTTAGTTAAGCTTTTAGCTAAGCTCTCCTCAGCATTCTGCCATTGCTCCAAGCCAAAAAGAATCCGACTATATTTCAAATCAGACTCACCACTATCATCTAGCGCAGTAATTTTATCTAAAATTGGAATAGCTTTAAGTGCCTCTTTAGCCGCTAACCAACTATCCGCCAAACGATTTAAATTATCTAAATCTGATTGAATAACCCCATCATTAATACCTTGCGTTAATAATTGAGCCGACTTATACGGAATTTGTAAATAACGGTACATGTCAGCCAAACTAATAAGCGTTTTAGCATCTCCGAGTTCCAAACGTTGCGCTAACATTTTGACTGCCATCGCAGTAAATTCTTTATTTTGTTGAAGATACAAAGCTGAAAGTTGTGACCAATAGCTTGTTTGATATGGATAAAGAGTAATGAGTGTTTCTAATACACTAATAGCTGATTTATATTGCTTCAACTCCAAGTGTGCCGCTAACAACACTTGATACCAGGTTTCTTTTACCGATTTATCATTTTTAATGGCTACATTAATATGCTCTACCGTTTTTTTATAGTTCTTAACCCTATAATAAGCACTCGCTAGCAAAACATGGGCACTATTGGGAGGTGAAGCTTCAGCTTTCAACCATTTTTCTAACATCACAATACCTTTATTGTATTGTTGATCAGCTAAATACAACTGCGCTAGATTATAAAGCAGGTCATTACTTACTTTTTCTGGCAGTGCATTGGAATCCAACGCTTGCTGAAACAGTGAGCTTGCTTTTGTATAGTCTTCCAGTGACGAATAAAGATAACCCAAGGTTTGTTGGACAACCGCCCTTTCATAAGAACTTGACTCAGTTTTATCTAACAAAGACTTAAGTTGAGTTTCAGCAGCAGAAAATTTATCTGCCTCCATTAACGTTTGGGCAGCACTCAACGCTTTATAGGTTTTTTCAGTCAATAAATATTGACTGTCTTGTTTTGCCATCGTCGCTGATGCCATCAACAGTAAGATAACCAATAAAGGTAGTTTTAAAACTGACACCATCATCATTTATTTCGCCAATTTAAATTCAATTTCTTGCGTCGCTTGACGCTCGACCGGCTGACCATCGACAACCTTCGGTTTAAACTTCCATTTTACAATCGCCTTTAAAGCAGCACTGTCGAAGATATTCTCAGGTTTGGCACTGATCACAATAGGGTCACTTACTTGTCCGTCTTTAGTAATCGTAAAGGATACAGTTACTACACCTTCTATTCCCCGACGAGAGGCCATGCGAGGATACTGTGGCGGAATACGTACCAAAGGCATCACATCATCATCCATCGTCGGTGCAGCAATCACTGTTGGTGCACTAAGTGCTACTGGGGCATTTGAAAAGTCGCCTAAATAAGGTCCACCAGCAATATTTAATGGTACGTCGATACGTGGCATATCTAATTTAGGTGTGGGCGCTTTAGGTTTGTCCACTTGTTGAGCTGGCACTTTGGGTGGTCGAGGTGTCTTTTGAGGTGGCGGTGGTTTCTTCGGCAATTCACGTTTTTTAGTTTCTGCCTTATCCTCGCGTTTAAGGCGTACAAAATCTAACAATTGAATATTTTCTGTTACTTGCCGCTCACTATTTTGTTCTGCAGTCATTTTTTGCATTAAGGTAAATAAACCAAAATTCACCAAAATAGCAAGCAATAAGCCGATGGCTAAACGCATTAAAATAAAACCTTATTAGTCGCGCTGAGCAGCAATGGATACATTGGCAACACCAGCCAATCGCGCTTGATCCATCACTTCAATAAGCAGGCCGGTTTTGGCCTCTTTGTCAGCCAAAATAATGACTGAACCTTCTGGGTTTTCAGCATGCATACGCTCAACATTGGCGCGGACAGCCCGCCGATCTATTTGCCGTTTATCCATCCAAACTTCATCATTAGGTGTGATCGAAATCATAATATTAGCCAGCTCTTTTTTAACTGCGGTTTGAGCAGAAGGACGACTGACATCAACTCCTGTTTCTTTCACAAAAGAGGTGGTCACAATAAAAAAGATTAATAAGATAAATACCATATCAATCAATGGTGTCATATTAACTTCAGCTATGGCACCACTTTGGCGACGCGAATGTCTATTTCTCATAATTAATACCTAGGAACCTTAGCTCCATTAATCCCTTCGCAATACATCAGCAAGCGTATCTTCCGCTCGACGCACACGCTGTTCAAGCTGTGTACTAAAATACATACCCGATAAAGCCGCCAATAAGCCACCCATAGTTGTTATCAAGGCCACTGATATACCACCCGCCATACCCCGCGCGTTGCCGGTACCAAACACTGTCAGCACATCAAATGTTTGAATCATGCCATCTACGGTGCCTAATAAGCCCAACATCGGCAAAGCAGCGATAAGGGTACGGATTGACATCAAATATTGTTTGAGTGATACCGAGCTTTCAGCGATCATCCCTTGACGAATTTTCTGTGCATACCAGCTCTGCCGATCCGATCTTTCCTGCCAAGTAGCCAGAGCTCTTTTGATGTGAGTTGGATGAATAAAATACACAAAAAAATATCGTTCAATAATCATCGTCCACATAACGGTCGACGCTATTAATATCGTCCATAACACGAAACCACCACTTTCCAGCAGTAGCTGAATGTTAAACAGATTATTAGTAAGTGTTTCCATTCAACCTTTCTGCATTACGCGCTACGATTGCTGCACTTTCTTCATCTAGTATTTGCACTAAACGATTACTTTTGCTTGATATCGCGCTATGGATCAATAAAAGTGGGATAGCCACGGCTAAGCCCAACTCGGTTGTCACTAATGCCTGCGATATACCACCTGACATCAATTTAGGATCACCCGTGCCAAACAACGTAATGGATTGGAATGTTTCAATCATGCCCGATACAGTACCTAATAGCCCCAACATAGGCGCTATTGCCGCTAACATCGCTAAGGTTATCAAACCACGTTCGATTTTCGGGATCTCACGCAAGATCGCTTCATCAAGTTTTAACGATAAGGTTTCAATATCCTGCATGCCTTCACTATAAACCGATAAAATTCGACCCAAGGGATTTTTAAGACTTGGCGCAGTCTGTTTTTGTTGTTGTGCTATGCCACGCCCAGCGATACCTAGAAATATAAATCGTTGTATGGCTAACAGTAAACCAATCGCACCTAAGCCCAGAATAATGAAACCTATCCAACCGCCTTGTGCAATGCGCTCCTCCAAATCAGGTGCTTGAACTAGTAACGCCATAATAGCGCCGCGAGTCGGATCAACCACCACAGGCATTAACTCGCCATCAGTAATTGATTCAAAATCAGTTATTAAACTTCGTAAGCGATCAACAGGTTGGCGTCCTAACTCAACTAGACTGTCTGTTTCAGGTAAATAACGTAAAAACTTGCCATCGCTAAAGGCGGTAAATACCCCTATTCTAGTTACATCTCTAGCTTCCATCTTACCTTCGGCAGTGATAATAGAAGTATTGAATCGGCTCACCTTTCCTGATTCTGTCATTTCTTCTTGCAACATCAGCCACAAAGTACGCAACTCTTCAATCGTAGGTTGCTGTTTACGTTCTGCCATTGCCGTTAAAAAACCTGTTCGCTCAGGCTTTTGAGCCGAGACCATCGAGTTTTCCAAAACGCTACGACTATCATTACTTATTTGGCGAACCGTACCAAACAATTCACCTAATGAACCCGATTTTTCTTGTAGCAAGTTTTCTTTTTCTGTCAGACCTTTTTCATGATCTTGAAAAGACTGATTGAGTAATGCCGATCTTTGCTCTTCAAAGGCTAATTGAGCTTTTGCTTCGGCTAATAATTTTGCTTGATCATCACGTGAGGACACAAAATTTGCTTCACGTAATTTATTTTGCTGTTGTTCTAGTACACCTTCACGTTGGACCTTGTCTAATAGTGCATCTAAATCCGCCGGTATATCAGCGGCTTGGAGTGCTGGCGCTAATAATGCACTTAGTAAGAAAGTTGCAATGATGAATCTCATGGTGCCATCTCCACAGTTTTGACGGGTAACACGAGTAGATCTGGCGGTAACTGTTTCATGGCAACCTTCAATGCCTGACTTATCGGTTGACGATATTCATTTGGCAACACTTGCCAGCCATCATTCCAAATACCGGCTTCCAAACCATCCAAGGTCAGATAATATAAGCTAACGCGACCGATGCGAAGGAAATCTACAGTGCGCGTCATGTCATCAACCGTTAATTCATCACGATAAGCTTCGATCGTACGGCCATATTCAGTTTCGACCTGATAGGCTTCAAGAATACGACGGTATTTTTCGGCGATCGTTACATCAGCACGTTCCATCAGCGTTTGTAGTTGTATAACTCGCGCTTGGCGTTCTTTAGGCAGAAATGGTAAATCTAAAGCAACAAACTGCTCCATAGTGTCAATCATCTTTAACATCAATGGCACGATATCACGTTGGGTAGACTCGATATTTCGAAGTTGAACATTGATAGAATCTAATTCTTGTTGTTGTGACGAGACTAATTTGTCAAGTTGATCGTTATAAGCTTGCAAACTATCTATTTGGCGCAAAGTTTCACGATATTCGGCCAACAACTGGACAGTTTCATCAGCCAAGCCATCAATCTGTTGCTGTGACTTTTGAGCAGCAACATCGGTTTTAACTTGTGAATCTATAGCGTTTTCGAGACTTCCCGCTTGAGATACGAGCGGT
Source organism: Pseudomonadota bacterium (assembly GCA_030576275.1). Taxonomy (GTDB): domain Bacteria; phylum Pseudomonadota; class Gammaproteobacteria; order Nitrosococcales; family Methylophagaceae. The sequence goes on along the minus strand of JALIBN010000019.1, from coordinate 118,970 downwards.
ATCGCGGTTAACAGGATGGCTAGTAGCCAATGTCGCCCAATCCATTTGTATTTTTGCATAAGCTATCTTTCCGTCTATATTGTAAGTTTGCGTATATTAAAGCACACAACTACCCAAAAAATCAGACGACAATAGTAACAAGAGAAGACTAACAGTGAAACGTCAATATTGTTAACTGATGAGGTATCGCAGGCAAAAAAAAGGCCAGACATTAATGTCTGGCCTAAACCTTCATAAGAAGGAGAGAGAAATATAAGTTTGGTTAAGAAGCTGAATTCTTAAAACTTGTTACATATAATACTGCTAACAACAACTTTAAGAATGAGCGACTTATCCCAATAAATCGGGAATTTATTCCTATCTCCTAATAAGCTTTTACCTTAGTCGTCTACGACGATAATCCATGACTAATGGCAAACCGCATTAACTCTGCTGTTTTATTAATATCAAGCTTACTTTTTATTTGAGTAAGGTTATTTGCGACTGTTTTATAGCTGATACCCAATAAGTTTGATATTTCCGTCATGCTTTTACCTTCACCTAACAGTCGTAAAATTTCTAACTCTCGGCGAGATAAATCACTCAAAGCACTGGTACCTGCACCAATATTTAACATCGCTAATTGCTGAGCTGTATCTGGGCTAAGATATGTTTTACCCGCTAGGACTTTCTCAACAGCTTCAACCAAATAATCCGCCGCATTATTTTTAGTAATATAGCCCTTGGCACCAGCTTGCATTGCACGAGAGGCAAAGACTGGATCTTCATGCATACTAAACATCAACACTTTGGCATTTTCACGGTTAGCGCGCATTTTGCGTAATACTTCAAGACCACCTATTCCCGGCAAGGTAATATCTAGCAAAACCATATCGGGGTAGTTTTCTTGGAAAAGTAGATAACCTTCTTCACCGGTTTCTGCTTCAATTACTTTGGTATTGGGAATTTGTTGAATAAGTTGGCGACAACCCGCGCGAACGATGGGGTGGTCATCCACCACTAAAATCGTGATCACATTCATGTTTTATCATTTCCTTTTAATGGGATTAATACCCTTACCTGTAAGCCGCGCCCTTCTGCAGTATCAAATGCAATTCGTCCACCTAACGCGCTCACTCGCTCACGCATACCAATCAAACCGAAGCCACGCACTAAGTCCGCATGAAATCCGACACCATCATCTGTTACCGTCACTTTAACGGATCCATGCTCGCACCGCGCCTCTACTTTTACATGGCTAGCATGAGCATGGCGAACACAGTTGGTAGTACATTCTTGCACAATCCGATAAATCGTTACTTGCAGAGTATCAGGCAAATGTTGAAAGTTGCCAACAAAGTCCCATTCCCAATCAATTTCCGGTTGTCTATCACGCCAATTATGTAACATATCCTTTAGCGCATCGACTAAACCCAAATCGTCTAAGGTTAAAGGCCGTAAGCGACTTAACATCTTCCGTACTAAAGATTGTACATGGTTAGTAATAACCTTAACTGACTCTACTTTTTGTTCTATTTCAGGGAGTTTATGCTCAGCGGCTAAACGTTCGATATTGCCTAAATCGACTCTAATTCCGAATAAACAAGGTCCTAATTCATCATGTAATTCTCGTGATAAATCCCGCCGTTCCTCTTCTTGAAGCGTCAGCATACTTCCCGCCAAAGCGTGATTTTCTGCCATCGTATGCTCTAATACGCTCGCCATATGATTAAAACGAAATTGAATAGAAGACAGCTCTTTAACAACTGAAGTATCAACGCGGGCAGAGAAATCACCTTTTTCCAATTGCCCTAGAGCATCTTCAAGTACCTCTAGTGGCTTTAAACCTTGACGAAGTGCCACATAAATAAGGCCCACAATCAGCATTAAGAAAAAAGTCCCTAACCAAAATAGCACTTGCACGTCAGCCCATACTTCATTAACTTCATCACTTGGGTCTGCTTCAACCACTAAGTAGCCATAAGATTTACTACCTTTGGTAATCAAGCGTCGAAAAGCTACCGCTTCTGGCTCCATCATTTTAATAAACCAATTTGGCGCATCAGGTTTATTAATAAAGTGTGAGTTTTTTTCATGACCAATTAGCGGCTCGCCGCTCATATCTTCAAACCAAGCACGAATGTGTCGCGTATCGCGCACACTGTCGACAATCATCGTCAATCGTTCGCCCAAATCGTTAGAAAAACGTAAAGTCGGCAAAGCATTAATCAACAAACCCTTGGCTAAATTGGTACTTGACTCCATTTCTGCAACTAAAGCTTGCCGCGCGTTATGCACCATAAAATAGCCGGCAGCGGCGAAGTTAATCAATAATATGATGGTCACAATCACTACGATGCGAAATTTTAAACTCATAATCGGTCGGTATTCTGGCTAAGATAAGCTAGAATTATCGCACATCTTTAGATCTAGCCCATTAGGAATAATCAATTATGCAAACTAATCACGACCTTTTTACTCAAGCCCAAAAACACATACCGGGTGGTGTTAATTCGCCAGTTCGTGCATTTAAAGGCGTCGGTGGTGATCCTGTTTTTTTCAGCGAAGGTAAAGGTGCTTGGTTGACCGATGCTGAAGGCAAACGTTATATCGATTATGTCGGCTCTTGGGGCCCAATGATTTTGGGTCATGCTCATCCCGAAGTTATCACTGCCGTTCAAGAAGCAGCATCACATGGTTTAGGCTTTGGCGCTCCTACCGCAATCGAAATCGAAATGGCCGATACCTTATGTCGATTAGTGCCATCAATGGAATTCGTTCGCATGGTGAGTTCAGGTACTGAAGCAACAATGAGCGCGATTCGTTTAGCACGTGGTTTTACTAGCCGCGACAAGATAGTTAAATTTGAAGGCTGTTATCACGGTCACGCTGATTCATTATTAGTGAAAGCAGGTTCAGGTGCCTTAACCCTAGGCGTTCCCTCTTCAGCTGGAGTGCCAGCTTCCTTAGCTGAACATACATTAACCCTGATCTATAATGATCTCGACTCTGTCCGTGAATGTTTTGCTGAATTAGGCGACCAAATCGCTTGCATCATCGTAGAGCCTGTCGCTGGTAATATGAACTGCATTCCACCAAGTGAAGGTTTTTTACAAGGCTTACGTGAGATTTGTGATCAATACGACGCAGTACTTATTTTTGATGAAGTGATGACGGGATTTCGCGTAGCTTTAGGCGGCGCTCAACAATATTATAATGTAAAACCTGATTTAACTACCTTGGGTAAAGTTGTCGGTGGCGGTTTACCAGTTGGCGCTTTTGGCGGCAAACGTGAAGTCATGGAACATATCGCACCACTTGGTCCGGTCTATCAGGCTGGGACTTTGTCAGGTAACCCAATTGCAATGGCGGCGGGTTTAACGACATTGAAATTAATTCAAACTCCAGACTTTCATAAAAACCTCGATGCAGCAGCCAAACGTCTATGCATTGGCTTGCAAGCGCTTGCCGATAAAGCAGGTATTGGTTTTACCACCAATCAAGCAGGTGGCATGTTTGGTTTCTTCTTTACCGATGAAAAAGAAATAACCAGCTATGAGCAAGTGGTTCAATGTGATCAAGAGCGATTCAAAAAGTTCTTTCACGGCATGTTAGATCTCGGCGTGTATTTAGCACCATCGGCGTTTGAAACAGGCTTTATTTCTGCCGCCCATGGTGATGCTGAAATCCAAGCCACGCTAGATGCCGCTGAACAAGTATTTGCTACACTTTAAGTAGCTTAATGTATCAACAATACACGTCATGATTATTAAATGGATGTTTAGAGGTCTAACAGCATCACTACTCTGCTATAGCCTGTTAAGTCATGCACAAGAGCCAGATGTTTTATTACTCAAAACCTATGATGAATCGCAAGATGTAACAGGCTGGCTAATGAGTGAAAAACTCGATGGCATGCGTGCCATTTGGGATGGAAACACACTTAAAAGTCGCCAAGGCAATAATATCGTAGCTCCACAATGGTTTTTAGATGGTTTGCCACCGTTTGAAATAGACGGCGAGCTGTGGACTAAGCGCGGTGATTTTGAAAACATTATCTCGATCGTTCGCAAACAAACGCCGGATAATCGCTGGCAGACTATTATTTACAACATTTTTGAAGTACCAAATCAATCTGGTGGCTTGTTAGCAAGATTGGCTGTGTTAAGAAATTACCTAGCCGAACATTCATCAGCATTCGTAAAGATAATTCCACAAAAAAGGGTCAGATCTTCAAGCCAATTAAAATCTGACTTAGCAAAAATTACAGCATTAGGTGCAGAAGGTCTTGTCGTCCGTAAACCAGACATGCCATATCACTCCGGCCGTTCTGATGATGATTTGAAGTTAAAACAATATCAAGATGCTGAATGTACCGTCATCGCCTATAAAGAAGGTAAAGGTAAGTACACTAGGAAAACCGGTTCCTTACAATGCCAATTATTATCTGGCTTAGCCTTCTATATCGGATCCGGATTATCCGATCAGCAACGGGAATCGCCACCTAATATAGGCAGTGTCATTACCTTTAAATACTATGGCCTCACCAAAAACGATATTCCACGCTTTCCGGTGTTTATACGTGTGAGACCAACAGAATAAATTGGCTATCATCTTAAACTGAACTACATCCTTGGCTTAGGAGCTAAATCATGAACACACTGTACTGGCACGATTATGAAACCTTCGGCATAGATCCTAAATACGATCGCCCTTCACAATTTGCCGGCATTCGTACCGATGAAGATCTCAACATCATCGGCGAATCATTAATGATCTACTGCAAACAAGCAAATGATAGTTTGCCCCATCCACAAGCTTGCCTTATCACCGGCATCACACCTCAAGAAGCAAATGAAAAAGGCATGCCGGAAGCCGAGTTTATTAAACTCATCCATGCTGAGTTTTCCGAACCTAATACTTGCAGTGTAGGTTATAACAGCTTACGTTTTGATGATGAATTCACTCGCTTCACCCTATACCGCAACTTTTATGATGCCTACGCTCGTGAGTGGCAAAATGGCAATTCACGCTGGGATGTTATCGACATGGCACGTCTTACCCGTGCTTTAAGACCAGAAGGCATCAACTGGCCTGACCGTGAAGATGGCAAACCAAGTTTCAGATTAGAAGCGCTTACTGCCGCCAATGGTATTGAGCATGAAGGCGCCCATGATGCTCTAGTCGATGTGAAAGCAACCATTGCCCTAGCCAAGTTAATTAAAACCGCTCAGCCAAAGCTTTATGACTTTGTTTACCAACATCGTCAAAAAAATACCGTGGCCCCACTATTAAACCTCAATGAGCGTACACCGGTTATTCATGTATCACGGATGTATCCCAGCGAATATTGTGGCACGGCCTTAGTGGTTCCGATTGCCCAAGATCCAACCAACAACAATGGCATCATCGTCTATGACCTACGCCACGATCCAAGCGATTTAATAGAACTCGATGCCGAAACACTTCGCGAACGTTTATTTACCCCGTTCAAAGATCTACCAGAAGGCATCAGCAGACCGGCATTAAAAACCCTGCACATTAATAAATGCCCAGTTGTTGTGCCAGAAAGTACATTGAATGCAGCCGCAGCCGAACGCTTGCAGATAGACAGAGATCTGCATCACAAACACCTGCAACAACTCAATGCAGCCAGTGATTTAACTGCGAAAATTAACGCCATCTTTACCAAGTCAGATTATGAAGCCAATGACGACCCTGATGCAGGCCTTTATAGTGGTGGTTTTTTCAGCGCCAACGATAAACGTAAGATGGAATTAGTTCGTACTGCAAATGCCGATGCATTACGTGTAATGCCTATCCCATTCGAAGATGCGCGTTTACCAGAAATGTTATTTCGTTATCGTGCGAGGAATTGGCCAGAGAGTTTATCGGCTGATGAACAAGAGCAATGGCAGCATTATCGTCAGCAGCGTTTAACTGATGAAAGTAATGATAATATTTTAACCTTAGACAAGTTCTTTGAAGCAATTGAAACTTGCCGAGAAGATGATATTGCTGACAATCAAAAAGCAGTTTTAGATGAGATAGAGCGCTATGGCAGACAAATTGTAAGTGAGTTAAAAAAAGTTTAAAAAAAGGCTATTTTACTAACTTGACCTATGGAATCCAAGATTATCTTCGCTATATTTACTGATTCTTAAGGTCTCATCTTTGGACTCATGTTATCGTCGCAAAAAAACTAAGCTATTTGATGGCGTGAATGAAAAGTCGCTACGCTCAGACACTCAACCACTTATTTCATCAATAAGAAAAGACAAATAGTTAACACTATTAACTACTTACGGAGAACCCAATGCCTGCTTAATATATTTTTCTAACTTCTGAGGTTTCGTAATAGGCGCAAATCGATTAAGTGGCTTGCCATCGCGACCAATTAGAAATTTAGTGAAATTCCATTTTATTTTATTGCCCAATAACCCCGGCAATGCATGACGTAGATAAGCAAAAACCGGATGACTATTAGAGCCATTCACATCAACTTTCTCGGTAATCAAGAAATCTACACCGTAGTTAATAAGACAACCATCAGCAATAACTTTGGCATCACCCGGTTCTTGCTGACCAAACTGGTTACAGGGCACGCCGATAATCACTAGCCCCTTGTCAGCGTATTGCTCATGTAATTTCTGCAAGCCCTTGTACTGGGGTGTAAAACCACATTCGCTGGCAGTATTCACTAGCAATATAACCTTGTCTTTGTATTCAGATAAATCAATACGCTTACCTTGCAGGCTACTCATAGAAAAGTCGTAAATATTAGTCATATGGCTTGATCCTAGTCTGATTTTAAGAAAGTATGTCGCAGACTCTTCAAATAAACAACGTGGCCTTTCACATCGAGATGATGTTAGTTAGTAATTTAATATAAAATAGCACTATGCAAACAACCTCACCCATTATTCTCAGTACGCTCAATGCCCGATATATGCACACAGCCTTTGGCTTGCGATATATCTATGCCAATTTAGCGGCTTTACAAGATCATACTAAACTTCTCGAGTTCACTATTCAAGAATTGCCGATCAATATCGTGGAACAAATACTAGCATCTCAACCCAAAATAATTGGTTTGAGTGTCTATATTTGGAATGTCAGTGAAGTCCATAAAGTCGTCGCGATGTTGAAACAAATTTCGCCTGAACTTGTTGTGATTCTTGGTGGCCCTGAAGTCAGCCATTATCCTGATGTACCCGAAGTGGCGACCTTAGCCGATTATGTTATTTCAGGGCCAGGTGAGGCCAGTTTTCGTGAGCTTTGCCAACAATTACTGAATGGTGATCGTCCAGAACAAAAATACATCGAAGGTAAAGCTACGGCACTCAATGAATTATTATTGCCCTATGACTATTACGATGATGACGATATTCGCAATCGGCTCATTTATGTTGAAGCCTCGCGTGGCTGTCCCTTTAAATGTGAATTTTGCCTATCGGCTTTAGATAAGACGGTGTCGCCATTTCCACTAGATGCTTTTTTTGCTGAAATGGATAAATTACTTCAACGTGGTGTACGTAATTTTAAATTTATCGACCGAACGTTTAATCTTAAAATAAGTACTAGCATAGCCATTTTAGAGTTTTTCCTTGAACGGATGACCGATGACTTATATTTACATTTTGAAGTCGTGCCCGATAATTTACCGGACAAATTGAAAGAAATGTTACAGCGTTTTCCTGCTAATAGTTTGCAATTCGAAATCGGTGTACAAACGTTTGATCCTGAAATTCAAGACCTCATTAGTCGTAAACAGAATAATGAAAAAACAAAAGATAACCTGACATGGTTACGCGAAAACACGGGGGCGCATCTCCATACCGATCTGATCTTTGGTTTACCCACTGACACACTAGAAAATTTTGGCCATAGTTTTGATCAACTATTGGCACTTAATCCTCACGAAATTCAAATGGGCATACTTAAACGCTTACGTGGTGCACCACTTAACCGTCATAATGAGCCCTATCAATTACGTTTTAACCCTGAGCCACCCTATAATATATTGACCACGCTAGATATTACTTTTAGTGAAATGCAACGGGTAAACCGCTTTGCACGTTTCTGGGATATGTTAGGTAACTCAGGTCGATTCAGCCATAGTTTGCCACTGATTTTGACTGAACAGCCGTTTATCCAATTTATGAAACTATCAGATAGTTTATATCTACGTGCCGGAGGTTCCTGGAAAATCGCCTTAAAACGCTTATTTGAACTGGTTTATGTGATATTAACCGAAGATTTTAAGCTGACGTCTGATGTCGTTAAGCAACAATTAGCCATCGACTATGCAAGAGCAAAAATAAAAGGGATTCCGGACTATGAACGTGACAAACCTTTAGAAAAAACAGCTCGGGTCGGTGTTGCTAACAAACGCCAATTAGCCCATCAATAATTATTAAACAATGAGTTTGCTTAAACTTCTAAACTCTGGATGTTTAGCATTGCCAAGCCATTCAAAAACAATTGATTCTACATTGCTAATAATAACGCCCGCTTGGCGCATGCGATGCAAAGCATTATCTTGATTTTTTGTTGACCGTGAACTAACTGCGTCTTCAACTACAAAAACTTGATAACCTTGCTGCTGCAAATCTAATGCACTTTGTAGTATGCAAATATGAGTTTCCATACCCGTCAATATTATTTGTGTACGTTTTACTCCAGTAATCGCCGCTAAAAAACCATCAGCTTTGACGGAAGAAAAACTGGTTTTTTCAATAACAGGTACCGTCTCTGAAAGCAGAGATTTTAATGCCAACTCTGTTGCCCCTAAACCTTTTGGGTATTGCTCAGTCACTATTACCGGCACTGACAAGGTTTTCGAAGCGGCTAGCAAAATTGATATTTGTGCTATCAGGCGCTCACGAACGCCGTTGGTCATAGCTACCGTTAACCGCTCCTGAATATCCATCAGAACCAGTACACTATCCTGCTCATTTGCGATTAAAGGACAATGTGCCGTCATTATTTTAGCTAGCTAACCAACCATTAATTATAGCTAAATCATCTATGCCAATCGTACCGGCGGCTTGTTTTAAACGTAAGGTATTCACAATGTAATCATATCGAGATTGTGCATAGTCACGGCGAGCACGAAATAAATCACGACGCACATTAAGTACATCTACCGTAGTACGGGTGCCGACTTCATAACCCGCTTTAGTTGACTCTAATGCTTTTTCATTTGAAACCACCGCTTGCTTGAGCGCTATAACCCTACTAATGCCAGACATTACGCCGTTATAGGCTTCACGTGTTTGTCGCATCACCGCACGGCGTTGCTGCTCTTCATTTTGCATTGATTGGTCTAATCTATGCACCGCTTCACGTGTTCTAGAGCGCACACCACCAGCGGCATCAATCGGCAAGTTAAATTGTAAACTTAAGCTATCTTGATCAGTTGAACTACTACCACCGAAATTACTATCCCCCTGATAACTATAACTTTTCTGGCCTACTAGGTCTAAGGTAGGGTAATGTCCGCTTTTTTGTAATTCAATCGTTTGACTGGCCGTATTCACCTCACTACGAGAAACCAGTAGACTAGGGTTTTGTGTCAGTGCCACATCACTCCACTCATTGATATTAGTAGGTTCTGGACTAACCAGTGGTGAATCTGCTTTTAAAGCAGATAACATGTCGACATATTTACCGGCGATTTCTCTTAAACGTTCGCCGCTATTTGCTAACTCATTTTCAGCGCTAATCACGGCAGCATTGGCTAAATCGTAAGCCGCTTGCGATTCCACCACATCGGTAATCGTCGAGATACCAACATCAAAACGTTGTTGAGTTTGCTCCAATTGACGATCAATAGCTTCACGTTCTGCAATAGCAAAAGTAACATCATCTTGACGACCCAACACATCAAAATAGCGTTCAGATACTCGGACAATTAAAGCTTGTTCAGCTATTTGATAGCTGGCTGTCGCACCTTCAATGGCAATATCTGCCTGGGCCTGCTGAATAAAGTTTTGTTTACGATAAATAGGTTGAGTGATACTTAAGGTATAACCACGATTATTATAGTCACGCTTGCCACTGGTAAAAATACTTGTAGAAGAAGTATCTTGCCAAGTGTAGCCAGTATCAGCACTTAATCCTACTTGTGGCAGAAATTGTGCTCTCGCTTGATTATCTAACTCACCCACTGCCAGGCGCGATGCAGCTTCAGCCAATAGTTGTGGATCACTTTTTAATGCCAAGCTATAAACCTGTATTAAATCTTCGGCCATAGTGGCTGTCGAAATCAATGATGCGATCAATATTGTGGTTAATTTCAAACGTTTCATTATTTCTACCTTAACTTAATATTCCGTCATACTAGGATCAACATCTTTTGCCCATGCGTTCATGCCGCCAGCTAGATTGATAATATCAGTGAAGCCCATCTCTTCCATAAATGCACCGATTTGTTGACTCCGTTTACCTGAGCGACAAATGAGCACGATGGTATCGTTCTTATTTTTTTCCAAGGCGTTCAATTGACCAGGTACACTTTGCATCGGAATATGAATTGCGCCATCAATCATACCGTATTGTAATTCAACATCTTCGCGTACATCAATTTTTACTGGCGAAACGCCGCTAGCTAATAAGTCTCGTAATTCAGTGGCTGTCATTTGTTTCATATGTTCATTCTCTCTTAAAATTCAAATTCTGGTTTAGGTTCAGCATTTATCATCGCTGAAATTACAGTTTCAAAGACGTTATCTGTTTGCCAGTCTCTTTCTGTAGTGCGTCGAATAAGCTGAACTTTCATATTCTGCCCTTTGCCGACGATTGCTAGCATTCGGCCACCGACTTGTAGGCGCTGTAAATAGTCATCGGGAATAGTTACAAAAGCAGCGGTTGTTACAATCACATCAATCCGGTCAGCTAGTGGCCAACCTTGCGACGCATCACCAATATAAAGTGTGACATTATCTATGCCTACGGTAGCTAAATTATGTTGCGCCAGTGCAGATAACTCCGGCACTATATCGACACTGATAACGTGCTTGGCAAGTCGAGCTAATAAAGCAGTGAAATAACCCGTGCCAGTACCAATCTCTAGTACATTTTCATCAGACTTAACATTTAAAACCTGCAGTAAACGGCCTTGTTGCACGGGCGACAGCATCGTTTGACCATAACCTATTGGCAACTCAGTATCAGCGTAAGCAAGACCTGCTAAATCATCATCGACAAACTGACTACGTAACACATCCTTTAATGCCATCAATACTCGTGGATCTAATACATCACTGGGTCGAACTTGCTGTTCCAGCATATTAAAATGAGCAATATCTAGAGTTTTTGCCATTATTCATCCTTAACGTGTGTGCTGTAGCATAAGAGTTTTATTATATAGGTGCAACTACATAAGGCTCATGATCTAATGATGTTATCGATATTCACTCTATTGGTATCGTTAATCAAACTAAAACTAGATGCTATTTTTGCTCAGTTTTTGCCCATGTATCGCGCAATGTCACTGTTCGATTAAAGACTAACTTTCCATCTCGGCAAAGTTCACTATCAGCACAAAAATAACCTTCTCGTTCAAATTGATAGACAGCGCCGGGAGCGGCATCAAGCAAACTTGGTTCTAAAATACATTCGGTCAGCGTGACCAATGAATCAGGATTAATATGAACAGTGAAGTCATCGACTGATTTATCATTATCTGGGTGTGGGTGATTAAATAAGCGATCAAACAATCTGATTTCAGCTCTAATACCTTGCTCAGCAGAAGCCCAGTGAATAACGCCTTTAACTTTACGACCTTCAGGGTTAGCACCCAATGTAGCAGGGTCATAGCTACAACGTAATTCAATAATTTCGCCATCTGCATCTTTAATCACGTCATCACAGCGGATCACATAGGCATTTCTAAGACGAACTTCTTTGCCTGTCACTAAACGCTTAAATTTATTATTCGCTTCTTCTTTAAAATCTTCTTTATCAATATAAATTTCACGTGTGAATGGTAAAATACGTGTACCCATACTGCCATCTTGTGGATGATTAGGTGCCACTAATTGTTCAGTTTGTGCTTCAGGATAATTAGTGATCACGACTTTAAGTGGATTGAGTACCGCCATTGCCCGTGGCGCAGTTTCATTAAGATTCTCACGAATACAACTGTCTAAAATTTCCATTTCCACCGAGTTATCGGCTTTGGTCACGCCAATACGCTCACAAAATTCTCGAATAGCGGCGGCAGGATAACCACGACGACGCATCCCAGAGATAGTAGACATCCGCGGATCATTCCAGCCTTCCACTAATCCATCATTGACTAATTGGGTTAATTTACGCTTACTGGTGATCGAGTATTGCAAATTAAGACGTGAGAATTCGATTTGTAGTGGATGACAGGGCACTTTTAGAACATCTAAGAACCAGTCATATAATGGTTTATGATCAGCAAATTCTAAAGTACAAATTGAATGCGTAACGCCCTCAATCGAATCTGATAAACAATGCGTGTAATCATACATCGGATAAATACACCATTCACTGCCCGTTTGATGATGAATCACACCATGTCGTATTCGATAAATGGCTGGATCACGCATATTCATATTCGGTGAAGCCATATCGATTTTAGCGCGCAATAATTTCGAACCATCAGGGAATTCACCCGCGCGCATACCTTTAAATAAAGTTAAATTTTCTGCTACGCTACGATCACGATATGGGCTGTTTTTACCTGATTCAGTTAATGTGCCACGATATTCCCGGATCTCATCTGCTGTCAAATCACATACATAAGCATCACCTTGCTCAATGAGTTGCACAGCATAAGTATATAGCTGGCCAAAATAATCTGAAGCAAAGTATTGGTGATCCGTCCACTCGAAACCTAACCAGCGCACATCCTCTTTAATGGAATGAACAAATTCTACATTTTCTTTATGGGGATTTGTATCATCAAAACGTAGATTACATTCGCCATTATAATCATTGGCTATACCAAAGTTTAGGCAAATAGATTTAGCGTGACCTATATGTAAATAACCATTTGGCTCGGGAGGAAAACGGGTGCGCACATGCCCTTCATTTTTACCTGCCGCAATATCAGCATTGATGATATTTCGTATGAAATTACTTGGTTTTGGTGTTACTGCTTCTACTTCGCTCATTTCAGTCTCTAATCAAGGTTTTCTTATCCATTATTTGGTTTATTAGCAAATTTAGGGTGATAAGAATAAGGTGTTAAGAATATACTCGTAATAGTATACAAGTGCTTAAGCTTTTTCCCATAACAATAAGGTTAAAAAATGACAATTGCGACATTTGCAGCAGGCTGTTTCTGGGGTGTAGAAGCAAAATTCAGACAAGTTGATGGTGTTATTTCAAGCCGTGTCGGTTACACCTCGGGTAGCACTGATAATCCCGATTATAAGGCTGTATGTACTGGCACAACAGGCCATGCCGAGGCTATCGAAGTATCATTTGATCCCGCGATAATAAGCTACACAACATTACTTGAGGTATTTTGGCGAATACACAATCCAACTACGCTGAATCGCCAAGGTCCTGATTTGGGCACTCAATATCGAAGTGCGATCTTTTATCACAGTGATGAACAGCGGGAACAGGCATTAGCGTCTAAAAAAGCGCTCGATAATAGCCATTATTATCCTCAACTAGCCGTTACTGAAATTACTGCGGCGAGCCAGTTTTTCCCTGCTGAAGAATATCACCAATGTTACTTACAGAAAAAAGGCTTAGGCTCTTGTCATTAACTGCTTTTTGTTGCTCGATGAAACAAGGGTTCATGTACCGATTCACGCGAAAACTGCCAGCATGCTATTGCGATAGCAACGGCTGAAAAGCCAAGCAATACCGTAATATCTGTCATCACTGAAAAGTCAGTAGCTACACTAGGTACTGCATGTTTCAGTAAATCGACTCCATAGCTAAATGGATTAACTAACACGATGTAATGTAAATAATCGGGTAATTGATTAACAGGATACAAGGCACCGCTAAGGAAAAAGACGGGGAAGATAAAAAAATTCATTATGACAGCAAAGTTATCTATGCTCTTTGAATAAACAGCAATAAGCCCACCAATGGCAGCGCAACAAATTGCTGTTAAAACAGCAGGTAGCAATAAGCTGAGCGCAATTTTAATGCTGACTAAACCAAGCACTAACAACAACACTAACAACAAACTTGCTTGCACCATTGCTGTTAATGTCGCGGCAATGAGTTTTGCTAGTACGATCCAATAATGTGCTATTGGAGCAATCATCATCATTCGCATTACGCCAAATTCTTTATCATAAACCAAGGTCAGTGCTGATAATAAGGCCGCGAACAATAAGGTCATCGCTAAGATACCAGGCACTAGAAAGTTGAGATAACCTTGTTGTTCTGGACCCTGCAACATGCTTCCAACACCAGAACCGATGACGAGTAACCAAATCATTGGCCTTACCATCGAACTAATTAAACGGGCACGTTGGCGAAATAACTTACTCATTTCACGGCCAACAACTGCCTTTACAGGTCGCCAACTCATATTACTTTGCCTTTTTCTGGGCTACAAAATGTCCATAAATAGACATCATTAAGATTAGGTTTTCGCCATTGCATTGATAATACTGCATCACCCAATGTTTGCTGTAATTCATAAAAATCAACTTCATTCGTTGATATTTTAAAACTCAGATCTTCATCCTCACGAATCGGCGTGCCGAATAGAGGACTTAATTGCGTAGAAATTACCTCTGGATTGGGTGTTCTAATTTCCAAAATATTAGCCGCTAATTGTCGTGTTAAGTCAGTTGGCGGCCCACCTTGCTGTAATTTTCCTTGTTGGATAAAATCAACGTGGTCACAAGCGGCCGCTTCTTCTAAATAGTGGGTAGTCAAAAATACCGTCATACCTTCTTCGCGGCGTAATTGTTCAACGAAACGCCAGATTGCACGACGATTAGGCAAATCTAAACCTACAGTGGGTTCATCAAGAAATAATACTTTCGGTCGATGTAATACACCGCGAGCAATATCTACTGCCCGTCGTTGTCCGCCCGATAAAGTAACTAATTTCCGTTTGCGTTTGTCTTGTAATCCAAAAACGGTTAATAATTCATCAATTCGTTTATTAGCTTCAATTGGCGACAAGTTATACATGGCTGCCGCAAATTGTAGATTTTCATCAATTGACATCGTGCGATCAAGTGCTGAATCTTGAAACACTAAACCGACGGTACGTCTTATTGCAATGGGATCAGCCGCAACTTTCTGTCCCGCGATCCATGCCTCGCCTGAGGTAGCAGCCGTCATGGTCGTTAACATATGAATTGTGGTGCTTTTTCCTGCCCCATTAGGACCAAGAAGCCCATAAAACTGGCCTGCTTTGATATCTAGATCTAGCTTATTTACCGCGATGGTCTGACCATATTGCTTAGTCAGACCATGCGTCGATATCGCCGAATCATTACTCACTAGCAGATAATTTTTTAGAGTTTTTCGGATTACGAAATACCAAAGGTTTAGCCTCTGATACTGTTTTTTCAGCTTCCAAGCGACCACGTTTTAAAGCTTCTTCGATCAAGTGATGATCAAATGATTTACTACAAACAGGATCGGCACTGGCAGGATCACCGGTCAACATATATGCCTGACAACGGCAACCACCAAAATCTTTCTCTTTTTCATCACAAGAACGACACGGCTCTTTCATCCATTCATAACCACGGAAGCGATTAAAGTCATTTGAATCTTCCCAGATTTCTTTCACCGAAACATCTCTGATGTTTGGCAATTCCATGCCGGGCAATTCACGTGCTGCATGACATGGTAGAGCCACGCCATCAGGCGTTATAGTTAAGAAAACATTACCCCAACCATTCATACAAGCTTTTGGACGTTCTTCGTAATAATCTGGCACAACATAATAGATTTTCATCTTACCTTGTTGTTCTTCTTGATAACGATGCGCTATTGCCTCAGCTTTCACTAACTGCTCTTTCATTGGCAATAATTGATCACGGTTATGCATGGCCCAACCATAGTACTGAGTCGTAGCAAGTTCTAAATAATCTGCCTCAAGTGAAATAGCTAACTCAAGAATATCTTCCATTTGGTCGATATTTTGACGATGAGTTACAAAGCATAAAACCATTGGATAGCCATTAGCTTTCACCGCCTTAGCCATTGCAATTTTATGCTTGAAAGCATCGGTACCTGCGATCAAATCATTCAAGTCTTCCGAGCTCGCTTGGAAACTGACTTGAATATGATCTAAGCCCGCCTCTTTAAACTCAGCGACTTTATCTGCATCCATTCCAACGCCAGAGGTAATCAAGTTGGTATAGAAGCCCATCTTTCTCGCTTCGGTAATTAACTCGACTAGATCTGGGCGTGTTAATGGCTCGCCACCAGAAAGTCCTAGTTGTGTCGCGCCCATCGCACGAGCTTGCCTGAAGACATCCAACCATTCAGCTGTTGTCAGCTCTTTCTTAAAGTTAGCGTAATCCATGGGGTTTGAACAATATGGACATTGTAATGGGCATGCATAAGTTAATTCTGCTAACAACCATAATGGTTGACGGATATCATTATTTGCACTCATGCCTGTTGCACCACCTGTGCTTCCAGGTGCCTTATTCTGCTCTGATCCAGCCGTTGTCATGAGCTTCCTCCAAAAATTTATATACGTCGTTGTCTAAGTCAGCACCATTAAAAGCAGCTTTTAATTCAGCAATTAATTCAGCTACTGTTTGTTTATGTGCATCAATATGTTTAAGAATCTCGCCAGCAGCAGGATTCAGTTTAACCATGCCTTCAGGATAAAGTAGCACGTTGCAATCTTGCATCGGCTCCCACTGAAAACGATAGCCAAGTGCTAATAAAGGAACACTACTAGCATTAAAAACCGGATCACTCATTTATTAAACCTCAAAGGTGTAAGGAGGACGTTTTTCAATATACGCCATCCACATAGCATCACACATTGACCAAAGCACATCCAGTTTAAACTGTAACAAGCTCACAGCATACTCTTGTTGTTCACGTGTTTTGAAGTGATCTAATGTAATTTTAACACCGTGCTCAACATCTCGGCGTGCTTCACTCAAACGTTTTCGAAAATAACGGTAGCCTTTTACATCAATCCAAGGATATGACTCAGGCCAGTTATCTAAGCGTGCTTGATGAATTTTAGGTGCAAACATTTCAGTTAATGAAGAACTTGCACCTTCTTGCCATGTTGCCCGACGTGCAAAGTTACTATAGGCATCAACTGCAAAACGTACACCGGGTAGAACATGCTCTTCAGACCAAAGTTCTTCACGTGTTAAACCCACTGATTCACCCAGTTGCAACCATGCTTCTATTCCGCCTTCTTCTCCTTCAAAACCATCATGGTCAAGAATACGTTGAACCCAGTGCTGACGCACTTCGGGAATAGGGCAATTGGCCATGATTGCTGCATCCTTCATCGGTATTGTCGTTTGATAATAAAAACGATTTGCCACCCAACCTTGAATTTGCTCTTTACTCATTTCACCTGAATGCATTTTGACATGCAATGGATGGCGAATATGATAAAACTCTTCTTTTGCTCGTAATACTTGTTCGAATTCTTCACGTGACCATGGCGTTTTTTCTGACATTGTAATTCCTCTATTCTGCTAATTCTTTTACGCGGTTATAGCTCAATATCCATACCGTCGAATGCGAGCTCAATATCTGATTTGTTCAAGGTTTGACGTTGCGGCGAATCTTCATTCAAAATCGGATTAGTATTGTTAATATGAATAAGAATTTTACGCGGTTTTTCCATAGCATTAAGTATGCTCATGATACCGCCATCACTTGATTGATCGAGATGCCCCATTTCACTGGCTCGCTTATCACTAATGCCTTCATTTGCCATCTCGTCATCAGTCCAAACAGTGCCATCAACTAAGATACAATCTGAATTTCGCATGTATTCCAACACATGTGGTTCAGCGACACCCAAACCAGGAGCATAAAATAAGCTTTTACCTGAACGTGTATCTCTAATATGCATCCCAATATTATCACCAGGCACTGTGTTACCCCGGTGTGGAGAATAAGGAGGTGCCTCGCTCATTAACGGTACTGCTGTAAATTCCAAACCTTCAGCGCTTGGAATAGTGAAAGGTGTTTGGTCTGTCGCAATTTCATGATGATTGATACCACGGAAGTGACCAAGGATATTGAACACCGGAAAGCCAGTGGTTAAATCTTGGCGAACCGCCTCTGTTGTATAGACTTCCCAAGGTGCAATATGTTCTCGTAATGTTAACATCCCTGTAACATGATCAATCTGAGCATCGGTAATCACTATCGCAGTAATGGCTGTATCTCTTACCGCACGACCTGGTTGCATCGCAGGAAAATCATCCAGTTGCTTTTTAATATCCGGTGAGGCATTAAATAAGATCCAGTCCGTACCATCAGCACTGATTGCGATTGAAGACTGAGTTCGTTTGGTTGCTTTAAGAGTGCCCTCGCGAACACCTTTACAGTTCACGCAGTTGCAGTTCCATTGTGGAAAACCACCTCCAGCCCCCGAACCCATAACATGTATATGCATTATATTTATTCCGTCAAATTACAACTAAACCAAATAAATCTGTTGATTAGAGCTATTTGATTTAGTAATTTAAGATGCTTGAGGCCCAATAAAGGGCCCCAAGCATACATCAAAAACCGATATTAACGGTTGCAGATGTACATTGTTACTTCAAAGCCGAAACGCATATCTGAATATTCTGGTTTAGTCCACATAATGATTCTCTCTATATAGTTAGTTGATTAGATGCCATCAGGAATAAGTTCCTGACAACAATTGCAATATTACACCGACATAAACCAAGTTACGTCAGGAATACCCGTTAGACATCTAAGGATTTTCCTTCTTCGGTCTCCTTTAAATTTAATGTAAAAAAAAGCCCCGATATCGAAAGATATCGGGGCTTTTTTATTGTTCGTATTTTGAATTAACGGTTGCAAATATACATTGTTACTTCAAAGCCAAAACGCATGTCTGAATATTCTGGTTTAGTCCACATAACATTTCTCCTAATTAATTTATTTTTTTCATATTGTTAATAAGGCCTTACTTGTCAACAACAATTATTAATATACGCATAGTCAATTATAACCTTAAGAGGAAAATGCTTAATGACACTCAGGATTTTCCTTAATCGTAACTCATGCTTCCAATATACCGCTTCTTATGGCTAATCGTGCCAACTCGGCAGAATTAGAAACGTTCAACTTTTGCTTAACATTCGTGTGGTGTGTGCCGACTGTTTTGGGGCTTAGGTTCAAGATATCAGCAATGTCATTGACTGTTTTCCCTTCCGCTAATAAGCTAAATACTTCAAACTCACGCTGACTCAATGTATCTATAATACTTTCTGAACCGGTTACTTTTTGCAGGGCGATTAGTTGTGCAATCTCAGGATCAATGAATATTTTCCCTTGTGCTACCTGCTCAACTGCTTTAATCATTTCCTCTGGTGCACTACGTTTGGGAATAAATCCTTTGGCTCCTGCCTGCAAGGCTCGCGAGGTAAACACTCCATCTTCATGCACACTGAGTACCAGAATTCGAGCTTCTGGACTTCTTGCAATAATGCGTTCAATAGCACCTATACCACCAATACCCGGCATCGAAATATCCATCACCACCACATCAGGATGGTATTTCATATAATCCTGTACTGCTTGTTCGCCACTGCCAGCTTCGGCCACCACGACCAGCTTATCTCCATCTTCCAATAAACGTCGAAAACCTGCTCGCACTAACTCATGGTCATCAACTAACAATACGGTTGTTTTATTATTACTCATACGATTTTATCTGCCTCTAGTGGAATGGTGACATGGATTTTTAACCCAGCCCCTAGACTACTTTCCAAAATAAATGTTCCGCCTAAGCTGTGTGCTCGCTCACGCATGCCTAACAAGCCAAAATCGACATCAGAGTGAAAGTCTTGAATTTCCATCCCTTTACCATTATCAGCGATCTCGATGACTAACTGATGTTGTTCGATTTTCTCATCAAATTTATTACTTACTGACACGACCATCTCACTAGCATCCGCATGGCGTACAGCGTTGGTAATGGCTTCTTGTACCACCCTGAATACAGTCATATTCATCGCTTCGTTCAAATTATCTAGTTTTCCTGATATATTCAGTACGAATGCTATATTTGGTTGCCGCTTCTGCCAAGCAGAAATGCACTCCTGTAAGGTCGGAATTAACCCCAAATCATCCAAAGGACTAGGACGTAGCCGAGTAATCATATTATGGACGACATCATAAATATGACTTGCAACATCAATAATCGCTTGGGCACTTCTGTAAACTTTAGGTTCTGTGTTTTCGCTACGATTACGGATTAATACTGCATCGGTTTTAATCGCCGTCAGACATTGGCCTAATTCATCATGTAATTCTCGGGCTAGATGCCGACGTTCGGCTTCCTGTGCTTCAGCCATATGATGTGTCAACAAGCGTGTTTCACGTAATTGATTTTCTGCCTCTTCGGCCTGCTTGTGTTCAGTAATATCCCTTAATGTGCAGATAACACCGCGCACTCTTTCATCGGGATCTATTAATGGCACGGTTGAAAATAAGATGGCAGCAATCTCACCATCAGCCAATGGTAAGCCTGTTTCTAAATTTTCTACGGTTTCGCAGTTTTCCAATATGTCGGCAATGCGGTTACGATATTCGGTAAATCCTAAATTTGCTAAGGCTTCACCTACTAACAAGCTCGTTTGATGACTAAATAATCGCTCAGCAGCTGGATTACAAAAAGTAATATTGCCAGCATGGTCTAAAGATAAAATAGCATCACCAGTCTGCTTAACCAGTGTCGCTAAACGACGATTCTCTTCAATACTTCGTTCAAGTGTTTGCCCCATGCGATTAAAGGTCTGACTTATTTGATTCATTTCTGCCAAAGAGAAGCTTGGTAAACGCAAATGAAGATCACCACGCTCGAAACCAGATAAGGCGACTAATAAACGGTCAAGTGGCTTAAGCAACCAACCTACGCCCCAATATAAAAATAAACCGACAAAAACAAATATTCCAAAACCCAGCTCTAAAATGCCACGAAGATCTAACCAGCGATCACCAATTTCCTGTAATGGTGCAGCATAGATCACCATATGACCATTACCATAACGTTTGGTTAATGGTCTCACGTTTGGGAACAATATATTAACAAACCAGTCAGGTGGTTTTGCGCCACTATTCGCCTGTGGCTCACCCTCAAATAATAATCCTTTAGAATCAAATAACAATATATGTAAACTACGAATTTCACCTAGGGCTTTGACCAATTCTTGCAAATGTTCATAAACCCCGAGTTCTCTATTAAGCGATGCACCAGAGAGTGAAACGGTCATAAGGCGTGCAGCGGCGGCCATGGTATCTTCCATTTCAAGCTTCACTGACTGTCGGGCATTACTAATCAATACTCCAGTACTTGCTAATAATGATGTTATCAACAATACGGCAAAAAACAGATGAACCTTTACCTTTAGACTCATCCGACAATAGTTTCCGCTGTGCCTTTAGCACCAATATTATCCACCCAACGAATGGTAATTTTATCGCCTAACTGGCCACCTAATAATTGAAAAGAAAAATATGGATTCCGCGCAGTTGCAGTCCCGCATTTGATAGTAAGCACCTCATCATCATTACGCCAACAACGAATATCTTGAATATACTCCGCAGGAATCAATTCACCAGTATCATTCTTGCCTCGTCCGGTATGCATCGGATGAGCCAATAACAATCGCACGGTTGTTTCATCTTCTTTCAATTTCGCTCGAATGCGATCTTTTGCAGCCAACCCCATTAGGCACAACCTCCAATATCTACTTCAACCATTCGCGATGTTCTATATAACTTGCCACCGGCGCTGATAACAGCAATGACTAAAGAATCCTCAGCGATTTTAATCATACTTTTGAAAGGAAATTTTACAGCAGGTGTAAAATCCAGACTCATGGCCAATGGGTTGGGATTTTTTTCAACCAATATCGCAATGCGTTCTATATCATTTAAGGTACTTTGAATTTCAATTGGCACAGATGCTCCGTTGACCGCATAACTAGGCGGACTACCTACTTTAAACTCCACCACAGAATCATCGACGAATTCTGCATGTCCAAGCAATGCCATCAATGCATCTTCAACCGTTTTCGCATTAAATGCATCCATTGGCCAATGAGCCAATACACGCTGTGGTAATAACAGACCACTCGCCGCCACTAAAGCTAGAGTCGATGCCGAAATTACACCTTTTAAAATCGTTCGACGTTGCTCAAAACTATTATCTGTCATCACATTTTTTCCATCTGCGCCAATGTCATTTCAACCTCACGTAATCGAGAACTTATTTTAGCTAATTGATAGTCATCATTTTTTGCAAAACCTGCCGCTAAACGCAACTGATCTGCCGCCTGTTCTAAGCGGCCCAAACTATAATAATACTCTGCGAGCCAACTATGCGACTGACTTTTCTCTCCCATGTCCGCTTTAGCTTGCGACAATAACTTATAAAGCTGTCTTGACGGTGCCCCCAATTCTAGTTGGGTTTGTAACAATGCTACAGCCTTTTCAGGCAGATTAGCCTGTAATAAAGCACCTACCTGTTTCAATGTCAGTGCCTGATCATCAGGGTATAATTTTTGATTATCGTTATAAATCGTTAATGCTGCCGACAATCTCCCTACAGCCATTTCAAGATCAGCCAAGGCTAACTGGTAACTTAATCGGTCTTTATCTTGATCTATCAGTTCTTGTATTACTGTACGTGCCTGTATGTAATCACCTTTGGCAGCTAAAGCTAAACTATAACCATAGCGGGCTGCGTCGTTATCCAGACTACTACCGGAAGCTAACGCATCAGCATAATACGCTGTTAATTGATTTAAATCAGTCGCCGCCATCACCCGCAATTTTTCACGTATCAAATAGAACTGTAAATTATCCCCTAGTTGTTTTTTTAATGGGTAAGTAACAGCTCGTCCTCGCGCATCGGCGATACGTGATGTCGTCACTGGATGAGTTCGCAGGAATTCCGGCACGGCACTACTGGTATAAAACCGACTTGTTTGTTGCAAGCGCTCAAAAAAGGTTGGCATCGCTTGAGCATCAAAACCTGCTCGTACCAGCGTCAACATACCTAAATTATCCGCCTCACTCTCATTCGCACGCGTAAAGTTGATTTGTGCTTGAATGCCACCGGCTTGCAACGCCATAATTGCTGCCGTTCCCATTTTTGCATCTGTCGTCGCGCCTAATAATGCCGCTGCAATCATTGCCACGGTCATCGGTACACTCATTTGTTTTGATTGCTCAAAACTTCGTAAAAGATGTCGTTGTGTAATATGCGCTATTTCATGTGCCATAACTGAAGCCACTTCATCTTCACGCTGGCTAGTTAATATAAGACCACTGTTCATACCAATAAAACCACCTGGTGCAGCAAAGGCATTGACCGTTGGATCGGGCACCATAAAAAAAGTAAAGCTCAAAGAAGGCGCGTCACTATTGGCGGCTAAACGATAACCTAATGACTGTATATAACTATTAACTTCAGGATCATCAATCAAATCAACCGACTGTTGCAGTCGCCAGAAAAATGATTGACCGATTTCATGTTCTTGCTGTGGCGAAATCAACGCACCCGCACTATCACCCATTTCAGGCAAAGCAATATCGAGCGCATGCAACGACGACAACGGCCAAACAATGAGGCCTAATAATATTAATGCATTAATTTTTTTCATAATACTAAGTAGACATCTTAGCTCCAAAAAGGGTTCCTACAAGACAAACGATCTAATTAAGTTTATTATTAGATTATTATATGGATACAGAACTTAGGAAAAAATCATGTCACATTTTGATGTAGAACTCGATACTTCAGGCTTAAATTGCCCACTACCCGTCCTTAAAGCACGCAAAGCTTTATCAGAAATGAACGCTGGCCAACGATTACGTTTGATCGTAACAGATGCCGGCGCAAATCAGGACATTCCTGCTTTCTCCAAAATGACCGGCAATCCTTTAATCCAAACTGATGAACAAAATGGTAAGTTGCATTTTATTATTGAAAAAGGTCCCGCATAATGGCTAAAAAACTCGCAATCATTGCTAGTAAAGGTACATTAGATTCAGCCTATCCACCTTTTTTACTCGCTTCAACGGCCATAGCCCTCGGATTTGAGGTGAAGATATTTTTCACTTTCTACGGTCTGCAATTACTCAATAAAGAACTTAATTTGAAGGTTTCACCACTTGGCAACCCAGCAATGCCAATGCCCGTTACCATCCCAAGCATCATACAGATAATCCCTGGTTTAGAATGGTTTGCGACATGGATGATGAAACGTAAGCTAAAACAAAAAGGTGTCGCCAGCTTAGAAGAGTTGCGTGATATTTGTATCGAAACAGGCGTCGAACTAATTGCCTGCCAAATGACGGTTGACCTATTTGACTTCAAAAACGAAGATTTTATTGAAGGAATCAGTCGTGGTGGTGCAGCAACATTCCTAGAGTTTGCTGGTGATGCAGACGTTACACTTTACATTTAACTGTTTACCGCTGAGAAAGATTATGCGGCAAGTATAAATAATCAATGCATTAAAAGTCCCATAGAACCTTTCTGAGACTGTATTTACAATGCATTTTTTGGTTCAGATAATGATGATATATACTTCCATTTAATAACGACTGTCGAGATCTTTACTCAGCATCTAAATCTGTGCGAAGGTCTCGTCTAACTATTTTACTTGAATGGGTATTGAAATGGCTGATAACGAGACTGATGAAGCTTTAGAAGAAATACCTTCAGAAGAAGGTCGCTCGAACCTAGCCTCAAAAATCCTTTCGAAACCAATGCTGATCAAAATTACTATTGGCTTGATAACATTATTGTTGATATCTTGCGGTGTTTATTTTTTCTTTACGTCATCTGATAAACTAAGCCCAGAAGAAGCGGCATTGGATACCAACGGAGAAATTATTTTTCCAGAACTAATACCGCCACCATCGACTTCAGAATCCGCAGGAACTGAAGGTGACTCTCCTAACACTAAATCCCCGTTATTAACCAAGGAATACACCGCTGAGGATATTAAGATCCTTAAAATGCGTGAAGAAGCCGTCGCCCTAAAAGAAGAAAATCTACAAATGAAAGAACGGCTAAGTAAGTTGGAAGCTACACCAAATCCAAACGTTCAAATAAATAATCCTGAAAGTGATACAACTACTCCTGAAGACAATACCAAGGTAAGTGAAGCCATATCAGGACCTAAGCCAAAAACAAATCCATACGTCAATTTGTATTCGAGAGATGACACTCTGGTGCGTGAACCTCAACGTGAACCACCACCCGAACCTAAGTGGGGTAATTTTGACCCTCTTTACCGCGGGAAATAATCGCTGGTCATCTTATTTTTGTAGTCTCACGCCCGATAAGATCTAAGCAACAATTACCAAATAGTCTGATTCCTAGATATCAACTTAGCTTTTTCAGCGCTTAATAATGTTGCTTTTTATGCTTTACCAGCTGATAGACTCTATTTAGTGCTATACGCTTGCAGAGATAAAAATAGCGACACACCTCTACCCTACCTTTAAGTAGTAGCACTAATAACTCCGATATAAGTACGGTTTAGCAACGCTTACGTTATAAACATCAAAAATAGGTTCGATAACCCTGTTATCCCCGCACTAAGACATGGCTGTATCTGATTGATAAAGATTTCCCTTAATAAGACAGCGTCTAAATTGCCTCCAGTGCCATGAGGAGCAATTCAATGGGTTAACAATGATAGTATCCCCCTTACTCTTATTCTGTCTGCTAGGAGCTTATTTTAGTGCGGTTGAGGTTACTTCGCTTTTTGGGGATGCTAGTTGCACTAATGACTGATCTAAATCAGTACAAGATTATGGGAATAGATTTTCGCTGACAGTGAGAATATTTGATTGGATGACTTACTGAATTTATCAGCAAAATTTTCAATGAAGATTCTAAGTAGGTAAGCTTGGTATTGCTGAAAAACTGCTTAGGGACTTCTTTCGTAGAATTATTGGAAGAAACAAAAAAGCCTCAGCATATTAAAATGCTGAGGCTTTAAATCTGTTGGCTCCTCGACCTGGACTCGAACCAGGGACCTGCGGATTAACAGTCCGATGCTCTACCAACTGAGCTATCGAGGAACAGAAAGGAGGTATTATAGAGCTTTATATTATTGGGTCAAGCACTATTGTTATTTTATTTTAAGCAATAAAATCTGCAATACGTTTTAAGGCATTTTCAAGATTTTGTTCACTAGTAGCTATTGACAAACGAATATGATTTTTAAGTCCAAATGCCGTACCAGGCACAACAGCAACACCTTTATCAACCAATAATGCTTCGGCAAAATCAAGATCATCAGTAAATTCTGGCATCCGCTCTAACACCTTGCTGATGTTTGGAAAAACATAGAATGTGCCATCACTTTTAAGTGATTCGATGCCATCCATCGCGTTTAACTTATCGACAACCATATCATGGCGTTTTTTAAACTCAACCAGCATAGTTTTAATACATTGTTGATCGCCATTCAACGCTTCCACGGAAGCAGCTTGTGAAATCGATGCAGGATTAGAAGTACTCTGTGACTGAATTTTTTTCATAGCCGCGATCAGCTTAACTGGGCCAGCGGCATAACCAATACGCCATCCTGTCATCGAATAGGCTTTCGACACACCATTCATTACTATAGTGCGGTCATAAAGATCAGGACACGCCATAAGGATGTTATAAAAGCCTTCTTCCGTCCATAAAATATGTTCATACATATCATCGGTAGCAATCAACACCTTTGGATGTTTACGCAATACTTCGCCTAGAGCGACAAGCTCTGCTTTGCTGTATGCAATCCCTGATGGATTAGACGGGCTGTTAATGACAAAGATACGCGTTCTGGGCGTAATGGAGGCTTCAAGTTGGTCTGGCGTTATTTTGAAGTGCTGGTCTTGTCCTGCCTCAATAATAACTGGCAGACCATCAGCCAATAACACCATGTCAGGATATGAAACCCAATAAGGCGCAGGAATAACCACTTCATCACCATGATCTAATAGGGCTTGAAACAAGTTGAAAAAACTTTGTTTGCCGCCGACAGAAACTAAGATTTGGTTTGCTTGGTAGTTCAGACCATTGTCCCGCGAAAACTTGTCAATAATTGCTTGTTTTAATTCAGCAGTCCCATCAACAGCGGTATATTTTGTTTTGCCAGCATTAATAGCAGTAATCGCAGCTTGTTTGATATTGTCAGGTGTATCAAAATCGGGTTCACCAGCACCAAGACCGATAATGTCTTTGCCTTCTGCTTTTAATACAGCTGCTCGCGCAGTAATCGCCAAAGTGGGAGATGGCTTAATGCTTTGCACGCGCTGAGAGAGCTTGATATCCAAAATCATTCCTTCATTTAAAGTTCAAGTAGAAACCTTTGCGCGATTTAGCACTCTCATCATAGCTATACAAAATAGTCGGTCGACTATTTTCGTCTGACTTAGACAAAAATACTTTTCGTACATAAGATCTTAAGTTAATTAAATACGGGATAATATACGCCAAACCTGAATAATGCAGAAGAACTATGGCTAAACAATTTGAACTGGTAAGTGAGTTTAAACCCGCAGGAGACCAACCTGCGGCTATAAAATCATTGGTTGAAGGACTCAATAATGGTGAAATGTGGCAAACCTTACTCGGCGTAACTGGCTCAGGTAAGACATTCACTATCGCCAATGTTGCGCAAGCAGTCCAACGACCACTGATGATTTTGGCACCGAATAAAACATTAGCCGCACAGTTATATAGCGAGATGAAAGAATTTTTCCCTAATAACGCTGTGGAATATTTCGTTTCTTACTATGACTACTACCAGCCGGAAGCCTACGTACCTTCTTCTGATACTTTTATTGATAAGGATGCCTCGGTCAATGAACAAATAGAGCAGATGCGATTATCTGCGACTAAAGCGATGTTAGAGCGCCGTGACGCCATTATTGTGTCAAGCGTGTCATGCATATATGGCCTTGGAGATAAAGACTCTTATTTGTCGATGGTGCTACATCTGGTACAAGGCGACACGATCAATCAACGCGATATTTTAAAACGCCTCACCGAATTACAATACAAGCGTAACGATATCGAGCTACATCGTGCGACGTATCGTGTGCGTGGTGATGTGATCGATATTTTCCCTGCCGAATCAGAGCGCGATGCCGTAAGGATAGAATTGTTTGATGATGAAATTGAACAGATTAGTTATTTCGATCCTTTGACGGGCGAGGTATTGCAGAGACTCAGTCGAATTACGATTTATCCTAAAACACACTATGTAACACCGCGTGTTCAATTATTATCCGCCGTTGATGCCATTAAAGACGAACTTAGAGAACGATTAGCGGTATTAAACAAAGACAACAAACTCGTTGAGGCACAACGTTTAGAACAGCGCACACGTTTCGATATCGAGATGATGTTGGAGTTAGGCTATTGCAATGGCATTGAGAACTATTCTCGACATTTGTCAGGACGCGGTGCCGATGAAGCGCCACCCACTTTATTTGATTACCTGCCAGATGATTCATTATTAGTGTTGGATGAAAGCCATGTCATGGTGCCACAAATTGGCGCCATGTATAAAGGTGATCGTTCACGTAAAGAGACCTTGGTCAATTACGGTTTCCGTTTGCCATCAGCACTCGATAATCGACCACTACGCTTTGAAGAATGGGAAGAGCTGGCTCCGCAAACTATTTTTGTGTCTGCCACACCCTCGACTTATGAAGCAGAACACGCCAGTTCAATTGTAGAACAAGTCGTTCGGCCAACCGGCTTAATTGATCCAGAAATTGAAATTCGACCAGTGGCAACACAAATCGATGACTTATTATCAGAAATCAATAAACGCACTGTACTTGATGAACGAGTATTAGTAACCACCTTGACTAAACGCATGTCAGAAGATCTAACCGACTACTTACGTGAACATGGCGTTAAAGTTCGCTATCTTCACAGCGATATCGATACTGTCGAACGAGTAGAAATATTACGCGATTTACGCCTCGGTGAGTTTGACGTGCTCATTGGCATTAACTTATTACGTGAGGGACTTGATATTCCTGAAGTATCCTTAGTGGCCATTTTAGATGCGGATAAAGAAGGTTTTTTGCGTTCAGAACGCTCGCTGATACAAACTATTGGACGTGCCGCGCGTAATTTAAATGGTAAAGCTATCTTATATGCTGATCGTATAACTGGTTCGATGCAACGGGCAATAGCTGAAACGGATCGCCGTCGTGAAAAACAAGTCGCCTACAATAAGGAACATGGCATTACCCCTACGGGTATCAAAAAAGCTATTCGTAATAGTCTTGATGATAAGCAAGAAGAAAAACGTAACGATAGACAGTACATTGCTAAAGTGGCCGAAGAACAGGCTAAATATGGCGCATTAACACCACGACAACTGGCAAAAAGACTACAGCAAATGGAACAAGCGATGTATCGCCATGCCCAGAATCTGGAGTTTGAAGAGGCTGGTAAACTACGTGATGAGATGGAACACATTCGCGCTATCGTCTTCAAGCTAAGTTAATGACTAGAAAAAAGATAGTCTCGGAAATTGATATTTCATTGTTCTGAATCGTTAGGATTAAACTTGAAGATCACCTTGATCGGCATCAGGCCAGTTTTGAATATAATTTTTCAGTAACTTATTTTCAAATTTAGCTTTTTTAAGTAATTCTTCGACAATATCGGTAATCGACAACATACCTTCCAACTTATCATGATAAACAACCGGTAAATGACGAATATTATTATCTACCATGATATTCATCACCTCTTCCAAGGTGTTGTCAGGATCACAGACAAAGGGCTCGGGTGTCATCGCATCGGCAACTGTTATTGGGGACCACATCGCCTGCTTTTTGTGTAAAACTTTAAGCAGGTCCCTTTCTGACAATATGCCAACCAACTTACCATTATCAGTAACTACTAGAGAACCAATGCGATTATCCATCATTAAGGTCACAGCAAGATCAAGTGAATCACTGGGGGCTAAACCAATCACAGGTTTGCCTTTATTTTTAGTAATCGCTCTAACTTTCATAGCTCGTCCCTCTTTGTTGAATGACACTTTAATTGTTATTCTGCTTTAGAAAGCCTCATAAAGGCAAGTGAATTGTTCTCGCTAGCTGTGCTCACGCGTTGATTTAAATTCAATCTCTGGCCAACGCTCCATCGTTAAATCTAAGTTAACACGCGTTGGAGCTATATAGGTCAGCCCACCCGAACCGTCTAAGGCTAAATTAAGCGCCGCTTTATTCTTGAATTCTTCTAGCTTCTTAGCATTCGCACAATATACCCAACGTGCCGTATAAACTTGCACCGCTTCATAACCACAATCAACACTATATTCACCTTTAAGGCGATGTGCAACTACGTCAAATTGCAATACACCAACCGCACCTAAAATAAGGTCGTTGTTCGCTAACGGTCTAAATAACTGTGTTGCTCCTTCTTCACTTAATTGTTGTAAACCCTTTAATAAGGCTTTCATTTTAAGTGGATCTCTTAAACGGACTCGGCGGAAAAGTTCAGGAGCAAAATAGGGAATACCAGTAAATTGCATCTCTTCACCTTGTGTAAAGGTATCGCCAATTTGAATGGTGCCATGATTATGTAAACCCAAAATATCACCGGGCCAAGCTTCTTCAGCTTGTTCACGCTCAGCAGCCATAAAGGTTACCGCATTAGCGATTACGATATCTTTTCCTGTTCGTACATGACGTAGCTTCATGCCTTTGGTGTATTGACCAGAGCAAACACGCAAAAATGCAATTCGATCACGATGTTTAGGATCCATATTGGCTTGAATCTTAAAGACAAAACCACTAAAAGGTTGCTCACTTGCCGCAACCAAACGCGTTTTAGTTTCTCGACCTTGCGGCGCGGGTGCAATCTCAACAAATGAATCCATCAATTCAGTGATACCGAAGTTATTCATTGCGGAACCAAAAAATACTGGCGATAATTCTCCTGCCAAAAAGGCATCATTATCAAATTCATGGCTGGCACCACGTACCAAATCAATTTCTTCACGTAACTCTTCGGCTAAATCACCAAATAACTCGTCGAGGCGCGGGTTATTCAAACCTTGAATAATTTCACCGACCTTATCACTATGCGGCTCAAAGAGATGCACACTATCGTTTCGTAAATGGAAAATGCCTTTAAAGTTTTTACCCATGCCAATAGGCCATGTAATCGGTGCACAACGGATATTAAGGATAGATTCAACTTCATCCAAGACATCAATAGGATCTCTCCCTTCACGATCCATCTTGTTGATAAACGTCAAAATTGGCGTATCACGTAGACGACAAACTTCCATTAATTTAATGGTACGTTCTTCTACACCCTTGGCAATATCAATGACCATCAGTGCCGAGTCAACCGCGGTTAATGTACGATATGTATCTTCAGAGAAATCGGCATGGCCCGGCGTATCTAATAAATTGACGATGCATTCATTATGCTCAAATTGCATTACTGAAGAAGTAACTGAGATGCCACGCTCTTTTTCCATTTCCATCCAATCAGAAGTGGCATGACGATCTGTTTTACGCGATTTAACACTACCTGCCTGCTGAATCATGCCACTAAATAACAGGAGTTTTTCTGTCAGTGTGGTCTTACCAGCATCGGGGTGCGAGATTATCGCGAAGGTGCGGCGCTTGTTGATTTCTGCTAATAACTCAGCCATGGAATAATCTGATTCTGAAAAACCGTCTATTCTACATTACTCGGTAGAAAATGGACTATGCTTGTTATTCAGCCATCACATGAATGGCATCAGAAAGTAACGATACCCTAATCATTTCACCAATATTAAGTTTATTACGCATCGCCACATGCTCCGGCAAATCCATTTGCAAAATAGCACCTTTCGCCAGTTCGACTGAAAACAAGACGGTGGTAATACCTCGCAATGTAACTCGATCACGAATAATACCTGCCACAGGGTTTTCTTGCTCGCCACGTGAAGGTCTAACTCGTTGATGAAGCAGTATTTTTTCCGGTGATAAAGCAAAAAAAACATCCTGTTCTTCTACAAAACCAGTCAATCGGCTTACCGAAAAGACATAATGATGCCACTCAAGCATCAACTTACCGTGATGTACTTTTAAGCGTCCTTTCAAAATATTCCTAACATCAACTTGTCTAGCTACAGCTGAATTAATAGGCTGATATAAAACCTGTTCAGGACTACCATGCTGTAAGGTTTTACCATGATGAATAACACAGAGGCTATCAGCTAACATCGCGGCCTCATCTAAGTCGTGAGTAACTAAAATCACTGGCATATCAAGATGTCGTCTCAGTGTATTGAGCTCCAAATACAATTTTCGTCGCGTCACTTTATCTACCGCTGAAAATGGTTCATCTAATAACAATACTTGAGGTTGTCTTGCCAAGGCTCTCGCCAGTGCAACTCGTTGTTGTTGACCGCCCGATAATTGTGCAGGATAACGTTGCTCTAAACCCGATAGATTGACTTGATCGAGCAATTTTTCAATGGTGTATTGGCTATCAGGAATACGCTTATCAAGCGCCAGTTTAATATTGTCGGCAACCGTTAAATGGGGGAATAAGGCATAATTTTGAAACACCATTCCAACTCGGCGTTGCTGAGGAGTTTTATTTACACTTGTGTCACTATCAAACCACGTTTCATTTTTACACAAAACCTGACCATGTCCCGACAATGACAAGCCGGCAATACAACGTAACACCGTAGACTTCCCAGCCCCAGAAGGTCCTACTAAGGCCAACGTTTCACCTGACTCACAGCTAAAGTCCACATCGAGCTTAATAGGTGTTGATTGTTTTAAGGTCACTTTTAGCATAGCTAGAATCGTAGAACTTTTGTGCGATTAAAACTATAGACCACACTGATCGTGACCAAGGCAATCGCTAATAATATTAATGACATAGTTTGTGCTTGTTGGTGCTCAAAGGCTAAAACGCTATCATAAATAGCAATCGACAAGGTTCGTGTTTCACCAGCGATGTTGCCACCGATCATTAATACCACGCCAAATTCACCTAAGGTATGCGAAAAACACAACACCATTGCGGTAATAATGCCGGGCCATGCTAGTGGCAACTCAATTTTAAAAAAGGTGCTCCACTTCGATAAGCCACTACACCATGCAGCTTCACGGATCTCTGGTTCAATTCTTTCTAATGACCGCATCATCGGTTGCACCGCAAAGGGCAAGCTATAAATAATTGAAGCAAACCATAAACCGGCAAATGAAAATGCCAAACTTTCTCCGGTCAGACTTACAAACAAGCTACCTAGGAAGCTATCATTATCCATACCAACCAATAAAAAATAACCTAATACGGTGGGTGGCAATACTAATGGCAATGTAATGATAGCTTCGATAACGCCACGTCCCATAAAATTGGATTTAACCAACAAATATGCCAAGGATAAACCAATAGGTAATAGGCTGAGACAAGTTAATACTGCCAACATGATTGATACTTCGAAAGCTTGCCAATCCATCTTACGATGCCTTATCTTCAACTATAAAACCCTGCATTCTAAAAATAGCTTTTGCTGGTTCTGTTTGAATAAAGGCCAAGAACTGTCGTGCCACCGGAGAAGCACCGCGTATTAATACCGCTTGCTGAGGTAAAGTTTCATTTAACTTGATATAGCGCCCTTGTGATGAAATTTGTGGTTGAAGCATATAGGAATAAGGAACAAACCCTGCGTCGACTTGGCTTGATAATGCAAATTGTAGTGCTTGAGATGCATTTTCAGCAATTAATAAATGTGATTGAATTTTCTGCCAGATCCCTGCTTGTTCTAATAAATTTTGTGCCGCTTGACCATACGGGGCATGAATAGGATTTGCTATAGCCACTTTATTTAACTCGCCACGATCTAATGCCAACTTTAAACCCATAAAATCAGCATCTAAACTTAAAGAGGATTGTGTTGATGAAAATAAAACTATTTGGGCTCGAGCAAAATTAATAAATTCACCTTCGCTTAATTCCTCGTCACTAATGCGCAAAATATATGACGGATCTGCCGAAAAAAACACCTCATATGGTGCACCGTGTTGGATTTGTGTCGTAAGCGTCCCAGATGCAGCGTAAGACACATTAATATGATGCCCAGTTTGTTGTTTAAACGCCACGACCAACGCAGGTAAGACATAGCGTAAGTTAGCAGCAGCAGCGATCTGAACCTCGCTCGCTTGCAACGCAGAGATACAACAGCATAGGAATATGCCAACTATAGTGTTATTAAATTTCATATTCAATATTTTGACACAAAAAAGCCCCGATAAACGGGGCTTTTGAGTTTACGTCAATAAAACTAAGTAAAGTTTATGCTTCAATTACTACTTCATGAACTGCTTTCATGCTTAGACGAATACGACCTTGGCGATCAACTTCAAGTACTTTAACTTGAATCAAATCACCTTCAGTCAATTTATCGCTTACATTTTCTACGCGCTCATCAGAAATTTGTGAAATATGCACCAGGCCATCTTTACCCGGTAAGATCGTTACAAATGCACCGAAGTCCATCAATTTTGCAACACGACCTTCATAGATTTGACCCACTTCAATTTCAGCAGTAATTTGCTCGATACGACGTAATGCATCTTGGCCAGCATTGAAATCAGAAGAGAAAATCATCACTGTGCCATCGTCTTGAATATCGATTACAGCACCCGTTTCTTCAGTCAATGCACGGATGGTTGCACCACCTTTACCAATAACATCACGGATTTTGTCTGAATTGATTTTTATCGTAATGATGCGTGGTGCAAATTCTGACATCTCTTCGCGATGAGTTGAAAGGTTAGCATTCATTGTTTCAAGAATCGTTAAACGACCATCACGCGCTTGTGCTAGGGCTGTACGCATAATTTCTTCGTTGATACCTTCGATCTTGATATCCATTTGAAGAGCAGTAATACCTTTTTCAGTACCTGCTACTTTAAAGTCCATATCGCCTAGGTGATCTTCATCACCCAAAATATCAGTCAGTACAGCATAACCATTTTGTTCTTTGATTAAACCCATTGCGATACCAGCAACAGGTGCTTTAATCGGAACACCAGCGTCCATCAATGCCAAACTTGTACCACAAACTGAAGCCATTGAGCTTGAACCATTTGATTCTGTGATTTCAGAAACCACACGAACTACGTATGGGAATTCTTCAGCTGAAGGCATAACAGCTTGAATACCACGTTTTGCTAATTTACCATGGCCGATTTCACGACGTTTTGGTGAACCAACAAAGCCCGTTTCACCAACACAGAATGGAGGGAAGTTATAGTGCAACATGAAACGATCACGGTATTCACCTTCAACGGCATCGATCATTTGTGAATCACGTTCAGCACCTAATGTTGCGACAACGATGGCTTGTGTTTCGCCACGAGTAAACAATGCAGAACCATGTACTCGAGGTAATACTGTTGTTTCAACAGTAACTTTACGTACAGTTTTTGTATCACGACCGTCGATACGTGGTTCACCAGCAATGATTCTGCCACGAACTAATTCTTTTTCTAATTTAGCAAAAGTAGATTTAACGTCTTCCGATGAAAAATCAGATTCTTCACCAGCTAATGCTTCTACAGCAGCGTCACGTATAACACTCAATTGATCTTGTCGTTCTAGTTTGTCGCTGATAGTGTATGCAGCTTGAATACCTGCATAAGCGTTTGCTTTCACTTCATCATAAATGCTGCCATCTTTTTCTGGCAATGACCAATCCCATGGTTCTTTACCGGCTTCAGCTTGCAACTCTTTAATCAAGTTAATAGCAGTTTGCAATTGCTCATGACCAAACATGACCGAGCCTAACATTACTTCTTCAGGTAATTCAGATGCTTCTGATTCAACCATTAATACAGCACTTTCAGTACCTGCAACGATTAAATCTAATGAACTTGTTTGTAATTGCGCTTTGCTTGGGTTCAAAACATAAGCACCATCAATATAACCAACACGTGCACCGGCGATTGGACCATTGAAAGGAATGCCTGAAATAGCTAATGCTGCAGCTGCACCAATCATCGCTGGAATATCAGGATCAATTGCAGGGTCAAGGGCGACTACAGTTGCAATAACCTGAACTTCATTCAAAAAGCCTTTAGGGAACAAAGGACGTAATGGACGATCGATTAAGCGTGATGTTAATGTTTCCTTTTCAGAAGGGCGACCTTCACGTTTAAAGAAACCGCCAGGAATTTTACCTGCAGAATAAGTACGTTCTTGATAATTAACCGTTAAAGGAAAGAAACCTTGGCCTGGCTGGACATTCTTTTTGCCAACTACAGTAACTAATACTGACGTTTCGCCTAGGCTAACAATAACTGCACCGCCTGCTTGACGCGCAACCTTACCGGTTTCAAGACTTAAAATATGGTCGCCATATTGGACTGTCTTTTTTACTGAATTCACTATTCTGTTCCTTTCTCTTGACTAATATTGATGCTAGCGGCTTATTCCGTAGCGTCTGACAATTTTAAAACCTATAAACAAATATGCCCCTGAAACCAGTGGGAATCAGGGGCATATTTTAAATGATAAGCCTGCTGTCGTTTGTTAACGAAAGCATTTTTTCATTCATATTCTGTATCGCTAAAAACAATGCTTAGCGACGTAAGCCAAGACTAGCAATTAACTCACGGTAACGGACGATATCTTTCTTTTTCAAATAATCTAACATTTTACGACGACCACTAACCATTTTTAAAAGACCTTGGCGTGAGTGATGATCATGAATGTTAATTTTGAAATGGTCAGCAAGATCTAAGATACGTGCAGTTAATAAAGCAACTTGTACTTCAGCTGAACCAGTATCAGTTTCTGAACGCTGATACTTAGTGATGATTTCTTGTGTTTGTTCTAGTGATAATGACATTAAAAACTCCAACTTTATGTGTAGCATTTATATATTTTTGCTACGAGCTAAATTCTGGATTACCTCAGCAATAATCACCAAGATACCCAACCTTTTAAAAGGGTAATAGTTTACCCAGTTTTTTCAATATAAACAATAATTTTACGGTGTGTCTGGGAGCACAAAAACGCGTTTTGGTTGTATGTTACCAGTCTCAGTCATCTCGGCTAAGCCGATGAATTTTTTCTGAGGATCAAATAATCTAACATTTGCGCGTTCAAAGGCTTGTTCAACCTTAACGGCTTGACCCTGTCTGATCGCATCAACCATATAATCAGCCAAAACGACCGAAGGCCAATCAGGCAAAGCATCTTCGGAAGGCAATAATGATTCATCAAGTGATGGCAAACCATTTTCAGCACTGGCGATTAATTGCTCAATCGTCAGGGCTTGTAGTTCCATATAGCCAGCTGCTGCCACGCGCCTTAACATCGTTACGTGACCACCAGAACCTAAAAGATGACTTATATCTTCAACTAATGTACGAATATAAGTGCCTTTACCGCAACGGACATCTAAGGTAAAACTGCCTGCTGTGATAGCTAATAGCTTAATATCATAAATAGTGATTCGACGTGATTTACGCTCAATTTCAATACCTTGACGAGCCAATTTGTAAAGTGGTTGCCCCTGATGTTTCAATGCTGAAAACATTGGAGGAATTTGATCGAGTTCCCCGATAAACCTAGGTAATATAGCGAGGAGATCTTGCTCAGTGAATTCAGGAATGATACTGGTTGATATCACGGCTCCATCTGAATCACCACTATCTGTAACAGCGCCTAATTGGCATGTAACATGATATTGTTTATCGGCATCAAGCAAATAAGAAGATACCTTAGTCGCTTCACCCAAACATACTGGCAAAACACCTGTCGCCAAAGGATCTAAGCTACCGGTATGACCAGCCTTGTTAGCATTAAACAATCGTTTAACTTGCTGTAATACATGATTAGAACTTCGGCCAGTCGGCTTATCAATTATGATAATGCCAGTTATATCACGACCTTTTTTATTACGACGTCCCATCGTGCTAATTATTTATCTTCAGTGTCAGTATCGTCAGAAAGATCGGAATTTGCTTCAGCGATCAACTGATCCATGTGAAAACCATGAATCAATGACTTATCATAAAAAAAGCGTAATTCAGGCACAATCCGTAAATCAATACGGTTAGCAATACCACGACGTAAAAATCCAGACGCGCGAGCTAATCCCTTAAGACACTCGTCCATATCATCATCAGATTCTACAGATCCCAACCGTGTTACATAGACTTTGGCATACTTTAAGTCAGCTGTAACATCAACGTGAGAAACGGTCACCATGCCAACACGTGGATCAGATATTTCGTGTTGAAGCATCTGAGCCAATTCTCGCATGATGACTTCGCTAATTCGATTTGTACGACTAAATTCTCTTGCCATTATAATTTAGCTTTCACTAGAGTACGTTCAAATACTTCGATTTGGTCACCTGGTTGAACGTCTTTATAGTTTTTAACACCAATACCACATTCAACACCAGATTGAACTTCTTTAACATCATCTTTAAAGCGACGTAAAGACTCAAGTTCACCTTCGTAAATAACAACATGATTACGTAGTACACGAATTGGGCTTGATAGTCTGATAGTACCTTCAGTAACCAAACAACCCGCGATATCACCAAACTTAGGCGAGCTGAAGACATCATCAACACGTGCCAAACCTATAATTTCATCTTTATAAACCGGTTCAAGCATGCCTGTCATGGCTTGTGTTACTAGATCAAGTAAGTCGTAAATGATACTGAAATATTGAACATCTAAGCCTTTCTCAGCAATCACTTTTCGAGCAGTATTATCAGCACGAACATTAAAACCAATCAAAATGGCATTTGATGCGGCGGCTAATTGTGCATCAGTTTCGTTAATACCACCTACACCTGAAGAAACAATATTTACCCGAACTAAATCAGTAGATAATTTAAGCAAGCCTTGGCTAACCGCTTCGGCACTACCATGTACGTCCGCTTTAACAACAACGTTCAATGTTTTAACATCGCCCGATTCCATTTCATTGAACATATTGTCCAACTTAGCAGATTGTTGTTGAGCCATTTTCAACTCACGCGCTTTCGTTTTACGATATGTCGCTACTTCACGTGCTTTGCGTTCATCAGGAGCAACTTGCATTTCATCACCCGATGCAGGCGTACCAGATAAACCTAATAGTTCCACAGGTGTAGAAGGGCCAGCAGAAGCCATCGCTTCACCTTGCTCATTAAACATGGCACGAACACGACCATATTCTTGACCAACGATGACGATATCACCTTTCTTCAAAGTACCTTTTTGTACCAATATAGTAGCAATAGTACCGCGACCTTTGTCTAGTCTCGCCTCGATAACGACACCTGAAGCAGGACCAATAACTGGCGCTTTCAACTCTAGCATTTCAGCTTGGAGTGAAATAGCATCTAATAAGTTTTCAATACCATCACCAGTTAGTGCTGATACTGGAATAAACGGAACATCGCCGCCCCAATCTTCTGGCAGCACGTCATGATTCGCTAATTCTTGTTTTACACGATCTGGATTAGCATCTGGCTTATCCATTTTATTCACAGCAACAATCAATAGTGAATTGGCTGATTTAGCATGTTTTACTGCTTCAATCGTTTGCGGCATCACACCATCATCAGCAGCAACTACAATCACCACGACATCAGTTACCTGAGCACCACGTAGACGCATTTCAGTAAAAGCAGCATGACCCGGTGTATCTAGAAATGTGATTTGACCACGACTAGTATCAACTTTATAAGCACCGATGTGTTGCGTGATCCCACCGGCTTCACCTGTGGTCACTTTCGTACGACGAATATAATCTAATAATGATGTTTTACCATGGTCAACATGACCCATCACGGTAACAACAGGTGCGCGAACTTCAGCTTCACCCATGCCTACTTCAGCACCCATTAGTGCTAATTCAACTTCATTATCTTGAACGGGCTTAGCAACATGTCCCATTTCTTCAACTAGAATAACCGCTGTATCTTGATCTAGGACCTGGTTGATAGTTGCCATCGTACCTAAGCCCATCAATGCCTTAATGACTTCTGCAGCTTTTACATGCATGCGTAGAGCTAAGTCAGACACACTAATTGTTTCAGGTACATCGACTTCATGCACTGTTGGCACTGTTGGCATAGAGAAACCATGCTCATCAGAACCTTCCATTAGCGTTGATTTTTGTTGGAAGGCTTGAGCACCTTTCTTCTTCTTGCGTCGACCTTTGCCATCAGAAACATGTAACTCTTTACGTTCTGTTGTTACACCTTTAGTATAACGACCGCCTTTACGACCTGCTGCATCTTTAGACGCTGGATCGGCTTTAGTTTCCTGAGGTTTTTCTTCTGCTTTAGCTTTTGCACGAGCTGCTTTTTGCTCTTTTGCAACTAATTCTGCAGCAACTTTAGCTACCGCTTGCTCTTTTTCTAATAGAGCGTCTTCAATTCTTGCTTGCTTTCTAGCAATAAGAGCATGCTCTGCTTCAACACGTGCTAAGTTAGCAGCACGACGTTTAGCATCTGCCTCTTCAAGTTTTTTATGAGCAATTTGTGATGCTGTTAAAGCGGGTGCTACTGGCTTAGCTTTGGCTTTAACTTTATTGCTTTCGACTTCAGGTTTATTTACAACCTGTGCCTCTTTTTTCAATTTTGCTTCCTCAGCTAACGCTTGTTTTTCTTCTTCAGCGGCAAGACGCGCTTCTTCATCAGCTTGCTTTTCAGCTTCTACGGCAGCACTAATAGCCGCCGCTTCACGTTCAGCAATATCTGACTCTTGCTTTTCTTTCAGCGCTTCATCTGCTTCTTGCTTAAGTTTAGCTTCATCCTGCTTAAGTTGCTCAGCTTTTTCAGCATCCTTGATAGCTTGTTCTTCTGCTTCTTTTTGGCGAATCAATTCTGCTGCGGCTTCAGCCTCTTCTGCTGGAGACAATTTCACATAGGTCCGTTTTTTACGTACTTCTACGCTAACGCTTTTTCCACCATTTCGGGCTGCGCCACCGACTTTTATTTCACTGACAGATTTACGTTTCAGCGTTATTTTTCTTGGCTCCGTAGCTCCGCTGGCTTGACCATCCTTACCGTGCCGTTGTTGTAAGAAACTTAATAACGATTGTTTTTGATCTTCCGTAATCGAATCATCGGCATTAGATACTTTAATACCTGCTTCGTTTAACTGTTCAATTAATCGTGCTTCGCTGATACCTATGGTACCTGCTAGATCTTTAACCTTCATATCACTCATGGTTATTCTCCCGCATCTATTTGTTCATCGGCAAACCATGATTCTCTTGCTTTCATGATTAGTACGGCGGCTTGTTCTGCATCAATGCCATCAATCTCTGCTAATTCATCAACAGATTGATCCGCTAAATCATCCAGTGTGATAACACCTCTACTCGCAAGTGTTATTGCCAAGTCTTTAGTCATGCCTTCCATATCAAGTAAATCTTGGGCAGGCTCTGCAGATTCTAATTTTTCTTCGCTAGCAATCGCTCTAGTCAGTAACACGTCACGAGCACGTGATCGTAACTCAGCTACGATATCAGCATCAAACTCATCAATTTCTAGCATTTCTTGTTCTGGTACATAGGCAATTTCTTCTAAACTAGAGAAGCCTTCCTGAGCAAGAATCAATGCAACGTCTTCATCAACGTCTAGGTCTTTCATAAACAATTCAACTTGCTCAGTTGTTTCAGATTCTGCTTTTTGATCGGCATCAGCAGCTGACATAACATTCAATACCCAACCAGTTAATTGGCTAGCAAGTCGAACATTTTGACCTCCACGGCCAATCGCTTGTGATAGTTGATCGTCTGCCACGGCAATATCCATACTATGT
This sequence comes from Pseudomonadota bacterium, assembly GCA_030576275.1. GTDB lineage: Bacteria > Pseudomonadota > Gammaproteobacteria > Nitrosococcales > Methylophagaceae. The sequence goes on along the minus strand of JALIBN010000019.1, from coordinate 76,979 downwards.
GCGTCTTCATCGACAACAATGGATAATGCTTCCGCAGGAGCCATGGCATTAATAGCAAATCGTGCAGGATCTTCATCCCACAAGATAATATCAACACGCTCACCACCTAATTCATTAGTGACAACTTGTACACGTGACCCACGCATACCGACACAAGCCCCTATAGGGTCAATGCGGGATTCGGTAGCCACTACAGCAATTTTGGCTCTTAACCCAGGATCACGTGCAGCGCCTTTGACCTCGATCATGCCATCACCAATTTCAGGCACTTCTAATTTAAACAATTCAATTAATAATTCAGGCGCGATGCGACTAACAACTAACTGTGGACCGCGACCTTCAGCTTTAATTTCTTTTAAATAAGCGCGAACTCGGTCACCAGTACGAAAATTTTCACGTGGAATCATATCTTCACGAGCAATAAATGCCTCAGCGTTGCCACCCAAATCTAAGATCACGCTACCACGCTCAACACGCTTCACAGTTCCCAGAATCATTTGACCTAGTTTCTCTTGGTATTGTTCTACGACTTGAGCACGCTCTGCTTCACGTACTTTTTGCACAATAACTTGCTTCGCTGTTTGCGCTGCGATTCTACCAAATGCCACTGATTCCATCGGCTCCATGATGTAATCGCCAAGTTCAATGCCTGGCTTTTTCAGTAATGCATAGGTTAATTTAATTTGGAGGTCAGGTGATTCGAATTCATCATCGTCATCATTAACGACTTTCCATTGACGGAAAGTTTCATAATCGCCTGTTTCACGGTCAATCACAACACGGGCATCAAGGTCATTATCACTTGCTTTGCGTGTTGCCATTGCTAAAGCGGCTTCTATTGCCTGAAAAATGACTTCTTTAGGAACGCCTTTTTCATTAGAAACAGCATCTGCAACCAGTAAAATTTCTTTATTATTCATTATGCCCCCAGTGGAATTCCCCACTTCTTAAACCCAACTTAAACTTTTCATATCAACCGATAGTAATATGCTTTTTAAGCAACAATTTTTGCCTTAGATAGTTTAGTTAAAGGTAGTTCATAGATTTCGCCATCCACTTCAACCAAAATATCGCCATCACTAAATCCCTGCAATATTCCTCTGAAATTTCTACGGCCTTGTATTGGTAATTTCATTGCTATTTTAACTGTGTTGCCAGTAAAACGCACAAAATCTCGCTCTTTAAACAAGGGTCTATCAAAGCCTGGAGATGAAACCTCAAGGGCATAGGCAGAACTAATTGGATCTTCAACTTCCAATATACCGCTCACCTGATGACTCACTCGCTCACAATCTTCTATGCCTATACCTTGTTCAGCATCTATATAGAGACGCAAGACCGTATTGATGCCATTCTTTATATATTCAACGCCCACAAGTTCATAGCCAAGCGATTCGATTGGCGCCTCAACTAACAGTTCTATTTGATCACTAATTGCCATACGCGTAAAAAAAAAGGGCCAAAGGCCCGATTTCATATCTCCAAAAAAACAAAAACCCCATTATAGGGGTTATGTAATATTACTGGTAGCGGGGGCTGGATTTGAACCAACGACCTTCGGGTTATGAGCCCGACGAGCTACCATGCTGCTCCACCCCGCACCTGATTAAGCAATGAATTATACGGCCATTTAATTTATCTTGCAAGCATATTATTAACTATCTTTTAACTTCCTTGTTAGGGTGTTCCTACCCCAGCCTAATAACTTTGCTGCATCTTGTCGCTTACCTATTGTTTTCTCTAAGGCCACTTCCATTAATAGCTGCTCAACTAAGGGGACTATGTCGGCTAAAGCCCCTTCTTGCCCAGTTAACGCTTTAGTCGCCGCCCATTGTTTGAATAATAACTGCCAATTTCCCGTGCCAATCTGATCTACCGATACTTCATTCATTAACTCACTGGGTAAGTCATCGACTTGTACTACCTTGGCAGGAGACATAACGGTCAACCAGCGACACGTATTCTCTAACTGTCTAACATTACCCGGCCATGCTAACTGACTCAGATAGCTTTCAACCTCTGGAGATAATGTTTTAGCAGAAACGACCAATTCAGAAGCCGCTTTACTCAAAAAGTAATTTGCAAGTGCGGGCACATCTTCTCTTCGCTCTCTTAAAGCGGGAATTTGTATCCGAATTACATTCAAACGATGAAATAAATCTTCCCTAAATTCGCCTTGCTCAACACGCTGTTCAAGATTCTGATGGGTAGCAGCGACAATTCTAACATCCGCCCTAACAACATTATGACCACCTACTCGAAAAAACTCACCATCTGATAAGACTCTTAAAAGCCGTGTTTGTAAGTCTATTGGCATATCGCCAATTTCATCTAAAAATAATGTGCCACCATCAGCTTGCTCAAATCTACCTTTACGTAATGCATGAGCACCCGTAAACGCGCCTTTTTCATGACCAAATAATTCAGACTCCATTAATTCTTTCGGAATCGCAGCCATATTCAGGGCTATAAATGGCGCATTTCTTCGCGGGCTATGTTTATGCAGTGCATTGGCGACAAGTTCCTTTCCGGTCCCCGACTCACCATTAATTAAGACGTTAATATTTGAACGCGCCAAACGACCTATTGATCTGAAAACCTCTTGCATCGCAGGTGCTTCTCCAATAATTTCCGTTGCTAGAAAAATTGGTTTTTCGGTAGTCTGTTGTAGTTGTTCATGATGATGAACAATCGCCCGTTGCACCAAATCAACGGCTTCATCAACATCGAAAGGTTTAGGCAAGTACTCAAATGCCCCCCCCTCATAGACCGATACAGCACTATCTAGATCTGAATAAGCCGTCATAATAATCACAGGTAATTCAGGAATATTTTGTTTAATATCGTCTAGTAATTGCAAACCATCCATACCCGGCATGCGAATATCACTGACTAATACATCTGGTGTGTCATTTTTCAATTCATTCAGTACATCAGCAGCATTTTCAAACACTCGGACATTAATCGCCACTGACTCTAAAGCTTTTTGTAACACCCATCGTATCGAGCGGTCATCATCCACCACCCAAACATTTGATTTTTTACTCACTTGCTCGCTCCAGTGGGAAAATAACAGAAAATACTGTGCGGCCAGGCTGACTGTTGCATAAAATCATTCCATTGTTACGTTGCACCAAGTTCTGCACTAGATAGAGTCCTAAGCCTGTACCTTCTGCTCGTCCAGTTACTAGCGGGAAAAACATACTTTCTTGTAACAATTTTGGAATACCTGGTCCATCATCTTCAATATCAATGCAAACGCCTAAACGATAGCGTTTCTGATCAATACTGATATTTCGAACCGCTCTTGTTCTAAGCACAATTTTTCCTGTGCCATGCAATGCCTGTACTGCGTTTTGTACAATATTGAGAAAGATCTGAACTAATTGATCAAAATCAACAAATAAATCAGGAATACTTGGATCATAATCACCTTTGAAGACAAGTCGATAATCGACCTCAGCAAACACGAGTTGTCTCACTCGTTGCAAAACTTCATGGATATTGACTGAAGCTTGTTCTGTCAGCTGGTGTGATCCCAACATTTTAGTCATCAAATTTTGTAGACGATCCGCCTCACTGATAATAATCGCGGTATATTCTTTTAATTCTGCTGAAACTAGCTGACGCTCTAATAATTGCGCCGCTCCTCTCAAACCGCCTAGGGGATTTTTTATCTCATGAGCAAGGCCTCGCAATACTTGCTGTTGTGTATGTAAGCTCTCATCGCGACTAATTCGTTGCTGAAAATCCAACTGCGCCAACTCTAACAAAATAAACGGGTGCTCAGCACCCTCTGTTTCTACCAATTTAATCGCACAATCAACAACTATATCGCCAGCACTAGGAATATATAATTTAACTTCACGTTCAATTAATTGCTGGCCAGTTTTTTGAACACGTTCCAAACTATTGAGTAAATCACCCTCACCTAATAACAAGGCATGGATAGGTATATCTTCAGCCTGACGTTGGCTCATACCAAACATTATTTCTGCTGCTGAATTGAGTTTATTGACACGTAGAGAATGGTCCATCACGACTATTGCAGTGGTGAGATTTTCAATAATATCTTGGTAAGATAATAAAGCTGTCATCGTCTAAATACATTCAAAGTATAAATCATGTATTCAATAGAGCAAGTAATGATCCAAGTTTGTAAAACGGACATTACCTAACAACCCATCCAATTGAAAACATTGACTTTAATATTAAAATAACAGTGCATTTTGCATTTAATAAAGTGAGTTTAATTGAGATGCAACCGGTCAAAACCGATTGGGCGCACTATATCGGTGCATGAATATTATCATAAGCTTGTTAGCGTGCAACAGCTCGGAGAAGATGGAATAATATGGATTTACTTGATTTAATGACCTTACCCGTTTTATCAACTACAGAAACAACGGCGATATGACTACCACGATCAACATTAGTAAAGGTGTAACTAGTCGCATCTTGGGCGACACTATTTAACTGACCATCGAGTGTAAATATTAATTTATCACCTCTATCAGTATTAACTGATGGCGTAATCGAGCTATTGATAGTGATATTTCCTGCATTTTCACGAATAGTTTCATTTTGGCTCGGTGACGTAATGACTAGCGAGTAATCCGGTACAGCTATTTCAATTAGTGGTAGAGAGGGCTCATCATCTGCTAGATCAACAATTACTGGAAGCGTGTATGTATACGACTCCTGGAGTTCTATTTTTTCTGCATTATCCGTCGATGTATCAGAAAAGATAACATTACCTTGCCTATCGACCGAACGATATACCTCAGCTTGCGCTACGAGGCCAATAAGTAAGAACAATAAAGTATAATATTTCATAATATAATCATATCCCTACGACATCATAACTGCAACAATCAGCCATAAAAAAACGCCCCCGTCTCAATTTATAAAGGCGGGGGCGTTTTCTTATTGCAATTTAATTCAGCTATGAAATTAACAGCTGTAGTACATATCAAACTCAGCAGGATGAGTTTCCATACGAAGACGTGTTACTTCGCCCATTTTCAGTTCAATATAAGCGTTTATCATGTCATCAGTGAACACACCACCTTCCGTTAAGAACGCGCGATCTTCATTCAATGCATCTAATGCTTGATCTAAGCCGTAACAAACTTGTGGGATTTGCGCCGCTTCTTCAGCAGGTAAGTCATACAAATCTTTATCCATTGCATCACCAGGGTGGATCTTGTTTTTAATACCATCAAGACCAGCCATTAATAAGGCCGCGAATGACAAGTAAGGATTAGCGGTTGAATCAGGGAATCGAACTTCGATACGACGACCTTTTGGGTTATTAACAAAAGGGATTCGAATTGATGCGCTACGGTTACGTGCAGAATATGCCAACATGATAGGCGCTTCAAAACCAGGTACTAAACGTTTGTAGCTGTTTGTACTTGCGTTAGTAAATGCATTTAATGCTTTCGCATGTTTGATTACACCACCGATGTAAAATAGTGCTGTTTCTGATAAACCACCATATTTATTACCCGAAAACAAGTTTTCACCGCCCTTAAATAAAGACATGTGAACGTGCATACCACTGCCGTTATCACCGACTAAAGGCTTAGGCATAAAGGTAGCCGTTTTACCGTAGGCATGTGAAACGTTATGGATAACATATTTAAGCTGTTGAACTTCATCAGCTTTTTTAACCAAAGTATTGAATTTAACACCGATTTCACATTGACCAGCAGTCGCTACTTCATGGTGATGTACTTCAGTTACTTGACCCATTTCTTCAAGTGTTAAACACATCGCGCTACGAATATCTTGTAATGAATCAACAGGAGGCACAGGGAAATATCCACCTTTAACGCCTGGGCGATGCCCTTTGTTACCATCAGGATAGACTTTTTCAGTATTCCAAGAAGACTCATCAGAATCAATTTTATAGAATGAACCTGAAATATCACTGCCCCAGCGAATATCATCAAAAATGAAGAATTCATTTTCTGGGCCAAAATAAGCTGCATCAGCAAGACCAGTTGATTGCATATACGCTTCAGCACGATGAGCAACACTACGAGGATCACGTTCATAACCTTGCATAGTCGCTGGCTCGATAATATCGCAACTGATAATTAGTGTTGTATCATCCATAAAAGGATCTAGCACGGCAGTCGTTGGATCTGGCATCAAAATCATGTCTGATTCATTAATACCTTTCCAACCAGCCACTGATGAACCATCAAACATATTACCTTCGGTAAAGGTATCTTCATCAATACTGTGCGCAGGGAAAGTAACATGCTGTTCTTTACCGCGTGTATCTGTAAAACGGAAATCTACAAACAGAACTTCCTCATCTTTAATCATTTGAAGCACATTTTCGACTGACATTAATTTTTCTCCAATTTTTAATTACTATGCTTAATACTTTGAAGTTAGTTACTACAAAATACGCTCATACATTTAGTGCTAAAACACTGTTAACTTTATAATCAAATCACAAGTTAAACCGTTGAGTAAAGCCCCCATAGAAAAGTGGGGTTAACTACCAACCATTACTATAATGGTGATTTCATCACCATTATCCTGATGTCCTAGTATCGTGTGACCATTGATCCTTGCCCATGCAGGAATATCACTTAATACACCTGGGTCGGTGCAAATAACGCTCAATATATCACCAACAGCTAATTCTTTAACCTTATTTTGCGTTTTGATAACCGGCATTGGACACAACATACGTCTAGCATCTAATTCGTATCCACTCATACATGCCATTCCTCATCTACCTGCTCAACTGACAGCGGTTTAATATTCATTATTTTAATATCTTCACCAGGCACCAAGATATGCACCTTAACCTTTTTCGCGTCACGTCCTTGTCCATAACGTGCAACAACGCCAGCGGCTAATTCAAAATCTACAGGCTTAATATCACCATCGACCATAGTCAAAGGACCATTATGGCTGACAACTTGAATCGTCACGAATTGTTTACGGTAGCCTTCTAAATATTTACTCTCACCAGCATCACGCGCAATAATCAATTTAAACTCTGATTTAGGACGGATATGACGGCCAACTTTTAGTAGCATAATGTCGTCCATCTCATATTCTCTAGTACCACGAGCATCCCAGAGATCTACTAATTTATCAGAATAACTTTTATCAGTAAGGAAGCAACAACCACCTGCTGGAGAGGCATAATCTGTAAAACCATATTTGGCGGCTAATGCCATCTGTGGTTTACGTGTTCGGCCGCTAAAATCATACATTTTATCGCGATCGATCCAACCTTCAAGTTCAGGCTTGGTAGCAGGTAAGTTTTTAGCGCATAAGGGCCGCACTAAAATATCTTCAGCACCTGATTCTTTAGCAACAATAGGCATTGTTTTTTTGCGCTGTGACATCGGACGCTGACCGATTACTTCACCGGTAATAATAAAGTCGAAGCCATCTTTACGATTTTCTTGTATCCATTGAACAGCTTTACCCACCATGAATATCTTGCAATCCAAACAAGGGTTCATATTGGCGCCATAGCCATGTTTCGGATTCAACAAAACATCTTTGTATTCTTCAATGACATCGACGATATGTAGCTTAATACCTAATTGCTCGGCCGCCCATAGCGCATTATTGCGTTTTTGTTTGTCTTTATCATGATTACGAATCGCATGGGTATGACCCTCAACACAAAATCCCGTGTAAAAGTTAATACCTTCAACTTCGATACCTTGCTCTTGCATTATACGTACGGCTAAAAGTGAGTCTAAACCACCTGATATTAAGGCAATGGCCTTATGTTTTATTGTCACGCTGTTCCACCTACTGTTAAACCATCTATTTTTAAAGTCGGTTGACCAACACCTACGGGTACACTTTGACCTTCTTTGCCACAATTACCAACACCACTATCTAACGCTAAATCATTAGCAACCATGCTAATACGGCTCATGACTTCTGGACCATTCCCAATCAACGTTGCCCCTTTCACAGGTCGAGTAATTTTGCCATTTTCAATCAAATATACTTCGCTAGTCGAAAATACAAACTTACCTGATGTAATATCAACTTGGCCACCACCGAAATTAACGGCGTATATACCTTTTTTCACTGAGGCAATAACTTCTTCGGGTTCGTGTTCTCCAGGCAACATATAAGTATTCGTCATTCGAGGCATAGGTAAATGAGCATAAGATTCACGTCGACCGTTACCTGTGCTTCGGCTACCCATCAAACGTGCATTATGTTTATCTTGCATGTAACCGGTTAACTTACCTTTCTCAATTAGGGTAGTTTTTTCTGTTGGTACGCCTTCATCATCGATCGATAATGAACCACGACGATCTTGCAAGGTGCCATCATCTACTATAGTGCACAAAGGTGACGCCACCATTTCGCCCATCTTTCCAGAAAAAGCTGAGCTGCCACGTCGGTTAAAATCGCCCTCTAAACCATGCCCTACCGCTTCATGCAATAAAACACCTGGCCAACCAGAAGCCAAGACTACCGTCATATTCCCAGCAGGAGCATCAACAGCTTCTAAATTCACTAAGGCTTGGCGTACAGCTTCTTTAGCATAATTTATGGGTAAATCATTATCTTGAAAATAACGATAATCCAGTCGTCGACCACCGCCAGCACTGCCTCGTTCACGTCGCCCCTTAGACTCCACAATGACCGACACATTCATCCTTATTAAGGGTCGAATATCAGCGGCAAATGTCCCATCACTGGCGGCAACCAGTACAGTGTCTAAACCACCTGCTAGACTTACACTAACCTGGGTAACCCGGGGATCAGCGGCTCGCGCTGCGGCATCAGCTTGGTGTAATAATGCTAGTTTTTCCTCAACAGTCAACACTGCTAAAGGGTCTGTTTCGGCATAAAATTTAGGAGCGACCATACGTTTCCAGGCTTGCACACTTCCGTCAGCCCCCTGACGGGAAATAGCCCGTGCAGCTTTAGCCGCGTCCTGCAATGCCGGTAAGATCAAATCATCGGAATAAGCAAAGCCAGTTTTTTCACCGCTACAGGCTCTAACACCAACACCTTGCTCAATATGGTAGCCACCATCTTTGATAATACCATCCTCTAACAACCAGTTTTCTTGGCGTGATTGCTGGAAATAAAGATCTGCATAATCAACGCCACGACCCATAGTCAAGGCGAGTGTCTGTTCTAAATTAGCTTCAACCAATCCAGCAGGTACTAATAATTGTTGGGTTACTTGTTCGATTATAGAATATGTCATCATTGATTGCTTTATGTTACAAGGATGTAGATCATACCAGATCTTATACCTAGGGACTTTATTGGGACTACAAAAGTCATTATTCACATCGGTAAGATACGCACCACTTTGGCGCGAAACGCACCAATACAGTGCAGCAAAGTAAGGTTCATAGATAATAACCCTATGCTAAATTAGCCAAACTAAACATTCTAAATTGATGGTCTAGTTATTGCTTGTTCTAATGATGAAGCGTTTAGTTAAGATGTAACTCGCCAAGATTATGAAAATCTGAACTACTGTTCTGCCAATACAGACAATAGTTTTTAAAATAAATTCAAGCGGCTATAAGTCGATGACTATTACTATTACTATTACTATTACTATTACTATTACTATTACTATTACTATTACTAAAGTTATCATGAAATAATTAACACTGAAAATTCCAATTTAATTAATACTATTGATGTAGTCGAGGAAAAACAAATGAGTGGAAATGAATCCCGCATTCAAGCAATTCACCAAATAACAAACCGTGAAAAAATGATAGTTAAAACACCTAAACCTTTAGATGAAATATGGGCAACAGATGTATTTAACTTGGCTAAAATGGAAGAGTCGCTATCTAAAACAGCCTTCAAATCCATGAAAAAAACTGTGCAAACAGGTGCACCACTTGATACTGCAACAGCCGAAGTTGTTGCTGCTGCAATGAAAGTATGGGCTCTGTCTAAAGGTGTTAAGTTCTTTTCACATATTTTCTATCCGATGACTAACATCACCGCTGAAAAACACGATGGTTTCATCATTAGTGATTCAGACGGTAAGGCGATTACTGAATTTTCTGGTAGCCTTTTAATTAAAGGTGAACCGGATGGTTCTTCATTCCCTAACGGTAGTATTCGTATGACTAACGCCGCGCGTGGTTATACTGCCTGGGATCCAACTAGCCCTGTCTACATCATGCACACCGATAACGGCTCTACATTAATGATTCCAAGTGTCTTCATGTCATGGACAGGTGAAGCTCTCGATAAAAAAATCCCATTACTACGTTCTATTGATGCAATGAATAAGGCCGGCAACAAAGTCTTATCACTAATGGGCGAAACTGAAATCGCGCCATTAAATTCAAGTTGTGGTGCTGAGCAAGAATATTTTCTTGTCGATAGCAACTTTGCTAACAGTCGTCCTGATTTATTGCTAGCTGGTCGTACTTTATTTGGTGCCCCACCAGCAAAAGGTCAACAGTTTGATGATCATTATTTTGGTACGATCCCTGCTCGCGTTCAAGTATTCATGCAAGACTATGAAGATCAGTTATATCGACTAGGTATTCCTGCTAAAACTCACCACAATGAAGTTGCACCAGGTCAGTTTGAAATTGCACCCTATTTTGAAGCAGCTAATATAGCAGCAGATCATCAGCAATTAATGATGACACTGATGAGAGCTACCGCTAAGAAACATGGTTTCCTTTGTTTGCTTCATGAAAAACCATTTGCCGGAATCAATGGTTCAGGTAAACACGTGAACTGGTCTGTAGGTAATGCAACTCAAGGTAACCTACTTGATCCAGGTAAAACTCCTCATGATAACTTAAACTTCTTATTATTCTGTGGTGCAGTTATTCGTGGTGTTCATAAATATGGGCCATTATTACGCGCCGTTATTGCTTCGGCAGCTAATGACCATCGCTTGGGTGCGAATGAAGCACCTCCAGCCATTCTATCTGTCTATCTTGGTGATCAACTTGAAAAAGTTTTCCAAGATATCAAAGATGGCAAAATCACTAGTTCTGAATCTGGTGGCACCATGGATCTTGGTTTGTCACAAATTCTTAATTTTGAACGTGATCCTGGTGATCGTAATCGCACATCACCATTCGCATTCACAGGTAACCGTTTTGAGTTCCGCGCTGTAGGCTCATCACAATCTGTTTCAGGTCCATTGGTAGCAATGAATACTATGCTAGCCGATTCTCTTAACTGGATAGCTGACAAACTTGAAGCTGAATTGAAAAAAGGTACTAAACAACCAGATGCTGTTGTAGCGGTATTAAAAGAGTTAATGAATATTCATGGTAATGTCATCTTTGGTGGCGATGGTTATTCATCAGAATGGCATGAAAAAGCAGTTTCTGAACGTGGTTTGCAAAATATACCTACAACGGCTGATGCCTTACCAGCATTACGTGAAGACTATATAAAAACATTGTTTGAGAGCACGGGTGTCCTATCACCTATTGAGCTTGCCAGTCGTTATGAAGTCTATGCAGAGCAATATATTTTATCAATCGAAGTAGAAGCAAAACTAGTTATCGATATGGCTAAAACATTAATTTATCCTGCTGCAATTGGCTACCTTGCTGAACTATCTATAACCAATTCAAGCATGGCCGAAATGGGTATTGAACTTGATAACTCAATCGCCAAAAAAGTCGCCGCAGAATCAAATGCAATGATAGCTGCGATAGCTAAACTTAGCGAAGCAGTAGAAAAAAATGACTTTGCAACGATGGAAGAACACATGCAATTCTGTGCAAATGTTATCCTTATTTTGATGAGCGAAGTTCGCTTGCATGCTGATATTTTAGAAACCGAAGTAGCTGACGAATTATGGCCGCTACCGAAGTACCAAGAGATGCTATTTATCAAGTAATACTTAACAGTACATTATCAAAAAAGGCCGCTTAATAAGCGGCCTTTTTTTTGATAATGAAGAGTAAATAAGACATAGGTAGCGGTCATAATCTGGCCTAATTCATGTTAATTGCTAAATAGTACTAGCCCCTGAACATCGATAATCTAGAACTCATTCGACTTGTTATTTTCAGCTACAGATCAAGTAGATACTAGCAGTTATCTTCAGGGTGTTGAAGGTTTCGTAATAGTTAAGTCAGGAGAATCCCACGGCCCAGTTAAGTAATAGTTATAACTAATCAAATTAACGATATTTTTATCAAACAGCGCACCAGCTAACTTATCAACCAACAAAATGGCAGTACCCACCCCCAAGCCGATCGGGCCGGCGGCCACGGCACCAGCAAGCGGCAAGGTTGAAGAGACATTGGGTGTTATTGTAACAGTTTGATTATACTGTTGATTAATTAAATCAACAGGGCCCGCCATCTTAATCGTCGCTGAAGAGCCCTTTAAGACAAAATCATTTGTTACCGCTTGGCCATTAGCAAATTTGAATGCTCCCTTTATCGAACCAAAGTAGAAGCCATTAGAAAATAAATCACTAAAGTCTAAGGCCAAACGTCTGGGTAAAGCAGTAATGCTCATCAGACCAAATATTCGACCAGCAGCACCAGGCTCAACATCCTTAAGCTTACCCTTACCTATCGAGACATTGAGTGAACCATTCAATATTCCAGCACTTACTGCCAGCGGGTTATCGGGCCAAGATAAGTCTGCTAATAAATATACATCTTCAGCATCTACTGCCTGTTGATAATCAAAACTCGCTAATAAGCCAGCTAAATCATCACTATTCGCCTGAACTTTAAAATGTGATTGATCGCCACTTACTGTTTGTCGCCATTCACCTAAAGGTATTGATGCCGTAAATTCATTCGATGTTAACGAGCCTTCATCTAATAACCATGCATCTACCATTTTATGACCACGTAATTTTAATTTACCTAAAACCATATCATTGACGACTAATGAACCAATGGAAAGATCCATACTAGGCCATAGGAATTTAGCCTGTTCATCGGTTATCTGTTGCGTATCATCTGACTTTGGCAGAGCTAATATCAATTTATCTAGCTCAACTTTTAATACAGTACTACTCTTAAAATCAATGGGCCAGTAAATCAAACCCTTAGATTGCAAGCTATTAATATTTGCACGCCAACCTTGATCCTCTTTTTTTGCTGAGATAGTTAAATCGGTAAACTGCTGATGAAATCCGGTTAACTTGCCTACTGTCACTACCGTATCATTCATGCTGGCGATAAATGAATTGTTACTTTGACTACTATACTGTTTCGACCATTCATACCATTTATCTAATGATAATTCAGCTAATTCACCACGTATTCTTACCCCATGGTTTGGCAGTTCAGCTTGTCCTAAACCGAGATTAATTTCTCCTCGCCAGAACTTGTCATCTTGAGCTAAGATGGTATTCAAGACCTGTCCATATTCAATAGAATAAATTTGCAGATTATCTTGTTGCTTGAGTGAGGCATTAAAATTTTCGATGCTTTTACCCGCCTTGCCATAAGGTTCAGGCAAATCAATTTCAACACCTTTTAAATCAGACTGTACAGAAGCATTAATGTTAAATTCACCTACTTCTTTTTCTGAAATGACGACATTCACCTCATAAGCTGTTTTGCCAGTTATGAATTTAGGCATGGTTTTAGTCAGTTGTTTTTCAATTTGCTGTATCGAAACCTGACCACTTGCTGACACAATTGTCACGTCATCTTTTGGTGTGACATTTATGTTGACCGGTTCATCAAATACGCTCGCCTTGATTTCCTTTGCCGTCACACCAGTATTGGTGAAGTTTAATTTACCATTAATCTTTGACATCACCAGTTCGGGAATAGATTTGGCCTGTAGCTGACTATCAACGAAACTGACAGATCCATACGCTTCGGTGGCATCCGTATCAGCTAAAGGTACCATCAAATTCAGCTTGATATTACTAGCACCTTGGGCGATGGTTGCATCTGCTATACTGCCAAAGCGTTGTTTCAACTGACTGTTTTTTAAAAATAGTAGCGCACTTGCTGTTGTACCGGTTAACGTTCCTACCGTTCGCAATATCGGTTTGTCTTCAAGCAATTTATTAATCGTGGTGGTTACATCCATAAAATTAAATCCAGATATCTTGCCATGCTGACTTTTAATAATAAGGTCATTGCCTGTGCCTGTAATCAGTCCACTAACATCGACTAAATCTGGCCATTCCGGTGCGTAATGCAATTGAACATTTTCTGCTTGAAGTGCCATTTTAAAATGACCTTTTTCCGGTTGGGCTTCATAAGGGAAAGCTGCTAAATCACCTTTTAACTCAATAGTGCCATCAATGATATTGCCGGCTACAAAAGCTTTCTTTGACCATTGTTTAAAACTATCACTTAATATTTTTTGTGGCACATAAGCTTGCCAACGATTAACGAGCACATCTTGCACCGTTATTTTCAGGTCATTAGTTACCTTGTCGTCACTTGCGTGTTGCACAATACCATCGAACTGGATGCTTAAATCATCATTCCATAGCCGTAAGGCATGGCTCTGTAGTGTCCAAAACTGATCTTGTTGCCGTAAATTTAATTCTCCTGTTACTGAATCAAAAAATACCGCATCGTCTAACCAGGTTTCAGGATAAAAAGTAACTTGGTGGCTATCTAGCTTAAGGTTTGCAATCCCTTCTTGCCAATTGATAGATGCCGTTAATCCTGTTACACCCGGATAATTTTGCCACGGTAACATCACACCATCACGAACATTAAATTCTAATTTCGTTAGGCCTTCTGCTAAAGAATATTGCAAATTTAAACTATCAACATCGCCGGCAGGTTTTTGCTTCCTAATGATTTCTGGTGACTGACCACTTAAAGAAGCCACTGCTGTGATATCACTTAACCGCAGATAATTACTCGTGATGACCCAATCATTTCCCTGCTGTTTTTTAATGCTAAATGCTGTTGTAGGCCAAGCGTCACTATTCATTTTAAATTGAATCTCATGGCCGGATAATTGCCAAGTTTGTCCTTGTTGTTGCCAATCAAATTGGCCGTTCAAATGCTCAATCAATACTGGGTTATAAACCACATTTTCCTGTTTAGAAACCAATTCTGTCTGCGTTAAATCTATAGTTGTTTTAACGGTTTCTACAGTATCACCGATGCCATTAGCTGAAATATTTGCGGTTAAGTTTCCTCTTTGAATAGCAATATCTTGCCAAGTAATCTGCGATGAAAATGGTGCTAAGTTCAGATCATCAATTTGCGCCTGCAACAGCCACGAACTCTTCTGTAAATCATTCGAATCCAACAGCCATTGCCCTGAAAATTGAAGATTAGTTCCTATAGTGCTTGGTAAACTTAGTAAGCCCGTCGTTATCCATTTTTCGGAGCGATGGGTTACGTCTGCATTAGTAAGATGATAACTGCCAGAGAAAGCTTCGTTTGTCTGATCACTATAATCAATAATAAGGTCTTGTAATCGAACACGATTGAGTAAGTTTAACCAGCTTCTCCAATCTATAATAAGCGAATCTGACTCTGGCGATGAATTAAGGCCTTGCAGTTGAAATTGTCCATTCTGATCGCGAACGACGGCCATTTGTAAGCCGGTTAATGACAAATCATTTAACACGGGTTCACCACGTTGTAAGCTAGCGAGTAAATCTAATCCGACGTAAATTGATTCAATGCTCAATAATTCAGTCTTATTATCCTGCCTAAGCACAGTAATCGTATCGACTTGTAATTTAGGTTTTAGATCAACCCAGCTCAAACCCACAGCACCAATTTCAACTGGATAACTCAATTTTTTGCCGACCCACGCGGCAATTTCATCTTGTCGTTTGTCTACCGCATCTGCCAGCCAATAAACGGCGCCCACCAACAACATTAGCGCTGTAGCTAGAATAATAAGTAAATAAGCAACTTGTTTGCTTGCAATATGTAAGCCGCGCAGAAAAAACGACATAATTCTTACATCAATACCACGTTAAATTGCTCGCGACCATATTGCGATTCACACTGGAACAAAATCGGTTTGCCAATGAATTGTTCTAGCTCAGCAACATAAGTTGAATCTTCGTCATTAAGACGATCAATGACGTCTTGCGATGCCAGCACTAAAAATTGGGTTGTCTCGTACTGTTTAGCTTCGCGGATTATTTCACGGAAAATTTCATAACATATAGACTCAGCACTTTTGGCATAACCTTTGCCTTCACAGCAGGGGCAAGGTTCACACAAAATATGGCCTAAACTTTCACGGGTACGTTTGCGGGTCATTTCGACTAAACCTAACTCGGATACCCCGCAAATATTATGTCGGGCCCGATCAGGTGCCATTGCTTTTTCTAAAGCGCGTAACACTTGAGCTCGATGTTCTAGTTCCTCCATATCAATGAAATCAAGAATAATAATACCACCGAGATTTCGTACCCGTAATTGGCGGGCGATGGCATGGGCAGCTTCTAAATTTGTTTTAAATATTGTTTCTTCTAAATTTTTATGCCCGACAAAGCCACCGGTATTGACATCAACCGTAGTCATGGCTTCGGTTTGGTCAAAAATCAAATAGCCGCCTGATTTCAGTGGCACTTTCCGTTCTAATGCTTTATTTATTTCATCTTCGACACTAAACATATCAAATAACGGTCGATCGCCCTTATACCGTTCTAAGCGAGAAGCGCATTCCGGCATAAAACCTTCAGAAAAGCTAAGTGCCTTGTCATATGCTTCACCTGAATCAATCCTAATTCGATCAATATCCGGCGAAAACAAATCACGTAGTGCTCGTAATGCTAAAGGTAAATCTTCATGTAAAGGTTCACCACATTTTATTTTTGACTTACGCTCACCTAATTTAGCCCAGAGACGATGTAAAAAATCTAAGTCAGCTAAAAGATCAGACTCGCTCACACCTTCGGCAGCCGTCCGTAAAATATAGCCCCCAGCACTGTGTTCTAGTTGTGAGACTAGGCAGGACTTCAAACGTGCACGTTCCTCTTCACCTTCAATTTTAAGCGAGACACCGATGCCTTGTGCTTCTGGCATATAAACCAAATAACGGGAGGAAACCGATAATTGTGTCGTTAATCGTGCACCTTTACTACCCATAGGGTCTTTGATGACTTGCACCAAAACTTCTTGGCCTTCACGTAATAATGAGGTTATCGGTGGCACTACTGTTTCTTGTAAATCACCGGTCTGTCCTTTAGGAATCGAAATATCAGAAGCATGTAAAAAAGCCGCACGCGAAAAACCTATTTCCACAAATGCTGCCTGCATACCCGGTAAGACACGACACACTTTGCCCTTATAGATATTGCCTACTAAACCCCGACTTTCCGTACGCTCAATAAATATCTCTTGCAACACACCGTTATCAACCACCGCAACGCGCGTTTCACTTGGTGTGACGTTGATTAATATTTCGCTACTCATTCCGCTTGCCCTGTTAATTGCTGTAATAACAATCCCGTTTCACGTAACGGTAATCCCATAATTGCAGAATAGCTACCTTGTATTTGGTCAATAAATAAAGCTGCTAAGCCTTGTACCGCATAAGCACCCGCCTTATCGGTACCTTCTTGTGTTGCTATATACCAGTCTATTTCAGACTCTGTCATTGCGGAAAAAGTCACTTGGCTGATATTTAATTCACACTTAATGTGTGTTGTCGTTACCACAGCCACGGCCGTCATCACCTGATGTGTTCGTCCGGAGATCTGCTGCAACATGGCGCGTGCATCATCGTCATTAATTGGTTTTCCCAAAATAATATCAGCTAATACAACCGATGTATCAGAACCTAAAACTGGTCGCCTCTCCAACTCAGATAGGATTCTCCAACCCGCTTGTGCTTTGGCGATAGCTACCCGTTTAACATAATCAATTGGAGTCTCATTCGCCAAACGGCTCTCGTCAACATCCACCGACAACACCGTGAAATCGACGCCAATTTGAGTCAATAGTTCACGTCGTCGAGGTGAATTTGAGGCTAAATAAATTTGAGGGAAATTCATGCGCGGTGATATGGGTGATTTTGTAATACGGTCCAAGCGCGATATAGCTGCTCAGCCATAACGATACGCACCAAAGGATGTGGCAAAGTTAATGCTGATAATGACCAGCGCTGATTTGCACGCTGTAAACATTCATCCGTTAAACCATCTGGCCCACCAACAATCAATGACACATCACGCCCATCAGCCATCCAGTTTTTAAGTTGCTTAGCTAACTCTTCAGTGCGCCAAGATTTGCCTTGCACATCTAGGGCAACGACATGGTGGCTATCTGGAATGGCCGTCAATATTCGCTCAGCTTCTTCACGCATCCACTGTGATGCACTGCCACTTTTGCCTCGTTTAGCGGGTATTATTTCATGTAGCTGTAAACTACATTCTCGTGGCATACGTTTCGCATATTCTTGATAACCATCGGTTACCCATGCTGGCATTTTAGTTCCTACTGCCAGCAGGTTTAACTTCATTTATCTTCTGCCGTCACCTGAGCTTCAACATCAGTTTTAGCAGGAACGCTCCACAATTTTTCCAAGGTATAAGTAGCGCGAATTTCTGGGGTCATAATATGGACAATCACATCACCCAAATCAACAAGAGCCCACTCACCAACATCTTCACCTTCCATTCCTAGAGGGACAACACCCGCCGCTTTGGCTTGCACATTAACTTCGTTGGCTAATGCTTTTACTTGGCGTGTTGATTTACCGGTCGCAATAATCATAAAATCTGTGAAATCAGTCATTGCTGTAACATCCAATATTTGAATGTCTTCTGCTTTAATGTCTTCTAGCGCGTCAACTACTAATAATTTTAATTCTTTAGCCTGCATAGGGCTCTCTCCATTGTATATAATCATAGTAGTTTAACATTAAGGACAATATTAAAGCGCTATAGACTTTCATAGAGTTCTAGATAAGTATCAGCACTCTGTTCCCAGCTGTAATTCTGTTCCATAGCCGTTATCATCATTTTCCGCCAAATGCGCGGGCGTTGAAACAGATCAAGCGCACGAACTATCGTTTCTTCCAATGCCTCGGCACTAGTTTGGTTGAATTTAAAGCCAGTCGCGATTTCATTTTTACGGTTAGATTCTGTCGCATCAACTACGGTATCAGCCAAACCACCAGTATTACGCACAATAGGTAAGGTGCCATAACGTAGACTATAAAGCTGATTTAGACCGCAGGGCTCAAATCGTGACGGCATTAAAAAGACATCCGCACCCGCCTCAATTTGATGTGCCAATTTTTCATTATAGCCAATATCAACCCCTACTTTATCAGGGAATCGTGCGCGTAAAATGCGCAAGTCCTGCTCATAATCCGCCGCACCACTACCCAAACAGGCTAGTTGAATATTGGCACCAGACTCAAGTAATGCCGTAACTGCATCTAGCGTTAAATCAATGCCTTTTTGTGAAACTAAGCGACTGATCAGCCCCATCAGCAATACATCTGCTTTTTCAGGTAAACCAAAATACTGTTGCAGACTTGATTTGTTGATAGATTTATTGCGAATATTTTTGATGGTATATTTTTTAGATAAATATGAATCCGTTTCGGGATCCCATTCATTATTATCAATGCCGTTAAGAATGCCTGATAAACGGCCTTGTTTTGCACGTAGCGACAGTAAGCCCTCTAATCCGTAACCAAATTCGTAACTACAGATTTCTTTTGCATAAGTCGGGCTCACCGTAGTGATGTGGTCAGCATAAATTAATCCGCCTTTCATCAATGACAGTAAGCCGTAAAATTCTAGGCCATCGCTGTGCCAAAGCTTGTCCGGCAAATCCAATGCATCGAATATTGCACGTGAGTACAAACCTTGGTAAGCAAGATTATGGATTGTAAAAACGGTCGCCGGACGATTAGGCAAGTCAGCGATCAAAGCAGGAGCTAAACCCGTTTGCCAGTCACTACAATGAAGAATATCTGGCTGCCAGTCTAAACCTGCTTGGTTCATCGATAGGGCCGCAATAGCGCGCGAAAACAGGGTGAATCGGGCCGCATTGTCTTCCCAATCTTCACCACTAGGCGCACTGTAAGGCCCTCCTTCGCGATCAAAATGTTGTGGTGAATGAACTAACCATATTGTCACATCACTATCTGGCAAAGTTGATTGCAAAATTTCAATAGGTAAATGAAAACCATCCAGTTTAAGTGTCGCAATAGTATGAATACTATCAAGTCCCTCAAGACATTTACGGTAGGCTGGCATAATTATGCGAATATCTTGCCCCTGTTGACGAAGTGCTATCGGTAAACTACCTGACACATCCGCCAAGCCCCCTGTTTTAATGAGAGGATGAACTTCACTACTGGCAAAAAGAATTTTTCGCACACCGTGCTCCTAAAAATTGTACAATTATCCGATTATATACGGTCTTGGGCATATGCACAGCCCGCAACGGGAGATTACATGAAACCTTGCACAATCATTATTTTTGGCGCCACAGGCGATCTATCAAAGAAAAAACTGCTACCAGCACTCTATCATTTAAACATTGAAAATCGCTTAACGGCTGATACCAAAATAATCTGCATGGGTCGTCAAGAGATGGCACAGGATGAATGGAAATCACTAGTAAGTGAATATGTTTCATTAAAAGCGCGTGATGGTGTTAAAGCTGATGCTTTAGACAATTTTCTTTCTAAAATAAGTTACTTCCAAAATGATATTAATGATGCCGCGTCATACCAAGATCTGCAAAAAATATTAAACGATCCTGCTCAGGATTTCTCATCAAATATCGTATTCTACTTATCTATCAGCCCATCATTATTTGGCGTAGTGGGCGATCAACTGGCAGCCGTCGGTTTAAATAAAGAAGATAAAGGCTGGCGTCATCTAGTCGTTGAAAAACCATTTGGCTATGACCAAAAAAGTGCCGCTAAACTTGAAGGTGTGTTACGTAAAAACTTTACTGAAAAACAAACTTATCGTATTGATCACTACCTTGGTAAGAGCACCGTTCAAAATATCTTTGTATTCCGTTTCGCCAATTTATTGCTAGAACCATTATGGAATCGTAACTACATTGATCACGTGCAAATCACCCATGCTGAGCAACAAGGTGTTGGTGGCCGTGCAGGTTATTATGACGGTTCAGGTGCGATGCGCGACATGATTCAAAGTCATTTATTACAAGTAATGACCTTAATTGCAATGGAACCGCCTGCAGATTTAAATGATGAGTCATTGCGCGATGAAAAAGTTAAAGTATTAAAAGCGCTACGCCCTATTACAGAAGACATGGTTGATAGTCATGCTTTCCGTGGCCAATATTCTGCCGGTGTAGTGAATGGCGAGAAAATTAAAGGCTACCTTGAAGAAGATGATGCACCAGACAATAGTGTGACTGAAACGTACGCCGCGATGAAGCTTTACATAGATAACTGGCGCTGGCGCGATGTGCCATTTTACCTGCGCACCGGTAAATGTATGCCCGAATCAAAAGCGATGATTGCTATTCGTTTCAAAAAGCCGCCTCAAGAGCTATTCAAAGATACTGAAATTGGTACGAGTCATGCCAACTGGATCACCATGGGCTTACAACCAGACAATACCTTACGTATTGAATTACAAGCCAAAAAACCTGGTTTAGAAATAAGTGCTCACACCGTCGGTCTAGAAACCGTTGAAAATGAAGATGAAAAACATAAATTAGATGCTTATGAAGCGATGATTCTTAATGCTATCTTAGGCGAACGGTCATTGTTTTTACGTTCAGATGAAGTAGATCTAGCGTGGAAAGCCGTTGATCCAATCATTGAAAAATGGACTAAAGAGCAAGATTTTGTTCATAAATATGAAGCGGGCACATGGGGACCAGAACAAGTAAGTCAGATCTTCGACGATCCATGTCATCAATGGCGTAATAACGTTTAAACCAACATAATACTTGGTAAAAAAAGCCGGAGTAGCAGTCATGTTATTCCGGCTTTTTTATGCCTAGAACTCATTCAATGATAATTACAGGCTTGTGACAGAACAAAGTTTAAAGAGCTAGTTTAAAACCAAATAGTCCGCAGCTGATTCATTGTCTTCAAGCCTCGGCACATAACCTAAACAGGGCGCCCAAATACGTTGCGTTAATGTCTCGACAATATCGATAGATTGCGGATTTTGTCCAAAATTATTAGCTATCCAGCCTTGTAACTTTAAGCCTGTCGACTCTATTGCAGTAACCGTTAACAAGGCATGATTAATACAGCCTAAACGTATATCGACCACTAAAATAACCGGTAAATCTAAGCTTATCGCTAGATCAGCCATTGTTTGTGTTTGATTGATCGGTACTAACCAACCACCCGCGCCTTCCACCACGACGGCATCGCTTTGCTGCTGTATTAGGTCAAAATTCTGTTTAATCACAGCCACTTCAATAGTAGCATTCACTTGCCCAGCAGCAATATGGGGGGCAATAGCAGGTTCAAAGGCGTAAGGATTTATCAACTGATAAGGTAAATCAACATTGGCTTGCTGACTTAATTGCACCGCATCATCATTTCGCAAACCGTCAATTGTCAATTCACAACCGCTAGCGATCGGTTTCATTGCCGCAACGCGTTTTCCTTGCCGTTGCAATAATTCAATGATTGCCACACTGATCCGTGTTTTGCCAACATCGGTATCGGTTCCCGTTACAAACACACTATTCATACTGACTTCCTATGTAGTATTTGGTTAACGGGTATACGTACCTCGCCATCTATTTTTTGTTGCTTAAGTTGTCCACCCCAAGCGTGACCATAGACCACTTCATAGGTCGCTGGTAAAACGCCATCGCGACGAAACGGTTCATAAGCATCGCCAACCTGCTTAATCGTATTTTTACCAGTTAAACCTCGACGGCGACCGGAATTTACATTACGGGCTCCTAACACTTTTAAATCTTTCATCAATGCCATAGCTGAGTCATAGGTTAAAGTGTAGCGATCTGTATCCAATACAGGCTCGGCAAGTCCCGCCGCCATCATCGCTTCTCCAACATCATGCATGTCATAAAACATATTTACGTGCGGATAATCATCAACCTCAGCCCATGCTTGGCGTAATTCACGCAAGGTATCGGGGCCCAAGGTAGTAAACATTAATAAGCCATCAGGTCGTAAAACACGTTGAATTTCAGCAAAGCTCATTCTAGGGTCACACCACTGCAAAGCTAAATTAGCGAAAACCAAATCAACGCTGTTATCTGCTAGGGGTAACTTCTCCGCATCGCCTGCCAAGTAAAAAGGCATATTGGAATAAGGTAACCAACGTTTGATACCTGATACTTTCTGATAACGTTGCCGAGCTTGTTGCAACATGGCCGGTGCAATATCCAATGCTAACAGTTGAGCATTGGGATAACGTTTAGCTAATAACGTTAAGTTTCTGCCAGTACCTACACCCAAGTCTAATACTCGTTTAGGTTGTAACGTGACTAATGATAGACGGTCTAATAATTCATCGCCTGTCTGACGTTGTAAGACGGCAACATCATCATAATGTGCGGCGGCATTACCAAATGATCGAGCAACAAGATGTTTTTTAGGAAGTTCATTATTCATTGATAAACAGTTCTATCGCCTGCTGGCATTCTTTGGGCTGAGAAATAAAGGGCGCATGGCCCGCACCTTTTAATAAGGTGGTTTGCACATTGCTGGTCATTTGTTTTACTACGTCTAGCATGGTGTCGGGAATTAACGTGTCACGATCACCTAAAATCATCATTATTGGACAATCAAGCATCGCTAATTGTGCACGTAAATCGGTAGCTATCAGCAAATTAAGTCCAGCTAACAATGCTTCTGCTACTGGTGGTTTTTCGATAGCTAATTGATCAGCTAATTGTCGAATCGTGTCACGACTATGCACAGATCCTCGTGCTTGCAGTAACAAAAACCGTTGTAATGTATCAGCTTGATCATGCTTTAAATTCTCAGCAAACGCTTCGAAAATAGCTGGGTCCATAGCACAAGACCAATCGTCTTTTTCGACAAAACAAGGTGTTGCCGCTACTAATATTAATTTTTTAACTCGTTCAGGAAATTGGTCAGCAAAGGCAGTGCTTATTAACCCGCCTAAAGACCAACCTAACCAGTAAGCTGATTTAGGTAATTCGCTAGCAAGATTGGCTAGTAGCACGGCAAGATCTAAAGCATTTTCATCCCATTCACTTTGTCCATGTCCTGGTAAATCAACTAAATGTAAGGTGAATGTTTTTGCTAAGGCTTCAGTCATATCATGCCAAACAGCACTGTGCATACTCCAGCCATGTAGCATGACTAAGTCGGGCCCCTGTCCGATTACTTTAATGTGCATATTTCTTCCAAGGCATCGAGCAATTGCTTCACGTGTTGTTCACTATGATTAGCTGACAAAGTAATGCGTAAACGCGCTGAGCCCTCTGGTACGGTCGGCGGTCTAATAACGCCAACTAATAAGCCTTTGGTTTCTAATGCCTGACCTATTTTTATCGCTTGCTTTTCATCACCAATAATCACCGGCTGGATAGCCGTCATTGATGGCATTAAATCCAAACCCAATGCTTGTGCGCCCTTTCTAAACTGAGCAATCAATGCCTGTAATTTGTCTCTGCGCCAGTTTTCATCTTGTACTAATTGCAAACTAACTATTGTTGCTGCGGCAATTGCGGCAGGTTGGGCAGTGGTATAAACATAGGTTCGAGCCTGTTGAATCAAGCTTTCAATCACCACTTCATCGGCGGCAATAAAGGCACCTGATGTGCCAAAGGCTTTGCCAAATGTACCCATTTCTATTGGCATATCTTCAGGCGATATTTGCCAATGTTGAACAGTACCTCGGCCCGTTTCACCCAATACGCCAAAGCCATGAGCATCATCAATCATCACAGCAGTATTATGTTGCTGAGCTAAAGACATCAGTTCGGGTAATGGCGCGATATCGCCATCCATACTAAATACACCATCACTGATAATAAGACGATTATTCGCTGGTTCAGATTGCTGTAATCGCTTTGCCAACGCCGCCATATCAGCATGCCGATATCGTAGCTGATCGGCAGCAGATAATCGTCCGCCATCTAATAATGAAGCATGATTAAGTTTATCTTGAATGATGACATCACCACGATTCATCAAACCATCAATCAGACCTAAATTAGCTTGATAACCAGATGAAAATAACAAGACACGTTGTTGACCAGTGAAATCAGCAAGCGCAAGTTCAAGTTCAGCATGGTAGCGGCTGTGGCCAGTGAGCAAATGCGCTGCCCCCGAACCAACACCATCTTGCTCAACGGCAGCGATAAACGCTTTTTTTAAAGCGGGGTGATTAGCAAGGCCAAGGTAATCATTACTGCAAAAGGACAGCAGTTTTTTATCATCAATGACCACCTCTATACCTTGCTCACCCTCACGTGTACGTTGCTGACGGTATCTGCCCGCTAACTTACGTTGATGCAAATTATCCGCTAATTGCTTAGACCAAGGCAGGCTTGCCATTTAGTAACAACCTTTAATGGCTACACGCATCCTGAGCAGGAGCACTATGCTGTCCTATCAAGGTCGTAATACCCAAACGATTAAACAATTGTTGATCATGATTGGTATCAGGGTTATCCGTGGTCAATAATTTATCACCATAAAAGATCGAGTTAGCTCCAGCAAGGAAACACATCGCTTGTAATTCATCGCTCATACTTTCACGACCAGCAGATAAACGAACATATGATTTAGGCATCATCAATCGTGCAACCGCGATAGTACGAACAAACTCTAGCTGATCGATATCATCGTGATTTGCTAATGGCGTACCTTCCACTTTAACCAATAAATTTATAGGTACACTTTCTGGGTGGCTTGGTAAATTAGCAAGGCTGATTAATAAACCAGCACGGTCACGTCGACTTTCGCCTAGACCAACAATACCACCACTACACACGTGAATATTGGCATTACGCACATAATTTAGGGTATCTAAACGATCTTGGTAAGTACGCGTGCTGATAATGTCACCATAAAATTCTGGTGAGGTATCAAGATTATGATTGTAATAATCTAATCCTGCTTCTTTAAGACGTACAGCTTGATGTTCTTCTAACATGCCTAATGTAACGCATGTTTCCAAGCCTAAATCTTTGACACCACTCACCATGTTAGCAACACGTTCAAGATCACGGTCTTTCAAATTACGCCATGCGGCTCCCATACAAAAGCGGCTGGCGCCGGTTGCTTTGGCTGCCGCTGCACTTTCTAACACTTTATCTAGTGGCATTAAAGGTTCAGCCTTAACTGCTGATTCATGATGTGCACTTTGTGGACAATAACCACAATCTTCGGCACAACCACCTGTTTTGATACTTAATAAGGTGCTAACTTGTACCGAGTTAGGATCAAAATGTTCACGGTGAACCGTTTGAGCCTGATACATAAGATCAGCAAAGGGTAAATCATAAAGTGCTTCGACTTCTTCAGCGTGCCAGTTATGGCGTAATGATTGATCAGTATTTAAGCTATTTTCAGGCATAATATTACTTCATTAGATTTAAAAGGATTAAGTCTTGATGGCAAGGGAATTTTTATCTATATTGCCACATCGAATTTGGCAATTATACAGCAATCTGATGCCAATACCGTGCAGGCTTTGTGGCACGATGAGTCAACATCAAGCAATATGTAAGGCCTGCCTGCAAAACTTACCGCAATTAGGTGATGCTTGTCCCCGTTGCGCCTTGCCAATAAGCAATGCTTATTTATGTGGTAATTGCCTTAATCAGCCACCAGAACAGGATTTAAGCTTCAGTTTATTTCCTTACCTCGATCCTATTGATCGTTTAGTTGCCGATCTTAAATATCACGACAAACTTTTCCTTAGCCAGTTTTTTGCTCAATTAATGACTGATAAATTATGCAATAGGCGACTGCCCGAACTACTTATACCTATTCCATTACATCCTAATCGACTACGTCAGCGAGGTTATAATCAATCGTTCGAATTAGCTAAAGCCTTATCAATAAAATTAGCCATTCCGACCAGTAATCGTTATTTAATAAGAACTATCGACACTAAATCACAAGCATCCATACCCTTCATAGCGCGCAAACAGAATATTCAGCACGTCTTTAAATTCATTCAAACTAAAGTACCTGCACATATTGCGATCATTGATGATGTATTGACCACTGGCCATACCGCCAATGCAGCAGTCAAACAACTACGCAAAGCTGGCGCAATCACTATAGAAATATGGACAATAGCCCGCGCAATAAGACATTATTAGTCAACCTTCACGACATATCACCCCTTTCGCAAGGCACTTCCATGTCATCAAGAGCTGAACTGTTACAAAATAAGCTGGATGCATTACTTACTATTGCAAGTCATAACGATCAGAAGCAGATTCATTTCCAAGAATATGAACTAAATTTATTAAATAGTTCGGGATTATTTGATCTACTTACGATTCTATTAGACATTCATCAAGTCTAATTTCAGCTCACTGAAGTATCACTCATATTGCTTGATCCAGAATATGAATGTCAACGCCTATTAGACTCTCACAGCATACCTAGCTCCAGGCAAGGCCGATTATTATTCGCCGATAGCGCACAATCGCTCCATCAAGATTACAAGGTTCAGTATCGCCCCCGTTTATTTGAATTTATTACCCAACAGCACCAAGCATTATCTTCTAATAATAGTACACTTCGATCAGTCGCCATACTGCCACTAATTCGCCAACATAAAATAATCGGAAGTTTAAACTTAGGTAGCCGCCAAGTAGATAGATTTCAGGCGGGAATAGGCACGCAATTTCTGCAACATTTAACCGCCGTTATTTCAGCTTGCCTTGAAAATCCACGTCTACAAGAAAGTATTAAACAACTAGGCTTACGTGACCCACTCACAGCCGTCAATAATCGTCGTTTTTTTGATCAACGTATTATAGAAGAAACCTCTTTAGCATAGCGTAATAACGCCCCACTCGCATATTTATTTATCGATCTTGATCATTTTAAGTCAGTCAATGATCAGTACGGCCACCAAGCTGGGGATAATGTATTAAAACAAGCTACCAAAATATTTAATGACATCATGCGTTCCAGCGACATTCTTGCTTGTTATGGTGGTGAAGAATTTGTAATATTACTGACTAATACCCCACTGAAAACTGCTTATGAAATTGCTGAACGAATCCGTAAAACCATTGCCTCTAATGACTTCATAATTTCGCTATCACAATCTCTAAATATCACGCTGTCTATTGGGATCGCCGTTTTAGATGAAACTAAACTGATTATCACCAGCCAACGACTCATTAAAGAAGCCGACAAAGCAGTATATAATGCAAAGATAAATGGGCGAAACCAAGTTCATTACGCCATTTAAATGTTTACGGAATATTGGCCTAAAAAGGGTCTCTCAGGAGCAGGTATGAATAATCGTATCAAAGAGTTAATCGACCAAATTAAGCTGTTAGAAGAAGATTTAAGCCAAGAACTTCATCAACATGAAGACACTATGCTTTACCATCTAAAAGGTAAAAAAGTTAAATTTGAGCAGAGTATTAAAGAAGCACATCGTAAATTAAAAACAGGGATTATCCCATGGCTATTTGGTGTACGCCCCCTCAACATTATTACTGCGCCCATTATTTATGGCATGATCATTCCATTGTTCCTCTTTGACCTTGCTATCAGTTTTTACCAGCTAAGCTGTTTTCCAATTTACAAAATCGCTAAGGTGCGGCGCGCTGATTACATCATATTTGATCAACAACATCTAGCATATCTCAATATTTTTGAGAAGTTTCATTGTCTATATTGCTCCTATGGCAATGGCCTAGTTGCTTATATTCGAGAAATTTTAGCGCGAACAGAACTCTACTTTTGCCCGATAAAACATGCAAGAAAAGTACTCGCCCCACATCGGTTTTATTACCAATTTATCAACTACGGTGATCCCGCTACCTATCCCGATAGGTTAGAAGCTTTTCGTAAAAAATTGGCTACCGAACCTAAAGCAGGATAATCGCACTAGGATGGCGAACTAGTATCGAATAATGGTCTTTATTTTTTGCCGCCCAGCCTCTTATTTCTAAGCGCTTACCTATATACATTTTCAAATCAGGAAACAAGGCTAAATGCTCTTTCGCAATTCGCATATCGACGTGGTTATTTAAAATCAAACGAACATACTTGCGAGTACTCGTTAACTCTTTTGGCGTGGCTAAAAATCGCTGCCAACCAGATACCTTTTCAGGTAAATGGTTGACTGTTATAGGTCGGTAGGCCGACATAGACCAAATTCCCAAACCTTGTTGTTGTGCTTGAGACTCGGCTTTTTTAAGTTCTTTCACATAACTTAAATTAGGCGGAATAATGCAGAGTGTTGCTAAACCGGCTTTAACGATTTCTTTGTTCAAATGTTCGCCATTTGGTAAAAACAAATGTGCTAAAAGTCGCTTATATTTATCGCGCTTTTGGTTATCAAACTCTAAATATACTTCGCCAGAACTTAGTTTTTCTTGCAACCACTTTTTAGCCGTTTGACCACCCGCCTCATCTTGCCGAAAACGACTTTCAATCTCAGGCGTATTAATGCCTAATAATCGAACTCGCTCGCCATTTTTCAGGATGATAGTGTCGCCATCATAAACCTTAGCAACGTAATGTTTCTGTCGATAAGTTGCTACTGAACCTTGAACCAAGGTGTCACTAGCAGAAGGTTTATCAGCAAAACGTGTCTGGCTATTAACATCTTGTTGACGAAAAATATCTGCCGCCAAAAAATTAACCTGCAAAAGCAGGTTAATTAAGATCAAAATACATATTGCAGATTTCATTGAAGATATCACCCTACAAAACGGCCAGTTAATACAATTTAACGCACGCCAAAACATCATCACCCAATAATTGAATATCTTGAGTCAACACTCGAAATGAATCGCCTTCACTGCCGGCGCCGGCGGCCCTACTAACGGCATTTGATGACAATAAATGCATTTTTTTGGCCAGTGACACCAGCTTATGCAACTCGGTATTCAAGCTCACGCATTAACGAAAGATGGTGTCATATTCATCTCCCATTCTCGGTATATATAAGTTTCCGCTCACATTCGACCTCGTTTCAAGTGGGTTCATTAACTCAGTGCATAATGAAACACAATACCTAAAAATATTACGCCACCAACCCAATTATTATTTAAAAATGCCTGCAAACAATGTGCTGGTTGTTTATCTTTCGCTACATACTGTTGATAAATAGATAACAAGCCAGCACCCAGTACCCCAATATAATAGCTTATACTCATTTCCAATTGACTACCGATCAGAACCATAACCAACAAGAATATAAACTGCAAAACACCAATGATAACAAGGTCATCATCGCCAAATAATATCGCCGTTGACTTCACGCCTGCGAACATATCATCTTCTCGATCAGCCATTGCGTAAAAGGTGTCGTAAGCCGTAGTCCATAAAATATTGGCTAAAAACAATAACCATGCAATGGTTGGCACCGCGTTGGTTTGTGCCGCAAATGCCATCGGAATTGCCCATCCAAATGCCATGCCAAGAAAAACCTGAGGTAAGTAAGTATAGCGTTTCATGAAGGGATATATAGTCGCCAACAGCATAGCCACTAAGGACATCCACATAGTAAGCTCGTTGAGTTGAGCGACTAGAAAAAAAGCCAATAAACCTAAACTTGCAAACAATATTAAAGCCTGCCTCGATGTTACATCGCCCCTTATTAAGGGTCGATTGATCGTCCTAGTAACATGACCATCAACATTACGATCAGCGTAGTCATTCACAACGCAACCCGCGCTCCGCATGATGATTACTCCTAATACAAACACGCTGAACACAGTAAGATCTGGCCAGCCTTCTGCTGCGATCCATAGGGCTGATAAAGTAGGCCACAGCAGTAATAAGATACCAATGGGTTTATCTAAACGCATTAATTCGATATAAGGCCATAACGTTTGTTTCAATGCATCCATTGATTAATCCTTAACTAAAGTCGGCAAAAATATCTCATTTACCAGTAATTTGTTGCCGCTTAAATAAAAATGTGAGCGTCGCCCCCAGAGCATTTCTGGGCGAAATGACTCTTCAAGCACTGCCATTTCATATAACCATTGTCCTGGTTTCAAACAGCTTATTTCAATCGGCCCACGTTTTACCGATGGGTCAGTGAATAATAAATCACCCAATGGTCTATTGCCCAAAGTAGTAAAGCGTTGTTTCATTGCCTGAAAGGTTGCTAAAGGAATAACGGTTCGAGCGTAAACGTTAGCTTCACCACCATCCATCAACCTTACTTCTCGCTGATATGCCATCTCTGTCAGTGGAATATCCAAAGACAAGCTTTCATCTGGTAATGGTTTCATCCAATATGTACTTAACAGTTGCACAGAAAAACTATGTTTATTGTGAGCTTGTAGACGCTGGGTTAATGATCCTGAATCCGTTAACCACGATACTAATTCTGTTGGCATTAATCGGCGCTGTGGCCTATGCCATCGTGTCCAATGTCTCATTATACTTGTCCAAGCTCTAATTTTTGTCCGAACCAGCGGTGAATAAGTGCATCTACATTTTCCGGCGTGCTTTGAACAAAATGATCTGCGGCTTCTGACATCACTTCAATTAAGTCCTGATCGGTGAGTAAATTTGCGACCAGAAACTGCGGTAAGCCGGTTTGTCTCGTGCCCAATAACTCGCCAGGACCACGTAATTCTAAGTCCCGTTGCGCTATCACAAAACCATCATTAGTATCTCGCAAGCAACGCAAGCGGGCTTGTCCATTTTTAGACAAAGGAGAGCGATACATCAACACACAATGGCTTTGTACCGTACCTCGCCCTACTCTACCCCGTAATTGATGCAATTGTGCCAATCCTAGGCGTTCAGCGTTTTCAATGATCATTAAACTAGCATTAGGCACATCGACACCCACTTCAATCACCGTGGTCGCCACTAGCAGATCAATCTCACCTGCTTTAAAGCTCTGCATCACCAGTTCTTTTTCGGCTGATTTCATTCGTCCATGTACTAAAGCAACCTTTAAATCGGGCAATGCATCTTGTAATTCTGTCGCCGCATCTTCAGCCGCCTGACATTGCAAATGTTCTGATTCTTCAATTAATGTACATACCCAATAAACTTGGCGTTTTTCCCTACAAGCAAGATGGACACGCTCAACAATATCACCGCGACGGGAATCCGGGAGTACCACGGTAGTAACAGGACTGCGACCAGGAGGTAATTCATCTATGACTGATACATTTAAATCAGCATAGGCAGTCATTGCTAAAGTTCGCGGGATCGGCGTGGCGGTCATGACTAATTGATGAGGATAACTATGACTGCCACGGCCTTTATCCCTTAAGGCTAAACGTTGATGAACACCAAATCGATGTTGCTCATCAATCACCACTAGACCTAAATTATTAAACACCACTTCGTCTTGGAATAAGGCATGCGTACCAACGGCAACGCGAATTTCACCGGCACTTAGCGCCACTAACACTTCTCGACGCTGAGCGGCCGTTTGTTTGCCAGCACACCAACCCACCCTCATGCCCAGAGGTTCCAGCCACATTTTAAACGTCTGCAAATGTTGCTCTGCTAATAATTCAGTAGGTGCCATCATTACGGCTTGATAACCCGCTGAAACCGCTTCAATGACTGCCATGGCGGCCACTACCGTTTTACCTGAACCTACATCACCTTGAACTAAACGTTGCATCGGAATTTCTTGGGCAATATCAGCCAAAATCTCTTTAACAACGCGTTGTTGAGCATGTGTTAATGGAAAGGGCAATGCCTTTAATAGTGATTGTCGATGTTTACTGTCACCCTTTAATATCGGCGCGGCATGATGCTGCATCGTAGCGCGTAATTGGCGCATGCTAATCTGTTGCGCTAACAATTCTTCATAGGCCAAACGACGTTGCGTGGGATGTTGTCTATCTGATAATTGTTGAACATTAACATCCGGCGACGGATGATGAACAAACCGTAAAGCATCGACCAAAGAAAAATGAGCCACCGGATGAAGACGAACCGAATCAGACAATAATTCAGGCAAACTATCGCTATCTAAACACGCTAAGGCTTGGTCGATAAGTTTTCTAAAACTAAGTTGATGTAGGCCTTCAGTCGTAGGATAAATAGGTGTTAGTTCGGCTTCAACAGGGATTATTTTATCTGAAGAGACGACTTGATATTCGGGATGAACCATTTCCAAGGATGAAAGGCCAGTTCGTGCTTCACCAAAACATCGCACGCGAGTACCTTCAGCTAATTGTGATAATTGGCTGTTAGAAAAGTGAAAAAACCGTAATATCAATGAGCCAGTACCATCATCAATATGACATAACAAAGAACGACGACGACCCATTTTTATTTGGCTAAGTCTTACCGTTCCTTCCACTAAACACTCTTGTTGAGCTCGAAGTGAGCCCATCGGCAGTAAGCATGTGCGATCTTGGTATCTTAAGGGTAAATGAAAAAGCAGATCTTGGATCTGTGTGATGCCAAGTTTATCTAAACGCTCAGCGACTTTTGCTCCCACGCCTTTTAACTCGGTGACAGCTTGTGATAAGGCGACCGTTTTTACCACAATCTGTAAATCCCTTAAGTTCTAATTCTTAAACTACGCACCCAAATGCATAACTGCATCCATTTCTACAGGTA
Organism: Pseudomonadota bacterium; assembly: GCA_030576275.1. Lineage (GTDB taxonomy): Bacteria > Pseudomonadota > Gammaproteobacteria > Nitrosococcales > Methylophagaceae. The sequence continues at coordinate 43,349 of JALIBN010000019.1, read as the reverse complement.
CATCTTTGGGTAATGAAGCGACACCAATTGCTGCACGGGCTGGATAAGGCTGAACAAAATACTCCGCCATAATTTCATTTACGGTACCAAAATAACTTAAATCCGTTAAGAAAATATTTAATTTAACGACATCTTGCAAACTACCACCAGCAGCAACAGCAACAGCGGTTAAATTATCAAAAACACGACGTACTTGGGTCGCAAAGTCACCTTCAATAACTAACATTGTTTCAGGTACTAGCGGAATTTGACCCGACAAATAAACAGTATCACCAATTTTTACAGCTTGTGAATAAGTACCAATTGCTTCAGGTGCATGTATTGTATGAATAATTTCACGGGGCATTATGTTCTCCAGTATCACCGTTATATTTACGGTTTTTAATTTAAAAAATTAGTTATTTCGCGTTATCCGTTCAACCATATCAAGATGTCTTAAACGTCGAATAATTCGTGCTAAATGTTGTCGTCCAGTGACTTCAATTGTTAAACGTAAGTCGGAATAGCCACTATCACGCTCATCAACCACCACATTATCAATATTTGAATCCATTTCAGATACCACAGCGGCAATTGTTGCTAATGCACCACGTTGGTTTTTTGTGTGAACGACAATATCAACGGGGAAATCACGATTAATATCCTGTGCCCAAGCTACATCGAGCCATTTATCGCTTTTAGCACGTAATTTAACCGTATTTTTACAATTGGCCTGATGCACAATAATCCCGCGACCAGTACTGACAAAACCATGTATCGGGTCACCAGGAATAGGATGGCAACATCGTCCAAAACTTACTACCATACCTTCGGTGCCTGCAATCATTAACGCTATTGATGACGATTCAGTTGATGACCCATCATGTGTTAATTTTTGTGCAATAGTCATAACCGAGCGATTACCTAAGCCGATATCGCCCAGTATCTCATCAAAGCCATTCATTTCAAGTTCTGCAACTAATTGAGCGATCTGTGCTTCATCGACATCAGCTAACGTAGTTGAAAATGCGTGTAGATATTTGTTTAATAATCGTCTTCCTAATAACACTGCATCGTCATTACGAAGATCCTTCAAATAATGACGAATATTTGTGCGCGCTTTAGCTGTAGACACAAAGTTAAGCCAAGAAGGATTAGGATGTGAAGTCGAAGAGGTAATGATTTCGACTGATTGCCCTGTTTCAAGTGCAGTACTCAACGGTACTAAATGACGGCCGATTCTAGCCGCGACACATGCATTACCAACGTCTGAATGTACTGCATAGGCAAAATCTACTGTCGTGGCACCACGTGGTAAGGCCATGATCTTACCTTTAGGTGTAAATACGTAAATTTCTTCAGGGAATAAATCAATCTGTAGGTTTTCTAAAAACTCAATAGAGTCACCCGACCCTTTTTGAATTTCTAATATACCTTGCAACCACTGCCTAGCTCGACGATGCGCCAGATTACTACCTTCACTTTCACCGGTTTTATAGAGCCAATGTGCCGCTACGCCCGCTTCAGCCATTTGGTCCATTTCCCGTGAGCGGATCTGTACTTCAATGGGTACGCCATAAGGGCCAAATAACACCGTATGTAGCGATTGATAGCCATTAATTTTAGGGATGGCGATATAGTCCTTAAACTTACCTTGCACTGGTTTATACAAATTATGCACAACCCCTAGCATGCGATAACAGGCATCCACATCATCGACGACGATCCTAAAGGCATAAACATCAGTGACATCAGAAAAGGACAAATGTTTTTTGACCATTTTTTGATACAGGCTATACAGATTTTTTTCACGTCCTTGAATATCTGCGGACAGGCCTTCTTGTTCCATACGATTCAAAATAGAAGCGGTGATTTGAGTTACAATTTCTTTTCGATTACCCCGTGCTTTACGTACGACATCAGCCAATACACGATAGCGTAAGGGATACAAGACATGGAAACCTAACTCCTCCAACTCGCCACGCATAAGATTCATCCCCAAACGCTGGGCGATCGGAGCATAAATATCTAAGGTTTCATGAGCGATGCGGCGACGCTTTTCAGCACGTAGATGTCCCAGCGTTCGCATATTATGGAGCCGGTCGGCTAGTTTAACGATAATCACTCGTATATCTTGTGACATTGCTAACAGCATTTTTCTTAAACTTTCTGCTTGGGCATGTTGCTGGGTTTCAAAGGCCGCTTTAGCCAATTTGCTTACCCCGTCCACCAGCAAGGCCACTTCTTCGCCGAACTCTTCAGATAAAGCCTCTCGACTCACCTCAGTATCTTCAATCACATCATGCAATAGTCCCGCTATGATGCATTCATGATCCATGTGCATCATAGCTAAGACATTTGCCACAGCTAAGGGATGAGTTATGTAAGCTTCACCAGATCGACGAGTTTGTCCTACGTGTGATTTTTCAGCAAAAAAATAAGCACGTCGAATCTCTTCAACCTGCTTAGTTTCTAAATAGTTTGAAGTCGCAAAACATAAATCATCTATGGTCAGTTGTGGTTCAGCATCATGAACTAGCGCTAACTCAGAAGCGACTGTAGGTTTTGCGCTCAAAATTTACTCTTCGCCGAATAGCGCTTCTTTTTTCGAAATGCTATCCATTGAGTGCTCGCGTGCACTCACTTTATCTAAAATACTAGGACCAATTAGGCCAGCAGCAATTTCACGCAAAGCAATAACCGTTGGTTTATCATTTTCTCTTGGGACCAAAGGCTCAGCGCCTTGCTCAATTTCACGTGCACGTTTAGATGCAACTAATACCAATTGAAAACGGTTATCAACGTTTTCTAAACAATCTTCTACTGTAGTACGTGCCATGGTAGTTCCCCAAGAATTAAACAAGTAATTTTACGAAAAATCAGGACATTAAGCTAGAAGTTCCGTCAACAACTCAAGGTTAACCTGCTTCTGAACCCCTATCGAATGACGTCTTGCGATAATAATTGCGGCGAGATCGCTTAACGCCACATCAAATTGATCATTAACAATCAAATAATCAAATTCAACATAATGCGACATTTCATTTTCTGCATCACGCATACGTCGAGCAATTATATCTTCCTTATCTTGTCCACGTCCTCGTAAGCGTTGCTCTAGCGCAGCTTTAGAAGGCGGTAAAATAAAGATACTGGTGCTCTCCGGAAAATTACGTCGCACCTGCTCTGCACCTTGCCAATCAATTTCCAAGATCACATCCAAGCCTAGCTGCAATTGTGCCAACACCGTTTCACTTGAGGTGCCATATGAATTATCAAATACCGTAGCCGATTCTAAAAATGCCCCAGCGTCTCGCATTTGCGCAAAGTTATCTTGACTGACAAAAAAGTAATCTTGTCCGTTCACTTCGCCCTCGCGAGCTGGTCGTGTGGTATGTGACACCGACAAACGAATAGCTGATTGTTGTTCAACCAACGCATTCACTAAACTCGTTTTACCTGCGCCAGATGGCGCCGCCACAATAAAAAGGCTACCCTTTGTCATCATTTCCTACCTATAAATATTGCTGATAATCAACAAATACATTTTAATTATTACCACGTCACTTAAACTTAAATGCCGCATAGTTTATGGCATTATATTTAAGTTCTAATCGGCTAAGCAATTTATCCTAATTCATCATATGAGTTTAACAAAGCCACAACATCACGCAAGGCATTAATAATCTGCACTTTCCCATTCAAACCCAGTCGTTTGCCAATATCTGGCCATTCGCGTTGTTGTAATGTCATTATGCTGAGTTGTTGTTGCATGGTTGATAGTTTTTCAAAGTGAACTTGTTTTACTTGGTGTGCCAACCATAATGACAAAGCAATACGACAGGATTCATAAGGACGTTGTTGCTGACAAAATGCCAAAATATCTTGGGTATCCCAAATAGAAAGTTGTGATGACGTGGCAGAAATTATTGCTGACAACTTAATAATCAGAGCGGCTTCAAGGTGTTTAAACTCATTGGGCAATAAATAGGACCAATGATGTTGAATACGTTGCTGTGCTCGGCTTACAACATCTTGTCCTGCTTCACTTACAGCCTGTAGCATCATCACCGAATGACTGCCACTCACATCATCTTGCTGCAAACCTATACGTACCAGTGTAAAGTGTGACTTTGACCAGAAGTTAAGTAAGTCCACACTCACGGCAAAACTTGTCCCTAAGATATCAAGATCTGACTGTCTGACTTGGCTAACAATATTATTCAACAAAGCATGGCCTATGCCACGTTGCTGGATGGCTGGATGCACAGCAATACGAATAATACGTTGGTATTTTAATAATCCCGCATTAGTAACTCCGACATGGGCTAACAAAGATTGCGGTAATAACTGCCCTTTTAAGCGCCGAGTACCACCATGAATTGCCTTTGCTAATTCATCATCCAAGCCACCTTCATTGACTAACCAAGCACTGGCAACTATGTATCCTTGATAACGCATCACGTAAACCGACACATCCTCGCGATCTAACATCAGCTGTAAATCTGATGGCCGAGTCCGATAGTGTGCCAATACCATTAAACCAAAAAGTTCGGCTAAGCTAGTTTCATCGTTAATTAGCTGCTTTCGATCTATTTTTTCCAATACACAATCAACCGACTGACAATGCTCAATTAAAGCATAATCAACTGGTGAAGCATCAAGTAATAACGCCTTAAAACTAAACGCTTCTAATGCATCATTTTCTGACCAGCGAATAGGCTTGGTCATTCTTAAACTATGCCAATTCGGTGTGTACTGTTCTAATATTTGTCTAAAGCGTATTGCAAAGCCGAGTCCAGTACCCTCATAACCATGCAATGTGGTGGCAAATACAATGCGTGAAAATTTATGGAGCAATTGTTCTAACATCGGCGCGGGAATGGCAGCGGCTTCGTCAACCAGTAATAAATCAGCTTTTTGGTCTGATTCGATCAAGGCATCAGGGGCGATAAATTTAATTTCAGTATTATTTAAAACCAGATGACCTTTCTTTAATTTAGCTTCAGGCAATAAATGAGCCGCGTGTTCAAATATCGTATCAACCGTTGCTAAACTTGGTGCAGTAACGATTATTGTCGTCTTGCCTTGTTTGATTAGCGCGGCTGCCGCCATGCCTAAGACTGCGGACTTACCTCGGCCACGATCTGAAGATAATACTAAAGGACGCCGACGATGACCGTGAACAACGTTTAAAATACCTTCAAGTGCTACTTGCTGATCGCCTGTTGGGTTATATTCAGTCGCTTCTCTCCGTGGTTTAGGAATAGCAAGCGAAGGTAACTTATCACCTTGTTTGATGATCTGAATAATCTGCTGTGAAGTTGAATAATCAATTGCAAGTTGATGAAAGCGTTGTAGCCACAAGCTATCGGGTAAGGTATTAGCCATACAGACGATTAATGCACCACCGGCTTTTATCGTGCCGACAATCGCACCAAAGCTATCTGGATTAAAGTCATCTAGCGCATCAAATATAACAGAGTCAAACTCTTTACCTAGGTATTTTTGGGCTTGTTGTTGGGGAATAGTCTGATGAGCAAAATCAGCATAATTTGACAGGCAAAGAAGCTTGTCTTTATCAAAATTCGCTAGCAAAACCTGTGATGATGACTGACACCAATCACGATCACCTTGCAGAATTACACATTGGCGTTGATTTATGGTCAAGATTTACGAAACCCAGATACCATCATCTCACTCCACTGATTTTTAAGTGGGAATTCATGCTAAAGGGCATAAATCCCCACTAAAGTAATACGGCAATGTCAGGCTTAATTTAAAATCAATAATGCGGTGGCAACTCATATTGTGGCTCTGATTCCTGCTGACTTCCAGTTTGCATGGTGTTCATTTGCAGTTTCATTGTTTCAAGCATCAATTCTATGCGTGAAATTTGCTTTTGCTGGTCGATAATAACTTGGTTTAATTCTTCCAACAAATTATCTTGAAACGACATTTTCATTTGTAAGTCGACTATCTCATCGTTCAACGAACTCATCAGTCATCACCATCATATGAAAGTGCAGGTCCTAGCCAGCGTTCAGCGACATCCATCGTCCAACCTTTACGGGCGGCATAATCTTCAACCTGATCTTGGTCGATTTTACCTAAACCAAAATAACGTGATTCTGGATGAGCGAAATAGAAACCACTTACTGCGGCCGTCGGTAACATGGCAAAATTTTCGGTAATCGACATGCCGGCATTTTTTTCAGGTTCGAGTAACTGCCACAACATGCCTTTTTCAGTATGATCTGGGCAGGCAGGGTAACCTGGTGCTGGACGAATGCCTTGATATTTTTCATCGATCAACGCTTCATTATCTAAGGTTTCATCAGGTACATAACCCCACAAATCTTTGCGCACCAACTCATGCAGACGCTCCGCAAGCGCTTCTGCCAAGCGATCAGCTAAAGCTTTTATCATAATGCTTTGATAATCATCATGGTCATCTTCAAAGCGTGCAACATGTTCATCAATACCAATACCAGCAGTAACGGCAAATGAGCCAATATAATCTTTTACGCCGCTGTCTTTCGGAGCGATGAAATCAGCCAGTGCAGCATTCGGTCGGCCAGGAGGACGTTCTGTTTGTTGACGTAAGCTACGCAACGTCATCAATACTTCGTTTCGGCTATCATCGGTATAAATTTCGATATCGTCATCATTGACACTATTCGCGGGGAAGAAACCAAATACAGCACGGGCTTTCAACCATTTTTGATCAACAATTTTGGTCAGCATCGCTTTGGCATCACGGAATAAATTAGTGGCGTGCTCGCCGACAATTTCATCATTTAAAATGCGTGGATATTTACCCGCTAACTCCCATGCTTGAAAAAATGGGGTCCAATCTATCCGCTCAACCAAATCGGCTAAGGGATAATCTTCAAAATTTTGCACACCTAACTGTTTAGGTACGGTGGGTTGATAAGCCTGCCAATCAATTTTAGTTTTATTAGCACGCGCATTAGCAATAGTGAGTTGGCGGCGGGTGTTTTTACGACCTTTATGACGCGCACGTTTATCTGCATAATCTGCTTTTATTTTTGCGATATAGGCATCACGGGTGCCAGCGGTAATCAAATTTTGAGCAACACCTACAGCGCGTGACGCATCTTTCACGTAGATAATTGCACCATGGTAGTTTTGGTCAATTTTAACCGCGGTATGTATCATTGATGTTGTTGCACCTCCAATCATCACCGGTAGCTGAAAACCGAGACGTTCCATTTCTTTAGCAACGTGTACCATTTCATCTAACGATGGCGTAATAAGTCCCGATAAACCAATAATATCGACTTTTTCTCTTTTGGCTGTTTCAAGAATATCAGCACATGACACCATGACGCCCATATCAATGATTTCAAAGTTATTACACTGCAAAACCACGCCAACAATGTTCTTACCGATATCATGAACATCACCCTTAACAGTGGCCATTAATATCTTGCCATTGTTAGTACTTACATCGCCTTCTTCTTTTTCATCTTCGATGAAGGGCATTAAATACGCGACCGCTTTTTTCATTACCCGAGCTGATTTTACGACTTGTGGTAAAAACATTTTACCTTCGCCAAATAAGTCACCAACTACATTCATACCGTCCATTAAAGGACCTTCAATAACATGCAGTGGTTTTGCTGCATTTTGACGGGCAAGTTCGGTGTCATCATCAATATAGTCAGTGATACCTTTGACTAAAGCGTGTTCAAGACGCTTTTCTACTGGCCAACTACGCCATTCGAGGTCTTCTACCTTGTCAACTGTTTTGCCATCACCTTTATATTTTTCAGCGATATCCAATAAGCGTTCAGTCGCATCTTGGCGACGATTAAGCACAACATCTTCTACCCGTTCACGTAACTCTTCTGCTAGATCATCATATATAGCTAATTGACCAGCATTAACAATCCCCATATCCATACCTGCTTTAACCGCATGATATAAAAACACGGCATGAATAGCTTCTCGAATTGGATTATTACCACGGAAAGAGAATGACACATTACTAACACCACCACTGATCAAAGCATGAGGTAGTGCATGTTTGATATCTTTGATGGCTTCAATGAAATCAACTGCATAATTATTGTGTTCATCAATACCAGTAGCAATCGCAAAAATATTGGGGTCAAAAATAATATCTTCAGGTGGGAAACCTACCACTTTGGTTAAAATCTCATACGAACGCGTACAAATCTCACGCTTACGTTCGCGGGTATCTGCTTGGCCCACTTCATCAAAGGCCATCACAATCACCGCCGCACCATAACGCCGTACTAATTTAGCTTGTTCGATAAATTTTTCTTCGCCCTCTTTCATACTGATTGAGTTGACGATACCTTTACCCTGAATACATTTTAGGCCAGCTTCAATGACTTCCCATTTAGAAGAATCGATCATGATCGGCACACGGCTGATATCAGGTTCAGAAGCAATAAGGTTCAAGAAAATAACCATCGCTTCTTTAGAATCCAACATGCCCTCATCCATGTTGATATCGATGATCGGTGCACCACTTTCGACTTGTTGCCTAGCGACATCAAGCGCCGTGTCGTAGTCGCCTTCTTTAATCAATTTTGCAAAACGAGCAGAACCGGTCACATTGGTTCGTTCGCCAACATTGACATACAGACTTTCCGGCGTGATGTTGAATGGCTCGAGGCCACTTAAGCGACAGTGATGATTATTTTTAGCTGGAATGCGTGGTGTAACATCTGCGACTGCATCAGCGATGGCTTTGATATGGGCGGGTGATGTACCACAACAACCACCGATAATATTCAAAAAGCCACTTTTCGCCCACTCTTTAATATGAAGCGCCATGGCTTCTGGTGATTCATCATATTCACCAAATTCATTCGGCAAACCAGCATTGGGATGGGCGCTAACATGGCAGGTCGCTATCCGAGATAATTCTTCGACATATTGGCGTAATTGTTCAGCACCTAAAGCACAGTTCAAACCTATACTTATCGGTTGCACATGCGACAGTGAGTTCCAAAAGGCTTCGGTAGTTTGGCCTGACAATGTACGGCCACTAGCATCGGTAATGGTGCCTGAAATCATGACCGGGAAATGAACTTTATGCTGTTCAAAGTAGGTTTCAATCGCAAATAATGCTGCTTTAGCATTTAAGGTATCAAAGATAGTTTCAACTAATAATAAATCGGCACCACCATCAATAAGACCAGCAATAGATTCTAAATAAGATTCAACTAATTCATCGTAACTTACATTACGAAAACCTGGGTTATTTACATCTGGTGAAATACTAGCAGTGCGATTTGTTGGACCTAACACGCCAGCAACAAAGCGTGGCTTGTCTGGATTTTGAGCGGTAAATTCATCTGCCGCTTTCCGTGCTAATATCGCTGATTCTTTATTTAACTCATAAACCAAACCTTCCATTTGGTAATCAGCCATGGCGATGGAAGTACCATTAAAAGTATTCGTTTCAACAATATCTGCGCCGGCTTCAAAATAGGCACGGTGAATATCACTAATAATTTTAGGCTGTGTTAATGATAAAAGATCATTATTCCCTTTCACATCACAAGGATGATCAACAAAACGTTCACCACGATAATCCGCTTCTTCAAGCTTGTAACTTTGGATCATTGTCCCCATAGCACCATCAAGGATAAGGATTCGTTGTTGTAAAAGGTGATGAATTTTGTGTATTGATGTAGTCAAAATCGTTGTTCCTGTTCAGGGAATATCTTAAAATTAGTTTCCCATTATATCAGAACCTATCCCCCCAAAATCATCACAAAAAAAGTTATCGTTTTTCACTTCCATCATGGTGAAAGTTAGATCATAATCAAACAGGATTCAGAAAGTGACATTCTAAATTTAATAGCTAAGGAATAATCTAATGATTAAACGCGCTATCATCGGTAAACGTCTATTTGTACTTGATACCAATGTATTAATGCATGACCCCACTGCTTTATATCGTTTTGATGAGCATGATATTTTTCTACCTATGATTGTCTTAGAAGAACTCGATCGTGGTAAAAAAGGTTTATCCGAAGTATCACGTAATGTCCGTCAAGTCAGTCGATTCCTTGATGAATTAATGTTGCAAGCAGGGGATACTGAAGCCATTGCCAAGGGTATACACTTACCAACTGTCGCCAACAATGACACGCCCAAAATCAGTGGTCGCCTATTTTTTCAAACAACCCAAATGACCCACGACCTCCCCAAAGAATTACCTGGACAATTAGCTGACAATGCAATTTTAGGCATCGTAATAGGTTTGCAAAAATCAAAGCCTGACACCACAGTCACACTGGTTTCTAAGGATATCAACCTGCGAATTAAGGCGACTGTTTTAGGCGTCCATTCAGAAGATTATTTCAACGACAAAGTGCTTGATGATGTTGATCTTCTTTACCGTGGTTCAGCTGAACTCGTCGCTGATTTTTGGGATGATCTTAACCGACTGGAATCATGGACCAAAGACGGTCATACCTATTATCAAATTGAAGGTGACATCGTCAAAGATTGGTACCCCAACCAACTTATTTACTCACCTGGTGAAAGCAATGCTATTGAAGCTATCGTTCACAGCAAAACAGATTTCGTAGCCAACATTAAACTGCTTAATGATTATCGTAAAGATAATCATGCTGTCTGGGGTATCACCGCGCGAAATCGCGAACAAAATTTTGCACTGAATTTATTGATGGATCCAGATGTCGATTTTGTCAGTTTATTAGGCCAAGCAGGCACCGGAAAAACACTATTAACCCTAGCTGCGGCCTTAACTCAGACCATTGAGAATAAACGTTATCTAGAAATTATAATGACCCGAGTTACCGTACCCGTTGGTGAAGATATTGGATTTTTACCTGGTACCGAAGAAGAAAAAATGACACCTTGGATGGGTGCACTGATGGATAACTTGGAAGTACTGAACAAAACCGATATCAGTGGCGGGGAATGGGGGAAACAAGCGACCAATGACTTATTACAAAGCCGGATTAAAATTCGTTCGCTAAACTTTATGCGCGGTCGAACTTTCCTTAATCGTTTTCTGATTATCGATGAAGCACAAAACTTAACCTCTAAACAAATGAAGACACTGATAACCCGCGCGGGTCCTGGTACCAAGATTGTTTGCTTAGGTAATATTACTCAAATTGACACCCCATACTTAAGCGAAACCACCTCGGGTTTGACCTATGTGGTTGATAGATTTAAGAACTGGGAGCATAGCGGTCACATTACCTTATTACGTGGTGAACGTTCTCGTTTAGCTGACTTTGCATCTGAGAATTTATAAATATGTTATATCTGTGATTATCTGACTATCGATATTAACGAGTGTTATTCCGGCTTAGAGCCCCGTGCCCGCAGGGATCTAGGGATCGATTTAAGAGTGGGAAGATATTAACCGCCTCAAGTATTTAGCTTCTAAATTCAAAGGACGTAATTCTTCTGAAACGAAGCTATTTATCACTTTAAAATAGTGAAAAAAGCTTTTATATTATAATTATGATATCTAAAAAAATGGCATAATCATCGACAAATACAGTTTAGATTATTACACTTTCTCAATACTTTTTGAGGTGAAGTTTTCTTAATATTGAATTTTAAAACACCACATTTTAATAACTCATCAAGCATTATTTAGGATCTTTACAATGGAAAATATGTCAGAATTCAATAATGATCGTCGTGATTTTTTCCGTATTAATGACATGATCTATATTGATGTTACAGAACTAAATCATGATGAGATAAATCAGGTTGTAAGTACGATTAAAAATCCACCATTGACTGATAATGTTAGCCAAGACAAACATCAACTTAGCACTATTCAAGCCTCATTGATTCATCTCATTGAGCAAATTAATCACTCAGATCGTCAAGTCGCACGGGCGCTACGATTACTTGATGATAAAATCAGCATCATTTCTCATATGGTTCAACGCCAACAAAATACCACTGATAATCGAAATCTGATTGAGTCCAACTTAAGTGGTGGTGGCATTGCTTTTATGACCGATCATCAATATTCCCATAATGCCACGCTAGAGCTGCGTATTGAATTGCAACCCACAGGTAACATAATTCATACTATTGCGAATGTTATTGCCTGCGACAAGCAGTATGACGCGCCGAAATACACTCCTTATTTCCTACGATTAGTATTCACACATATGAGTGAATATGACCGAAACTTATTAGTCAAACATATCCTTTTACGTCAATCAAAATCACTACGTACATCTGACAGATAAATAACATTAATCCCAAATCGACGTCTTATAAATGCCCCTAGTTATTGCTGATTTAACGGCTGCGTAGAGTACCCTTATTAAAGGCATAATACATCACAGGGATCACCAATAAAGTCAGCACTGTTGACACTAAAATACCAAAAAGTAAGGCTACTGCTAAGCCGTTAAATATTGGATCATCAAGGATAAAAAAAGCACCTAACATTGCCGCTACAGCAGTCAACACAATCGGCTTAGCTCGTACCACGGCAGCTTGAATCACCGCCTCATCTAATTTCATTCCCGAATCTACAGCTTGTTTGATAAATTCTACTAATAAAATGGAATTTCGCACAATAATACCTGCCATAGCAATCATGCCGATCATCGATGTTGCCGTAAACTGGGCGCCCATTAAGGCGTGACCGGGCATAACACCGATGATAGTCAATGGAATAGGCGCCATAATAACCAACGGTATTAAATACGACCTAAACTGGGCAACCACCAGTAAATAAATCAAAATAATCCCAACGGCATAGGCAAAGCCCATGTCTCGGAAGGTTTCATAGGTTACTTGCCATTCACCATCCCACTTTATGCTGTCATTTACCGGCAATATCGGTGCCTGTATAAAAAATTGCTCAATGTCTGTATTTTGCAAACGACTCACAATATCAAACATCCCGTATAAGGGACTATCAAGATCGCCAGCCATATCAGCAGTCACAAAACTTACTGGCAATAAATCTTTATGGTAAATAGTTTGCTCGCGTTGTGTTTGCACTACCTCAACCACATCACCGATTGCAATTAATTCACCCTGCTGATTTCTAAGTCTTAATGTCAACAGCGCCTCTAAGTCGCGTTGTTTCGTCGCTGTGAATTCTAATCTAAGTGGCACTGCATATTTCACCGCCATGTCGTGTAAATATCCCACATCTTCACCCGCTAATGCCATCCGCGAAGCTGCCACTATTTGCGCCTGAGACAAACCAAATAATGCTGCTTTTTCACGATCAACTTTTAGCACCATGCGCGGCGCTTTGGTTTCAACCGTATCATCAACATCAACCACATCATCTGTTTGTTCAAACACGGCGCGAATCTGTTTCGCTCTGAGTAATTGACTCGCATAATCCAAACCATATACTTCAGCTACAATCGGAGATTGGACGGGGGGACCGGGAGGCACTTCAACAATTTTAACGTTACCACCCCAACGTTCACCAATTAGCTGTAAAGGCTCACGTGTAGAGCTCGCAATCTCATGACTTTTTCTATCGCGTGAATGCTTGTCCGTTAAATTCACTTGAATATCAGCAAATTCTGAGCCTTCACGCAAATAATATTGTCTGACTAAACCATTAAAGTTAATAGGTGAAGCCGTACCGACATAAGCTTGATAATCAGTGACTTCCGGCACCGTGGCTAAATAACTGCCTAACTCACGTAATAAACCAGCGGTATGTTCTAAACTGGTACCTTCTGGCATATCCACGACCACTTGAAACTCAGATTTATTGTCAAACGGTAGCATTTTTAACACCACCAACTTCATCATATCTAAACCTACCGAAGCGGCAATCAACGCGATCATTAGCAATAACAACATCCATCGCCAAAAACGAGCGGCACGGTTTAATACAAAGATGCCGATAACCATATGAAAAAACCGATAAGACAAGCTGTTGTTAGCTAATCCCGAACCAGAATGATGTGCATGATTTTGTCGTTGATTGGCCATCATTTTTAACACCATCCACGGTGTCAAAATATAAGCGACTAACAATGATAACAACATGCCGATGCTGGCATTGATAGGGATTGGGCTCATGTATGGCCCCATTAACCCTGTCACAAAAGCCATTGGCAATAACGCAGCAATAACAGCAAAGGTCGCCAAGATCGTAGGACCACCGACCTCATCGACCGCGCGTGGGATTATGTCACGTAATGACTTGCCGCCTATCTGTCTATGACGGTGAATATTTTCCACGACCACAATGGCATCATCAACCAAAATACCTATAGAAAAAATCAAGGCGAACAATGAAACTCGATTTAGGGTGAAGCCCCAGGCCCATGATGCAAACAACATGAGCATCAAGGTGACAACTACCGCCACACCGACGATAATAGCTTCACGCCAACCTAAGGCTAATAAAACCAGAAAGATCACGGCTATAGTAACAAAGACCAATTTCTTAATTAAGGTCTGCGCTTTATCATCGGCAGTTTGTCCGTAATTTCGCGTCACCGTAACTTCTATACCTTCCGGTACAAAGACACCTTTAAGATCATCAAACCGAGCAATAACAGCATCTGCAATATCAACCGCATTCATTCCCGGTTGTTTAGCAATGGCTAAAGTCACCGCAGGGAATTCTCCCTGTATACTGATACCTTTGGTCATTGCCGCAGGTCCAGTGCCTATCCAAGCATAACGTGAAGGTTGATCTGCACCAGATATGACATTAGCTACATCGCGTAAATAGACTGGGGCATTATTATTAACGCCAATAACTAAGGATGAAATTTCTTCAATTGTGGTTAGAAATACGCCCGCTTGCACCGATGATTCTTGATCTTCTTTAACTAATACGCCAGCTTCAGCTGAACTATTTGCAACTAATAAGGCATTTTTTAACTGAGCTAAGTCAATGCCATATCCCGCTAATCGTTGTGGATCAAGTTGGATTCGTACGACATTATCTGGGCCACCAATCGTGTAGATATCACGAGTTCCTGGCACCCGTTTTAATTCTGCTTCAACGGCATGTGCTACTTTTTGTAAATCATGAGCACCACGGTTTTCATCCGCAGTCCATAGCGTTAAGGTGACAATAGGTACGTCGTCGATGCCTTTTGGTTTAATAATCGGCTGCGCCACACCAAGTTGGGTGGGTAACCAATCGCTATTTGAATAAATTTTGTTATACAAACTAACAATAGCCGTGGTTGAGTCCTTACCCACTTCAAATTGAGCCGTTAGTATGGACATTCCTGGCTTCGAGATGGAATATACATGCTCAAGACCAGCAATTTCAGAGATGATCTGTTCCGCTGGCGTTGATAGCAAACGTTCAACCTCACCTGCTGAGGCACCCGGATAAGCAATAAAAATATTGGCAAAGGTAACATCGATCTGAGGTTCTTCCTCACGTGGCGTGATTAAGACGGCAAACACCCCCAACAACAAACCAATCACCGCTAACAATGGTGTGATTTCAGTATCCTGAAATTGTTTAGCTATTCGCCCAGAAATACCCAGTTTTTCAACACTCATGATGCGGACTCTGAACTATTTTGTTTCAATCTTCTTACAGCTTGTAAAGGATCTAATGCAACCTCCTCACCTACCTCCAGTCCAGCCAATACTTCACGTTGTCCATCCGTCATTTTGCGTCCTAAACGGACCTGTCTAAAAATGAGTTTATTATCATTAGTCTGAACATAAACAGCTGCCACTTCACTACGATGTACGATAGCCACTTGCGGGATAACTCTAACTTGCTCATCTCCCACTTTAAACTGAATTTTGCTAAACATACCAGGATAAATATCTTGAAGACCTGTCGGTAAATCTACTCGTACCGAAAAACTATGGCTAGTGACGTCAGCACGGGGAATGATGGTTATACTTTCACCTGTAACTTTACGACCATCCATCAACAGTAATACCGGCTTATCCGCAGACTTAATTGCAGTCAATAAATACTGTGGTACATGAATGATGGCACGTAAATGCTCAAGTGAAAGGCCTGTCATCAATTGTTGACCGGGACTCGCCATTTCACCTAACTCGATCAGTCGCTCAGTAACCACACCACTATATGGCGCGATAATCTGCGTATAGGACAACTCTACTTCGGCCTCATCCAGCTGCGCTTCACGCGCCTTTAATTGCGCCTGAATTGCCTGCAGACGTGCATTACTCGCACTTAAATCGGCATCAGATTTATCCAATGCGGCTTGTGCCAACAATTTACGTTTGTATAAATTTCTTACCCGCTCCGCTTCCGATGCCGCTTCTTTTTGGCGTGCAGATGCTTCACGACTTTGAGCCTTATCTGCCAATAAATTTGCTTGCAGTTGTGCTATCCGCGCCTGAAATTCATCATCCTTAAACTTCATAATGGTTGCACCTTTTGGCACCACATCATTTACATCAAAATTCAATTCAATCACTTCAGCAGCGATTCGTGATGAAACTGTTGAACGATGAATAGCTTCTATGGCGGCATCAAAAATGGTTTGCTGTGGAAATGATTTTTCAACTACCGCAGTGACTTCAAGATTGGTTTCGGCTCGAACAATATTGCTGGTATGTAAAGTAACTAACACACAACTGATAAAGACAACGATGAATGACCTGATGTTTTGATGTTTCACTCTGCAATCCTTAATTATTTTGGGATGTTCTACTTTGCATCATAGCAAGCTAATCATACAAAGACACTATATTAGTAAACACTAATTATCAAGTCAGTATATTACCAACTATTTAGCTTTTACTAAATTTATCACAGTGTATTATGTAGCTCTAGCTAGCTCACTAATCGCAATATAATCGGAGAAATCAGGATGAAATTACTGCTATCAATACTTACTCTTTCCATTTTTTTCGCCACAGCAACATTTGCGAATGACACCGAAAAACTCACTACGTTAGAAGAGCAAACATCCGTTGCGGTCACTATTTATAATGACAATCTGGCACTGGTCAAAGATCAACGTAAAGTTATTTTGGATAAAGGCTTTAACAATCTTGCGTTTCGCGGTGTAAGTGCCAGAATACGTCCTGAAACCGCACTGCTACGGAGTTTGAATCCCAATAACCAACTCCAGGTACTAGAACAAAATTTTGATTTTGATTTACTGACACCTCAAAAAATGTTGGAAAAATATACCAGCAAACAAGTACGCCTTGCTAGCATCAATCCTGCTACAGGTATTGAGACCATTCAAACAGCAACCATACTCAGCACAAATAGTGGGGTGACACTTAAAATTGGTGACAAAATAGTCACTAACCCCCAAGGCAGTTTTATATTTGACCAAGTGCCAGATAATTTACGTGATCAACCTACATTAGTAACCCAATTAACAAGTTCTAGTGATAAGCAACAAACTGTAGAACTCGGTTATCTAACCGCTGGACTTGCTTGGAAAGCAGATTATGTCGCTGAATTGAATAGTGATGAAAGCCAACTCGATTTAACTGGTTGGATCACACTGACTAACCAAAGTGGCACCGCATACAATAATGTCAAACTACAGCTCGTCGCAGGTGATATTAATCAAATTCAGCCTGAACTATCTAGAGGCGTTATCCGGCAAGAAGTTATGATGAAATCCATGAGTGATAATGCGGTTG
The DNA here is from genome assembly GCA_030576275.1 of Pseudomonadota bacterium. Classification (GTDB taxonomy): domain Bacteria; phylum Pseudomonadota; class Gammaproteobacteria; order Nitrosococcales; family Methylophagaceae. The sequence continues at coordinate 25,754 of JALIBN010000019.1, read as the reverse complement.
CTGAAGAAAGTTTATTTGAATATCACCTCTACACCCTGAATCGAACGACAGATCTTGCTGACAAACAAACTAAACAAGTCGCATTGCTTTCGGCGGACTCAGTGCCCGTTCATAAAGAATTTTTATTACAAGGCAATGACTATTATTACAGCAGTAGTTACGGTGAATTAGGCCAGAAAATGAAGGTTGCTGTATATATCGAATTTAGCAATGCAGAAAAAACACATTTAGGCATACCTATTCCAAAAGGCATCGTGCGAGTTTATAAAAATGATAGTAAAGGTAGTGCTAAGTTTGTTGGTGAGGACCACATAGATCACACCCCTAAAAATGAAAATATACGTCTAAAGCTTGGCGATGCCTTTGATATCACTGCCAATAAAAAACAAACTGATTTCAAAAAAGCCAAATATTTTGCACCACATAGTGTTGCTTTTGAAAGCAGTTATGAAATAGAGCTGAAAAATGCCAAATCTGAACCTGTTACCGTTATCGTTCGTGAACCAGTGCCAGGGGAATGGAAAATATTAGACGAGAATCACCCACATACAAAAATGACTTCGGGCACAGCGCAATGGCAAATTACCATCCCCGCTGAAAGTAGTGAAACACTCAGCTATAGCGTCTTAGTTCAATATTAATTTGGTTCAATATTAAATCATGAGTAAAGCTATTCTATACAGTTTCCGTCGTTGTCCTTATGCAATGCGCGCACGAATGGCTATCGCCAGCAGTGGCATGCAGGTTATATTGCGTGAAGTCAGTTTACGTGACAAACCACAATCCTTACTCGATATATCATCTAAAGCCACTGTACCCGTGCTACTTACTCCAGAGAAAAAGGTTATAGACGAAAGTTTAGATATTATGTTGTGGGCCTTGCGGCAATCTGACCCAAGTGCTTGGTTGAACAATATCAACTATGCATTGATTGAGAATAATGATGGTCCATTCAAACAGTGGCTAGATCGTTACAAATATGCAGATCGTTATCCTGAACATACGCAACAATTTTATCGAGAACAAGGCGAACAAACCTTCTTGATACTTGAACACGCTTTAGCTGATTCGGCTTTTTTATCGGGTAACATAGTAACGATGACCGATATCGCTATTTTTCCGTTTATCCGTCAATTTGTCTCTGTCGAACAGGGCTGGTTTGAACACGCGCCCTACCCTAATACAAGGCAGTGGCTAGATTACTTGCTGACAAGTGAATTATTCCAAAAAACTATGCATAAATACTCGCCATGGAAGATGGCTGATGAAGAACAAACGGTGTTTCCAATTACTATTACAGTCCACACAACACAATGATTAAGCCGATATGTCTATCGTATTACCTAGTGAGCGACGATCATCATCCGTTGCTGAGTCATTGGTCGGAGAAACGTTATTAGAGATGACTTGTAGGCTGATTTCAGCTTTTGCTTCAATAGCCATTTTCGCTGCTCTAGCTGCAACGGTTCGATCTTGCGATGAAGGTTGTGTGGGTGCAAGTGCCGCCGCTTGAATTTGTTGTGCTTTTTGTAAGGTAGCATTGGGATCACCCGCCACTTTTGAGGTATCAATACTAACTTCACCACCGATAGCATATTGCACACCATCAGGACCACGCTGGTAACTATAACTAGCGCCACTAACAACAATGCCGCTCGCAGCAGCAAGATGGGCGGCTTCATGAGCTCGAACAAGTAGATCGCGCGATTTAAGTTGGCGTAATTGTTGTAGATCCTGCTCTGAAATTTCCGTTGTTTGCTTATTTTGAACACTGCGGCTTGCCGTCGCACGAGTCGCTTGAATTGTAGATAATGACGTTGAATAGGTACTATGGACGTCCACAGCTACACAGTTATATCCAATAGGCTACCGATCATATCGCTACTCGCCTCAATTACTTTGCTGGAAGCCTGTACTTGAAGCTTATCAATCATCATATTGACCAACGGCTCAGTTAAATCACCCGATGATTGGGCATTGGCTATTTTAAAGGAATTTTGGTTAAGGCTCTGCATGCCGGTTAATGCTGACTGAAAAGCGGGAATAGTACTCATAAAAATCTCCAAAACTAAACATAATCAATATATCAAATTATGCTTGGTTATTTTGTGATCCGCTTCAACTCATTGGCATTTAATCGAATAAAAACAATTGAAGCAATAAAAGTAACACTACTGAATAGCACCTCTAAACTAGCATAAAGATCAAAAGCTTGTGCACTATAAACTTCGCCAACACCATGAGAAAAATAAAGTAACATCAAAAACCCCGTCCAAGCATGCGTATAGGGCTTGCCATGTAATAGACCGCGTAAAGGAAATAACAGCGGTGTTAAGGCGATAAGCAACCATGCGGCGACCGGATAGTTAATGCCGTGCTCGGCCAGCGTTATCCAGCAGATTAAGGTAATCATTAAACCAAAAAAACTGATCAAAGATAATTGTTTAAAAAATTGAGTCATGATGTTGATAATGCCTTTGCTGTAGTTGCTATCCGATGTCCTAATGCGCGACATAATTGTGCCTCATTGTCACTGAGAGGCCGATCATTATTAGCTCCTGCTAAGTGACTAGCACCATAAGGTGTTCCACCGTCTGTAGTCATCATCAATGCACTTTCGCTATAGGGCAATCCCATAAGTAGCATGCCGTGATGCATCAGCGGTAGCATCATTGATAACAAGGTGGATTCCTGACCACCATGCAGGCTACCTGTTGCGGTAAACACCGCAGCAGGTTTACCAATCAAAGATCCTGAAAGCCAAATATCACTCGTTTGATCAATAAAATATTTCAGCGGTGCCGCCATATTGCCAAAGCGGGTTGGACTACCCAAGACTAAGGCGGCACAGTTTTTTAGATCATCATGACTCGCATAAAGATGTCCTTGTTCAGGAATCACATCTTCCGTTGCTTCGCAAACAGTAGATATAGCAGGAACGGTTCTCAATTTGGCAACACAACCTTCGACACTTTCAACACCGCGTGCAATCTGTTCAGCCATATCACGCACATGACCCGATTGACTGTAATATAAAACTAAAATATCAGTCATTATAAAATCTCAAGTACAGATTCAGGAGGACGGCCAATTTTAGCTTTTCCATTATAAGTAACGATTGGTCGTTCCATAAGTTTTGGATACTCACACATTGCTTGAATAAGTTGTTGTTCACTGAGTGATTCATCAGCTAAATTTAAATCCTTATATTCCGCCTCACCTTTTCGTAAAAGCTGACGGGCGCTAATGCCAAGTTGGCCAATAATTGCCCTCAATGACGCAACCGATGGTGGTGTTTTTAAATACTCAATCACTTCAGGTTTAACTCCTTGCTCTTCAAGTAAGGCTAAAGTTTGACGTGACTTACTACATCTAGGGTTGTGATAGATAAATAATTCGCTCATTTGGATGATTCCAATAATGATTCTAAAAAGGAAAGGTGAATTTCTGTTGGTTGTACACTGCCCCATTGTTTACAGCCAGGACACTGCCAATGCATGCTTTTGCCGGCGAAAGCACAAGTCTTACAGGTATATCTATATCCTCGGCGTACCAAATTATCGGTGACACCTTTAATTAATGGTACAAGCATAGGATTAGATTGTTCACCCAAAGAAATCAGTCGGTGTAATCCTTCAACAGAAGGATGTTTTTGCAATTGTGGGTATAAATAATCCTGAGCGGCTTGGCTACCTTGTTGTAGTTGAATAACATGTGTCAACATTAATCTTGCGCTCGTCATATTGGGGTACTCAACCAATATCGCGTATAGCCAATTCTTAAATACTTTTAAGTTATTCATCTGCAAATAACAAGCTAATAGCAACGGCAAAGCCTCTTGTAAAAAACGATGGTCTTGTTTTTCAATACGGAGTAATGATTTACTCGCTTTTCGAAAATCATCTGCTTGCATATAAAGCTTAGCTTCAAGCAAGGTGGCCCGCACACAATTGTGATCATGGAAATGCGCTGATTTCAGCAAGGTAACGACATTATTATTTGACGATTTAAGTTGTTGCTCTACCATCTCACAGTAAAATTGGGCAATGAGCGCGCCCATATTTTCTTGGCTTTGACTCTGAACTTTTTGTGCCATTTCTATGGCTTTTTGCCATGCTTTTTCTTGTTGATAAATACGCAGTAATTGTTGGAAAGCTACTGTTGGTGGGGAAGGTTTATTAATCACATCAAGGAAAAGCTGTTCTGCTCGATCAAGTACACCAGCATTCATGTAATCTAAACCTAATTCAACCAATGCTTGTGTACGATGTGTCACCGGTAAATTAGGCCTAGCAATAAGATTTTGATGAATTCGGATAGCACGATCAATTTCGCCGCGACGTCGAAACAAATTTGCCAATGCGAAGTGTGTTTCTACCGTTTCACTATTCACTTCCAGTAAACGAACAAAGACCTCAATAGCTTTATCGGGTTGTTCATTAAGTAAATAGTTTAGGCCTTGAAAATAATCAGGGCTAACTGCTGAGCCTTGCGATCGGGGGTTATGTTTGTAATGTTCACGCGCTAATAACCAGCCTGATAAGGCGGCCACAGGTAGCAGTAAAAATAACCATTCAAACATTAATCCTAAACCTTGCCGGCGTCGGTAATGGGTAAAATCCTCAAGCTATTTATTTCCTGCTCTGAGCTGATCAATTTTTTACGTAAACGACGATTTTCATATCTCAGTCGCAAAATACTTGTAGATAATGCCAAAGCACCGAGTATGGTGCCTAAAATAATCGCGGCAATAATAACCATAGATAGTGGCAGGCTCAATACACCTAGGTAATAATTAATATCAACAGGCGTCAGGTTAATCGCAGAAAATCCCGCACCAAGCATAAGTACAATAACAAACAAAATAATAGTCATAATTCGGCGCATCGCATATTCCTTAAAGCTTGGTAGAAGACATTTCAAATAACTAGATCATACCTTAAAAATGAACCTTGCCCAGTTTTGGGATAAATCATGTAAAATACTTGGCATTAAACAGGTTCAACCTGTACAGATTGTGTTTTTGGAGAATAATCATGACCTTTGTTGTCACAGAAAATTGTATTAAATGTAAATATACCGATTGTGTAGATGTCTGCCCTGTAGATTGCTTCCATGAAGGTCCTAACTTTTTGGTCATTGATCCTGATGAATGTATCGACTGCACGTTATGTGAACCAGAATGCCCCGCGCAAGCTATTTTCTCAGAAGATGATTTACCCGATGATCAAATGGAATTTGTGCAAATTAATGAAGAACTTTCACGCGTTTGGCCTGTACTTGCAGAAAAGAAAGAGCAATTAGATGACGCAGAAGAATGGGATGGTAAAACCGGTAAGTTGACGTTACTAGAACGCTAAACCACTCAAAATGAATTCATAAAAAAGCCCGCGTTACGATGCGGGCTTTTTTGTTTCTATACGTGGTACATTGCAGAAATTAAACCATTAAATGTTTTAATTTCTTCATTGCGTTATTTTCAATTTGACGAATACGTTCAGCAGAAACCTGATATTGATCGGCTAAAGTATGCAAGGTCGATTTGCCATCATCGTTTAACCAACGTTGGCTGACAATATCACGACTACGTTCATCTAAGGTTTCTAAAGCTTCAACTAATTTATGGTGTTGATCATCGGCATAATCGACTTGTTCAAGTTCTATTGAAGGATCTGCATTTTCCGGCCCCTCCAAATAAGCGGCAGGAGAGAAGCTATAATCTTCATCATCAGCATCACTCGGCAAATCAAATGAGGTGTCTGGTTGCGCTAAACGACGCTCCATATCCATAACGTTGTCAGGAGTAACACCAAGATCTGCGGCAACCGCTTCCACTTCTTCTGGATTTAACCAACCAAGACGTTTTTTAGCACTACGTAAATTAAAGAACAACTTGCGTTGCGCTTTGGTCGTGGCAATTTTTACTATGCGCCAGTTGCGGATCACATATTCGTGTATCTCAGCGCGGATCCAGTGAACGGCAAATGAAACTAAGCGCACACCTTTATCAGGATCAAAACGTTTTACCGCTTTCATAAGTCCGATATTACCTTCTTGCACAAGATCAGCGACCGGCAAGCCGTAGCCGCTATAGCCTTTTGCAATACGGTTAACAAATCGCAGGTGCGATAAAATCAGACGCTGGGCAGCATCAACATCACCATTTTGTTGCAGGCGTGTTGCCAAATCATATTCTTCCTCAGCAGTCAACATTGGTGTGCTGTGCACTAGATTCGTATATAAATCTACGTTACCAACGGAAGCTAAAGCTAAATTGTATTGGGCTACAGATGTTGTCATTGAGTGGCCTCTCTAAAAATTAGTGTTGTAATCATAGCATTAAGTTTAACAAAACTTAACTGAGAGTTTAAATTCAGGAAAAAGTTCCTTGGCTATTGCTTAAGTCGGCTCGATGGCATTCAAGTGGCGACCTACTGCTAACCATGCCCCCATGACACCTAATATCATGCCAGTGAATGGAAGTATCAACATCATCGAACCAGATAACCACACTAGTGTAAATTGACTATTATATTGCGATGCCAATTCATTTATCGGCCCGTTAATTAGACTCATGGTCAAGAGCAATGTTAGCCATGCTAATAATCCTCCTAATAATCCATACCAAAATCCCGTGTACAAAAAAGGCCGTCGAATAAACGTATTCGTACCACCGACCAACTTAATGACACGTATCTCACTTTGCTGATTAAGAATCGCTAAGCGAATAGTATTACCGATAACCAGTAATACACTTAGGGATAACAATAACCCTAAAATACTAATACCGCGTTGACCGGTTTCATTAATACTGCGTAAGCGCTGTAGCCATTCCATATCTAGTTGTGCTTGTTCGACATCTGGTAATACTTCTAGCCGCGATAATAGGCGACCGATAGCATCAGGTCGTAAGTCTGTACTATCTGGTTTTACGATCACTACCCCAGGTAAGGGATTAGCGGGTAGCGTATCTAACAAACTTCCCAAACCTGACAATTGACGAAATTCTTCCAAGGATTGGTTAGCTGACTGGTAACTTACAGCAGTGATTTCCGGCCAAGCTTTAAGTTCGCTGACCATTTTTTGGGCTTGTTTATCGTTGGTATTTTGTTTTAAAAACAGGGATATTTGTGCAACATCATCCCATTGAGTACTGACTTGCTCAATGTTTTTTAATAACACATACAAACTAGCAGGCAGTGCTAAAGCAATACCAATCACCATAAAAGTCATCAGACTTGCCAGCGGTTGCCGCCAAATGCGACCAAGGGTAAATAACATGACCTGAATATGGCGAAGTAAATAATTTTTAATATTCAGATTGATCATTTTCATTGTTCACCCTGCTTAGCTAAACGCCCTTTGTGCAGAATAACTTGCCGATATGGCAGTGTTTTAATAAGCTCGAGATCATGAGTCGCAACAAAAACGGTCACCCCAACCTGATTAAATTGCTCAAACAAGTGCATGATATCCCGTGATAGATCAGGATCAAGATTACCCGTAGGTTCATCCGCCAGCAAAATAGGGGGGCGATTCACCACCGCTCTTGCGATACCGACTCGTTGTTGCTCACCGCCTGATAAGGCAATCGGTAAGTTGCGTTCTTTATTGAGCAGACCGACTTTATCCAAAGCCGCACGGACACGCCGACCAATTTCACGATGATTTTCACCTGCGATAACCAATGGTAGAGCGACATTATCAAACACAGTGCGATCATGTAATAAATTATGATCTTGGAAAACCAGTCCTATTTGACGCCGATAAAAAGGAATTTTCCCTTGTGGCAATCGCATTAGATTTTGACCATTAACTAAGACTTGACCATGAGAAGCACGTTCAATCAAGGCGATAAGTTTAAGCAAGGTGCTTTTACCTGCGCCCGAGTGACCGGTTAAAAATGCCATTTCACCTTTGGATAACTCAAAACTCAGCCCAGATAATGCTTCATATTGATTTGTGTAACGTTTATAAACATCAGTAAATGTAATCATTATGCGTCTTCACGGCCTAACAAAGCATCGACAAATTCTTCTGACTCAAATGGACGAAGATCATCAATCGTTTCGCCGACGCCAATGTAACGGATAGGTAAGCCGGTTTTCTTGGCAATGGCAAAGATAATACCGCCTTTAGCGGTTCCGTCTAATTTAGTTAGCGTCAGCCCGGTCACCCCGACCGCTTCATTAAATTGTACGGCTTGTGATAATGCATTCTGACCAGTACCTGCATCAAGCACTAACATTATTTCATGCGGTGCAGACGGATCTAATTTACCCATCACGCGTTTTACTTTTTTCAACTCTTCCATCAAATTAGATTGGGTGTGTAATCGTCCCGCGGTGTCTGCAATTAAAATATCAATCTTGCGTGCTTTAGCGGCCTGTAATGCATCAAAGATGACCGAAGCAGAATCTGCGCCACTATGTTGAGAAATGACCGCGATTTTATTGCGTTCGCCCCACACCTGTAATTGCTCTACTGCAGCCGCACGAAATGTATCTCCGGCTGCTAACATGACAGATTTACCTTGCTGCTGGAATTGTTTTGCTAATTTACCAATGGTTGTGGTCTTGCCAACACCATTAATTCCCACCATTAATATAACAAAAGGGCCCTCTTGTTCGGGAATAACTAAAGGCTGGCAACTTGGCTTTAAAATAGCGACCATATCATCACGCAACGCCGTAAATAACGAATCGGCATCACTTAATTGTTTACGTGCGACACGCTGTGTCAGATCTCGAATAATAGTTTGGGTAGCATCAACGCCAAGATCTGCTGTAAGTAACTGTGTTTCTAGCTCTTCAAGTAAATCATCATCAATCGCTTTTTTACCGAAAAAAAGTGATGCAAAGCCTTCGGTCAATTGATTACTGGTACGTGTCAGGCGCTGTTTTAAACGATCAAATAAACTGACTTTTTCATCAGCCGGTTCAGTTTCAGAGTGGGCCAAGGTATCATGTTGGTATAGTTCAACCGGCTCTTGCTGCTCAACAGGCTGTTGAACAGCTTCTTCTTCGACAATTTTTGGTTTTTTTCTTAGGAAACTAAACATGATTTTTGCTTGTCTTTAAACTTCAATCGTTAATTTTATCACGCCATGGAATTATAAATGCAGATGCTTAAAAAAATTAAACTAAGCTGTTGGCTACTAGTGACCATTCCGGTCATTACAATGGCAAATGTCACCGAATATCAACTTGATAACGGCTTGAAACTAATCGTTAAAGAAGATCATCGTGCCCCTGTTGTTGTTACCCAAGTCTGGTACAAAGTAGGCTCGAGTTACGAACAAAATGGTACTACCGGTATTTCACACCAGTTAGAACATATGATGTTTAAGGGTACAGAAAACCTTGGTCCTAATGAATTTTCTCAAATCATTGCCGCCAATGGCGGTAGCGAAAATGCATTTACAGGTCGAGACTATACCGCTTATTTCCAAACCTTGGAAAAAGACCGATTAGAAGTCAGTTTTCGCTTAGAAGCAGAACGAATGCGCAAATTGGTGATCGATAATGCTGAGTTATTAAAAGAACGCGAAGTAGTGGCTGAAGAACGTCGTATGCGTACCGATGATGCTCCTCAAGCTTTAGTGAGTGAAGCCTTTAATGCTGCCGCCTTTGTCAACAGTCCCTATCATCACCCTGTTATTGGTTGGATGACCGATATAAATAACTATGAAGCAGATGATCTACGTAAGTGGTATCAGAAATGGTATGCGCCAAATAATGCCACCGTGGTGATTGTTGGTGATGTTGAACCTGCGGCGGTGTTTGCATTAGCCAAGCAATATTTTGGTCCGCTTAAGTCAGAAACTACCGCCCTTTTAAAACCACAAATTGAAATAGAACAACATGGCAAACGGACGGTTGAAGTTAAAGCACCTGCTGAATTGCCTTATATGATGATGGGTTGGAAAGTACCAGTTGTCGCGACGGTCGATCAGGCTTCAAGCTGGGAACCCTATGCACTAGAAATGTTAGCGGGAATTTTAGATGGTGGTGATAGTGCGCGTTTTTCTCGTAACTTAGTCCGTGGTGACGAAGTTGCTGCCAGCGTCGGTGCGGGTTATGGCTTATTTTCACGTTTAGCTGATGTATTTACAGTCGCGGGCACGCCAGTAAAAGGCAAATCAATTGCCGATTTACAACAAGCGGTTATGCAACAAATAACTCAATTACAAACAGAACTCGTCAGCGAACAAGAGCTCAATCGAATCAAAGCACAAGTTGTTGCTAATGCAGTCTATGAGCGTGACACGGTGTTTTATCAGGCTATGCAAATTGGCATGCTGGAAACAATTGGGCTTGATTGGCGTTTAAGTGATGCCTATGTCGAAAATGTACAAGCGGTAACTGCCGAACAAGTTCAAGCCGTAGCCAAAAAATATTTTATTAATGAAGGACTCACTGTGGCAGAACTAATTCCCATGCCTTTGGATAGTAAAAATCCAGCAATGTCAGCAGGAGCTCGTCATGATTACTAAAATATTCGCTTTAGTTATAAGCTTAGTTATAACGGTATCTGTCCAAGCCAGTCCTAAAATTGAACACTGGCAGACGACAAATGGCGCTCGCGTCTATTTTGTGGCGGCGCCTGAATTGGCCATGGTCGATATCGAAGTTGTTTTTGATGCTGGCTCAGCTCGCGATGGTGAGCTGTCTGGTAGCGCACTATTAACCAATGCGATGTTAAATGAAGGTGCCGCGGGTTTAAATACTAATCAAATTGCAGCAGAATTTGAGAATGTAGGTGCACAATTTAGTAATTCATCGGAGCGAGATATGGCAGTATTAAGCATGCGTACTCTGACCGCTGATTTTGCACTTAAGCCAGCATTAGAGACCTTTCGTAAGGTATTAACTCAACCTAATTTTCCATCCACATCATTTGAACGTCTGCAAAAACAAATGCTCATTGGTTTGCAAGCTGAAAAACAATCACCAGCCGCCATTGCATCACGTGCCTTTTATACTGATTTGTATGGTAATCATCCTTATGCTGCGATGCCGTTAGGGGATGAAATCTCAGTTAAAAAGTTAAATATTGCCGCATTGAAAGCATTTTACCAGCAGTATTACGTGGCCAAAAATGCCATTGTAGTATTAGTTGGAGCGCTCACTACTGAACAAGCAAAAGCGCTGGCTGAGCATTTGATAGCAGACTTACCTGAGGGCAAGCTAGCTAAGCCGTTAGCTAAGGTAGCAACACTCACCAGTGCAAAAAAAATAACTATTGAACACCCCTCTTCACAAACACATATTGTGATGGGACAACCAGGAATGAGTCGCCACGATGCTGATTATTTTGCTTTATATGTCGGCAATCATATTCTAGGTGGTAGTGGATTAGTTTCACAATTGAGCAATGAAATCCGCGAAAAACGGGGATTGTCATATAGTGCTTATAGTTATTTCAGACCGATGCGTGAATTAGGTCCTTATCAATTTGGTTTACAAACCCGAAATGATCAAGCTAAAGAAGCCTTAGACGTTATGCAACAAACGCTTACTGACTTTATCGATAAAGGGCCAACGGAAGAAGAATTAACCGCTGCTAAACAAAACATTACGGGCGGTTTTGCCTTGCGAGTTGATAGCAATAGTAAGATTGCTGACTACACCGCTATGATTGGCTTTTACGGTTTGCCATTGGACTATTTAGATTCATTTAACACAACCGTAAATGCGATAACCATTAAGCAAGTTAAAGATGCCTTTACTCGACGCGTACACCCCGACAAAATGGTCACTATTTTAGTAGGAGGCCAAGCTGAATAAACATCAATACGCAGGTCAACTGCGCATTATTGGCGGCAGGTGGCGAGGTCGTAAATTAGCCTTCCCAGATGTTGAAGGTTTAAGACCTACACCAGATAGAGTTCGTGAAACGCTATTTAATTGGTTGCAAGATAAAATTGGTGGTGCTCGTTGTTTGGATTTATTTGCAGGTAGTGGCGCACTTGGCCTTGAAGCGGCTTCTCGTGGTGCTGACAGTGTTACGATGGTCGAAAACAACCCTCAGGCTAGTAAACAATTACAAAGCCATTGTCAGGTGTTAACCGCGACTAATTGTCGAGTTGAAACTAAATCCGCACAGCAATATCTAACAAGTAGCAGTTCACAGCAACAGTTCGACATTGTCTTTATTGATCCACCCTATCAATCCAATGTATGGTCAGAGATCGCAGAACAATTAATGACTAATACTGTTTTGGCAGACAATGCTTATATTTATCTAGAATGTCCTTGTAAAGGTGATTTACCTGTTTTTCCAGCGCAATGGCAATTGCTCAAAGATAAAAAAGCGGGTAGTGTACGATACTGTCTGTTTTCACATAATTTAGGAGGCACGGTGTGATAACAACTGCAATTTATCCGGGTACATTTGATCCTATAACTAATGGCCATATTGACTTGGTCATGCGTGCTAGTAAATTGTTTAACAAAGTCATTGTAGCTGTCGCCATTAATCCGGGAAAAAAACCCGCTTTTAATTTGACTGAACGCGTAGATTTAGCTAAACAGACCTTGATCGGTCTTGATAATGTTGAAGTGTGTGGCTTTGAAGGTTTGCTGATCGACGTGGCAAATCAAAAACAAGCAAAGGTTATTATTCGCGGTTTACGGGCAGTATCTGATTTTGAACATGAATTTCAACTTGCTGGTATGAATCGACGAATGCGTCCGGAAATTGAAACCTTATTTTTGACACCTGCCGAACAATTTACTTATATTTCATCAAGCTTAGTTCGTGAAATTGCGGCATTAGGCGGCGACGTGTCAGAATTCGTAGCGCCATGTGTGATGACTGCTTTAAAAGCAAAATTGGTCTAAATAGCTTATAAACGCTAAGATCATGTAATAACAAATTGAGTTGGAGTTTTAAATGTCTTTATTTATAACAGACGAATGCATTAACTGTGATGTCTGTGAACCAGAATGTCCGAATAACGCTATCAGCCAAGGTGAGGAAATCTATGAGATTAATCCCTCACTTTGTACTGAATGTGTGGGCCATTTTGATACGCCACAATGCGTAGAAGTCTGCCCTGTTGATTGTATACCGAAAGATCCTGACTATGAAGAAACGCATGATCAACTATTAGGTAAATATAATTTATTAATGGCTACGGGCAAGTAGCTAAGCCTGCAATTTGTTACCGTCTCTACCTTAGCTCATCTTTACTTTAACTGGCTTTCTTATCGATGAAGCTTTTTAAGTGATGATTGACGCTGATTTGTACGTAGTTGCTGTTTTGTTGCACGATGTTGAGCAATAGTTAAAGCGGTATCAGCACCAATATGAGCTTCGCCACGCTTTGCGGCCAGCGTCATTTGTTTTTCACGCTCTTGAAAACGTGCTTTTTGCTCTGGCGTTGATTTATCAAAACAATGTGGGCAACTAATACCATGCTGATAATGGTCGCTTAATTTGTCTTGTGCAGTAATCGGCATACGGCAGGCATTACATTGGTCGTAATTACCTTTTTCCAAGGCATGGTTGACGGTAACACGTTCATCAAACACAAAACATTCACCTTCCCATAAAGATTCCTGCTCAGGAACCTCTTCCAGATATTTTAAAATGCCACCTTCCAGATGATAGACCTCTTCAAAACCTTGTTCCTTTAAATAAGCCGTCGATTTTTCGCAACGAATACCGCCAGTACAAAACATCGCTACTTTCTTGTTCTTGGTGGGATCAAGATTATCTTTCACATATTGCGGGAATTCCCGAAAACTTTCGGTATTAGGATTCAGTGCATGTTTGAACGTACCCACCTGTACTTCATAATCATTACGTGTATCAACAAGGAGCACATCAGGATCACTGATTAAGGCATTCCAATCTTTAGCTTGAACATAAGTGCCGACTACACGTTTAGGATCAATACCTTCAACGCCCATGGTGACAATTTCTTTTTTTAATTTAACGCGGGTGCGTAAAAATGGCATCTCATCAACAAATGATTCTTTATAACTCACTTTTGCCAGACGAGGGTCATTACCCAGAAAAGCCAACAAGGCATTAATCGCATGACGTGAACCTGCCACCGTGCCATTAATCCCCTCATGAGCAAGTAACAAGGTGCCTCGCAAATCTTGCTCAAGCATAAAATTAAGCAAAGGCGCTTTTATTTCCTGGTAATCCTCGAGCGTGACAAATCTGTACAAAGCGCACACGACCACATTAGGCATAACATTCCTGCTTATTAATAATAATGGTCATCATTTTACGTTGCATTTGAACATTTGTCCTCTGATATCAATATTTACAACAACAGAAAATGCTGATGGATGTGAACTACTTAGCTAAAAAGCGTATTATTGAAGTCTTGCATATCTTCAGGTTATTTGAGGAGTCCCTTATGGATAGCAAAATAATATTACGAGAAGAAAATAAGTATTGGCATGAAGAACATATGTCGTGGATTCAAGAAGTCGAACAATGGCAACATCAGACACGACGCTTACTTGCTTTATTATATTTGTTAGAACGTGCCTTACCAGAACATTCTTCAACATTGAATAAGCATGCGACCTTGATAGAAAAGCATGAACAGCAGGTAAATAACTATGAATGTGGTCTTGATGAACGCTGTATCTCTAATTGCCCCAGTTTCATCACGCAAGAGCAACAGACGGAGTTTCATCAGGCATTATCAAGGCTTCATGACGAAGCAAAACAGGAACATTTAAAATTGAAACGTACCTATTCGGAAGAAATGGACAGATTTAAATCATTAGTATTAGAACTATTAAAGGAATGTTAGTTAGCTATTAAGCACCCCAATGCCGGACACGACCAGTATCAACATGAATGAAATCAGATTCAGGATAAAAACCTACGCCACCAGCATGCAAATTAAGCGCTACCTTACGTAAGTCAGACAATTTCTGACCAGGTACGCGGATGTCGATCGCCTTACCCTGCATGTGTAAACTTTTCTTTGCAACACCAGTACTATTTTTACTCAATGCAGCATTTGTTTTGGGTGAACGGTAACCTGAGATGACATGAAACGGCTTATTAGTGCCTATTTTATGGTGCATAATATTCAACAGATCAATCAAATCATTATCCATCTTATGAATGTCACCAGTGCGAAAATCACGTAATATTTTATTGATAGCATGTAATTCACTCGTTTGATATTGACCTTCTGCCCAATAAGTCGCGTTAATGCTTTCACCAGTATGTAAATTTAGTAACGATAATTTACGTTCAGGCTGTTTTAATAAATTGGCAAAGGCATTTGGCATAACAAGGCCAGCGGTCGCACCCAGACCGACTTGCAGAAAACGACGTCTAGAAGATGTGCGGATGTCTGAAGCTTGTTTGTGATGTTGATGTGATTTAAATGTCATTGGTTCACCCTGATGGTACCATTAATATAAGTTAAGATCTTAATTTAATTATAATAATTTTGGTATTTTTAACTCTTTAATAATATTTTTATCGCGTTGATAACTATCAGGTGAGAATAATACCTCATCCCCATCAATCGATACTGTGAAGTAGACTACATAAATGGATAATGGTTCGGCTAGTTTCATGCCTTTATTTTCTTTACTATGTATTATATCTAATAAATTTTGATGTGCTTTACTATCCTCTAAACTGAAATTGGCAAAACCTAGTGGATCTTCAACACGAATACAGCCAGAACTGAGATTACGCTTAGTTTCATTAAACAGTTCTTTATGCGGTGAATCATGCAAATAAATGGACCAAGGATTTGGAAATAAAAACTTTACAACGCCTAAAGCGTTATGAGCACCAGGTTCTTGTCTCAATGTGTAAGGGAAGTTTTTTTTATTCAGCGATTGCCAGTCGATTAAATAGGGGTCCAGTTCAACTCTCCGACCATTTACATTGGCAAATATGCGAATCTCATTCAAATGAAAGTAATCAATATCAACCTGTTGTTTAGGCAATAAGTCTAATACCGCAAGTTTATATGGCACAGTCCAATATGGATTTACCACCAATTGTGATATCTGGCTGACAAAGCTGGGGGTTTGCCTATATTTTTTGCCGACGATGACACGCATCGCTAATTTTTCAGAATTATTTTCTACTGCACTTAAGGTGTAGCTTGCTAAATTCACTTGCACATATCGAGAGCCTAAATCAGCAGGCATCCAGCGCTTGCGCTCAAGAGTGGCCTTAATTTGTTGCACTCTATCTTGTGCAGATACATTCAATTCAGTATGCGTTTCACTACCAATTACACCATCAATTTTAAGCCCATGGTTCTTCTGAAATAGGCGTACTGCTTGCTCAGTTGATTGATCATATTGTTCTAAATTTTCGGTAGCTATGTCCCGAGATTGCCTATCCTCAATCGCTAATCTTGCCCGAATAATAGGTATATTTTTATTTTGGTCACCGGGTCGTAATAATGAGACCTCAGGGATGATCGGCCAACCACCTTGGTCAACGAAGTCTTGATAGCGTGCTAATGCATCTGTTAACTTACTGTATTCACGGCTAGTTGGAATCAAGGTATTTAACTGTGTTTTTAGGTGTGGTGATAGTAATGCCTGCTGTAAAAATGCAACAGCATCAAACTCAGCTTGTGGAATAAACCAATCAGGATCAGCGACATGAGCTTCGAGTCGTCCTACAGCCAAGTCATGTATAAATACCAACAAGCTATCCGTTAATAAAACATCAAAATGTTGGGACGCTTCAATATTTTCACTTGGATCTATTTTCCGTAATGTAGACAAATGATAGTGCTCGGCGTTAAGACCATGTCTTGGGGCACTAGCGATAAAATCAAGTGCATCATATGCCTGATTAGTAAGTTGCTGTTTGTTTAGCCACAGTGAATTACTATTTTTATAAAAGATAGATACGGCATTAAGATTTTGCAATTCACTATCATATTGCTGAAGAAAATCAGGTGATTGTGGCATCGTAGCCTGAACTGGAAAATAAAGGCTAGTTAACAAGCAAAGAATAGCTAGTAGGGTTTTCACTTTTAACATCTATTCACGTTAGATTTAATTATATTAATAAAATACAACCCAAAATTAAGTTACACATTGCTATTCCTAATGTCTCTTACTGGCGAGATGTGCGAACAAAAACTGTCTGGTGACATTTCGGACAAGGTGGAATGCGACCGGTCTTTTTGAAATGAACTAACGTGTTACAAGCTTTACAAACAAGTGTACCAATACTGGTAATTTCACCCGTATGATATTCTTCTGACCGCTTCGCTTGTGCCTCGAGTTGCGCAAGTTCTAAGCGTGTTTTATCAGCTACTTTGGAAAATACATCTAATAATCGTTCTTCCACTAGCTCTAAATCAAAGCTTAACCATACTGAGAGTTCTTCACCAGTTTGTTCAAGATATTCAGCCGCATCGCGTAGATCACGGCGAACATAATAAGCCAGTTTTTCAGCTTCTTCCATTGTGATTTCTTTTAATTCAACGGCTTGATGCTTTGCTTTCTCAATATTTTTTTGCAATGCGGGCAGTGCTTGTTGCTCTGCCGTATCAAGTAAGTTAGCAACACGTGCCATCATCTTGTCATAGGCGACAATGAGTTTTTGGTCCAAATTTGGCTCTTTCATAGTAATGCCCTCTTTATACATGTTGTTGTTTAGGGTAACTTAGCACAAAAAATTGAATTGGAGAAAGCTATGTTATCGTCTAGACGTTTATTTTTGTTGGGTTTTCTAGTTTGTGCCACAATGTTAGGTATCGCCGGTTACTTTCAATTTATTGATAATCTTGAACCTTGCCCTTTATGCATATTACAGCGAGTCTTTACCTTGTTTGTCGGTAGCGTATTACTTATAGCAGTATTGCATAACCCAAAAAATATTGGCGTGCGTATTTATGGCTGTTTAGCAGGGTTATTAGCATTGCTTGGGGCGGGCATATCTATGAGGCATCTCTGGTTACAAAGTTTGCCAGCAGATCAGGTGCCAAGTTGCGGACCTGGCTTGAATTTCATGCTTGATAATTTCCCGCTCGGCGATACCATTAATATGGTGCTTCGAGGTTCTGGTGAATGTGCTGAAGTATTATGGACATTTATTGGCATCAGTATACCCGGATGGACATTACTTGCCTTTATCTTGCTTGCAACCTTATCCTTAAGCCAGTTATTTCGTCGTCAATAGTCAAGTATTAAGTAACGACGGAATGTCATTAAATCGACTATTTTTTCACGTAAAGTGACAGCTAATTCAGCTTAACGTAGAGCGCGAAATCCGTCGAGTGCTAAGAGATGTTGATTGCGAGGAAAGCCAGAATATTAAGGATTACTTATATAAATGACATTGTTTGAGCCACTGGGTAAGTCAGCGAAATTAATCTGCCTAAGTAGGTCATAAAATGGTGTTTGTTATGAGGAGGGCTTTTCGAATTGACTGTGGATAATGGCTGAGAGACATTCCCTAGAAATAACCTAGGTTATTTCTAGCACGGCATTATCTTTTAGCTTTGATTTAAGTGGAAAAATTATTTATTAATCCTTAAATAAACCAAGTCCAAATTCCTCTTTACTGATGCTTCGACTGAATTATCGAGCTCGGTATGTAATGCGACCTTTACTCAGATCATAAGGTGTAAGTTGAACAGTTACTTTATCGCCCGTTAAGATACGGATGTAGTTTTTTCGCATTTTTCCAGAAATATGCGCTGTCACAACATGACCATTTTCCAATTCTACTCGGAAAGTAGTGTTTGGCATGGTATCTATTACAGTGCCTTCAAATTCAATATGTTCTTCTTTTGACATAAAATTCTAATGTTCACTCAAAAATTAAACGACTATTTTGCAGGAAAACGACTGATTATTCAAAGTTTTTCATCATTTAAAGCTTGCCATTTCTGATTAATGTAACCTTCTACGCCTGAAAAATTTTGTTTATATTTCATCTTTTGACAATTACTTATCCAATAACCCAAGTAAATCCAAGGTAAACCGCGTGTTTGAGCAATATTAATTTGTTGCAGAATGGCATAAGTTCCAAGACTGTTGGCTTTCATGTCAGGATCAAAGAATGTATACAATGCGGACAATCCATGTTGAACATAATCTGTCACTGCGACAGCAACAAGCCTTTTATCGTCTCTAATTTCAATAAAACCTGTTTCAGACCAGATTGATATTAAGAAATTAATGTAACTTTGTTCTGTCGGATTATCCATTCCACCACCAACATGCCTAGCGGCCAAATAACGGCAATACAGCTCATAATGCTCAGTATTAAATGATGCGGGGTGATGACTGACATTGAGATGTTGATTTCGTTGTAAACATCGACGCTGACTCCTATTTAATGTGAATTTAGCGATATTAATCCTCACTGGCACACAAGCTTGGCAGTTAAGGCAATGTGGTCGATAAGCTAAATCACCACTACGTCTAAATCCATACTGTATTAGGTGACTATATAGCGCATTAGTCATCGGTTTATTTGGATCAGGATAAATATTACTCGCCTCGCGCCCCTCTAGGTAAGAGCAAGGATGTGCGGAATCTTGATAAAAAGCTAAAGTATCACTCATGGGATAGTTGGAAGATCTGGAGCAAGTTGCCACAAGCCAGTGCTTATTTGCGGATTTTGTGTGCAAAATTCATCAAGTTTCTCAATAAAATTACTGCGAGATATTTCTTCCGCCCCTAAGCTGGCTAAATGTTCTGAGTAAATTTGGCAATCGATAAGAGGACATCCCCATCGCTGTAATTGTTGACACAATGCGACTAAGGCTAGTTTTGAACTATCTGTAACAGTGCTGAACATTGATTCACCAAAAAATGTCTGACCAATTGCAATACCATATAAACCACCGACTAATTGGCCATCGAGCCAACATTCCACACTATGTGCATGTCCTTGTTGATGCAATTCATTGTAAGCGCTGATCATATCTGGATGGATCCAAGTACTGTTTTCCGGGTCAAGATCCTCTTGTCTCGGTAGTGAACACGCGGTTATTACCTGATTAAATGCTCGATCAAAGGTCACTGTCATCAATGTAGTACGAATTGTCTTTTTTAAACTTTTAGACAGTTTAATTTGGTCGGTCCACAATACTAAGCGAGGATCAGGACTCCACCATAAAATAGGATCATTTTTATTAAACCAAGGAAAAATACCTTGTCGGTATGCATTAAGAAGTCGCGACGACGATAAATCACCACCCGCCGCTAATAAACCATCATCAAATGCTTCACTGACTGGCGGGAATAATCCGTCATCTCGTAGAGGTAACCAAGTAATAGCCATTTAATCGATGAGTTGCGTATTCAATTCTTTTGCCCAATGAATAGCATCTAAATATGACCTAGCAATAATTTCAACTGGTAGCTGTGATGTACCAAGTGCAAGCCAGTCACCTTTTTCATAATTCAATACATCACGTAACACTTGCCCTGCTGGGCCGGATTTATGAAGCAAAGCTTCGCTAAGTTCCGGCGATAGTGGTAATTGGCCAAGAACCGTTGCCAAAGACTTATCCAACAAAGCATCAAGAGTGGAAAACAAACCTGCGGCAAAGCAAAGCTCTGCAGAGGCTTTATAATATTTTGCCAGTAATTCACACATTCTTGCTCTTGTCATCGCGACAACACGTAATTCATTAGGCTTATTATCTACCGTAGATAAACTGAGCAAACTTGCCCATGTTTTTATCTTTTTATGACCCAGCAAGACAATTGCTTGTTTAATGCTGTCCACTTCACGCGGCAAGCCAAAAAATGCAGAGTTTATTAATCGCAAAAGCTTGTAACTCAAACTTAAGTCTTTGTTAATCGTTACTGCTAGATCTTCAGCGTCAACCTCAGGATCCTGTAATTTTACCAATAAGCTCATCAAGATTTGTGCTGAAAGCGGTATTTTATGATTATCATTTGTCAAAGGCACTGTATAGAACAGACCTTCTAACAAATCTAAAGCATGCGTTTTACAAAATTCATATTCATCATTATCATTCACATTGGTCGCACACAATGTTTTATGATTTTGACGCCAATAGGGCAAATGTTCAGTTAATACCTGAGGACTCAGCCTCTGCATATCAATCAGTAATGTATTGGAATGGTCGTCATCATTTACCAACCCAGCATGTTTGGCAAAAGAAAGATTATTTGTATTATCACTAGGATAGTCACCACCATTGAGATCCAATATCAATGACAAGTTTGTGTCGTTAACTTTATATAATGCATCTCGCCATGACTCAGGTATTGATAACAGTGCTTGTTGCCGATCACTTATTGCCGGCAAAATATCCGGTAACTGCTCTAAAAAACTGGGGACGGGAGAGTCATCATCAAGGGGATCACCATGCTTATTTAAAAAATTAAGATGATAACTTTTGACATTGAGCTTGTCGGTCACAAATTGTGGTTGACGATGAATCAGTCCAGAAAATGTTTTTAACAATTCAAACGGAATCTTTTGCTCAGCCATAATAATACTCTACCTGATTTCTTTTCATATCAGATCGATTCCCGACCTGAAAAAGCATGCGAGAGTGTACCACTGTCGACATATTCGAGTTCACCGCCGAGGGGAATACCATGCGCCAATCGTGTGACGTGAATTTTTCTAGCACGTGCTAACTGGCTAATATAGTGAGCTGTCGCTTCGCCCTCAACCGTTGGGTTGGTAGCTAGAATAACTTCCTGAATCGTATCCTGTTCAAATAGTTCAATTAGTTTGGGAATGCCTAACGCTTCTGGGCCTATACCATCTAATGGTGATAAATGACCAGACAATACAAAATATTGCCCTTGGTAATGCGTTGCTTGCTCTATCGCTAGAACATCACTCGGCATCTCAACGATACAAAGTTGATCTTGACGGCGTTGCGCATCACCACATCTATTACACAGATCCGTTTCGCTTAAAATTCGACATTGCTGACAATGATGCACTTTTTCTAAGGCTTGACTGAGAGCACTTGTTAATCTTTCACCACCAGCACGGTTACGCTCAAGCAAGTGAAATGCCATGCGTTGTGCAGACTTTGGCCCGACACCCGGCAAGCATCGTAGCGCATCAATCAGTTGCTCTATACTTGGTCCTAAACTCGCCATTAGATATCAGTAATGCTAATTAAAATGGTAGTTTCATGCCAGCAGGCATTAGACCAGCCATACGATCTTGGCTGGTTTTTTCGACCTGACGAACAGCATCATTTACGGCAGCGGCGATCAGATCTTCTAGCATTTCTTTATCATCTTGAAACAAAGCATCTTCAATGCTGACGCGTTTAACATCATGCTTGCCTGTCATGGTAATTTTAACCATGCCACCACCTGCTTGGCCCGTTACTTCCATTAAAGCCAACTCTTGCTGCGCCTTTTCCATATTGGCTTGCATTTGTTGCGCCTGCTTCATCATGTCGCCCATTCCGCCTTTCATTGTAATTCCTCTTTCTAATCTAATGGTTTAATTGTAGTTTCAATGACTCGGCCATTGAAAGCCTGTTTCAGTTCATCAACCGTCGGATCATTATGGATCGAATCTACCGCATGTTGATGGCTCAGTTGATTTTTATGTGCTCGCTCAGCTGCTAAGGTTGGCGTTGCCGTCATCACATCTTGTTGCGCTTCTTGCTGAAAAACAAGTTTGATTGCTTGGCCTAGATATTTTCCTAGCGCTGCCGCTAATCTGTCCTGTGTTTTGTCACTACTTAAATGTGCCAACTCAGGTGCAATTGCTAAGGTTACTTTATTATCTTCAAACTTAATAAAAGCACTATTATCAGCTAATTGGCGTGAAAATGCCGCTAATTTCAAACTACCAATAACACTTAGCCAATTGCTGGCATTAAGTGTTTTACTGACTGTTTGATTGCTAACGATTACCTTTTCAATCTTTGGTACGGGTTTCGTTGGTATAGTTAGTGGTTGAGGCGGTTCAGCAATCTGCGATGGTGATTCCGAACTCGCAGGCACCGTTGGCTCATAACTAACCGGTGGGGCGACTTGCATTTCAGTTATCGCGGTTCGATTAACTTTTGTACTCGCCGTTGGTGGCGGCTTATTCACCGGTGTAGCAATCCTAACGGGCTCAGACTTTTTTGGCTGAAAACTCAACATTCTGAGCAATGTCATCTCAAAGCCACTTTTAGGATCAGCCGCCAAAGGTAAATCGCGTTTGCCATGTAAGGCAATTTGATACAACAACTGCACTGTTTCTGGGCTAATTTGCGTACTAATTGATGTTAATAACTGTTGTTCTTCATCACTAGAATATTCAAGACCAGGTACCAGTTGCACCGTTGCCAAGCGTTGTAACAAGGCTAACAAGGCATTAAGTACGCTGGTGAAGTCACGACCTTGTGAAGACAATTCTTGAGCTTGCTCTAGTAAGGCTTTGCCATCTTGATTGATAAGTGCTGTAAGTATATGAAACAACTGATTCTGATTTATCGTGCCCAACATCTGATGTACATGCTGATCAGTCACTTCACCGGCGCCAAATGAAATAGCTTGATCTAACAAGCTTAAGGCATCACGCATACTACCATCAGCAGAGCGAGCTAATTCGGTTAAAGCACCCGACTCAAACTTAATATTTTCTTGTTGTAGAATATTAGCGAGATGACCTGAAATTTGCTCTAATTCCAGACGGCGTAAATTAAACTGCAAACAACGTGACAAAATAGTGACTGGGAGTTTTTGCGGATCTGTCGTAGCGAATAAAAACTTAACGTGCGGTGGCGGCTCTTCTAATGTTTTCAGTAAAGCATTAAAACTGCTTGTTGAAAGCATATGAACTTCATCGATCAAATAGACTTTATAGCGACCACGACTAGGCGCATATTGCACATTATCCAACAACTCACGGGTATCATCGACTTTGGTACGTGAGGCGGCGTCGACCTCAATCAAGTCAACAAATCGACCGGCATCAACTTCTTGGCAACTTTGACATTCACCACATGGCGTAGAACTGACGCCTTGCTCACAATTGAGTGATTTGGCCAAAATACGCGCAAGAGTTGTTTTGCCTACACCGCGGGTACCAGCAAATAAAAAGGCATGGTGCAAACGGTCTTGATCCAGACCATTAATGAGAGCGCGAAGGACATGTTGCTGCCCAACGACTTCAGAAAACTTTTTAGGCCGCCATTTTCGAGCGAGAACCAAATAACTCATATGATGGTTTGATACCTAGTGTCGAATCGCATCAAACTTAATTCACCGCTTTCAGCTGAGTTAATTAAGTCTTAGCAAAGGATATTGGGCGATGACTCACACCAGCCAAATCTCGGCGCTCGAGTCCGAAGGCTCCGCTGCTCCCTTCCGGGTCTGACGGGCTGACCAACATATCGTCGCGAGGAGACCAGTGCGAATCACCATTGAAGTAGGCAATCTTAAGGGTTTTTTAGTACTTTGGCTATTTAAATTTCTGAAACTAAGCTACCGATCATCCTATAAAAATTAAGGTTGTTTAATTTATTCGAACAATACGGCTCTAAAATAATTATTCACTTGATGCAATTAGAAGGTGCAACCTTTCCTTAGGAAGAGGTACTGTCTTCAGGCTCGGAATGAAGGTGATTTATTATGAGGGTTGGTGACCTACGATTAATCAACTAAAAATCAGAAAGATGCCTAGAGCCATCACTTAAATATAGCGTCTTTTGCGAAACAGATACTAAAATATAGAGTGAACGCTTACTATTTGTACTCTTTTATATTTTTCATTTTATCACCAACTGCAACTATACGGCTTCTTGCTCTTGTTGTTTCCTCTTTAGCATAGTCTGGTTAATGCAGTAGTCGAATAGAGAATTAAAAACATCTGATGGGGCTTCTCTTAAATCTACACTAGCGTAAACCTCCCAAACAACACCAAGCAGGATACTATAGCCCTATCCTTTATTGTATATCTAGTCAGTGTGTAACTTAAACTCATCAAAAGAGTCCCCAGTGGCACTTCTTATCACCTGAGTTTCTCTTGCGATCCCATCCAAATAAGAACATTTTTCGATATCTACTTTTTCTAGGTCTGTAGCATAAGTATTGCATGCAAAGACTAATGAGCATGTAGGAATAATGTTTCTCATAATGTACCCCCAAATCAAGACTCTTTGGTCACCATTAGTTTCAGTAAAACTGATGTACATCCTGTTCATCGCTCTCTCTACACTTCTCTGAACAACCACACTCTTGTACATAGGTTTTGTGTGGAAAAATAACCTTCAAGTCATTGCTTTTAATGATTTAAAACATACCACTGTGAATCATAAATGTGAATTTTTAGTTATACTACCTAGCTCTCCTTGCCACAATAGACCTAAGTTTAATTTCGAAAACGGCTTACATTAAAAAGCTAAACTCCCAGTGTACAGTCGCTATTATCGTGTTAGCCTTTTTATGGGTAGCCCTTCCAACAGCTTTTGCTTAACAACCAAGCATCGCCAACCATTTGAAATATTGCGCTTAACTTAAAAGATGGCAGGGAATTATGGGCCCTAGCCCTCATTTATAGGCAGTAACCAAGCGAGAGTTAACCTCAGAAAAATCCTGAGCGCAATCAAGCAAATCCCCGATACTTTTATTTGTAACTGATACGTATTATGTAAGTCGTAATAAACATTAAATTAAACAACAGACAAGGTGATCACTATGTGGACTAAACCAGAATATTCAGATATGCGTTTCGGCTTTGAAGTAACAATGTACATCTGCAATCGTTAAGATTTAAGATTTAAGATTACAAAAATTTAAACAAAAAAGCCCCGGCAGTTA